>JACRDB010000153.1 GCA_016218725.1 Deltaproteobacteria bacterium
GCCATCTCCGAGCCTGCGCCAGGGTGCGGGACAAGAAGGGATGCCCGCCGTGGGCGCGAAGTCCTCGGGAGGCGCCAGGGAGCCCGTTTCTACTTCCGCCAGCTCCGGCAGGGCCTCGGGCCAGCCGCCGCCCACCGCCCCGTCGGGCAAGCGGTAGAAGCTCGTGCCGCCATCCCCCACGGGGTGTGGGTGCGTGTAGTCAATACCTTCACACGCTCCTGGTGCGGCGCCTCCGTCGCCCGGGCACAGCACCACCGCGGGGCCGCAGCCTCCCTGGGCGTGCGCCACCCACTCCGGAGGGCACGGCCAGCGCGGCGGCGCGGCGGGCGCGGAGGGGGGCTCCACGCCGCTGCACGCTGCGCCCAGGAACGCCAGCACCGCCCGCCGAAGGGAGCCCATGGCGGGGGAATGGTACCGCAGCGAGGCGCGGGAAAGCTCTTGACGGTGGCCAAGGAGCGGGGAGCTCACGCGGTCCAAGCACCATGCGACCTGTGATGTTCGCGCTGGGGTTCCTGGGGGCCCTGGCGACCCCGGCGCTGGCCCTGGGCTTCTGCGGCTTCTACGTGTCGGGCTCCTCCGGGGCCATCACCAACAAGGCCACGCGCGTGGCGCTGATGCGCCAGGGCACCCGCACGGTGCTCACCATGTCCAACGACTACGACGGCCCCGCGGCGGACTTCGCGATGATCGTCCCGGTGCCCATCGTGCTCCAGCAGGAGAACGTGCGCACGCTCCCCCACGACGTGTTCAACCACCTGGAGAGCGTGACGGCGCCGCGCCTGGTGGAGTACTGGGAGCAGGACCCGTGCTACCGCCCGCCGATGCGGCGCCCTCGCTGGGGCCGCGGCGAGGCGGCCATGCCTACGGCCGCGGCGCCCATGGAGGACATGGTGGACTCGCCCACGGTGCGCATCGAGGCCCGCTTCACCGTCGGGGAGTACAACGTGCTGGTGCTCTCGGCCACGGAGTCCACGGGGCTCGAGACCTGGCTCCGGGCCAACCACTACAACATCCCCAACGGCGCCGCGGAGGCCCTGGCGCCGTACGTGCGCGAGCAGTGGACGTTCTTCGTGGCGCGGGTGGACATCGCCCGCGCCGAGCGGCGCGCCTCCGGCGGCGTGAGGCTCTCGCCGCTGCGCTTCCACTACGACGCGCCGGAGTTCCGCCTGCCGGTGCGCCTCGGGCTCCTGAACGCCCCGCAGGCCCAGGACCTGATCGTGTACGTGATACACCCCACGTCGCGCTTCGAGGTGGCCAACTACCACAACGCCTTCGTGCCCACGAACCTCACCGTGACCAACAGCGTACGGTCGCACTTCGGCGAGTTCTACGCGCGCCTCTTCGATTACACCCTGGACGCCTCCGGGGGGCGCTCGGTGATCACCGAGTACGCCTGGAGCACCGGGTCCTGCGACCCGTGCCCCTCCCCGCCGCTGGACGCGAGCGAGCTCACGGTGCTCGGCGCGGACGTGCTGGGCGGCGCGGACACCTCGTACCACGGCGGGGTGATGGTGGTCACCCGGCTCCACACCCGCTACGACCGCAGCACCCTCAGCGAGGACCTGATCTTCCGCGAGGCGCCCCCCATCGCCGGAGGCCGCGAGACGCCCGGGACCCGCGGCGGCGTCGAGCAGGGGGCGTCACCGTCCGGGGTCAACAACTTCCAGGCGCGCTACGCCATCCGTCACCCCTGGACCGGCCCGATCACCTGCGCCCACCCGCGGCGAGGCGTCTGGGGCGCGCCCCCGCGGGGCGTACACCCGCACCCCGTGGCCGCCCGGGACCTGGCCGAGGTGCCCAGAGGGCGCCTGAGCCTGCGCGCCAACCTGCGCTCGCCGCTGCCCGTGGTGCGCCCTCCAGGCGCCGCCGGGGGCAGCGGGCCCCACGGCTCCAACAGCCACGAGCCCACGCAGGGCGAGCGCCTCGCGGGCGGAGCGGGGCTCGCGGGGCTCCTCGGCGCCGTGCTGCGCCGCATGCGCGGGTAGCGCTCAACGCCCTCCCGCGCGCTCCCAGGTGAGCCCGAACCCCAGGCGGTAGCCCGGTCCGTCGTTCAGCACCTCGGGGTACCACACGCCCTCCAGCGCCAGACCCACCCCCGCCCCCAGCGCCAGGAGCACCTTGGCCCCGAGGGAGAACACCGTGGGGATCGGCCCGGGAGCGCTCTCCGCCACGTCCCCCGTGCGCCCATACGCCGGCTGCACCTCCACCTGGCCCACCACGGACACCGGCCCCAGGAGCCCCACCCCCGCCTCCGCGCGCAGCCTCACCGCGCTGCTCGGAGACCCAAGCCGGTACCGCAGCAACAGGTCCAGCACCACCCACGCCCTCCGAGGCCAGAACGAGCGCCCATACCCCACCCCCAGCAGCAGGTCCGCGCCTCCGGGACCTCGCAGGGTCGGCCGCCCGTCCGCGGAGAGCCGTTCGTAGAGCGCTTGCCGGGCACCCACCACGAAGCCCAGCGCGTTGAGCGCGCTCCTGGGCGACCATTTCAGCGTCAACTCCAGGTCCTCGGGGCCCATGTCGGTAAAGGTCGTACCATCCCCTACAGTGCCCAGGTTTGTGACGTGGCGCACGGAGAGGTCCAACTCCAGGTGGGCCCCGAGGCCCGTCTCCAGGTAGAGCTCCCAGGCGCGGCTGGTGAACGTCGTCGGGGCCTCGTCGGTGGGCTGGAGGAAGCCCGCGCGGCCCCGGAAGAGGCCGTAGCCTGCGCGCCCATACACGCTCCCAAGGGGGCGCGCCCAGGGGCCCGCGTGGGCCTCGCCCGCCATCAACGCCACGGCGCCGACCAGAACGCAGACCGTGGTCGTTCGGGGGCTACCCATCGCGCACCCGGAACCGTACGACGGCTGGAGCGTACGGTTCCGCCGTGGAGAGGGCGCTCACCCGACGGCAGGGCTTGAAGCTCCTCGGGGGCTCCGTGGGCCTCGGGGTGCTCCCCTGGAACTTTCGCTGCACGGGCGCAGGGGTCCGCGTCGTGGAGTCCACCCACGAGCCCACCCCCGAAGCGCCCCTCACCCCGCAGGAGCGGTTCTACATCACCCAGAACTTCGGCCTCCCCGCGGTGCCCCGCGCGGACACCTGGCGTTTGCATCTGCGCGGCATGGTCGACCGGGACGTCACCTTGAGCCTCGCGGAGCTCCAGGCGCTCCCCACGGTCACCCGGGAGCTCACCCTGGAGTGCATCGGAAACCCTCCCGGCGGAGGGCTCATCTCCAGCGCGGCGTTCACCGGTGTGCGCGCCCGGGACGCGCTTGCCCTCGCGGGGCTCTCGCCCCACGCCCGAGGGGTGGTCTACAGCGCCCTGGATGGTTACGGGGTCCCGCTGCCCGTGTCCGTCGTGGAGGGCGACGGCGAGGATTCGCTCCTGGTGTGGGCCATCAACGGCGAGGCCCTCACGCCCGACCACGGCAGCCCCGTCCGGGCCCTGCACCGCGGCAGGCACGGGCTCTTCTCGCTCAAATGGCTCGACGCCCTCACCGCCGTCAGGACCTACGCGCCCGCCGGGGCCTTGCGCCGCGTGGCCAACTTCGTCGACGGGAGCACCGCCGTGCGCAGCAAGGTCACCGTGGTGAACGAGCACCGCCCCGCCCGCGTGGGCGTGCCCTGCGAGGTGCGTGGCCTCGCGGTCACCCCCGGCTCCGGCGTGCGGGAGGTCTCGGTCCTCGCCGATGGCCGCTGGCAGCGCGCGGAGCTCTCGTTCAACACCCTCACGGACGCAAGGAGCCCGTGGCTGTGGTCCCTCTGGCGCCTCGCCTGGACCCCGGAGCGCGAGGGACCTCAGCTCCTGAAGGTCCGGGCCACCGCGACGGACGGCGCCACGCAGCACGAAGAGGCGAACTTTCCCTATGATCACGGCGCTGTTCATGCGCTGCGGGTGGCTGTGCTCCGCTGAGCTCTCCCACGGCGCCGCGCTCGTCCCCCCAGGAGGGGCCTTCGTCCACGCGGGAGGCGGCCTCCACGCGCTCCTGCCCGCCGCGCGCCTCGGGGCCGTCACGGGCCTCGCTCCGGGCATGGACCTCGGGGCCCACTACGACACCGTGGGCCTGGTCCACGCCTTCGGCCTCACCGCCAGGGTCGGCCTCGCCCGCGCCGTGGCCCTCTCGGTCACCGCGTCCCACGCGCTCTTTGCAGTCGAAGAGCTCGGCGGCCTGCCCTTCGCCGGAGCCTGGGCCGGCAGCGGCACCTCCGTGGGCGTCGCTCTCAGATTGTCTACCTTTACCCGCAGTGACGTACATGTAGCCTTTGGCCTCGGGGTGAGCGTGCGGGTCCTGGCCCTTCGCACCACCGAGCTGGGTCTCCAGCGCGTCGGGGTCTTCGAGCCTCACCACGCCTTCGGTGAGGTCACCGCCGAGTGGAGGAGACACCGGGGCAGCGTGTTTCTAACCTTCCGCGCGGAGGTCCCGCTGCGCCCGGAGGTGCAGCTCCTGGGGTATCTCCCCACGCTCCTCGCTGGGAGGACCTGGTCGCTGTGATCCTCCCGGTTCTCCTGCTACCGCTCTTCCTGCCCGTGGACACCGCGGAGACGGTCCCCCGCGGGGTCACCATGCTCCGCCTCACGGGCGGCGTGGATGTCCTTCGCACGACCTTCCCGTCGGCGCCCGTGCTGCCCCTCCCCACGGGCCTCGCGGAGCTCTCGCGCGGAGTGGCCGACGGCTGCGACCTGCGCCTGCGCTACAGCACCACCGCGGGGCTCCTGCACCGCGCGGGCCCCGAGCTCCGCGCGAGGCTCCTGGGAGGCTCCCGCTACGCCGTGGCCCTGAGGCTCTACCCGAGCGCTTCCTTTGCGGGCGCCACCCGAGGGGAGGTCACCTACGGCGGGGACCTCTCCACGCAGGCGATGCTCCTCGGGACCCTTCGGGGACCCTTCGGGGCCCTCACCCTGGAGGCCGGGGCGACCGGCCAGTGGTTGGTCTTCGAGCGCTTTCGTGGTGTTTCGGAGGTAACCACCCGGCCGTACCTGGCCTTCCTGGAGTTTGGTCTCGGGTGGGAGAGGCCCCTGGGCCCCGAGGCCAACCTCTCCGTGCGGCTCGACCTGGCCGTGACGCTGGCGCCCGCGGACCCCTTCGCGCTCGCCGGCCTCTACCCGAGGCTCTCGGTGGGCGGGAGCTTTCGATTGTAGCGCGCGCTCACGCGCCGCCGAGGAGCGCGCGACACGCCGGCGCCGTGCTCTCCTGTTCCAGCAGCGCCTGGAGGATGTCCACCGCGCGCTGGACGCCGGGCGGGACGGGCGTGCACGCCCCGGCGCCGCGGCAGGCGCTGCCGACCTCGACCCGGGCCATCCCGCGCTGGATCACGAACACCTGGCCGTCGGCCGGGCGCGTGTCCACGCCGTAGAGCACGGTCCCTCGCGCCAGGGAAGATTGTACGTCCGGGTGGACGAGCGCGGCGGTGACCTCCGCGAGGTCCACGACGTCCGCGGTCCCGCAGTCGGCGAGCGTGCTCGGGCAGCGCGTGGACATGGTGTCAAAGCGGTCGCGCACGAAGAGCATGGCCCTCGGGGGCGTCACCGTGCCGCGGTCCTGCCACGGGGCGTTGCCCCCGTCCCGGAAGAACGAATACTCCCCGGGGAGCCCCATGGGGCAGGGGAAGGGCGTCGCCGTGTCCGCGGGCGCGTCCGCCGCGGTGTCCGGGGGCGGCAGGTCCACGGGCGCCGTATCGCGCGGCGGGGCCGTGTCCGACGCGGGGCGCTCGGAGGTCGCGTCGGTGGCCGTGTCCGCGGCGGAGTCCGCCGCTACGCCGGAGTCCGTCGCCGCGGTGGACGAGCCACACGCCAGGAGCCCGAAGGTGATGAGAGCGTTCAAGGCAAGGCGCATCGGGCGAGCATAGCGGATGGCCCGAGCCGTGACCTCACCCCGCGGGGGCGGGCCTCCAGGTCCTGGACGCGAGGGCGCCCAACAACACGAGCACCAGGCACAGGGCACCGGCGCCGGTGAACACCGCCCGGAGGCCGAAGCCCCGGACCGCGGGCGAGAGGTGCAGAGGGTCCACCCCCAGGGCCAGGGCGCGGGCCGCGGAGACGCGATCGGCGAGGGCCCCGAGGGCCACCGCGCCCAGGGACCAGAGCCCGAAGTCCAGCGCGAGGATGGAGGTCACCCGCCCCCGGAGGCGGTCCGGGGTGAGGAGCTGGAGCTGCGTAGAAATAGCCGACCGGAAGGCCATCTGGCTGCCGCCAAAGAGCACCAGGAACGCAAAGGCCCAGGGCAGCCACGCCCGCGCCCCGAAGGCCCCGAGGGCCAGGGAGAAGCACAGCCCAGCGAGGGAGATGTTCCGAGGGAGGGACCTCGGGTCCGCGCGGGCCGTCACCGCGAGGCTCGCGAGCACCGCGCCCACGCCCGTGGCCGCCGCGAGGAAGCCATATTGCCGCTCGGAGGTGCCCAGCACCACCCTGGCGTACAACGGCAGGAGGCGCGCGATGGGCATGCCCACGAAGCCCAGGGCCCACGCCAGGGCGATCGGGACCCAGAGCTCCGGGCGCGCCCGCACGAACCCGAGGCCCTCGCGGAGCTCCTCGGAGACGCTCCGCCCGGAGCGCTCCGGGCGGGGCAGCGGGTCCATGGCGGCCAGGGACCCGAGGAGCGCGAAGAAGCTCACGGCGTTGACCACGAGACACCCCACTACGCCAAAGGCCGCCAGGAGCAGGCCCCCGAGGGCGGGCGCCAGGAGCTGGTTCACGTTGATCCCAAGGGCCTGGAGGGCCACGGCCTTGGGGATGAGCGCCCGCGGTACGAGCGAGGGCATCACCGCCTGGCGCGCCGTGAGGTTGAGCGAGTCCAGGGTCCCAAGGGCAAAGGCCAGCACCAGGAGCCTCCCGTAGGTGACCGCGTCGGCGCGCACCAGGGCGAGGAACACCAGCGTCTGCACCAGGGCCAGGAACTGCGTGACCACCAGGAGCCTCCGGCGGTCCACGCGGTCTACCACCACGCCCGCCAGGAGGCCGATGAGCATGCGCGGCAGGGCCTGGACAAAGGCCACGGTGCCGACCTTGCCCGCCTGGTGCGTGAGGTCCACCACCAGCCAGCTCTGCGCCAGGAGCTGGATGAAATCTCCCGCTTGAGACACCACGAAGCCCACCCACAACAGACGGAAGCCCCGATGCCTCAACGGCTCCAGGAGCCTCCGCGGGGGCTCCTCGGTCATCGGAGCCCGAGGGCCTCGACGCCGCGGGCGACCCGCAGGAGCCTCGCCTCTGCGAAATGCGGCGCCAAAAGCTGGAGCCCCACCGGGAGCCCCGAGGGCGACTCCCCCACCGGCAGGCTCAGCGCCGGCACCCCCGCCAGCGAGGCCGGCAGCGTGCACACGTCCGCCTGGTACATCGCCACCGGGTCGTCCACCCGCTGCCCAAGAGGAAATGCCACGGTAGGAGATGTAGGTGTGGCAACTACATCCACCTGGGCGAAGGTCTGGCGGAAGTCCTCGCGGAGGTGGGCTCGGGCGCGCTGGGCGCGGCCATAGAACGCCTGCTGGTAGCCCGCCGAGAGGGCGAAGGTCCCGAGGAGGATCCGGCGCTTGACCTCCGGGCCGAAGCCCCGGTCGCGGGTGGCGCCGTAGAGGTCCTTCAAGTGTCGGCCCTCGACGCGGAGGCCGTAGCGCACGCCGTCGTAGCGGGCGAGGTTGGCGCTGGCCTCGGCGGTGGCGAGCACGTAGTACGCCGCCACGGCGTAGCGGGTGTGGGGCATGGACAGGGGGACGAGCACCGCCCCGGCCCTCTGGAGCGCGTCCAGGGCGCTCTCTACGCGCGCTCTTACGACATCGTCGAGGCCCTCGGAGAAGTACTCCCGAGGGACGCCCACGCGCAGGCCACGGAGGACTTCGGGGCCCTCGGGGAGGAGCACGGGCTCCACCGGGAGGCTCGCGCTGGTGCCGTCCCGCGGGTCGTGACCGGCGATGGCCTCGTACACCGCGGCGACGTCCCCCACGCTCCCTCCGAAGGGCGAGACCACGTCCAGGGAGGACGCAAAGGCCACCAGGCCATACCGCGAGACCCTCCCGTAGGTGGGCTTGAAGCCCACCACGCCGGTGAGGGCCGCGGGCTGCCGGACGCTCCCGCCGGTGTCCGTCCCGAGGGCTCCCTGCGCCATGCGAGCGGCCACGGCCACGGCGCTGCCGCCGGAGGAGCCGCCGGGGACGCGCGAGGGGTCCCTGGGGTTGCGCGTGGGGAAGAACGCGGAGTTCTCCGTGGAGCTCCCCATGGCGAACTCGTCCATGTTGGTCTTGCCGAGGACGATGGCCCCGGAGGCCCGGAGGCGCGCCACTACGTGGGCGTCGTAGGGCGGCACCCAGCGCTCCAACATGCGGCTGCCACAGGTTGTACGAAGCCCCCGGGTGCAGAGGCAGTCCTTGACGGCGAGCACCACCCCGGCCAGGGGCAGCGCGTCGAGGTCGTCCCGGGACTCCAGCGCGCGGGCGGTGGCCAGGGCCCCCTCCGCGTCTACGCGCAGGAAGGCCCCGAGGCCGGGGTCCTGGGATTCAACCCTCGCGAGGAAGGCGCGGACAAGCTCCGTGGGGCCGAGCGCGCGAGCCCTCACGGCCCTGACGGTGCTGGCGATGTCCAGCGCGGTGAGGTCCGTCACGGCGTTACTCCTCCAGGACGGAAGGCACCAGGAAGAAGCCCTCGGCGCTCCTCGGGGCCTGCGAGAGCACCTCGTCGCGGTCGAGGCAGGGGCGAGGCGTGTCCTCCCGGAGGGCCCCAGAGGGCGCCGGGGGCTCCTCCACGGGACCTTCGGCGTCCAGGGCCTCCAGCACGGAGACGTGATCGAGAATGCGCTGGAGCTGGGCGACCATGCCGGGGAGCTCCGCGTCGGTGAGCTCCAGCCGCGCCAGGGCGGCGGTGGCGCGGACCAGCTCCGGGGTGACTTCGAGGGCGGCCATGGAGCCCGACCGTAGCACGGTCCCTACGGCACGAAGCCGTCCGCGCAGAAGTTCTCCGGGGCCATGCCCGCGTGGCGGGTGTAGAACACCCGGAGGCTCTCGGCGTCCACGCAGTTGGCGCGGTAGACCCAGCCCCAGGCGGCCGCGGCGATGGGCGTCTCGATCACGTTGTCGTTGGTGATCACCACCCGCACCCGGGTGGGCTCGGCGTCCGTGGGCATGCACGCCGGGTCCGTGGGGATGGCCGCCGCGGCCGCCGCCAGCGCGTCCCGGGTGGCGTCGCAGGTGCCGGTGGGACAACGGTATAGGAACGCCAGGCCCCCGTGCTCCAGGTTGTGCACCCAGTTGCCCCGGGCGATGTCCCGGAACGCTCCCCAGCGCGCCCAGGACCCGAAGTGTGGCCCCGACGACGGCGGGTTCGACAGGTACACCACCGACGCGTCGGTCTCCACGTGGGGCGAGACCTGCACCGGGATCTGCCGCTCCTCGGGCCTGCACATCCCAGCCCCGAGGGGCATCCAGGGCCCGGGCATGGTGAGCTCCCCGTCCGTGGCGGGGGGACCGTCCGCCGGGGCGTCCACCGCGGCGTCCATGCCCCCATCGGAAGGGCTCGCATCGGGCGCAGGGGGCGCGCTGTCCACGCTCGCGCTGTCCACGGTGCCGGTGTCCGTGGGCGTACCGGTGTCCGTCAGGGGAGGGCCGTCCGCGGAGGCGTCCGCGCCGCCGTCGGCCAGGCCCGTATCCCCCGGGGCGTCCGGGGTGGGGGCGCTGTCCGTCGAGGCCTCCGCCCCGCGGTCCGAGGCGGTGTCCAACGGGCGGTCCGCGGCGGAGTCCGTCACCGGGGGCGTGAGCGTCGGGGGGCGCGTCTCGCTGCCGCAGGCAGCCAGGAGGAGACAACACGGAAGGAAGCTTCGTCGTCGCACGGCTTCGGTTTCGCACGATAACACCAGGGACGCAACACACCAGAAGGCCCTCCAGGGCGGTGATTGCGACCCGCCGGAGAACTTGCCATGCTCCGCCACACCGGAGCGTGGACCCCGCGACGCACACCATCGTTGTTGGCGCCGGCCCCGCGGGGCTCGCCGTGGCCGCGGGGCTGGGCTCCCGGGGCGTCCCGTACACGCTCCTGGAGCGCTCCGAGGACGTAGGCTGGTCCTGGAGGAACCACTACGAGCGGCTGCACCTCCATACGGTCAAGCAGTTCTCGTCGCTGCCCGGGATGCGCTTCCCGGAGCACGTCGGGCTCTACCCCTCGCGCGACGAGGTGGTCGCCTACCTCGAAGCGTACGCCCGGCGCTTCAAGGTCACCCCGAGGCTCGGAGAGGGCGTCCAGCGCGCGCGCCGGGAGCATGGCCTCTGGCACGTGGAGACCGACCGCGGCACGCACCGCGCGAAGAACCTGGTCCTCGCCACGGGCTACAACCGCGTCCCCAGGGAGGTCCGCTGGCCGGGGCAGGAGGCCTTCCAGGGGACCGTGCTCCACAGCCGGGAGTTCCGTAGCGGGCGCCCGTTCCAGGGCAAGAGGGTCCTCGTGGTGGGCATGGGGAACACCGGCGGAGAGCTCGCCCTGGACCTCTGGGAGAGCGGCGCCACCGTCGCCCTCGCCGTGCGCAGCCCGAGGCACGTGGTCCCCAGGGACGTCTACGGCATCCCCGCGCAGGTGAACTCCCTCTTCGTCCTCTCGCGCCTGCCCATCGCCCTGGCCGACCGGCTGTCCCTCCGGCTCCTCGACCGGGTCGTCGGGGACCTCGCCCCCTACGGCCTCCCGAGGCCCTCCGAGGGCCCCCTTACGCAGGTGGTGGAGCGAGGCAGGATCCCGCTCATTGACATCGGCACCATCGCGCTGGTGAAGCAGGGCAAGCTCCCGGTGCTCCCTCCCCCGGAGCGCTTCACCCCGACGGGGGTGGTCCACGCCGACGGCGTCGAGCGCCCCTGGGACGCGGTGCTCGCGGCCACGGGCTACCACCCGGGCCTCGAGGAGCTCCTGGAGGGGGCCTCCCAGGTGCTCAACGAGCGCGGCTACCCCCGGGTCCACGGCGCCGAGAGCGCGCTGCCGGGGCTCTATTTCCTGGGCTTTCGCAACCCCCTGACGGGGCAGCTCCACGACATCGCGCGGGAGGCCCGCAGGATCACCGCGGCCCTCGGGGGCGCGTAGCCCGATGGCGGAGCTCGACCACTGGCACCCGGCCCTCAAGAGCGAGGAGCTCCGCGCTCGCCCCGTGGGGGTCACCGTGGCCGGCAGGGAGCTGGTGCTCTTTCGCGCTGGTGGCTCCGTGGGGTGTCTCCCGGACCGCTGCCCCCACCGAGGGATGAGGCTCTCCCTCGGGACCACGGAGGCCGGGCGCCTGGTGTGCCCCTACCACGGCTGGAGCTACGCCCCGGACGGCCAGGGGAGGAGCCCCGGAACCCCCACGGCGAAGCCCTGCGCCGAGGCCCTGGAGACCGTGGAGCGCGACGGGGCCGTGTGGGTGCGGCGCCAGGGCTCCTCCTCGCGCTTCCCCCGCTGGGACCACGACGGGTGCTACGAGGTGGGGCGCCTGCGCAAGACCGTGCATGCCCCGCTGGAGGTCACCCTGGACAACTTCACCGAGGTGGAGCACACGCCGTTCCTCCACGCGTTCCTCGGGTACAACCCCGAGGACCTCGCCTCCCTGGAGTGTCGTGTGACCACCGAGGACGACCGCGTCACGGTGTTCAATCAAGGCCCCCAGAGGCCCTTCCCAGCGCCTCTTGGAGCGCTCTACGGCGTGCCCCGGGACGCGGACTTCATTGACCATTGGACCACGTTCTTCTCGCCGGTATACACCGTGTATGACCAGTACTGGGTGGACCGGGAGACCGGCGAGAGGCACCCGGACGCCCTCAAGATCGCCGTGTTCTTCAACCCGGTCTCCCCGGAGGACACGGAGCTCTTTGTCTTCGTCCACGCGGTGCGCCCGCGCTGGACCTCCTGGCGCGCATCGCCGCTCCTGGGGGCGCTCACCCGGGCCTTCGTCCACCTGGAGGTGATGCTCGACGCGCGCATGCTCGGCCGCCTCGCGGACCGCTCGACCTCCCTCAAGGGCCGCAGCCTCGGGCGCTTCGACAAGGCCCTGGTCGCACACCGCCCACGGATCGACGCCCTCTACCGCGGGGCCCCTCGCTGACCTTCGGCCCGCGCCAGGAAGCGCTGGACCCTCGCGTCGAGGTAGCCCTCCAGCTCCCGGAGCGTGCCCGTCCCCTCGGCGAAGCGCGCGAAGCCCAGCACCGTGGCCAGGTCCTCGGGCTCCCGGAGGCCCACCGTGGGCACCCTCGGGCTCACGGTCCGAGGCATCAACCGCTCGCCGTCAAAAGCCGGGTTCAGGTGCACCACGGAGGTCCTTGCCAGGTCCCCTCGCTGCGCGCGGAGCACGCCCACCACGGCGTCCACACCTCCCGGTGGGTGGTTCTCATACCCGTCGCTCACCACCAGCACCGTGTCGGGTCTCCAGGCCAGGGCGTCCAGGAGCGGCGTCGCCAGGTCCGTGAGCCCGGCAGGCGACAGCCGCAGCTCCGAGGTCCCTTCGGGCGCCGCCGGCGTCCAGAAGGCCCGGTACTCCGTGGCCGCGGCGCGGGCCAGCCGGGACACCCCCACCGCCACGGCCAGGGCGTGGCGCGCGGCGCTCGCCGCCCCGCCCGAGGAGTGGCTCCGGTCCAGCACCGCCGCGCAGCGTCCGAGGGCCAGCGGCGCCCTGCGTAGCGCGCGCGCAACAGACGCCTGGAGCGCGTCTTCCAGGGTCTCATCGGACAAGGTACGGCCCGGGCCGAGGGCGTACCGCACGAGCCTCCCCAGGGGCAGCGTCGAGAGGTCCACGGAGAGGTCCACGGAGGCCTCCTCGGCGGCGCGCTGGAGCCTCAGGCGCTCGACGGGCGTGAGCATGGGATCGATCCCCTGGAGGAAGACGTCCCGCGGGACCTTGTGCCTCGCGGCGAAGCCCTCGGCCACGGAGAAGGGCAGCTCGTAGAGCGCCGAAGGGTCTGTGCGGGCCCGACGGTACGCCTCGAAGAGGGGGTTCTCATAGGGCTCCCGGCGGCGCCCCCCCTCGCGGACGAAGCGCGCCACCTCGGGCGGAACGGGCGGGTGGAAATGGTCCAGGATCGCCCGGAGCCTCGGGCGGTACAGCACCGCCTCGCGCGGGAGGTCCTCGCGGGAGGCCACCCAGGAGGCCACCACGGCGCGCGCCCGGCGGTTGTTCACCCCCCAGGCCCCGAGGGTCTCCAGGAGGCGGTACACCCTCCCCGTGGGTAGCGTCTGGAGCGTGGCGCGCAGGAGCGAGGCCTCGCGCGCGCGGTCCTCCCGGGACTCCGGGGCGCCCGCGTCCAGGAGCCTCGCGGCCACGGCGGCGCGGTTGAAATGGTTGATCCCCGCGGCCAGCGTGCGGGCGTAGAGCGCGCGGTAGTTCCCGAGGATGTACGCGTGGAGGAAGTCCAGGCCCACGGCGCCGCCCCGGGCGTCGGTGTAGTAGTCCCACTGGCCCGTGCAGGCGAAGCAGGCGTTGATGAACAGCACCAGGTCCTCGCGCTCCAGGCGGTCGATCGCCTCGCGCTTCACGGGCTAACGCTCCGGCGCGGGGACCACCCGGTCACAGACCCACAGCCCCGCCAGCATGGCCAGGACGAAGACCACGGCGTCCCTGGAGCCCGCCCCCAGGGAGGCCACCGCGGGCCCGGGGCAGTAGCCCCCGAGGCCCCACCCCACGCCGAAGAGCGCCGCCCCGAGGAGGAGCCTCTTGTCCACGCCGGTCTTTGAGGGGCGCTCCACGGCGCCGCCCAGGAGCGCGCGGTCGCGCTTCCCATCGAACAACCAATAGAGCCCGTGGACCCCGATGGCGCCGCACATCACCAGCATGAGCGAGGGGTCCCAGGCGCCCGCCAGGTCGAGGAACGCCAGCACCTTGGAGGGCCTTGTCATGCCCGCCACGGAGAGCCCCGCGGAGAAGAGGGCCCCGGCCCCGAAGGCGCTCAGGAGGGCCTTCACGACGCCCCTCCCAGGACGTGCCGGGCGAGGTACACCGTGAGGAAGCCCAGGGCCATGAAGGTCCCGGTGGCCGCGAGGGACCGGGGCGAGCGCCGGGAGAGCCCGCACACCCCGTGCCCGCTGGTGCAGCCGCCGCCCAGGCGGGTGCCGAAGCCCGTGAGGAGCCCGGAGAGGCCCAGCAGCCACCAGGGCCGCCCCTCGGGGGTCGCAAAGAGCGCCGGGGACAGCGCCGCCAACGCCGCGGCCATGAGCACCAGGCCCGCCAGGAAGGCCCCTCGCCACGCCCTCGGGGCGCCGCCGGAGCCGGGGAGGGCCCCGGCGACGATGCCCGAGATGCCCGCCACGCGCCCGTTGGCGGCGAGGAGCCACGAGGCGCTGAGCCCGAGGAGCGCGCCCCCGAGGAGGGCGGGCAGCGGGGTGAAGCCCTGGACGTTCATGGCAGGAAGATGTCTTCAATCAACGGGGCGCCTGGGACCACCGCGTAGCGCTCGAAATCGCTGACGCCTTCAGCGCGGAGGACCTCTTCATCAATGTAGTAATTGCCGGTGGCGCCGCGGCTCGGGCGGGTGACCACGGCGTGGGCGGCGTCGGCCATGATCTCCGCGGTGCGGCACCCCCGGAGGGACTCCTCGCCGCCGAGGAGGTTGGCCACGGCGGCGGTGGCGATCATGGTGCGGGGCCACAGGGCGTTGACGGCGACGCCCTTCTCGCGGAACTCCTCGGCCATGCCGAGGACGCAGAGGCTCATGCCGAACTTGGCCATGGTGTAGGCCAGGTGCCCGGAGAAGTACTTCGGCTTCAGGGCCAGGGGCGGGGCCATATTGAGAATGTGGGGGTTGGGGGCCCGGAGGAGGTGCGGCAGGCAGGCCTGGGAGCACAGGAAGGTCCCGCGGGTGTTGATCTGGTGCATGAGGTCGTAGCGCTTCATCGGGGTGTGGAGGGTCCCGGAGAGGTGAATGGCGCTGGCGTTGTTGACCAGGACGTCAATCCCGCCGAAGGTCTTGACGGCCAGCTCCACGGCGTCCCGGACCTGACCCTCGTCGCGCACGTCCACGAGGCAGGGGAGCGCGCGGCCCCCGGCGGCCTCGACTGCGGCCGCGGCGGTGAAGACCGTGCCGGGGAGCTTCGGGTGGGGCTCCGCGGTCTTGGCCGCGAGGACGACGTTGGCGCCGTCCCGGGCGGCGCGCAGGCCCACGGCGAGGCCGATGCCGCGGCTGCCGCCGGTGATGAAGAGGGTCTTGCCCTTGAGGTCCGCCATGAGGCACTTCCGTGTGGAGGGGAGTGCTGGTGCTTGCACCCGGTTGCGCCTCGCCGTCAAGGTGTGCGAACACCTCCGGCGATGATGCAGCTCCTGGCGATGGTGTTCTCCTGGGCGATGACGGGCCGGCTGGACCCCTCGGAGCGGCCCCCGCCCCCGGCGGTGACCCCGCTGGAGGCCAGCGCGGTGCGGCGCTGGGCGGGCCCCCTGGGGCTGATGCTGGCCACGCCGCCCCTCGCGCTCCTGGCGTGGATGATCACCGTACACTTCGACGGGAGCGTCACGGACTTCGCCCGGAGCATCACCTGGGAGCGGTTTGTGGCCCTGGTGCCGGGGCCCTCGGTGCCCGCGGTGAGGGTGCTCCTCGGGTGGGTGCTCTTCCAGGGGCTCCTGTTGAAGTTCCTCCCGGGGGAGAGCTTCAAGGGCCCGGTGACCCCGGCGGGGAACCAGCCGGAGTACAAGCTGAACGGCGTGGCGGCGTGGCTGGTGACGCACCTGGCGCTCCTGGTCGGGGTGCGCCTGGGGGTGCTCTCGCCCCGGACCCTGTGGGAGCACTTCGGGTCGCTGCTGGTGACGCTGAACCTGGTGGCCCTGGCGCTCTGCGTGTTCCTGTACTGGAAGGGCCTCAGGTACCCGTCGACCACCGACGCGGTGCGCACGGACCACCGGCTCTTTGACTTCTTCCAGGGCGTGGAGCTGCACCCGACGCTCTTCGGGATGAACGTGAAGCAGCTCGTACACTGCCGGCTGTCCATGATGGGCTGGAGCGCGCTGGTGCTGCTCTTCAGCGCGTACCAGGCGGAGCTCCACGGGGGGCTCTCGCGGGCGATGACCGCCACGGCGTCGCTGATTACCTTGTACCTGTTCAAGTTCTTCGTGTGGGAGGCGGGGTATTTCACCTCCCTGGACATCATGCACGACCGCTTCGGGTACTACCTCTGCTGGGGGCTCTTCACCTGGGTGCCCGCGGTGTACGCCCTGCCCGCGCTGTCCCTGGTCGAGCGCCGCGAGGACCTGCATCCGGTGCTGGCCTTCCTGATCGTGGTGGGGGGCGTGGTGTCCATCTGGGTGAACTACGCCGCGGACGCCCAGCGCCAGCGGGTGCGGGCGACGCAGGGAAATACCACCGTGTGGGGCCAGCGCCCGGAGGTGCTCCCGGCCCGCTACACCACCGCCGACGGGGTCGAGCGCGAGAACCTGCTCCTCGTGTCGGGCTTCTGGGGCCTGGCCAGGCACTTTCACTACGTCCCGGAGCTCACCCTGGCGTACCTCTGGACGGCCCCGGCGGGCTTCTCCCGCGCGCTGCCGTGGTTCTACGCGGTGTACCTCACGATCCTCCTGGTGGACCGCGCCCGCCGCGATGACCAGCGCTGCGCGAAGAAATACGGCCCCGCCTGGGAGGCGTACTGCCAGCGGGTGCCCTGGAAGATCCTCCCCGGCGTCTGGTAACCTCACGCTCCGATGCTCCGAAGGGTCCTCCTCGCGCTGGCGTTCCTCGGGTGCGAGCGCGAGGGCACACCCACCG
The DNA here is from genome assembly GCA_016218725.1 of Deltaproteobacteria bacterium. GTDB lineage: Bacteria > Myxococcota_A > Polyangia > Polyangiales > JACRDB01. The sequence continues at coordinate 16,648 of JACRDB010000153.1, forward strand.
ACGGAGGGGGTGCGGCGGACACCCCGCAGGAGGCGACCGCGGCGGGTGATGCTGCTTCGGACACGCTGGTGTTGGGTGACGTGCCTCTGCCGCGCGAAGGCTGGATCTTCGTGCCGGAGGGGGAGGTGCCGACGGGGTGTGAGGGGTAAGATGTCGGCGCTACGGCGCTACTCGGCGGTCCAGCGGAACGAGAACTTCGCCGCGGGCAGGGTGAGGCTGGTGATGACCGGCGCGAGCTCCGGGCTCCCGAGGTTCTTGAGCACGTTCACGATCGTGCCCGCGACGAGCTGCTCGTCGGCGACCGCGCCCTTGCCCTTGAGCCAGTTCTGAGGGCTGAAGACCTTCCTCGCGGCAGCAGACTGCGTAATCGCCTGCTGGAGCGCTTGGTTGAGGCACTGCTTCGCCTGCGACAGCACCATCGGGGCGTACTGGAGCGCGCCCGTCGTCGCTGCCGGCAACGGCACCTTGTCGGACTGGTTGCTAGCGTGGGCGATGAGCTGCGAGACGGCGAAGAGCATGTGGAAGCGGGCGGAGCCCCGCACGGCCTTGATCGCCTCGTTGATGTCGAGTCTATCCCAGTGCCTGTCGATCTCGTTGACCCACAAGCGCAGGGCGAGGATCGACTGTGCATCGAGCTCGGGGTGGAAGAGCGTCTTGTAGTGCTCATCGAACAGCTTCTTCTCGTTCGACGCGAGGTTCGGGCGCTGGCACTGCCACGAGACCACCATGCGTGCGTAGTCGGTGGCATCGACGCACTTTGCAGCTTCCTTGTCGGCTGGCCGCTCCTCGCCGCGCTTCGTGATGAAGTAGCCGCCGGGAACGCCGTCCTGGTAGCGCTTCTTGATGGAACGCATGGACTTGTCATTGCTGCGCAGATCGCGCGGTTTGACGGCGCTCTGCGAGTTTGTGTTGATGCTGATCGCGTCGCCGAGGTCGAGTTGCGGGATCTCGTAGAATCTGAAGAGCACCGACCCCGACTTCTGCGCGACCTTCCCCGAGGTCGCGTAGATCGTCGAGAGCGACTGACAGCCGTTCACCACCGAGAGCCCCTGCACCTTGAGCTTGCGGCGGTCCTCCGAGAGTAAGAAGCCCCGGCAGAGCGCCGTGATCCCATTGTGGAAGAAGAAGAAGTACGGAGCCTTCTCGGCGTTCGTGAGGGTGCTCCGCAACGCCTTGTTGACCTTGTTGCTGAGGCCGAGGCTCTGGCGGACGTTGCGCCGGAACAGCTTGCCGTCGGCGATGCCCGGCAGCTTCAGGCAGCGCTCGATCGGTAGCATCGCGATGATGACGCGGACGTTCGCCTCCTCGCTCACGAGCACGCGCTCGGGGTCCAGTTCGATCTCGCATGCGAGCTCGGGCAGGTCGCGCTGCTCAGCCTCGGACAGCCTTGTCTCCAGGAGCGCGGAGTCCACGAGCGTCAGCCCCGCGTTGAAGTCGCTGTCGTCGCTCATCGTCGCTTTGAAGGCGTTGAAGTCGATCTCCGCCGCCTCCGTGAGGTGCCCCGTGGTGAGCAACTCGAATTGCACGTCGTACTCATCGTCGAGCGCAACGCGCATGGCCTCCAGGCGCTCGGCGAGCTTGCCGGAACACTCCACCTGAAGCCTCGGCAGATCCTTCAAGCGCGTCCACGCCGAGAGAACCTCGCGGAGCGGGGCCGCGTCGATCGCGTCGGGCCTGACGAATTTGCCCTGGATCACGCGGATGCGGCGGTCCTCCCCATCCTCGACAACGATCGCGTCGATCTGCTTGTCGTTCTGGCCGTCCGTGATGGCCGCCTTGGTCGCGTGCATGTCGAGCAGCAGAACGCGGTGCAGGTACCACGCGACGAAGCGCTGGCCGTCGTTCGGGAAGTTGTCGCGGTAGAACGAGTGGTCGCGGATCTCGCCGAGGATCTTGTCGTACATGGAGCACCCCTCCTGGGATATCGTGCGAGGGCGGATCAGACAGTGCAGCGCGACGAAATGTCAAGCGCGGCCTCCGGCGTCCGCCATAGAACGGACCACCCAGGCGGGACATCTAGCCGCGCCTACGCCCATCGGAGGGGATCAGGCGGACTCGGTGGCGGCAAGGACCGCGGATGCCGTCGTGGTGGGGGTGTTGGACAGCGTCGCGGCGCTCCGGTGTAGTCTCCGCGGTGAGGGCACCGCAGGAGTCGTACCGTACCGCGTGCGTAGGTGACCGCGGGAGTTGTCCCGTACCGCGAGCGTAGGTGACCGAGTAGGGACCACCGCGACCCCCCGGACTCGCGGCACGGCGTAGGAGTCGAAGGGACGTTGAGCGTGTGCCGCA
>JACRDB010000151.1 GCA_016218725.1 Deltaproteobacteria bacterium
CTGCATCCGCTCCTCCTGGTGCTGGTGACGACCCGGCTGGATGGCCCCGAGCTCGACGCCGTCTATCCCCTCGAACCGCTGGTGGAGGCCACGGCGGCGGACGTCGTGCGTCGCTTCAACCGCTTCCCGGAGCTTTTCCATCTGGATCGGTGGGCGATGCTCTCGCGACGCCTGGGCCTCTACGAGTACCTCTATGGCCAGGGCTTCCTGGTGCCGCGGATCTATACATCCCGCTTGCAACGGGGCCTGATCGCCGTCTACGAGCGGGGCGGTCGGATGTTCCTTGGGGAGACCACGGCCGGGTGGGCCTTTGACAGCGTGAAGCTCTGGTCCCTGGCGCGCCTCCTGTGGGACCGCTTCGAGGACCCATCGGCCCTCCGCACGGAATGGGCCAATGCTTTCGTGGGTACTGTCGACGACCGATTCCTGCTGTCGCGGGACCCAGACGCCCGCCGTCTGTCCCTGCTGTTCCAGGAGATCGAGAACCGCTGGCGCAGGGCGGCGCCCTCGGTGGGGCAACCCGCGATGCTGTTGGACCCTGTCTCCGGCCTTCGCTCGCTGGAGCATGGCACGACCAATTTTCAGTTCGAGGGGCTCGGCTTTGAGCATAAAGAAGCGACCGTGACGCAGTTCGACTACTACCCGCCCGAGGACGTGAATCGCTGGGTGGACGAGTTCCAGGCGCTCTCCTCGGAGGTGCGCGCCATGCCAAGGGTGCAGATGCTGGGCAGCGTGCTGCGGCTTTTGCAGTTGCTGGCGAGCATCTACGCGCCTGTGCGTCGCGCCTACAACAGGGTGCGCAGGGATCCGGCCTGGGGCAGTGACCCGCTCCGGGGCCCGCGACTCGCCGCGATCCCCATGGTCGTAGACCCCGTTGCCAGGTCCATGGCCGCGGCCGCATTTCGGGACCTCAGCGGCCCCGCCGCCATGACTCGATACACTGAACCGGCCGTCTTCTGGCGTGAGGTCCGGCAGCCGATCTTCGAGGCGATCTCGCGAGACCTTCGCCTCTTTCCAGCCGCGACGGGAGCGGGCGAGACATGGATCTTCGGAGTGCCCACGTCGGACACGCTCCGCTTGAGAGCGTTTTGGGCTCCAGATTTGCTGAGCTTTGCGCAAGCCTGGGGCGGGTCACCTCGCGACGACAGCACTGTTCTCGGGCGATATTTTCGAGGACTCAAGGAGATGATCGGCTTCCTGCTAATCGCCTCTGGCAGCCTGGGCGTGCCTAGAATCCTGGCATTCGTGGAAGGCGCGTGATGAACTTCGTGTCGTCCGAAGGTCGCAGGCCAAGCCGAAGTCTCCTTGCTATTGTGATTTTCTTGATGGGTTGCTCGACTGGTCGACCTGTTCGTGGTATCGATACTGGTGACTTGGGCGTACCCTGCTCCGATGCTGGATGTGGTAATGCTACCGAGGTGACTGATGGATCATCGACCGACATCTTCCTAGATGACGGGGTTATCTCGGTTCCAGGGGATCGTCCTTTGGAGACCTCATCCATGGATAATGGCGAAGCGGTTGGGCTGGTCCCGCAGGATGCCACAGGGAGCGCCGATCCTGGTGTTCTGTCCGAAGACGCTGACCTGCCTTCGGTTCGCGATAGTATTGAGGTACATCATGGCCATGACAGTACCTGCATTCTGACGGCGCTTCGCCAGGTCGTCTGCTGGGGGGCAGGTTCCGTAGTCGGTAGGATGCCATTCGATACCTGCCATCGCCCTGCGCGGATCCCTGTCGAAGGAATTGTCACGAAGATGTCCCTGGGAGGATATGCCAACTGCGTGGTCGATGGGCGAAGCCGTGTGCAGTGTTGGGGGGTGAATTTTGAGGGACGCCTTGGCTTCTCGCCCGAGGATCCCATTGGGCCTCGCGTCGTCGAGGGTTTGTCCGAAGTGGTTAATGTTACGGCGAACGGTCAGTGGTGGCATGGCGCCGTGCTGCGGGATGGGCGGCTGAGCACCTGGGGTTCGGGGCGCCTTCCTCCCCGAATTGAAGAGGGACTGACCGACGTCAAGGATGTGGCGCTCTCGATTTTCCATTGCGTGACCCACCGGAGTGGTCGGGTGTCCTGTCAGGGGGACAACACCTTTGGGGTGCGAGGTCTCGGCACCATGGACCCGCTGTCCGCGCCGCCTGGCTGGACGTTGGCTCGGATCGACGATGTGACCGCCATCGCCCTGGGGTTCCGACATGCGTGTGCGCTCAAGCGCGATGGCACGGTCTGGTGCTGGGGCAAGAACGACGTGGGGCAACTCGGAGATGGCGGTCGGTCGTGGGACGTATGCCTGGAGCTCGGTGTCTACCCGAGGCACCGTTACCTGGTGCGATGCTCTCCGCTTCCGGTGCAGGTGGAGGGCCTCTCGGACATCGTGCAGGTCAGCGCCGCCCTGGATACCTCTTGTGCGCGCCGGAGCGACGGCGCTGTCTTCTGTTGGGGCGACAACTCCGAGGTCCGCACCACCGACGGCCTCCGACTCGGGATTCTTGGCGACGGTCGCCCGTCGGACGAGAGGTGTGCTGTGCCCTTCATCACCGAGTTGGACCGCTCCGTTTATCCACCGAGGCAGTGCCGGAGTCGGCCTGTCAGGGTTGTAGGGATCTCCGACGCGCGCTACCTCTCGGTGGGTGACTCGGGCAGTTGCGTGGTGCGAAGCGACGGCACCCTCGCCTGCTGGGGCAGGGTGTTCGGCTGCGACCTCTTCCTGGATGGTACCCCTTTGGGCTTTGGTCACCCGACCCCCGTCCCGGTGCGGTGGTGGTGAGCTCGGTGATGATCCGCGCCGCTGCCCTGTTCGCGTGTATCTAGACCTACGGTGGGACTGGCAGGAGAGTAGTGTCCGGGCACGCAGCGCCGAGAGCCAGCGGTCGGCGTCCGGAACGTCCCCGCGGGCAAGGGCGTCGCGCGCCAGGAGCCCCTCGGCCTCGGCGGCGTGCTCCGGGTCGGCGTCCGGGAGCCAGCCGGAGGCGCGCACCCGGTCCCCCTGGCGAGCTGCGGCCACGGCCAGGAGCCCCTGCACTGCCTGGGGCTTGAGCGCCGCGGACGGCAACCGCTCGGCCAGCGCGAGGGCCTCCTGGTCCAGGGCCAGGTGGTCCACCAGCAGGGCGACCAGGGCCCCGGCGCCCTCCACCAGGGTGGCCGGGTCGCGCATCGCCTCTTCCAACGCCGCCCGCGCGGCGTCGAAATCAAATTCATCCAGGGCCGCACGCGCTCGGGCAAGGGCCTCCGGGGCCGCGGTCGGACCCGCCGGGCGCGGAGCCGTCACCGCCACCGACGTGGATGGTTCCTCGTGGGCGCCAGTGTCCAGGGCAAAGCGCACCCAGCTCCGGGCCTCGTCGCTCAAGCCCGCCAGGACGGCGTGGCAGGCGTCGTCGCCGAGCGTCGGGTGCCACAGGGAGACGGTCCCCGGCAGGGTCTCCACCGGGCGCACCTGGAGCGCGTCCCCGTAGCGGACGATGAGAAGGCTCTGGAGCCGGTTCTTGAGCGCATACCGGCGCCGGGTCTCCACCGACGAGAGGGCCCGCCCTGTGGGGTTGATGTCTCGGATCGCGTCCAGGAGGCGCCGGGCGGAGGGCACCTCGCGGCCTGCAAGAAGCACCTCGGCGTCGCGCAGGAGGTCCAGTCGGGGAGGTCTCGCCATGGCCGAGAGGTAGGATACATCTCCAGGTCGCTGCTGCAGCCTGGGGCTGTGGTGGCTCTTCCGGAGCCTCGCGGCCGCGAGGGACAACGCCGAGCGGTGAGCGCGCGGGCGTCGTGTTCAGCGCGGGCGAGCTCAGGACGTGGCGTGGGTTGCGAGGGGAGACTCCACGGAGGGGACCGAGGCGACGAGGCGGAGCCATTTGTCGTGGCGAGCGAGCGTGGCTGGCAGACGGCCTCGACGCGGAAGGCCACGCCCGTGAAGGGTGTGAGGAGGACGGGGGCGTCACGGGTCGCCGGTGGTCGGCGAGGCAGAGGTGTGTATCCAACGCGCACTCCGGCGTCATGGTGCGCCTGAAGAGGCTCAGCTCTGGGTCGGGGCCGATGCTCCGCTCGACGCGGGAGCGGGGGTGTGCGACGGTCTCGCGGATGTTCGTGTCCCTTCCCTGGCCGTGGGTGGTCTGCTGGACGGCCCTGTTGCTGTCTGGCTGCGCACCGGACCCGACCTTCCCGCCCGGACCCGCCCCCGCCGATGCCGTGGCGGACACCGGGCCTGGCGAGCAGGACACCTCCACCCTCGACACAGCCCCCGCGGACGCCGCCGCGATGGACACGGTGCCCCCCGAGCAGCCACCTCCGACGCCGGACCTGCCTCCGCCGGACCTGCCTCCGCCAGACGCCGCTCGTCCCGACACTGGCGTCCCCCCGGACACCAGCACCCCGGTCGATGCTGGCATGCGTTGCAGAAGCAACGTCGGGCGGGACTGCCCTGTCGGCCAGGCATGCAGCGCCGCGGGGACCTGCACCACGGCGTGCTCCTTCGACTGGCGCTGCAACGGCGGGTGCTGCGCCAGCGGGCGCTGCGCGTCGGGCATGGAGCTCCGCGCATGCGGGACCTCGGGGCCCTCCGCGTGGCGGTGTGGTGATTGCTCCCGGGGCTGCACCGCAGGCACCGCCTGCCGCGAGGTCACCGGCGGCGGCGCATGCGCTTGCACGAGCTGCCGTCCCATCGGGGCGTCGTGCGCGACGGGCTCGCAGTGCTGTACGGGTGCCTGCGCAGGGCTGGGCGGGAGCCTCACCTGCCAGGGGTAGCGCACCTCACCCCGACGCACGGGGTGGATCGGCGCGTGGAGGTGGTCACGGAGAGCCATCATGCAACGCAAGGCGCCCGGCGGGCGGTGCTCGGGCACGGGCACCTGTCGGTGGCCTGGGCAGGGCGCCATGAATCCCTGGCAGCGCGCTCCGCGATGAACCGCTGCAACACATGCCCCCCCCCGTCGTCCGGCTCCGGGTCGATGCGAACAGCGCGCATCCACCGGGTGCCTGGTCGCGTCAGGGTGCGGCCGGGCGGGAGTATCCGTCGGCCAGCCCCGGGGCGCTGCCCCACCAGTGTGAACCCCGGAAGAACGCCGTGTCTCCGTGGTGGAAGATCCGATCGGGGCGCCCCTGTTCCAGCACCATCTGCTCGCCGGTGGTGAAGAAGAAATAGGTGACCTCCGGATCGGCCGCGGCGCGCTCCGTGGCCTGCTCCAGGGTCAGGCCCCGCTCGATCCGCAGGAGCCCGCCCCACGAGGCCCCCTCGGAAACATTCCAGTAGGCGGCCACATCGGGGTGGCGCTGCCACCTCGCGCCGGTGGACGCCGCGGCGCGGAGGCACCGCCAGGAGTAGGCGTCGTCGGGGTCGAGCGCGCGGGCCGCCGTCCCGGCCCCGTACTGGTGGCGGCACGCAGCGTTCATGTCAAGCGAGACCCGGTCCCCCGAGGCGGTGACGCAGCGCCAGTTGTTCATGGCCTGCGGGCCGCGCTGCGCGCCCTCGAGGGTCACCCCGACGTGGCTGATCGAGCGGCAGAACCCCTCGAGGTCCAGGTCTCCCACCTCCGCGGGATCCCTCGCGGCGGCCGCGCCAGGAGCGCCCCCTCGCGCCGCGGCGGGCGGCGGGGGGAGGCTCTGGGTGCTCGCGCTGCGCGTACACCCGAGGGAGAGGGCCAGGCCGAAGAACATGGTCGCTCGCATCGGCCGCGAGGGTACACCCGTGCGCGGACGGCTGCGAGCCTCGGCGCGCCGACGCCACCAACGGCCCGACGCTTCCTGGGCGTGGCGCTGGTGACGGGCGCGGGCGGCGTCAGGGACACTCAGGGACTGCCCGGAGGGATCCATCGGCAGGCGCGCGGGTTGAACCGGGCGTCGCTCCGCCTCAGGAGCACGCGGTCACCCTCGAGGCCGAGCACCGTGCCGCGCGTCCAGGACAGGTGCCTCGCGGCGGCGGGGCCCGCCGGGGGGCCCTGGGCGAGGCAGAAGAGCTCCGCGCCAGGGACCAGCTCCCGGGCCAGGGCAGGGTGCGTCCCACGCACCACCCTGGCCCGAAGGCGACGACCGTCGAGCCCGAGGGTGACGGAGGCAAGACCGTCGCGGTCCGAGGGACCCTCGGCGATGGCGACGTACCACCCGCCAAAGGTCTGTATTACCCCCGGCGGCGTCCAGGCGAAGACCTCCGAGGGCAGGAGGAACTGCGCATCGGGGAGCTCCGGCGACGCCTCCGCGGGGTCCTCCGGGCGGTCCCCGGCGACGCGCCAGGCGACCACCGAGAGGGCGCCTGCGAGCGCCAAGACAAGCGCCGCGACGAGGAATCCGAAGCGCCTCGGGGCCGCCCGCGCTGGGACCGCGCCGAGGTCGAGGAGCGCGCGCGCCTCGGCCACCGTCGCGGGGCGGACCGAGGGCTCGCGGGCGAGGAGGCGCTGGAGGGCCTCGTGCCAGGGGTGGGCGAGCGCGGGCGGCGCGGCCTCGCGCAGGCGCCGGAGCACCACCGGGGGCTCCAGGGCTTCCCCCGGGGCCTGGAAGGGGAGGCGGCCGGTGAGAGCTTCGTGGAGGACGAGCCCGAGGGCGTAGAGGTCGGTCCTGGCGTCGACGGGCTCGCCCAGGAGCTGCTCCGGGGCCATGTACGCGGGGGTCCCGACCTGGGCGCCGGTGGCGTGGCCGCCCGCGGCCCCGGCGAGCCTCGCGATGCCGAAGTCCGTCAGCACCACGCGCCCGTCGCGCGCCAGGAGGACGTTGGCGGGCTTGAGGTCCCGGTGCACGATGCCCGCGCGGTGCACGGCCTCGAGGCCGTCGAGCACACCGGAGATGACATGGCGCAGGGCGGCGGGGCCGAGGCCCCGTTGGAGCGCCTCGGCGAGCGTCTCGCCCGGGACGAGCTCCATGGCGAGGAGGGCGCCTCGGGGGTGTTCGACGAGGTCGTGGACCCTGCACACGTTGGGGTGCGTGACCCTGCGCGCCAGGCGCACCTCGCGCGAGAGGCGCTCGAAGCCGCCGTCCCGGGTGTCCAGGAGCTTCACGGCGACCACCTCCTGGAGGGCCAGGTCGCGCGCCTGGTACACCACCGACGCGGCGCCCCGGCCCAGGACCCCGAGGAGCTCGAAGCGCCCCGCGAGCTGCGTGCCGGGCGGGAGCTCCACGGTGTCCGGGCCCTGGCGGGGGGCGCTGTCCAGGTCTTCGAGGGTCTGCCCGCGGGCCACGGCGCTCCGGCGAGGGTACCACGACCCCGGGCGCGGGCGCCGCGCGGCGCGTTCACTGGAGGGGCAACGCGAAATCGCCGTAGGACTCGTCGCTGGTGGGCGCGCCGACGGCGCTGCCCCAGAAGCCATTGAACTCCACGCCGTCGTAGTCATTGACGCGGACGTAGTCGTACTTGCGCTGGAGGCTGGGGTCGCCCGCGGCGAGGTCCTGGGCGGCGATGCGCCGGAGGTCCTCGCCGAACCAGCGGTAATTGATGACGGTGTAGAGCCAGTCGTGGTCGCCGCCGTTGGACTGGTAGGACTGGGTGTAGCCCCTGGGGCGGACGCCGCCGAAGCCCGTGGAGACCATGCAGGTCCCCTGGGGCTGGTCGTCGGCCTGGTTCCAGGCGCGCACGCAGGCCTCGCCCGAGGGACAGCCCGACGGCGCCGCGCCCATGGTGCAGCGCCGAAGCGTCGTGGGGCACTCGTTCATGGGGTCGCCGCAGAAGGCGCTGGTGAAGGGAGCCGCGTCGCGGAAGGGGTTGAGCCAGAACGCCAGGTGTCCGGTCTCCTCCCAGAGCCTCCAGGCCGCGCCCGAGTCCTCGACGACCATGGACGTCGGTCGCGTGGGACAGTCCCCCGAGAAGGCGGACTCGCCGCCGCCGGCGTTCGGGAAGATGGTGATCCCCGTGCGCCCCGGGGACGAGCAGGTGCCCGGGAAGGCCCCCGGCGAGCGGGTGTTGCCCAGGGAGTCCCAGTAGCGCGTCGGCGTGCGCAGGAAGGCCTGGAGGTTCTCCAGGAGGTTCGGCACCGCGGCGCGGGGGATCCCATTGGCGTAGGGGCCGGTATTCACCTCCATGCCGTAGGCGCCCTCCAGGACGTCCAGCGTGACGAAGCGCCCAGCGTTGGTGAAATACACCCTCCGGTCGGCGATGCCCCGCGCGAACACATAGAGCTCCGAGGGGGCTCTGGCCTGCTCCACGATCGCGCCGCCGCCCAGCACCGGATAGCGCTGCGCGGTCACGAACACCGGCGCGGTCGCCACGAGGCCACCACCCGTGAGCACCCGACCGCCCACCCACATCGCCCTACCTGCCCTGGGGGCAAGGTAATTGGGGTTTCGGACCCAGTAGTACACGGCGCCGAGGGAGTCCCTGGCGGCGGCGAAGAGGAGCCCGCGGTGGGTGTGGAGCACCGGGGTCTCGATCACCGGCACCTGCGGGGCCCTGCCGGAGCCGCCGACGCGCTCCCAGGAGGAGGGCCAGGTGGCGACGCCGAAGGTCCCGAAGGTCTGGAGCATCATGTACGGGAGGCCGTCGGTCCCGCGGATGGACGCAGCGAAGAAGGGGCCGTAGGCGGTAAGCCCGATGCGGTCGCTGGTGGTGGGTCGATCGCCGAGGGAGGCGCCCCGGGTCCAGGTCCCCGCGGCGGCGCCGTTGCACTCCCGCACCCAGGCGTGGGCGTAGCCGTCGAAGCCCCGGACGGCGAGGGCGAGGCTCCAGGGTCCCGCGGCGAGGGAGGGCAGCCCCGGGGCCTGGGCCACGCGCTCCCAGGGGCTCCAGGGCCCTCCAAGTACTGGCCTGGAGCGCGTCCAGAGCCACTCGGCGTTGCGCACGGCGACGTGGACCTGACCGCACGCGACGGCCACCGCGGGCGCCCCGTCGGTGAAGCCCACGGCGGTCCAGGTGGGGCTCCCTCCCAGGGACCGGAGGTACGGCGTGGCCTCGAAGAGCATCGCCTGGCCGGCCGTGTTGCGCAGCGCCACGAAGGCCCTCTCGGTCGCCGGGTCCGACGCCGCGGCGAGGGGGTCCGTGCTCACGTCCGTCGGCGAGAAGGGCACCGGCTGGCTGCCGCCGTAGCTCCCGAGGGCGGTGTAGAAGAGCCTCCCGTCGCTCCCATCGCCGCGGTGAAAAGCGATCACGTCGTTGAGGGCCCCCACCGCCGCGAGGCCCGTGGACGCCGAGACGCCCGGCGTCGCGGCCCACCTGGTGGTCGTGGAGAGCGGGTTGTAGAGATCGATCACCGCCTGGCTCGACCGCTGCGTCGCCTCGCTCGGGGCGCCTTCGCCCTCCACCGGCGCACAACCCAGCGAAGCCGCCCACACAGCGCCCAGGACCCCGCACCATCGATGTGTCATAGCTCCCTCCAAGGGGTGTCCCGGCAGCCCTCTGCCGCCGGGTCGGAGGGGCTCACTGCACCCGGAATGCCTGGTGGTAAGCCATGGAAATCATTGGATTTTCTGTAGAATCATGTCGGACGATGGAGAGACTGTCCGAGACTTGTCATACCCTGAAGCGATCGAGGGAGAGCCCCAGGCGCTCGATCCAGCGGTAGACCTGCCGGGGGTGGGTGCCCAGGGAGCGGGCGACCTGGACCACGTTGCCCCGGTGGGCAGCGAGGGCGGCCTCGAGGGCGTCGCGGTCCGGGGCCCCAGCGGGCCCCGCGGGAGGGGCGAGGGAGCCTCCGGGCGTCTCCACCCGGGGGAGGTGTCGGTCCTCGATGGGGCCCTCGCCCGCGAGGGTCACGGCGGCGCGGAGCATCGTTCGGAGCTGCCGGGCGTTGCCGGGGAAGTCCGAAGCGAAGAGGGCCCTCGCCGCGGAGGGGGCGATGGAGGCGCGCGGGACGCCTGCTTCACGGAGGAGGTGCGAGGCCAGGACCCCGAGGTCTTCACGGCGGCGTCGCAGGGGAGGGAGCCTTGCGACGTAGCCCGCGAGGCGCCGGAGGAGGTCCTGGCGGAAGGTGTCGGCCTGGAGGAGGTCGGCGTTGGTGGCGGCGAGCCAGCGCACGTCCACGGCCTCCGCGCGGGTGCCTCCGACGGGCGTGACGCGCGCGTCTTCGATGACCCGGAGGAAGCTGGCCTGCGCGGCCAGGGACATGTTGGCGACCTCGTCGAGGAGGAGCGTCCCCCGGTGGGCCAGGGCGATCTCCCCCTGGCGACCATCGACGGCGCCGGTGAAGGCGCCCTTGCGATGCCCGAAGAGGGTGGCCTCGAAGAGCGTCTCGGCGATGGCTCCGCAGTCCATGGCGCGGAAGGCCCCGGGGCGACCGCTCGCGCGGTGGATGGCCTGGGCGACGATCTCCTTTCCGGTGCCGGTCTCGCCGAGGAGGAGCACGGGCTCGGGGCCCGGGGCGACCCTGGCGAGGTCATGCCAGAGCGCGGCCACCTCGGGGCAGCATGTGCGGGTCGGGCCGAAGGGCTCCGCGCGCTCCAGGACCGCGGCGAGGGAGCGCGGGACCTTGCGGTAGCAGAACAGCCCGTGGCCGGCTTCGAGGAGGTCACCGTCCGCGAGGCGGTGCTCGGAGACCTGGAGACCATTGACCCAGGTGCCGTTCCTGCTCCCGAGGTCGCGCACCACGGTGGCGTCTCCCACGCGCTCCAGGGCGCAGTGGCGCTCGGAGGTCCAGCGGTCCGGGAGCACCAGGGAGCGTGGGTTCTCCAAGCGCGGAGCGTCGCCCGAGGACGCCCTCCCGAGGGTCACTGCGGGGACGTCGTCGCGGAGGGTGAACACCTTGGCGCGGTCGGCCAGGAGGTCGTCGTAGTGCAGCACGGACACCAGGAGCCGGACCTGCGGCTCGGCGGTGGAGGGAGGGTTCTCCAGCGTGCGTTCCATCGCCCGCGGAGTATAGCGCCTGGAATGGCCCCCGTTGGCGGCAGTCGGGGCGTCGGTAGTGTCCTCATTTCATGGGTCGCCACGCGGAAGGTGGTCCCCCGCACTTCGGTGGTGACCTCTGGCATGGAGGCCGGGATCACCGACCGTTGGTGCGCCTTCGGGGAGCTGGTGACCGTAGCCATGGATGCACACCGTTGGGGTTCCTTCGCGACGGGCCCATCGTCCTGAACCCCTGGTCAGTTACTCCGAGTCGTGCTAGCGTAGATGGGGTATGGGCGAGGTTCGCATCAAACTTCAACTCCAAGGGATGACGGTCCGGGCGAAGCCCAGTGCCCGCGGGTCGTCGGTCTTTGAGGCCCTCGTCGACACCGGGGCGTCCAAGACCATCGTGAGTGAGGCCGTAGCCCGTAAGGTAGGCATCCGAGCCGTCGGGTACGGCGGGGTCTCTGGCGTTGGCGGTATGGTCCGCGTGAAGATCGGTGCGGCCTACGCCAAGGCCCACGGGTGCCCGGCAGACTTCCTGTGGGTCGGCATCAGCGATGTGGTGACCGAGGGCGCAGGGGCGGAGGTGGTGCTCGGGCATGACTACATGCAGGCGGTCCGCATGGCCGTCACGCCCTATAACGGCAAGGCCGTCTGCCGCACCAGGCGGACGACCCCTCGCAAGAACGGATCCCCTCGCCGTCGGTAACGTGCGAGCAGTCCGAAATAATTGCCGATGGAGAGGCCATTACCGGGGCGTTCAGTGCGCAGGCGCCGTGCCCGGGTCGAGCACCCCCGCGAGGAGGAGGGCCCCGACCACCAGCGCCAGCGCGATGCGGTAGTACCCGAAGACCGCGAGGCCCTTGCGCTTGAGGTAGTCCACCATCCAGCGCACGGCGACGAAGGCGCTCGCCATGGCGGTGACGAAGCCCACGGCGAGGTCCACGGGGCCGTAGGACGCCAGGAGCACGCGGCCGTCCTCGGCCACGTCGTGGGCGGCGGCGGCGGAGAGCGTAAGGAGCCCGAGGAGGAAGCTGAACTCCACGGCCGCGGCGGTGGAGAGCCCCGCGAGCACCCCGCCCACGATGGTCACCAGGCTCCGGCTGGTCCCGGGCCACATGGCGAGGCACTGGGCGCACCCCACGATCAGCGCGTGACGCACGGTCATCGCTTCGAGGCTCGCGCCTTCGGCCCCGCCTGTGCCCTTCCTGCGCTGGAGGGCGGTGACGGCGAGGATGGCCACGCCGCCGACGAGCCACGCGGCGGTGACGGGCCAGAGCCCGAAGAGGTACCGCTTGATGGTCTTGCCGAGGGCGAGACCCAGCACCGCAGCGGGGACGAAGCCCACGATGACGTTCACCGTCATGGCCCGCCCCGCGGGGTCCTTGCCGAGGACGCCCCGGAGGAGCTGGAGGATACGCTCGCGGTAGAGCCCGAGCACCGCGGCGATGGCGCCGGTCTGGATGGTGATGGCGTACGCGTTGGACGCGGCGCTGGCCTGCATCCCGAGGGCCCTCTGCGTGAGGATCAGGTGCCCCGTAGAGCTCACCGGGAGGTACTCCGTGAGTCCCTCGACGACGCCCAGGACCGCGCTCTGCCACCAGCTCATGTTGGCGCGGGACGCTACACCCTTCCCGCGCGCGGCGCCAAGGAGCGGACGCTCAGGGCTGCGGCGGGTCCGGCGGCTCTCGCAGGAGGAGGAGCGCAGCGCCGGTCAGGAGCGCGCTCAAGAGCGTGACCAGGATCCCGAGGATGCTCTGTCCTGCCAGGAGTCGGTCGATGGTGGTGCCGTCCAGGGAGCCGCCCCGGAGGGCGGCTCCGACGCCGCGGTTGACGAAGACCATCCCGAGGTCAAAGAGGGCCGTGGCGCCCAAAAGTACCGCGCCGGCCACCCCTACCCTGCGCGCCTGGAGCGCGCAGAGGAGCATGAAGCCCAGGGCCATCAGCGCGTGAGCCCCGGCGTTGAGCCACGCCAGGGTGTTGGTGAACTCCAGCGCGTTCATCGCCGCGCCCCCCGCGCGAGGAGCAGCACCGCGGCGCCGAGGAGGACGTAGAACACGAGGTTGCAGGTGAAGCCCAGGCCCATGGAGACCAGGCGCCAGACCGCCCGGGCGCTGGACGTGCCGGGAGGGTTGGCGCGGCGGACCACGTCGAGCACCTTGAAGGCCACCTCCGCGGCGAGGAGGGACAGCCCCGCCCCCGAGGCCGTGAGCGCCGCGGCGCGCGCCCTGGACCAGAGCAGGAAGCCCCCGCCGAGCAGCACCAGGCCGTAGAACACCGAGGACAGGGTCCCCAGGAGCTGCAGGGCGTCGTGGAGCGGACCCATCCCGGACGGCATGGCACCACCAATGGCGCTGTGGGTCAATGGAAACCGCGAGGCACCGCGCCGCTTCGGTCACGTCGCGGGCGCCGCGCTCCGCTGCGCGAGGGCCTCGATCGCGTCGGCGGCGCGCACGGCGCCGTCGCCCTCGGGGAGGGACCGGGCCAGAGCCCTGGCGCGCTCCAGCGTGGCGGGGTCGAGCACCCTCGCGAGCGCCGCGTCGAGGCCCGGGGGGACGAGCGCGTCCGGGGGCACCATTTCGCCTACGCCGAGGCCCTGCACCCGCTGGCCGTTGGCTACCTGCTCGGCGCCGAAGGGCACCACCAGCAAGGGACAGCCGGCCCGGAGCGCCTCGTTGGTGCTGTTGTTCCCGCCGTGGCCCACCATGGCCACCACCCTCGGGAGGAGCTCGAGCTGCGGCGCGAAGCGCACCACGAGGTCCCCGTCGGCGACGCGACGGACGGCCTCCTCGCTGGCGCCCGCGGCGACCACCGCGCGCGCCCCGGCGCGGTGCACGGCGCCCAGGACCGCGCGGAACACCGCGGGTTGATTGTTGAACACGGTCCCCAGGGAGACGTACACCCAGCGGGCAGAGGGCTCCAGCCGCTTCCAGGGGAACGCCGGCGCGTCGCCGCTGCGGTCCCCGAGGCACGGACCTGCCCACAGGAGCGGCCCCGCGGCCACCTCGGCAAGGCGGGCTCTGGGGAGCTCCAGGGCCTCGAAGGTGGTCAGGATGTTGAGCCCCGTGGCGTAGGGCCTGGAGAAGCCGCCCGGGACTCCGGGCGCGAGCCCCAGCGCGCGGCGGGCAGCGCCAAGCCGCGCGCCGGCGCGAGCCTCGGTGGCCGCGAGGCGCCGCGCGGAGGCCGCCCAGAGAGCGCGGTCCGAAGTGGGCGCCAGCCCGCTGCCGAAGGGCGGGGCGCCCTCCACGGGGAAGGGCAGGCCGCTGTGGAACACCGCCGCGTGGGGCACCCCGAGGACCTCCGCGGCGATGCCCGCGCCGAAGAGCGCGAAGTCCGCCACGAAGACGTCCACGGGCCGTGTGCGCGCCGCCGTGAGGAGCGCGCGCGCCGCCTCCTGCGTGTCCACGGTAAAGAGCGCCACGGCGTGGTCGAGCTCGTCGTAGCCGCGCGTGGCCACGCTGCGCGCGGCGTGGTAGAGCGCGCGCAGCGACCCCGGGAGGCGCAGCACCTCGAAGCCGTCGCGGGCGAGCGCCGCGGGCAGCGCCGCGGCGGCGCGCAAGGGCTCCGGAGTGGGCAGGAAGCGCGGCACCAAGGGCGTGTGCCCCAGCGCGAAGCGCACGCCCCAGCCGCGCGACAGGAGCGCCTTCCCGATCGCGCGGAGCGCCTGTGTGTGCCCCACCGTGGGGTGCGCCGCGAAGAGGGCCTGCCTTGCCATCGTCGCACACTGTAGGTGAGCCTCCAGGGTGTCGCAAGGTCACCTTCATCGCATGACATGGGGACCGTGCGCGAGAGGCACCCTGGCGCGGTACCGTGGGACTCCATTGGGTGAGATCGACGGAAGACTGCGCCCGTTTGAGCCCGCGCCGACGGTCGCGGCGCCGTGGGAGACGCTGGGCGCCGCGGGTCGAAGCCTCCGCGCCGCCCTGGTGTGCGTGGGGAAGTGGCTGGTCACGGCCGAGACGGACCCGCCGAGGGTGGTGCTCCTCGACCGCGCCAGCGGCGGAGCGCGCGGCGAGGTGCCGTGCCCGTTCTTCCCGATGGAGCTGCACCCGTTGCCCGACGGACGTGTGTTGCTGCTGGGAGTATTCGGCGCCGTGGCGGCCCTGGACCCTGAGCGCGGGAGGGTGGCTGCATGGAGGGTAGGTTCGGGGGACTCCCTCGGCGGTCAGGTGCTCGCCGTGGCGGACGGGGCCGTGTACGTGTGCGACGCGGACAAGGCCCGACAGTGTCGGCTCCGGCGCTGGAGGCCCGGCAAGGAACCGACGGAGCTCCTGGCCCTGCCGCGCTGGGCGCGCCGCGGGGCGGTGCTCTCCGGGAGCCGCGTCGCGCTGGAGACCTCCGCAGGCGTCGAGCTGTGGGACCTCACCGAGGGGCGCCCGGTGGTGACCCTGGCGGGCCCCGGGACCGAACTCACCGCGCTGACGCCGTGGCGTGACGGGCTCTTCCTGGCCGCCGATGGGATCGGGAGGCTACACCTCGGGGACGCCGAGCGAGGCGCATGGGTGCAGGTCCTCCACGGACACACCGCGGCCGTCGAGGGCGTCTCCGTCGCGCCGGGAGGGCGCGTGGTGACCTTCGCCCGGGACCGCGCGGTGAGGGTCTGGGACCCCGCCGAGGGCGCGCTCGTCGCGTCCCGCGCGCTGTACACCGGGGGCACGTTTGTTCTGGCCCTGGCACTGGAGCCGGGGGGACGTACCGCGGTGACCGTGGAGTCCGACGGCGCGCTGCGACGCTGGGACCTGGAGGCCCCGCCCAACCCTGCGTGGTCCGGGACCCACACGCAGGGCGTCGCGCGGTCGTGCCCGAGCTTCGGGCGCTTGTACGCCGCCGGCGACGCGGCCCACGCGCTCCACGCGGACCTGGGCGACGTCGAGGTCTTCGACGCGCGCACGGCGCGCTTTGCGTGTCGGCTCTGGAACACCCGAGACGTAAAGGCCGTGAGCGCGGGCCCGGCGGGCTCGACGCTGCTGGTGAGCAACCCCGGACCCTGGGCGCTCCTCGCCTGGGACGGCGACCCCTCGGCGGCGCCCCGGGAGCTCGCGCGCTCGAAGACAACCGAGAGGGTCCACGCCGTGGCCTTCACCGTAGACCGTACGCGCGTCCTCGTCGCCGCCCTGGAGCGCGTGGACGCCCTGACGGATTACAGCCGCTTCCACGCGCGGCTCCTGGACGCGGCCACCGGCGCCCGGCTCGGCGAGGTGCTCTTCGATGACTCTCCGGGGCCCGTGGAGGTGGCGCTCCTCGGCGACCGTTCACTGCTGGTCCTTGGAGGGACGCTCGAAGTGTGGGACCTCCTGACGGGCGCCCGCGAGCGCGAGGGCGCCTCACCGGCCGCGGGGGTCCAGGCGCTCCACCCGGCGCCCGACGGTGTTCACGTCCTCGCGCTGGGTGATGGCCTCCTCGGGGCGGTGGACCGCCGAGACCCGGCGCTCGCGGTCCGAGCCCTGGACGACCCCCCGAGGGCGCGAGGCCCGTGGTGCTTCGCGCCCGGTACGAGCGCGACCATCCTGTGTGCTGACCGCGCCGGCGCGCTGCGCCGCTACGACCTGGACCGCGGTCTGCTCCGGTGGCGCCGCGCGATCCACGAGGGCGAGGTCCGGGCCGTCGCGTGGCTGGACGGCGAGCGCGTGGTGTCCTGCGGGACCGATGGCCTCGTGCAGGTCTCCTCCGCCCTCGATGGCTCTCCGCTGGCCTCCTGGCGAGGCTCCGCGCCCATGGACGCGGTGACCTGCGTCGCCCGGAGGGTGCTCTGCGGTGACCGCGAAGGGCGCCTGCGCTTCCTGGACCTCGACTGAGCCTCGCCGTCCGTTGCCCCCGGGTCCCGCTCCCGGTGTACCTTCCCGGTCCATGCGCGCACGATTGCTTCTGGTCGTTCTCCTCGGCTGCGCCGCGAGGCCCTCGCGCCCGGTGTCCGTCTCGCAACCCCCGGCGACGGACGCCAATCCGCCCGCGGTGCAGGCCCTGGAGCCCGAGCCCACGGGGCGCCTCCCCGCCGGGGTGGAACCCCGGAGGTACGCCCTGACGCTCGACGTGGTTCCGTCCCGCGAGCGCTTCCACGGCGAGGTGGACATCACTCTCCGGCTGGAACACCCGCGAGAGGGCCTGTGGCTGCACGGGACCGATTTGTCGGTAACGGACGCACAGGTGCGAGAAGGTACGAGCACCCGCGCGGCCCGCTGGGTGCCTGGGTCCCGCGAGGGCATCGCGTCGGTGCGCTGGGAGGGGGCCCTCGGGCCCGGGGAGGTGCACCTTCACCTGGTGTACGACGCGCCCTTCAACCGTCAATTGGAGGGGCTCTACCGTGTGGACTCCGGCGGGGACGCGTATGCGTTCACGCAGTTCGAGGCCATCAGCGCGAGGCGCGCGCTGCCGTGCTTCGATGAGCCTCGGTTCAAGACGCCCTTCGAGCTCACGGTGGCCACCGAGGGGCCCCTGCGCGCGATCACCAACACCGAGGAGACGGGCGTCACGGACCGGCCGGACGGGCTCCGGGCCCACCGCTTCGCGGTCACCGAGCGCCTGCCGACGTACCTCCTGGCCTTCGCGGTGGGGCCGCTGGACGTGGTGGACGCGCCGCCCATCGCGCCCACGGCGTCGCGCACGAGGCCGCTGCCCTTCCGGGGCGTGGCCGCCCGAGGCCGCGGGGTGCACCTGCGCCGGGCGCTCGAGGACACGCCCCGGATCGTGCGCGCCCTGGAGGACTATTTCGGCCGGGCGTACCCGTACTCCAAGCTGGACGTGATCGCCGTGCCGGACTTCGGCCCCGGGGCCATGGAGAACGCCGGGGCCATCACCTTCCGGGAGCCCTTGTTGCTTGTAAGACCCGACGGTCCGGTGGACCAGGCCCGGGCGATGGCCCACGTGATGGCCCACGAGCTCGCCCACCACTGGTTCGGGGACCTGGTCACCCTGCGCTGGTGGGACGACATCTGGCTCAACGAGTCCTTCGCGACATGGATGGGCGCGAGGATCACCGAGGAGGTCTTCCCCGAGCACCGCCAGGGGATGGCGCTCCTGACGGGTGTCCACTGGGCCATGGGGGCCGACGCCCTCTCGTCGGCGTCGCAGATCCGTCGGCCCATCGAGACCGACGATGACCTCCGCGGAGGCTCCGCGGCCATCGTGTACCAGAAGGGCGCGGCGGTGCTCGGGATGCTGGAGCGCTGGCTCGGGGCGGAGAGCTTCCAGCGCGCGCTCCGGGCGTACCTCTCGGCCCACGAGCACGACGTGGCCACCAGCGCGGACCTCTTCGCGGCGCTGGCCGAGGAGGCGGGCCCGAGGCCCCTGGACGCGACGCTCAGGGCCTTCATCGATGGCCCCGGGGTGCCGCTCCTGCGCATGGACCTGGCGGGGGACGCGGGGGGCTGCCGGGTGACCGTGGAGCAGTCGCGCTTCGCGCTCCCCGCGGGCTCCGACGCGCGCCCCGGGGCGTGGCCCGTGCCGCTGTGCGTGCGCGTCCCGGAGCCCTCGGGGACGGGCCTGAGGACCCTCTGCGGTCAGGCCCGCGCCCCGAGGGACGAGCTCCCCGTGGGGCCCGGCGCATGCCCCGGGTACTTCATCCCCAACGCGGACGGAGCGGGATACTTCCGCTGGACGCTCACGCCGGAGCGCTGGAGGGCGCTCTCGCAGGCCACCACGCTCACCGCGGCCGAGAGGCTCTCGCGCGTGAACAACGCCCGGGCCGCGTTCACCGCGGGCACGCTGGGCCTGGGCACCCTGCGACCCCTCTTGGAGAGCGCCGCCGCGGACCCCGAGAGGGTGGTCGCCGTGGACCCCTTTCCCTTCTGGACCCGGGTGGTGCAGGAGGAGCTCTCCGGCGCCGAGGCCGAGGGCGCCCGGCGCGAGGCCGCGAGGCTCTACGCCCCCTCGTGGCGCTCGCTGGGGTGGACCCCCCGGGACGGAGAAGACACCGAGCGAAAGCTCTACCGAAGGGACCTGGCGAGCTTCCTGGGACTGGTGCTGGGCGACCGCGCGGTGCTCACCGAGGGCGCTCGCCTGGGAGCCCGTTGGCTCGCCCAGAGTCCGACAGACCCCGCGGCGGTGCCGCCGGAGCTCACCGCGAGCGTGCTCGGGATGTACGTCCGTCAAGGCGGCGCCGACGCCGTGGAGCGGGTGCTCGCCCGCTTCCTTGCCAGCGATGATGCCTCGCTGCGGTTCCGGCTGCTGGCGGCGCTCGGGCAGGCCTCGGAGCCCGCGCTCTCCGCGCGGGTGCTGCCCCTGGCGCTGGACCCGCGGCTCCGGGTGAACGAGCTCTTCGCGCCCCTGGGCGAGGCCCTCGGCCGCGGGGACGTGAGGGACGCGGCCTTCCGTTGGCTGGAGGCCCACATCGACGCGCTCTACGCGCGCATCTCGCGCAACGCGCGGAGCGGGACGCCATGGCTCGGCGCGCGCTTCTGCCGCCGCGAGGACCAGGCGCGGGTGCGGGCGCTCTTCGCCCCGAGGCTGGCCGAGGTGCCCGGCAGCCAGGTGCAGCTCGATGGGGCCCTGGAGGCCATCGCCGTGTGCGCTGCCGAGCGCGAGCGCCAGGGCCCGTCCCTCGCGGCGGCCTTCGGCGCGCGGAGGCCGCGCCGATAAGGTGGCGTGTGGTACGCTCCGGGCGTCTCTCGCAGGGAGCGTCGGATGGCGGGTGTGGGCAAGCTACAAGCGACACTCCTGGCGCTCTGCGTGGGCTTCGGGTGCTCGGCGGGATCCAACATCGTGGGCGGCGTCGTGGACTCCGGCGCTCGCCCGGACAGCGCCATGGACTCCGCCATGGACACCGCCATGGACAACACCGTCCCGGACACGCTCCCCGAGCGCCCCGCGGAGGAGCCCATGGACTCCACCGTCCCGGACCTCGCCCCGGACACCACTGCCCCGGAGGAGCCCCGGAGCTGCGACACCGAGGGCTGCCCCGCGGGACAAGCGTGTTGCGCCTCGCGGTGCCTGGACATCACCTCGGACCCGTCCAACTGCGGGCGCTGCGGGAGCGTCTGCGGCGCGCTGCCCAGGACCACGGTCGTGGGTTGCCGCGCGGGAACCTGCGCGGCCTCCACCTGCGAAGAGCCCCAGGGGGACTGCGACGGCGTGGCTGTCAATGGTTGCGAGACCAACCTTCGGGACACCAACGCCCACTGTGGTCGCTGCGGGAACGCCTGCCCCATGGGGCAGTTCTGCTATGTAGGGCGGTGTGTGCGAGACAACGGCCCGTGCATGACCAACAACGATTGCGGGAACGACAGCCGGTGTCAGGTGCCGATCCGTCGGTGCGTGCCATACAACACCGCGGAGGTGAGCCCGGTGTGCACTCGGGAGGTGCGGGCGGGGGTGTTCAATCCGGTGGTGCAGTGTCGCTTCGACACGGCGCCGGCGGGGGACCCGTACCCGGAGTACGTGCACGTGCTGTCCACGCCCATGGTGGCGGACCTGAGGGTGTACCGCCGGAGCCCGGACGACCCGTCGAGG
Source organism: Deltaproteobacteria bacterium (assembly GCA_016218725.1). Lineage (GTDB taxonomy): Bacteria > Myxococcota_A > Polyangia > Polyangiales > JACRDB01. The sequence goes on from JACRDB010000151.1 coordinate 20,166, forward strand.
CCGTCGATCATCGCGGTCTTTGACGACGGGGTGGACGGCAGCAGCGAGGCTCCCAACGGGCTCCTGCGCATTCTCGATGGACGCACCTGCGCGCTCCAGGAGAACGTGGACGAGGAGCGGGTGTCGCACTCGTCGCCGCCCGCGGTGGCGGACCTGGACGGCGACGGGGTGCCGGAGATCGTGGCGTTCAAGGCCGGCGGGGGCCTGGTGGCGTTTCGGTATGGGCCCGCGGTGGCGAGGGACGCGGGCGTGGACGCCGCGCCCGCCGACGGCCCCGACGCGGCGGACGGCGGCGAGGCGAGGCTCCGCTGGAGGGTCTGGTGGCGCTCCACCGCGCGAGGCGGGAGCGAGGACTTCGACCCCATGGGTGGCGGCTGGGCCGGGCCAACCATCGCCGACGTGGACGATGATGGACGCCCGGAGGTCCTGCGCTTCGGGTATGTGTTCAACGGGCAGACCGGCGTGCTCCTCGGGGGCGCCGGCCAGGCGTCGCTGGCGGGCTTCTCCCAGGGGGCCTTCGCCGTGGTGCAGGACGTGGACGAGGACGGCGCCCCGGAGCTGGTCACGGGCGTCGGGGTCTTCGGGTGGGATACGGCGATGAGGGACTGGGTGCTGGAGCCCTACTTCACGGAGGAGCCTTGTGGTGGCCCCTGCGCCGAGGGCCACGTGGCGGTGGCGAACTTCGGCCCCTACCCGAGGGCCACGCCCGACGGCGGCGTGGTGGACGGCGGGGACGCCGAGGACGCACGCGCCGACGCGGACGGGGCCGTGGTGCCCAGGGTGACGGACCCGGGGTTGCCCGAGGTGGCCGTGGTGGCGCTAGGGTCCGTGAGAATCTCCACCCTGGACGGGAGGGTGGTCTTCGGGCCGGTGGCTCTCCCGGGCGGAGGGAACGGCGGGCCCCCCACGGTGGCGGATTTTGACGGCGACGGCCTGCCCGAGGTGGCCGTGGCGGGGGCGCTCAACTACACGGTCTTCGACCCGGACTGCGAGGAGAGCCCGAGGCGCCCGGGCGGCCGCTGCGAGGCCCGGAGCACCAACGGGGTGCTGTGGACGAGCCAGACCCAGGACGGCAGCTCCAACATCACCTCCAGCACCAGCTTTGACTTCGAGGGCGACGGCCGGGTGGAGCTGGTCTACGCCGACGAGTGCTTCGTGCGCGTGTACGACGGCCGCACCGGGGGCGTGCTGGCCTCGCTCCAGCACTCCTCGTGCACCTGGTACGAGAACCCCGTGGTGGCCGACGTGGACGGGGATTTCCGCGCGGAGATCGTGGCCGCCAGCAATTTCAACTGCGGCTCGGAGACGACGGGGATCTCCTGCAGCGCGCTCGACGAGCGCGAGGTGGACCCTCGCTTCGCGGGGCTGCGGTGCACGCGCGCCGTGGACTGCCCGTCGAGGGTGTGCGCCGACGGCTTCTGCCGGTGCACGGCGGACGCCCAGTGCTGCCGCGCGGGGGCGCTGGAGTGTTCGTACGTGTGCGCGGCGCCCCCAGAGGGTACGCCGGGGATGGGCAACACCTGCCGCACCTCACGCCCCACGGGGGTGCACGGCATCCGGGTATACGCGGACATCGCGGACAACTGGGTGCGCTCGCGCACCATCTGGAACCAGCACGCGTACAATGTCACCAACATCTCGGACACGGCGAGCGTGCCCCGGGCGAGGGACCTGCGCAGGTCCTGGCGCGAGCCCGGGCTCAACAACTTCCGGACGAACGTCCAGGGCGTGCCGGACACCACCGCCGCGCCGGACGTCACCGTGGAGGGCGAAGGGTCGCTGTGCCTGCCGCGGGGGGTGCTCCTCGGGGCGAGGGCGTGCAACCGCGGCACGGCGCCGTTGAGCGATGGGATCTTCGTGGGCTTCTACGACCGGGATCCGGCGCTGGGGGGCATGCGGCTGTGTCAGGTGCCGACGCCTCGGGCGCTCCTGCCCGGCGAGTGCCTGCGGGTCACCTGCCCGTGGCCCACGGCCCCGATGCTCTCCGGGGCGTCGCCCACGGCCTTTGTTCGCGGCGACGACGAGAACGACGTCACCGAGTGCCTGGAGGGCAACAACACCGGGATCACCCTCGGGGCGGCGTGCATGGGCGGCGATGGGGGCGTGCCAGACGCGGCCATGGACGCGGCCATGGATGCTCCGGGGGGGTGAGCGTCTCTACGGCGGCGGCAGCGCGTCGGTGCCCGCCCCGGGCCCCTGCTCGATCATGAAGAGCACCCTGCGGTTCTGCGCGTGGGCGTCCTCGGTGGAGCCCTCCACGGCGGGCCGCGTGGCGCCGTAGCCGCGCGCTCGGAGCCGTCGGCGCTCGATGCCGTGGTCGATCAGGTAGCGCCTCACGGTCTCGGCCCTGGCGCGGGAGAGCGAGGCGTTGTGCTCCTCGGAGCCCTGCTCGTCGGTGTGGCCTTCGACGCGGATGCGCCGCAGCTCCGGGTGTTCGCGCAGCACACGCACGACCTCGTTGAGGATGGGGTACGAGCGCGCCTGGAGCGTGGCCAGGTCAAAGTCGAAGAAGATGCGCTCGTTGACGTGGATCTGCGTGAGCTGGACCGTGGCCGTAGGGCGCTCGTCGGGGCAGCCGTCCTCGTCCTGATACTGGTTGCGCGTCTCGGGCAGGAGCGGGCACTGATCCTGCGGGTCCAGGAGGCCGTCCTCGTCGTTGTCCGGGTCCGGGCAGCCGTCCTCGTCGCGGAAATTGTCTCGGTCCTCCGGGGCCGTGGGGCAGCCGTCCTCCGGGTCCGTGAGCGTGTCCCCGTCGGAGTCCCGTGGCGGCGGTGGTGGCGGTGGTGGCGGCGGTGGTGGAGGCGGTGGCGGCGCAGCCCTCACCACCGGCGGTGGCGGCGCGGGGAGGTGCACCGAGGCGCGCAGCCCGAGGCTCCAGAAGCGCGCGTCCACGATGCCGGAGCCGGGTTCGGTGAGGCCCTGGCGTACTTCTGCGGGGTCGCCCTCGTAGAGCACCTGGCCGTAACGGATGACCGGGCCGAGGTCCAGCCACGCCCCCACGGGGAAGAGCCAACCCACATTGGCACCGAAGTAGAGGTTCCTGAGTGTCAGCGCCCCGGTGCTGCTCCAGGCGGCCTCCAGCTCACCCACCACGGTGCCTCGACCCCGTGGGAGCGCCACCGCGGCGTCCAGGCCGCCGCCGAGGAAGGTGAGGGTCCCATTGGCGAGGCCCTCCTGCTGCGAGCTCCACTGCGCGTACCCCACGAGGAGGTGAGCGCCGAAGGGACCCGCGACGCGCACCCGGGGCCTGGTGTCCAGGGAGAAGCCCAGGCCGTACTGGTCGCTCTGAGGGGCGGTGACCATGGTTCCCAGGGATCCGTCGAGGGACACCGACAGGCGTTGGAGGAGCTGCGCCGACGCCGCGGAGGGCACGAGCCCCGCGCCCAAAACCACGGACAACCAACGGTGGGGAGCCAGCACGGGACGCACCAGACGAACCACGAGGAGCCTCCGCGGGAGTATCGCACCGCGGAGCCACCCGAGAGCACGAAATCGCTGAAAAGGCCGCTCCCTCGGTGAATCGTTACGGCGCGGTAACGACCCGTAGTACGCTCCCCGGGAGCCCCATGGACCCGGACGCCTCGGAGCCCCAGAGCCCACCGGACCCGAAGGTCCCGAGGGCCGCACTCCTCGCGGTGCTGGTGAGCGCCCTCGGGTACTTCGTGGACATCTATGATCTGGTGCTCTTCTCGATCCTGCGGGTGCCGAGCCTGAGGGCCCTGGGGGTGGCGCCCGGGGCGCTGACGGACCTGGGTGGGACGCTCTTGAACGTACAGCTCGCGGGGATGCTCCTCGGGGGTCTGGCCTTTGGGGTCCTCGGGGACAAGAAGGGTCGCCTGACGGTGCTCTTCGGGTCCATTCTCCTGTACTCCCTGGCGAACCTGGCCAACGCCTTCGTGCAGACGGTGCCGCAGTATGCGGTGTTGCGCTTCGTGGCGGGCTTTGGCCTCGCGGGGGAGCTCGGGGCGGGAGTGACCCTGGTGAGCGAGCTCCTGGGGCGGAGGCAGCGGGGCCTTGGCACCACGCTGGTAGCCTCCGTGGGGCTCTCCGGGGCGATGGTGGCCGGGAGCCTGGCGGAGTTCCTCTTCCGTCGCTACGGGGCCGAGGGGTGGCGCGTGGCCTACGGCGTTGGGGGCGTGCTGGGCCTCGTGCTGCTGGTGCTGCGGGTCGGGGTGTTGGAGAGCGGGCTCTTCCAGCGGGCGAGGGAGGGCGCGGCGCCGCGAGGGGACCTCGGGCAGCTCCTGCGTCCCTGGTCGCGGTGCCTGCGCTTCCTGCGGGTGGTGTGCGTGGGGATGCCCATCTGGTACGTGGGGGGCGTGCTCTTCGTGTTCGCGCCGGAGCTGGGCAGGGCCCTCGGGCTCCGGGAGCCCGTGACGGGCGCCAAGACCATCCTCTGGGCGTACACGGGCGTGGTGCTCGGGGACGTGCTGAGCGGGCTCCTCTCGCAGCGCACGCGGAGCCGAAAGCGCGTCCTGGGCGCGTTCCTTGTGGCGCTGGCGGTCACGGTGACGGCGCTCCTGACGTTGGGGGGCAGGTCCCTCGGGACCTTCTACGCGCTGATGGCGCTGGTGGGGGTGAGCACGGGGTATTGGGTGGTGTTCGTGACCACGGCCAGCGAGCAGTTCGGGACGAACCTCCGGGCCACGGTGACCACCAGCGCGCCCAACTTCGTGCGGGGGACGGCCATCCCGGTGACGCTCCTGTGGTTCGCGCTCAAGCCCGCGCTCGGGGTGCTGCCCGCCACGCTGTGCGTGGGCTACGGCTGCATCGCCGTGGGGCTCCTGGCGCTCCGAGGGATGCGCGAGAGCTTCGACAACGACCTGGATTTCCTGGAGGAGTGAGAGGGATCACGTTACGGCGTGAGGGCGAGTTCGCCCGCGTAGGTCCTTCGCGCGAGCCCCGCCGCGTTGGACCCGCTGAAGAGCAGCACCATGCGGTCCGGGTCGTAGATGCCCGGGGCCGTGTCCGCACGCAGCAGCGACGCGCCGTACACACTGACGTCGTCGGTGCCCTCCAGGCCCGTGACGACCACGGTGGAGAAATGCCAGCGCGCGCCCCGGTCGCTGCTCACCCCGAGGCGGAAGGTGCGGTCCCCGGCGCTAGCCAGGAGGAACAAGGTCCCATCGCGGGAGACCTGGAGCCTCGCGTAGGTCTCGAAGCAGCCCACCGGGGTCACCGTCGGCGGCGCCGAGAGGTCCCGGCCGAAGCGCAGGAGCTCGGTGCACCGCGAGGGCCCCTCGGCGAGGTAGGAGAGCGCGTAGTAGCCACCTCCTCCATCGCTCACCAGGTCCGAGGGAAAGGCGCCCACGGCGCCTCGCGCAGGAGGAGTCGTCGGGGTCCGACGGAACCACGGCGCGAGCCCCGAGGACAGCGTGCCCCGATACGCCGTGGAGGCGAGGTACCCGGCGTTGGTGCCTCCTGACGGATCGAACTCGCCCGCGTAGAGGAGGAGACCGTTGACGCCCGGGCCCGGCGCCAGGATCGGGTACAGGAGGTACACCGCCGGGCGCGACAGGGGCGCGAGCGTCCCGTACTGCGTGGGCGACAGCCACCACTGCACCTGGCGATTCCAGGACGTGTCCGCCAGCGCCCACACCGTCGCGCCGCCGGGGAGCGTGGCGAGGCCGTGGTACCCGTTGGAATTGGTGGTCCACTCGTTGTAGTTGAGGTACGTGTCCCAGCGCAGGGCCCCGGCGGCGTCCCTCGCGTTGAAGATCAGGTGATAGAACCGCGAAGGAACACCTCCAGTGCCCGCCCCACCCGGGAAGCAGGTGACGTCGGCGGTTCCCTCGCGGAGGCAATCGAAGACCAAGTGCAGCCGGTCCATGGTGTCCATGACCACGCCCGGTGGCTGGTGCACGTGCGTCAAGCGCGCGACCTCTGTCCACGGCGCGTCCGCCGCGCTCCGTGGTCTGCGCAGGATCGCCGCAAAGCGCGCGCTCACCGGGGCGGTAGGGAAATGTGTGTGGACCGCGTAGAGGAAGCGCGCGTCGCCGGTGAGCTTGGGGAGGTGGGCGTTCCAGCTCGGGGGCGTGGTGACGCCAGAGGGGCCGGTGAAGACCAGGCGCGCGCGCAGCGCCGTAGGCGTGAAGGGCGCGGCGTCGGGGGAGGGGGCGCCGTCGTGGGTGGCGTCCGGGATGGGTATTGTGTCGCTGAGGGCGAAGTCCGGAGGGGCGTCCATCGGACGGGAGGTGTCGGATGGAGGGATGGTGTCTGCGAGGGGGGTGCGGTCCGCAGCGGGGCTTGCGTCAAAGGGTGTGGCGTCGCGGGCGCCAACATCGTCGAGGGCCGTATCGAGTGCAGACACGTCGACGGGCGTGGTGTCGGGCGTGGTGTCGGCGGCAGCCGCGAGCTCCGTCGCGGGGAGGTCCGAGCCGCCGTCGAGCATCGTGGGGGCGGCGCTGTCGGAGGGTGTGGCGCCGCCGGTGGCGCAGCCAAGCGCCGTGACGATCACAAGGGCGCGCCGCATGGCGTGAGGCTACCACGGCAGGGCGTCGGCTACGGTGACCCGACCCCGCGCCGAGTCTCGCGGCTACTTTGGGCGGGCCGGGTCGTCCGGGGCGGGCTGCCAGAGCTCCAGGAGCGTGCCCTCGGGATCGAGGACGTACCCGAAGCGGCCGTTCTCGCCGTCCTCGCGGCGATCGAGGACGTTGGCGCCCTCGGCGCGCAGGGCCGCGAGCACGGCGTCCAGGTCGTCCACGCGGAGGTTGAGCATGAAGGGCTTCGTGCTCGGGTCGAGGTACTTGGTGCTCTCCTCGAAGGGGCTCCAGACGGTGTACCCGGCCTCGCCGGGCTTGTCCTTGCGGTCCCAAGGGAACACCACCCCGCCCCAGGGCTCGACCTCGAAGCCCAGGTGCTCGCGGTACCACCGCCCCAGCGCCGCGGGGTCCCGGGCCTTGAAGAAGATCCCGCCGATGCCAGTCACACGCTTCATGGTGGTCCTCCGGGGCGGAGGTTGCACCACCATGCGCTCCTACCGCAAGGGCCTGCGCCGCGAGGGCCGCGGACGGAGCGCTACAGCACCTTGAGCGTGGTCACCGCGCGAACCAGGAAGCGCTCCCCGACCGCACTGTAGTAGACGCACCAACCCGTGACACCAAAGGTGTGGCGCCACCAGCGGGTAGCCGGTGGAATCAGGACCTCCGCATCGCCTGGCAGGGGCTCCACCAGGGGCGAAGCCTCCAGGACGCGGAGGAACTCGGCGAGGAGCGGGCGAACGCTCTCCGGAGCGTCGGCTCGCTGTGCGAAACCAGGCTCGATCGTATGCTACGAGAGCCAAGGTCCGGTCTCACGGCCCTCGAGAAACGCGATCGCGTCCTGCGTCGTCGCTTCGGTGGGATGGTCCACGAGCAGCGCCGCGAGGTCCTCGGGGGGTAGGCCCAGCAGGAGCTCGATGCCGCGGCGATAACTCTCGGGGATCACCTTCCCCTCGCAGGGAATGGCGCCGTAGTAGGCGCGCATCGCGTCAAGAGGGATGATCGGGTTCGGACGCTCCGGTCGCCACGCCTCCGCCCAGGGGCGCTCCAGGTGGGTGAGCTCCGAGAGCTGCGTCCCGCTGAAGGTCCCGTAGAACGCACACACCGCGTCCACCGTCTCCCGCTCCGCGGGCGTGAGCGCGCTGGCATTGGTCAGGGCGCCGCCCCGAGAGAGTTCGTACCAGACCTCGCCGACCACCGGGCCGCAGTCCCAGGCCCGGATCGTTTCAGGGAACAGCGGCGCTCCGTGCCAGGCGAGGTGCCATGCCTGCGAATAGAACAGAAGCTTCTGGAGCTCCAGCCGATCCTGAACCCCTTGTGAGAGCAGGTAGGCACCAACATCGCGGGCTCGCGCCATGGGAGGAGGAGTGTACGTCGGTTCAGTATGGCAGTCAAGCGCCCCGTGGGCACGCCGTGGACCCGTGGCGGACGCGCATCGAGCGCCTCCCGCCAGGCCACGGTATCCAACCGCCCCACCGCCGCGGTGTCCGCACCCACCTGCTCCCTCGCCGCCACGTCGTGCCGTGGACCTCACCCCACCACCGGCAGCGCGCGGTGTCGCGCATGCCAGCGCCACGCCGCCTCCGCCGCGTCCGCCAGCGCGTCCAGGAACGCGGGCGCGTCGTTGGGCGTGCGCGCCCGGGCCATGGGCAGCCCCAGCGCGCGGCACAGGTCCCCCGCCTGGTGGTCCAGGTCGTAGAGCACCTCCAGGTGGTCGCAGACGAACCCGATGGGGCACAGCACCGCCGCCCTCAGGCCCCGCGCGCGCTCCTCCCGGAGGTAGTCGCACACGTCCGGTCCCAGCCATGGGTCCCCAGGACGGCCGCTTCGAGACTGGTACACCAACGCAAAATCCGTCGTGCCCATCATCGCTGAGACGCTCTCAGCCAACAACGCAAACGATCGCTCATACATGCATCGGTCAGCCATCTCTTGTGGGATGGAGTGCGCCGTGAAGACCAGCCTCGCGCAGCCCCGGACATCCTCCGGCAGCGTGGCCACGGCCTCGGCGACGTGCGCAGCCCACACCGCCACGTAGCCCGGGTGCGCCTGCCAGTCCCGCGCGAGCACCACCTCCACGTCCGCCAGACCTCGCGCTCGGAGCGTCCTCCGCGCGGCGGCGACGTCCTCGGCGTATTGCCCGCAGGCCGAGTGGCAGCGCCCCGCGGCGCTCACCAGCCCAAGGGCCCGCCGCACGCCCCCGCGCGAGAGCTCCGCCAGCGTGTCCGCGACGTAGGGGTGCCAGTTTCGCATGCCCACCCGCACCGGCAGCGCCAGGCCCCGCGCCCGGAGCCTCGCCTCCAGGCCCCGGGCCTGCGAGAGCGTCACCGCCGTCAGGGGCGAGACGCCCCCGAAGAGCGCGTAGTGGGCGGCCACCTCGTCCACCCGCGCGGGGCTCGCGCGCCTGCCGCGCAGCACGTTGGCCAGGAAGGGACGCACGTCCTCGGGACCGCCAGGGCCTCCAAAGGACAAGAGCAGCACCGCCTCCGGCGCGGTCACCACCTACGCGCCGCGCTCCGCGGTCGCCCCCTGCCACCACGCCCGGAAGCCCTCCGTGGCCACCAGACCCCGGAGGAACGGCAGCCCGTGGGCCCGGTGCGCGTCGCGCCACAGGTCCCTCGCGCCGAGCTCGTCCAGGAGCGCCCCCAGGGGCTGCGAGGAGAGCTCCGCGAGCACCGCCGTGAGCTCCTCCCGCAGCGCCGTGGTGAGCGCCTCGCGCGCGGCGTTGTGGGCCACCACCCTCGGGGAGAGCGCGTCCACCTGGTCCCAGGGGACCTTGCGCAGCCCCTCCGTGGCCTGCGCCTCCGTGCGCGTGAGCCCCTTCTCGAAGAACCTCCGCCGGCGCTTGCCCAGCGCCCTGGCCGTGTCCTCGCTCCCGAGCCGCTCGGCGATGCGGTCCTGCACCATCGCCACGGACTGGTCCACGAAGTCCCGCACCTTGCCCTGGAGCTGCTTCTGCACCTCGTCCCCGAGGCCCCCGAGGAGCCCCTTGCCGGCCGCCGCCACGCTCCGCGCTCCCCACCCCAGGGCCCCGCGCAGCGCGCCCTTCGGGGGCTCGTCCGCGTTGCCCACCCCCAGCGTGGCCGTGGCCTTGGTCACGAAGCCCGTCAGCGCGTCCTGGAGCATCGCCCGGACCGCCTCGCGCACCCGGTCGCTGCCCACCAGCTCGTCCACCAGGCCCCTGGGCAGCGGCGCCGGCGCCCCCAGGCGCTCGGCCAGGGTCTTTGCCACGTCCTCCGGCAGCCACGCCGAGAGCGGGATCGCGCTCGCCGCCTGGCGCGCCAGCAACCGCCCCCGCAGCGGGATCCAGAGCCGCGCCTGCCAGCGCCGCGCCCGCTCCTCGGTGGACGCGAGGCGCGCCCCCTCCAGCACCGTCTCCACGTCCACGAAGGACGACAACGGCAGCGAGCACGCATGCTCGAAGGACAGGTCCAGCAGCGCCGTCAGCGCCGCGTCGTCGAGGGTCGCCATCGCGCTCCGTCGTGGCACGGGGCGGCCCCCCGGGTCAACGCCCCGGGCGCCCCGCCCGCTCCATGGCCGCGCGCCAGAGCTCCTCGGGCACCTCCTCGCGGGCCCTCGGGCCGCACCGGTCGAGCTCTGCCAGGGCCGCCGCGCGCGCGGCGCCGCCCACCGCGCCGCACACGGACACCAGCTCCGCCACGGCCCCGAGGGTACCCAGGGCCTTGACCGCCAGCAGCACCGCCGCGGCGTCCTTCGCCTTCGCCGGCGTGCGGGCCACCGCGCCCACGCTGGGCCCCGCGGCCTCCCGGCTCCTTCGGTGAAAGAGCGCCCAGGCCCGCGTCCGGAGCGTCTCCGTCGGGTGCCTCCCGGCGGCGATGAGGTACGGCACCAGCACCTCCCGCACGCTGTCCGCCAACGGCGGCACCACCCCCACCAGAAAGTCCACGTCGCCCGCCAGGAAGGCCACCACCGGGTGGGCCTCGCCCCGGGCCACCATCCGCTGGCGCTCCTGGCGGCCGAGCTCTCCGCGCGTGCGCTCCCGCACCTGACGGCCCAGCACCCGGAGCCGGTCGGCCTGCGCGCGGGTCTCCTCGGAGCTGCGGGCCAGGGCCTCGCCCAACGCGGCCTGGGCCTGGCTCCAGGGCACCTCCCGGCCCCGGCCCGCGAGCTCCTGGAGCGCCGCCAGCGCCTCCGGCGCTCCGCCCGCCGCCCCGAGCCCCGTGGCCGCGGTCGCCCGGAGCTCCCGAGGGAGCCACTCGGCCAGCGCCACCGCCGCCAGGGCCCCGGCGTGGGCCCCGGCGTCCACCGCGTCCATGTCCTCAGGCTCCGCGAAGGCCAGGGCCCCCGCCAGCATGCTCATCGCCCCGCGGTCACCCCTGCGGGCCAGCGCCGCCGCCGCGGGCAACGGGTGCTCGCCGTAGTCTCGCCGCGCGCACAACACCTCTGCCTCCGCGGTCGAGAGTCCCTCTCGCCCCGGAACCGTCCTCGCCAGCGTGAAAACATCCACCGGCCGTTCATGGCCTCCGACGACGCCGCCCCGCAAGCCCCGCCACCAGGAGCCCGAAGGCAACCCCCGACGGAAGCCCCGAGCTCTTCCCCCGAAGGTCACACGCACATCCATCCCCACTGAGGGATAGTGTAGGTCCACGTGGGGTGGTGTCGGGTGGTGGAGTCGTGTCTGGTGGAGGGGTGGTGTCCGGCGGGGGCTCGGTGTCCGGCGGGGGCGTGGTGTCCGGCGGGGGCGTGGTGTCCACGGGGACGTCCTCGGGGCCTGCGTCCGGCGGGGCCACGGGCCTGCGGGGCTCGCAGCGCGAGCGGGTGGTGTCGCACTGGCGGTCGTTGCTGCAGTCCGCGTCGGTGACGCAGCCGCAGAGGCCCACGGCGAGGCATGCGCTCCCGACCCCCGTGGGGCTGCACCGGGTGCGGTTCATCTCGCTGCACTGGGCGCAGGTGTTCCCCGCGCCCACGCAGAGCGCCCGGTCCTCGGGGCGGCCGGCGCAGTCGGTGTCCGCGCGGCACTCGGCGCAGTTGCCCAGCTCCAGGCCCACGCCCCGGAGGCACACCGGGCGCAGCGGCATGCGCGCGCGGCAGTCCATGTCGAACTGGCATGCGACGGCGCACATGCCCACGCGCTCCGGGTCGTTGGAGGTGCAGTAAAGCTCCTCGCGGCAGCGGTTGCGCTCCGGGGCGACGGAGCAGCCGTCCACGCAGCGCCGGGCCATCGGGTCGCACACCCTGCCGGAGTCCCGGGCGCCGCAGTTGGCGTCCACGTTGCAGCCGCAGCGGGCCGCGGGGCTCTCCAGGATGCATGCGCGCCCGTCGGGGCTGGTCCCGCACGCGCCCGCCATGAGCCGGGTGCAGGGCACGCAGCGCCGGGCCTCGGCGTCGCAGATGGGGCGCGCGGGGTCCGTGCACTCGGCGTCCACGCGACACGGGCGGCAGCTGCGCGTGGCCACGTCGCACAGGGCCGCGTCCGCGGGGCAGTCGGCGTCCGTCCGGCACTGCGCGCAGCGCCGCAGCGTGCGGTCGCAGAAGGGCGTGGGCATGCGGCAGTCGAGCACCCCGTCGCCCTCGTCCACCATGTCGTTGCAGTTGTCGTCCACGCCGTTGCAGCGCTCCATGGCCATGCGGTGCCGCGTGCGGTCCCGGGGGTCGCAGTCCATGTCGTCCGGCGTGCCGTCGTCGTCGTCGTCGGGGTCGCAGGCGTCGCCGCGGCCGTCCATGTCCGTGTCTGTCTGCGTGGCGTTGGGCGCCATCGGGCAGTTGTCACACCCGTCGCCCACGCCGTCGCTGTCCGAGTCGTCCTGGATGGGGTTCACGGTGTTCGGGCAGTTGTCCCGCACGTCGCACACCCCATCCCCGTCCCGGTCCAGGGCCATCCGACAGATGGGGTCCCCGCGGAAGGTCAAGCCCAGCACCGCGTCGATCTCGTCGTCGCCGTCCCGGTGCTCCGCCGCGGGGCCGCCGGACACCACGTTCACATACCGAAACACCTGCCGGTCCGGCAGGCGCCACACGGTGGTGAACCCGTCGGCGATCCAGCCCTCGTGCCAGCCCTCCAGGTACACCCGGTCCAGCCGGGCGAGCACCCAGTGCGTGCGCCCGTCCATCCCCGCCGCCGTCGCCGACCGGTTGTTCGACAGGTACACCGAGTACTCCAGCACCTCCTCGGGCAAGGGCCCATGGTCCACGATGGGGAACACCGCCGCCTGGTTGGCCACCCCCCCGAGGTCCCAGATGTTCCCGCTGGACACCCCGTTGTCCCCGGTGTCCTGCACCCACCACATGTCCAGGCACTCGCCCCGCGCCGCGTACTCCGCCAGGGACCCGCCCAGCGCGATGTACGCGTACGACGTCGGGTCGTAGCTATACCCCGTAGCACCCTCGATGGCGCCGATGTAGGTGCCTGTATTCAAGCACCGGGTACCACCGCCGCAGGGGTCCGGGAAGCGCCGGAAGCCCCGGCGGTCGATGCATGTTGGGAAGACCCCATCGTCGAGGATTCGCGCGGCGATGAGCTCCGCGCGGGTCATGTACCCGAGGAGGTTCCGGAAGCGCTCGACGCCGGAGCCCTGCCACATCCGAGGGTCTTCGGGGTCCGTCAACGGGATCGCCGTGGCCGTCGCGCCCGTGAGGGCGATCCCGAGTCCCAGGGCGAGGGTGGTCAAGCTCCGTGAGCGCTTCATGAGAGCCGTACGGTACCACCTCGGCGAGTGAAACGGTTGACGCTCGCCCTCGCCGGGGCCTACGGTCCGGGGGGTCGCCCGGGCTGCGGTCCGGACTCCGCGGAGGCAGCTAATGAGAAATTCCTGGGTGGGCCTTTGGACCGTCGCGCTCGCGCTCCTTGGGGGGTGCACGTCGTCACCCCCGGCGGTCACCGACAGCGGTGCGGACACCGCCGTGGACACGGGGCCTCCCCCCTGCCCGGCGGACACCACCCGCTGCGGGGGCTCTTGCGTGAGCGTCTCCAGGGACCGCGCCCACTGCGGGATGTGCGACAACGCCTGCCCCGCCGGGCAGGTGTGTGAAATGGGCCGCTGCCAGCTCTCGTGCCCGATGCCCCAGGTGGCCTGCGGCGGGGCCTGCGTCACCGTGATGACCGACAACGCCCACTGCGGGATGTGCGGCAACGCCTGCCCGGCCGGGCAGGTGTGCTCCAACGGGAGGTGCTCCACGGAGTGCGCCATGAGCCTCACCACCTGCGGCGGGGACGGGGGCCCGAGGAGCTGCGCGGACACGCGCTCGGACCGGGGCAACTGCGGCGCCTGCGGCATGGCATGCGCCGCGGGCCAGCTCTGCGAGGCCGGGCGGTGCGTGACCTCGTGCCCCCGGGGCCAGACCGACTGCCTGGGCACCTGCCGGGACCTGGACACGGACCGCGCGGCCTGCGGGGCCTGCGGGATGGCCTGCCCGAGCGGGCAGGTGTGTGAAATGGGCCGCTGCCAGCTCTCGTGCCCGATGGGGCAGCGGGTCTGCGGCGCCTTCTGCCGAGACGTGATGACCGACAACGCCCACTGCGGGATGTGTGGCACCGCGTGCCCGGCCAGCCAGGCTTGCGTGGCCGGGGCCTGCGCCACCACGTGCCCCCCCGGGCAGAACCTCTGCGGCGCGCGCTGCGTGACCTTCGCGTCGGACGTGGCCCACTGCGGGCGCTGCGACAACGCCTGCCCGCGGGGCCAGGTGTGCATCGACGGGGGCTGCCAGCTCGTGTGCCCGACGGGGCAGTCGGCCTGCATGGGGGTGTGCCGGGACCTGAACAACGACCCGGTCAACTGCGGCGAGTGCGGCCGTCGCTGCGCCGCCGGGACGCTGTGCGCGGGCGGCACCTGCGCGGTGTCCTGCCCGTCGGGGCAGGTGCCGTGTGGTGGGGGCTGCGTCACCCTGGCCACGGACCGGGTGCACTGTGGCCGCTGCGACAACGCCTGCGGGCGCCTCCAGGTGTGCCTCGCCGGGGCCTGCCAGGTGCCCTGCCCCGAGGGCCGCAACGACTGCGGGGGCATGTGCCGGGACCTCCAGACCGACGCGGTCCATTGTGGGCTGTGCGACCGGGCCTGCGCCCGCGGCGAGGTGTGCGACATGGGCGCCTGCCGGGTGCCCCGGAGCTGCGCGGACCTCCACGCCGCCCGGCCCACGCTGGCCAACGGGCGCTACACCGTGGACTTCGACGGCGCCGGCGGCGAGGCCCCGCTGCAGGTCTTCTGCGACATGACCTCCGAGGGCGGCGGCTGGACCCTGGTGCTCAAGCTCGGCGGGGCCGCGTTCTGCACGGACAGCCTCCTGTGGACCGCCCGCACGGCGATCAACAGCACGCTCCTGGAGGACGACCGCCTCCCGGCCGCGGGCATGGACGGCAGCTCCCCGGCGTTCTACCTCCAGGGGGGCGTCACCCGGCTGCGCTTCGACACCTCTCGCGGGGCGAGCGTGACGGTGCTCTTCTCCCGCGCGGCCACGGCCCAGAACCTCATCACCACCAATGACGTACCCTTCATGGAGTACCCCGACCGCGCGGCGTGGAGGATGGCCTTCGGCCATGACCGAAACCGCGCCCCGATCTTCATGCGCGCCGGCGTGGCCGTCCCCGGTGGCCCCATGTGCCGCACGGACCCGACCTCCGCGCCCACCGGGTGCGGCCAGCGCTGCATGTTCTGCTACCAGGCCGGCGACGGCGACTGCTGCGGCTGCACCGGCGGCGGCAACGACACCAGCTCCGGCATCGGCCTGAACCCCATGTTCTGCGGCGGCGGCGTCGCCAACTGCTCCACCGCCGGGAACTGGTCGGACCCGGGCCTGCGCACCATGGTCTGGGCTCGGTAAGCTCCCTACGCCCGCGTCCCTTCGTCCCCCAGGAGCGCGCGCCTCGCCTCGCCCGCCGAGAGCCCGTAGCGCGCCTCCACCCAGCGCCACGCCACCGCCGTGAGCCTCCCCCCAGGGAGCGCGCACACGTCTCGGACAAAGCCCTCGGAGAGCGCCATCCCCGCCGCCCGCGAGGCCTCCGTCGCCAGGCGCCCGAGCGCGTCAGGGCCGACCTCGCCGCGCGCTCGCCCCGCCGCGCGACGCGCCGCCAGGGCTCCCCGCAACGCGCCGTGGAAGGCCCAGAGCCAACGCATCCAGGCCGCGGGGTCCCCAGTGACCGCCGCCTCCCGGAGGGCCCCCGCCCGCCGGGAGAGCACCTCCAGCGGCAGCCGGTCGAGCTCCCGAAGGGCGCCCGGAAAGCGCGCCGCCAGCGCCCGCAGGACCTCCCTCGGGGCCACCTCCCCGGTGGCGTCATGGGCGCCTCGGAGCGCGAGGAGCGTGTCGTATTTGCCCGCCAGGGCCAGGAGTTCCTCTCGTGAGGGGGTGGCGACCACCGGCGGATCGTGGCATCCAACGGGTCCCTGGCAAAGGGTCCCACCGGGCACCATGGACCTGCGAAAGAAGCTCTCCCGGCGCAAGCCCGCCGAGGACACCCCGAAGTCCCCACCGGGCCCAACGGTCCCCGCGGGGCTCTCCTGGCCCATGGAGGACCTTTCAACACCTTTCGGTACATTGTACGGAAGGGTGTTCAAGCATGGCGCTCGCGGGCGTCACGGGGTGGTGCCGCTGGCGCGGGGGCTCGGGGCGCGCGGGAGGGCCCTGGCCACGCTCGCGCTGGACCCACGGCTGGAGGGCTTTGACCCCGAGGGGGCGCTCTTTCTCGACACGGAGACCACGGGGCTCTCCGTGGGCGCCGCCACGCTGGCCTTCCTGGTGGGCCTCGGGGCCTACGAAGACGGCTGCCTCCAGGTGGAGCAGGTCTTCCTGGAGGAGCCCGCGGAGGAGACCGCTCTCCTGGAGCGGGTGAGGCACCGGGTGGAGGCATGCCGCACGCTGGTGACCTTCAACGGCAAGAGCTACGACCTGCCGCTCCTGCGCGCGCGCTTCGTGCTGGCGGGCCTGGAGCCCCTGCCCGAGAGGCCCCACCTGGACCTCTTGCACCTGGCCCGGAGGGTCTACGGCGACCGCGTGGAGCGTTGCAGGCTCGTACACCTGGAGCGCGAGGTGCTGGGCTTCGAGCGCGACGAGGACATCGCCGGCGAGGAAATCCCGGAGAGGTACCAGGCGTTTCTCCTCCGAGGGGACCGCGAGGGGCTCCTGCCGGTGCTCGCCCACAACGTGCTGGACGTGTCGGCCCTGGCGGCGCTCCTCGGGGAGCTCTCCGCGAGGGCGTCCCGGGAGCCCACCGAGGGGCGCTTCGAGCCCGAGGACCGCCAGGCGTTGGCGCGCACGGCGCTTCGGGCGGGGGAGGTGCGCTTCGCGCTGACCCTGGCCGAGGAGGTGACCCACGCCGGGAGGAGCTCCCCGGAGCTCCGCCGGGACGCCCACGCGCTGATGGCCCGGGTGCACCACAAGAACCGGGACCACGGCGCCGAGAGGGACCGGCTCCTGGCGGCCCTGGCCCTGTGCCCCTCGGACCCGAAGCTACACCTCAAGCTGTCGCAGTGCTTCGAGCGCCTGCCGGACGGGCTCTCCAAGGCCCTGGAGCACGGGCTTCGGTCCTCGGGCGCGGAGCCCGAGGACGCCCGCGCGCGGCGCCTCGCGAGGCTCCTCAAGCGGGTGGAGGGCGCACGCCGTCAGCTCCGGCTGCCGGGCTTCTGAGAGGGTTTCGCTGGAGTCTCGCGCGGGCCTGAGGGAAGCTCCGGGGCCGTGAGCGAGCCAGCCTTTACCGCGTTCCGCCCGGTGCCTCGCACCGGGGTGATCTATGTGACCACGGAGGCCCAGCGCCTGGGCTTTCGCCCCGGGGACCGGGAGTGGTGCAACCTGGGCCAGGGTCAACCAGAGACGGGCCCCCTCCCGGGAGCGCCCCGGAGGGTGCTCTCCGTGACCATCGACCCGGACGACCAGGAGTACGCCCCGGTGCCGGGCCTCTGGGAGCTGCGCGAGGCCATCGCGGAGATGTACAACGACCTGTACCGCCGGGGCCGGGGCTCTCGCTACAGCGCGGAGAACGTGTCGGTCTCCGGGGGCGGGCGGGTCTCGCTCCTGCGCGCGGCGGCGGCGCTGGGGCGCGTGAACCTCGGGCACTTCCTCCCGGACTACACGGCCTATGAAGAGCTCCTGGACGTCTTCCGGCTCTTCTCGCCCATCCCAATTCTACTCGATCCGTCGCGGGGCTATGCGTTCACGCCCGACGAGCTGGAGCGCGAGGTCGTCGGCCGGGGCCTCGGGGCGGTGCTGGCGTCGAACCCCTGCAACCCCACCGGGAAGGTGACCTCCGGCGCCGACCTGGACCGCTGGGTGTCCCTCGCGCGGGAGAACGACTGCGCGCTCCTCCTCGACGAGTTCTACTCGCACTACCTCTGGAACCAGGGCACGCACCCGTGCCCCATGGAGAGCGCCGCGCGCTACGTGGACGACGTGGACCGCGACCCCGTGGTGATCTTCGACGGCCTCACCAAGAACTGGCGCTACCCTGGCTGGAGGCTCACCTGGACCGTCGCACCGAAGGCCATCATC
This sequence comes from Deltaproteobacteria bacterium, assembly GCA_016218725.1. Classification (GTDB taxonomy): domain Bacteria; phylum Myxococcota_A; class Polyangia; order Polyangiales; genus JACRDB01. The sequence continues at coordinate 38,075 of JACRDB010000151.1, forward strand.
GACGCGGTGGCCAGCGCCGGGAGCTTCCTCGACGGGGGCGGCTCCAGGCCCCTGCAGCGCGCCGCCTGCGAGGTGGTCACCAGCGCCTGGGCGCGGCAGGAGACCGCCGCCATCCAACAGACCTTCCGCGCCAAGAGGGACCTCCTGGTGGGGGGCCTTGAGGCCCTCGGGGTGCGCTTCGACCGCGCCCCGGAGGGGGGCTTCTACGGCTGGGGCTCCGTGGCCGCGCTCCCTCCGCCGCTCCACACCGGCGCGGGCTTCTTCCGCGCGGCCCTGGAGCGCAAGGTGATCACCGTCCCCGGCGAGTTCTTCGACGTGAACCCCGGCAAGCGCCGCGGGGGCCGCGCCTCGCGCTTCCGGGACCACGTGCGCTTCTCCTTCGGCCCCGAGCGCGCCTCCCTGGAGACCGCCCTGGAGCGCCTGCGGCACATGGTGGCCGAGGCCACTACCGCGTAGCCGTCACCGGGTAGCTCCGGGTCACGCAGTCGAAGCACCCGCTCCCGGTGAAGCCCGCCGTGAAGGTCCCCATGAACCGATTGTCCGTGGTGTAGGTCCCTGTAAGCGTGTAGGTCTCGTTGCACCCTCCCGGGAGGGTGCAGGTGACGTTCACCATGCGCGAGGCGCGGGAGGAGGGGCCGCGCATGGTGCAGTTGATCCCGCCGCCGTTGACCGTGAGCTCGGCGCCGGAGTCGCCGAAGGACAGGCTCCCGAAGCTGATGTTCACGATCCCGAAGACGCAGTAGTGGGCGACCGCGGGGGCGACGAGCCAGGCGCCGGTGGGGTTGAAGGGGCGCGTGCAGCGGGCTGTGTCAAACGCGCAGGAGGCGCCGCATGCGAGGGTCCCGCCGGTGAAGCCCAGGCCCAGGGAGGTGCAGCTCTGGCCGTTGAGGTTCGTGCCGTCGCAGGCCTCGCCGGTGTCCAGGCGCCCGTTGCCGCAGTTGGGGCATGCGGTGGTGTCGAAGGTGCAGTCCGCGCGGCAGCGCAGGGTGCCCGGGCCGAAGCCCCGGGAGACGCAGGTGGCGCCGCCGAGGTCCCCGCCGTCGCACTGCTCGCCGGTGTCCACGCGCCCGTTGCCGCAGTTGGAGCACCCGGCGGTGTCCCAGCCCCCGCAGTCCGCCCGGCAGGTGGCCGTCCCCGAGACGAAGCCCAGGGCCGAGCAGGCCCGGGTGGAGCGCGCGCAGCAGGTGAAGGCCTCGTCGCAGGCGGCGTTGCAGTTGTCGTCGACGCCGTTGCAGGTCTCCGCGGGCGGGGCGCAGGCGTCCCAGGCGCAGCTCGCCAGGCACGTGCGCCGCCCGGCGCTCCCGCAGGTGGTGGTGCAGGCCCCGCCCGCGCCGGGCGCGCAGGCGAAGCCGTTGTCCACCACCCGGTCGCAGTCGTCGTCGCGGCCGTTGCACGTCTCCGCAGGGGGGCGGCACCCGGAGGGCCTGCCCATGGCGTCGCACACGGTGGTCCCGGCGCTCCCGCAGGTGGTGGTGCACGGGGCCGTGGTCGAGCAGCAGCCTTCGTCGGTGCGGCCGTCGCAGTTGTCGTCCCGGCCGTTGCAGGTCTCCGCGGGCGGTACGCAGGCGTCCCAGGCGCAGCTCGCCAGGCACGTGCGCCGCCCGGCGCTCCCGCAGGTGGTGGTGCAGGCCCCGCTCGCGCCGGGCGCGCACGCGAAGCCGTTGTCCACCACCATGTCGCAGTCGTCGTCGCGGCC
>JACRDB010000157.1 GCA_016218725.1 Deltaproteobacteria bacterium
CTGCCCGCTCGCCCCGCACGCGCCGCAGGTGCCGCTCGTGCACGCCGTGCCGCCCGCGCACGCCCCGCCCGCGCAGCACGGCTGCCCGGCGCCGCCGCAGGGCGCGCAGGAGCCCCCGCGGCAGAGCGTCCCTGCGGCGCAGGTGACGCCGCCGCAGCAGCGCTGCCCCGAGGCCCCGCAGGGCGCGCAGGTGTCCGTCGCGTCGCAAGACAGCCCCGCGCCCACGCATGCCGCCCCGGGGCAGCAGGGTTGTCCTTCGGCGCCGCACGCGCGGCAGAAGCCCGTGGCCGCGCAGGCGGCGCCCTCCAGGCATGCCTCCCCCGCGCAGCACCGCTCACCCGCGCGGCCGCAGGGCTCGCAGCGCCCGGCGGCGCACACGTCTGCCATGCCCACGCAGCGGTCCCCGGCGCAGCACGCGGCGCCTCGCGCCCCGCAGGGGCCGCACACCCCGGCGGTGCACACGAACACCCCGAGGCACGGCGTGGCCCTCGGGCAGCACGCGGCCCCTCGCTCTCCACACGGGACGCAGCGCCCCTCGCGGCAGGTGGCCCCGTCGGCGCAGGCCTCGCCCGCGGGGCAGCACGTGCCTCCCGGGACGCCGCAGCGCGCCGCGTCGGAGGTGCTGTCCCTCGGGGTGGCGTCCTCCGGGCGCTCCGGCGTCGTGGCCTCGGTCCCCAGGTCCGCCGCGGGTGTGTCCATGGGCGCGGCATCAACCGCGGCGCGATCGGGTGGAGGGCCCGCGTCCCGGGCGCTGCCGTCGTCACAGGCCATCAGGGCGAGCACACACACAACCAGGACCGCGCGCTGCATGGAGGTGCGGAGGTTATACACGCTGTGTGGGCCGCCCCCGGCACGCCGCTCTTCCGGGCGGATTTTTTTGGTGACACGGGCAGCGGGGTCTACAACGTGTGGGTGGGAGCCTACTCGTCCAACGGGTTCCAGGGCAGCTCCACGTCCGCACGGACGACCCGTCCACCTGGCGCGACGCGGGCCCCGACGCGACGGACTACGCAGACCGCGGCTCGGACGCGGCTGCCGTACCTGGCTCGCCGACCGACGGCGCCGCGGACCTGCGGTAGACGGACAGGGAGTTGGACAGGGAATGTCACTGGCGGGGTTGCGCCCAGAGGCGGGCTTGTGAGAGTGCGTGTTTGTGAAGAGGGCACATCGGTGCAGAAGCCTTACGACGTGATGGCGCGAGGATTGTTGGAGGGGGCGCTCACAGGACCGTGCGTGGTGCGGACCGAGGAGAGCGTGGTGGCTGACGCCCGCGCTATCGACACGCTGGTGGAGCCGCTCCCAGGGCGTGCGGGAGAGCTCGCGTCGCGGGGATTGTTGGGCCGCATGGCGTTGGAGCCTGGCTCCATCGAGGCGTTTCACGACCCTCCCTCCCTCGACGAGGTGGACGAGTGCCTCCTCAAGGTGATCGCCCTGCACTCACGGCAGCGGGCGACGTGGCGTGCGCTCCCCCTACCCCGGAGCGCGTCGCCGCCGCCGCGGCCGGGGCTCTGGGTGGTGAGCGCGGGCGTCCCCGACGCGGTGCTGGAGGCGTGGGCGCTGGCTCCGATGGACGGGTGGCCGACGGGGTGCTTCGCGAACGCGAGCGTCCGGGCGCCGCGGCTGGTGGTGGTGAGCCAGCTCCAGCGCACGCGCGAGACGCTGCTGCTGCGCCTCCTTGGGACCGATCGCGTGCTGCGGGCCGCCTTCGAGGACCTGCACGCCCTCCCTGAGGACGCCTGGGAGCGCGAGATGCTGGCGCCGCTCCTGGCGTTGTTGCGGCACGACCTGCCGCGGATGGGCGTCGTGAGCTATACTCCCGAGGAGGACTCCATGAGGTACCAGGAAGCCGCCAGGATCACCGAGGAACTCAGGCGCAAGGATCGAGCCGAGGCGCTGTCTCAGGGCCTTGCCCCGTTGCTGCGCCAGTTCGAACGCAGGCTGGGCCGCGGGCTCACAGAACCCGAACGCGCAGTGCTGCTGGCGCGACTTGGTTCGCTGGGCCCCGCGCGCCTTGGAGACGTGGTGCTCGACCTCGACCCGCAGGCCCTCGCGGCGTGGCTCACGGACCCGAACGCTGCGTAGCTCCGCGCGGTCGCGTAACACCCCTCACCCCCCGACCGCTCGACGCACCGGCTGCGTCCACGCCTGCGCGCCGCGGCCGTCGGTGACCACCGCGCGGACGTAGCCCCCGGGACGCAGCCCGTCGCGCGCAAAGCGCGCCTCCCGCGCGCGCACCGGGGCCTGCCTCGCGCCGTCCACCACCCACTCCACCCGCACCGGCTCCGGCGCGCCGTCCGCCACCCACAGCTCCACCGCCGCGTCGGTGACCTCCAGCCGCGCCAGCGCCACCCCCGTGGACGCGTAGAAGTCCCCCCGCTCCAGCGCGCTACGGACGGACGCCCGGTCCCGGGACGCATGCACCATCACCCACCCGAGGTCCCCGACGTCCACCTCCTCGCCCGCGGCGCGCGCCTGCGCGGCGTCGTCGTAGTGGTGGGCGTCGTCCGTGGCCACGCCCCAGAGCGTGACGCCCTCGCGCAGGGCGGCGTCCCAGAGGGCCTCCGTGGACGGGTGCGTCGCGTCGCCCTCGTTGGCGCACCCCGACGAGCGGTTGGCGATCTCCACCAGCGTCACCCCGCGCCGAGCGAGCTCCGTCACCAGCCCCGCGTCTGCCGCCCAGTGGAAGTTCGGGTGGTTGAGCTGCGTGAGCCCCCCCATCCCCCTCGCCACGCCCAGGGCGCGCGCGTAGCGCGCCAGGCGCGCGTCGCCCGTGGTCGCCGGCCACGGCACCGGCCCCTCCGGGGCGTCCACGAAGAGCGCGTTCATGTGCAGGAGGCACGGGTGCCCGGGCACCTCGGGCTCGCAGCGCCGGAGGTTCTGCGTGAGCTCCACGCCCGGGAACACCAGCATCGCGCCCTCCCCGCGCGCATGCGTCACGTGGTCGTGGTCCGTGAAGACCAGGAAATCAAAGCCCCTCCGGGCGTACCAGCGCACCACCTCCTCGGGCGGCGTGCGGCTGTCCCCGGAGCGGTTCGAGTGCAGGTGCGTCTGCCCCTTGAGCCACCGGAGCGCGGGCCTCGGGGTCGCCGCGCCGGGCCTCGCCGCCGTTGATGGCCGCCCCGCGCGGCACCCGAAGCCCAGCGCCACGGACAGCGCCAGCCAGCGCGTCACGGACCCCCGCCGGACGTCACCGCGGACGGCGGCAGACCCAGCCGGTCGGCGAAGCACGCCCGGGCCTGGTCACACGTCGCCGTCGGGCCGAAGCACGCGCCCCTCACGGCGTCCAGGGCCTCGTCCTGAAAGAGGTTCCCCGCGAGGAGGCACTCGGCCCCCGTGGGCAGGCTCCGGCACGAGCCCCCGACGCGCCGGTTGAACGCCTCCAGGGCCTCGCACATTCGCTGCGCCACCACGCTCGGAGCGCCTGCCGTGGCGGGGAGGATACACTGCTCGAAGAAGCGGTCGCTGTCTCCGGGGCCCACCTGCTCACAGCTGAGCCCCGGCGCGCACGCCGCCCCGCGCGCCCAGACCTCCGGTCGCAGCCTCATCGCGCCCCAGCGCCGCGCACAGGACAGCTCGCAGGACGCCGCCACCTGCCCGGGGTTGCACCGCACCACCGCCGCGCACGTCGAGCGGCAGTACGCCAGCGCGCTCCCCTCGGGCCCCGGCGGCCTCACGTCCGGCGGCACCGCCGTGTCCGCGGGAGGCACCGCCGTGTCCCCGGGCACCGGCCGGTCCACGCCCGGGACCGCCGTGTCGGTCGCCACGGAGGTGTCCGCCGCCACCGCGGTGTCCGCGGGTCCCGCGTCGGGTCCCACGGTGACACCCCCGCACCCGAAGAGCACCCACTGGACAAAGAGCCATCGTCGCGCCATGGGCGCATTCTAGCGCACCCACGTCACTGCGAGAGCGCCCTCCCCACCCCGCGGAGGAAGCCCCCTCCCACGCCCCTCACGTAGCCGCCGGTCATGCACCCGGCCGCCTCGCTGCAGGACCGGGCCGCGTCTACACACTGCACCGTCCGGGTGAAGTTCTCGTCACCCCCCAGGCGACGGAAGTCATCCAGACTCCTGCGCGCACGCGCGGAGCTCCTGCACCCCCCCGTCGTGAGGGCACAGCACCGCCAGGCGCGCGCAGGTGCGGTGCTCCTCCACCGTGGTGGCCTTGGAGCACCCCCAGAGCCCAGGGAACAGCCACAGCACGGACAAGGTCGTCGTGAGCTTCATCACGCAACGCTCCTGGAGAGCCCCACCCCGGTGGCCTCCAGAGACACCTACGCCCTCTCCTCCCGGGAAGGTTACGCGCCCCCGGGGCGTACCCCACCCTCCAGGGCCTCCCGCAGCGCCACCCGAGGGCCAGAGCTGTCTACAAACACCAACCATTCCCTACCTTCCCCTACCTCCACGCCTACCGTCGCCAGGGCCCGCCGCACCCGCTGGGCGCCCTCCGGGGCGAGGCCCGAGAGCTTCGCGGCGGCGCCTCGGAGGGGCTCCAGCCACGCGGTCCAGGCGCCGTCGGACTCTTCGGCGTCGAAGAGGGCCTGGAGCTCGGTGGCCTGCGACCGACCCCAGGCCTCCAAAAGCGCGCGGGCCTCCCCCGGGACCGAGAGCCTCTCGACGTCGCGCCCGAGGCGGCGGTCCAGCCACCGCCCGCCGGGCAACGGGTCAAAGCGCCCGCCGGTCTCGTCCCCGCCCCGCGGCGGCGGAATGGACGACACCCTGGCCACCACGGCGCCGCCGGAGGGCTCGGCCCAGGGAAGCGCCAGCAGCATGAGCCTCGCCTCGCGGGCGTCCTGCGGGCGCTCGTCGGGGTTCTTGGCCAGGAGCGCCGCGAGGAGCCGATCGAAGGTCACGTCCAGGCTCGGGCGCAGCGAAGACGCTGTCGGCGGCTCCTCGCCCAGGTGCTGCGCGACGAAGTCCGGACCCAGGAACGGCGGACGACCACACAGCATCTGGAAGAGCACGCACCCGAGGGCGTACAGGTCCGTGGAGGCGCTCACGGCGCCGCCGGTGACCTGCTCCGGGGCCATGTACGGCAGCGAGCCCACGAGCCCGCCGGTCACCGTGGCCCCGAGGTCCGCCAGGTGCGCGGCCCCGAGGTCCCCGAGCCTCGCCTGCCCCGCGGGGTCAAAGAGAATGTTCCCGGGCTTCACGTCCCGGTGCACCACCCCATGGCGGTGGAGCACCTCGAGGGCGCCCAGCACCCGGAGGGTGATGGCCCGCACCTCCGTCAGGGCCAGGCTCCCGATGCGCTCGCCGAGGGTCCCTCCGGGCATCCAGTCATACACAATGGTGGGCCCCTCGGGGTCCAGGGCGCGCATGCGCACGAGCTGCGGGTCCTCCAGGGAGCGCGCCAGCTCGGCCTCGCGCATGAAGCGCCCGAAGGCCGCGCTGCGGTCGTCCCCGACGCTCAGCACCTTGAGCGCCACGGTGTCCCCGGTGAGCTCGTCCACGGCCTCGAGCACGCGCCCCGTGGCCCCGGAGCCCACCTCGCGCACCACGCGGTAGCGCCCGGCGTAGCGCCGCTCGGCCCCGTCGCTGCGAGGGAGCGCGTCGTGGTAGGCGTCCACCTCGGCGGGGCGCGTGGCGTCCAGGGTGCGCAGGCGCAGCACCCAGTCCAGGGCCCCGTGGCGCCACCCGAGGCGCGAGAGCCCGCACACGATCCTGGCCATGGCGTCGGCCCCGGCGCCCGCGCGCAGCGCGCTCTGGAGGGCCCTCACGGCCCCGGCGTCGTCGCCCCGGGCGGCGCGCAGGTCCGCCAGGCGCAGCGCCGCGGGGATGTCATCCGGGGTCTGGGCCAGGTGCTGCTCCCAGGCCCTCAGGGCCCGGGCCGAGTCCCCCGCGCGGTCAAAGCACCGCGCCGCCCGCGCGTAGTTCGCGCGCTCGTACCAGCACCGCGCCGCCTCCGCGGGGGAGGTCTCCTCAAGCACCATCCCCGCCACGTCGTCCCGGCGCGCCAGCTTTGCCTGGGAAGCCGCCACCGGGGCCCGGAGCGCGTCGTGGCCGAGCTCCTCGGCCAGCGCCGTGAGAATCAGCTCGTCCCCGGCCCCGAGGGCGATGTCCATCGCCAGGCGCCACTCGCCCCCGTGGGCCGCGCAGGCCACCGCGTCCGCCGGGCGGTTCATCAGAGACAAGAGCTCCGCCGCGCGCTTCCACGCCCCCCGAGAGCGCGCCAGCGCGGCCGCGGCGTCCAGCTCCCCGCGGCGGACCAGCGCCTCGACGTCCGGGTCCATCACCTACCGCGCGCCGGGGGTAACCGTCGTACCAGCCGTACCAGCCGCGCCGGACGGTACTTCCTCGTCGGCCTCGTCGTCGGCTCCGTCGTCGGCGCCGGTGCCGCCCAGGGGCGTCACCCCGCGGGCGCGGGCGGCCTCGTCGGCGGCGCGGGCCTCGGCGCCGCGCACCTCCCGGAGCCTGCGGCTGCGCCGCCCCGGGACGCTCGGGTCCACCCAGAAGAAGCTCCGGCTGCGCACGTCCACATGCACAAAGCCCGACACCGGGTACACCCCCACGCCCAGGAAGCCCAGCGTGCGCGCGTACGCCGCCACGGCCTCGTCTCGTACGCCCGGCAGCACCAGGTCCACCGCGCGCCCGAGGGCGTGGTTGCTCCGCCCCGCCCGGGCGCGGTACCCCGACACCACCGTCACCTGCCCCACCTGGAAGTGCCTCGCCAGCGTGTACACCACCTCCAGGAGCCGTACGTCTATCGCCGTGGTGGCGTGGGCCCGCGTGTCCTCCAACACCCGCGACGCCTGCGCGCGGGAGACCTCGTCGAAGACCCAGGCGCCCTCGCGGCCCGTCGGCGCGAGCTCCCCGGCCACGCGGTTGTTGAGCCCGTAGAGCCGCAGGACGTAGCGCCCGTCCTCCGTGGCCCGCGGCCCCGGCAGCCGCGACGGGTCGTGCCAGCGCCGCACGTTGGCCCGGTACACCGCCAGGTTCACCCGCGCAGGGCGGCGCCTCGCGCGGGTGCGGCGTCCATGCCGCGGGGGGTCCGCGAGGCCCTCCGAGGGCGCCAGGAGCCCGGCGCCCAGGAGCGCCAGGACGAGGGCCGCGGGGAGGGCTTTGCGCGAGGGGGACATCGGGGGCGGGGCCTCGGGGCTTCGTACCGCGGGAGGCGGGAGGGAGACAAGGGCCGCCGGGCGTCGTAGGCTCCGGCGCGATGAGAGCGTACAGCTTCCTTGTGGGTGTGTGCCTCGGGGCCTTCGGGTGCGCGAGCACGGTGCAGAGCGGGGTGGGTGACGGCGGCGATGCGGGTCCCGGGGTGGACGTGGGGCCCGACGTGCCCGGGGTGGACACGGGGCTTCGGCCGGACGTGGTGCCCGTGGACACGGCGCCGGTGGACGTGAGGGTGCCCCGTTGTGGGGACCGGGAGCTCGACCCGGGCGAGAGCTGCGACGACGGGAACAACACCCCGGGCGACGGCTGCGGCCCCACGTGCCGCTGGGAGCCCCGCTGCGGGGACGGGCGCGTGGACCCCGGCGAGGTGTGCGACGACGGCAACAACCGCTCCGGGGACGGGTGCCGCAGCGACTGCCGCTCGGACGAGCGCTGCGGAAACATGATCGTGGACACCGAGCGCGGCGAGGTGTGCGACGGGACCCAGGGCTGCGCGCCGGACTGCCGCTCGCTCACGCTGTGCGGCAACGGCCGGACCGAGGCCGGCGAGCAGTGCGACGACGGCAACCGCTCGCGCTGGGACGGCTGCGGCCCGGACTGCCGCAACGAGCAGGCCGTGGTGCTCAACAACCTGGCCATCGCCCAGGACACGGGCATGCTCGGGTGCGATTTCTCCGGGGACCGCCGGCCGGACAACGCCTTCGGGCGCGCCTTCGGGATGGCCCTCGGGCTCTTCAACTCCTTTGTCACCAACGGGATCTCCAACGGGCAGCTCCTGCTCCAGCTCTCGTTCTTGAACCTCACGGACCCCCGCGGGCAGAACGTGCCGGACGTGCGCGTAGGCTGGCTCCTCGGGGCCGACGCGGACATGGAGCTCACCAACAACGGCGCCCCGGGCAACCCCCAGCTCGTGCAGCGTGCCTCGCTCCGGCCCATGACCGAGCTGCCCGCGGCGTCGTTCCAGTCCCGGATCACCACGGGCATGTTGGACGGCGGCCCGGAGGACATCGAGCTGGTGCTCCCCGCGGGGCCCATCGGGATGCTGAACTTCCGCGTGCGGCGCAGCCGCATCTCGGGCCTCCTGGTGGCCGACGCGGAGCGCATCACGGAGCTTCGCAGCGGCGTGCTCTGCGGGGCCATCCCCGCCCAGGACCTCGCCCGGCTGCCGAACCCGGCCTCGCTCATCCCCGGCGGCGGCGGCGGGGGGATGATGTCCAGGAGCTCCTTCCTGGAGCTCCTGGTGGCCGGCCAGCGGATTCTGTTCTTCACCATCGGCCCGCAGCAGCCCGACATCGACCTCGACGGGGACGGCCTCGAGGCCTACGAGTCCAACATGGGCTCCCTCGGCACCCCGCCGGAGATCACCGCCTGCATCGACGGCAACGGCACCCGGATCCCGGGCCGAGCCTGCGTCATGGACCCGAGGATGGCCGACGGCTTCAGCTCCGCGTTCCAGCTCTCGGGCGTCTGGGTCGCCCTCCGGGGCGTGCGCGAGGGCGGGCGCATGGGCGGCGGCGGCACCGCCGACGCGGGCGCCCCCTCGGACGGCGGGCCCTGAGCTACGCCGTCGCCGCGCGGGCGATGTTCTCAAGACACCGCTGCATCGCGCGCTGAAAGCGCGACGCCACCAGGCGGGCGAGCCACGCCCGGCCAGGCTTCTCATGGATGGTGTAGGTCCAGGTGACCTTTGTGCCCTCCCCCTCGGGCTCGAAGCGCCAGGCGCTCACCATGTTCGTGCACAGGAGCTTCTGCAGCGGGTTCATCACCGCCATTTCGTAGTCGTGCACCCTCGGGGCCTCGAAGGCCACGATCCGTTCCTTGATCCTGCTGCCGTCCGAGAGCCTCACGCTCCGCAGCGCCCCGGGCACGAGGCCAGAGCCCCCGTCCATGGAAGCCTCCAGGATGGCGGGGATCAGGGGCTTGAAGCCCGTAAAGAATTCGGCCAATCTGGCCGGATTTTCTGCGGCGATGGCAAAGACGTGGCCTGGGGGTCGTGGGATGGTGAGGTCGGCCTGGACATGGATGGGCATGGCGGTGGCAGGGTACGTCCCTGGGGAGGCTGGTGGATGCTATGCTTTTCGGGAACCTCCGGGTGGTGCCTGGAGTCCTAGACGAGCGATGCCAGACACCGCCACCACTGTTGAAGAGTTCCCGGCTCCGCCCGCGCCGGGCGCCGTCGATGCCCTGGACGAGGTGCTGGTCGGGCTCCCGGCGCCCCCTCAGGCGCGCAGGCGCGTGCTCGGGGTGCTGCTCACGGGGATCTCCGTGGCGTCGCTCTTCCTGGCGTTTCAGCTCCGGGATGACGTGCGCTACGCGATGGCCCGGTCCACGCCGACCCTCCTCGGGGACGGCCGCACGGCGGACCTGGGCCCCGAGAGCGTGGCGGCCAACCAGTTCGTGACCGTGAGGGCCACGGCCTCCACCGCGGGGGCGGTGACGTACGCCCGGGTGCTCTGGCCCGGCGAGCAGGTGGTGTTCCCGGTGGCGGGACGGGACGGCCAGGCCCTCTACGTGCAGGTCCCGGACGATGGGGTGTCGCTCTCCCGCGGGGAGTTCACCGGGCGTCTGGTGCCCTTCGGGGCCGCCGGGGGGCGCTACGCGGCCGTGGGGCGCTACCTCCAGGGCTCCCTCGGCGCGCCGGTGACGGGCTCGACCTGGCTCCTGGTGGACGGGGCTTCCCCTCGGGGCAACCTCTGGGCCCCGGTGCTTGCGTCCCTCCTCCTGGCGCTGGCCCTGGGGGACCTGGCGCTCCTGCTCCGGCTGTTCCGGGGACCCCGAAAGGGCCTTTGAGGGTGTAGAGTCCCGGCGACCATGCCGGACGCCCCCACGGAGACGCCTCCGCTCACGGTGTTGGTGGAGCTTCTGGCCTCCGCGGGCGAGTTTGACGCCGGGGTCGAGGTGCTGGAGGCCCTCCGGGGCGAGCTCGCCTCGGTGACCTCCCTGGAGGCTCGGCTCTTCCTGTGTGAGCCCCGGGACGCCCCGACGGCGCGCGGGGTGCTCTCCGCGGTGACGCCAGAACACCTGGACGCCCTGGGGCGCCGGGGCGCCCTCGGGGCCTGCGACGCCCTGGTGAAGGTGCTCTCCAGGGTGTTCCCCGAGGAGCCCGAGTGGGCCCAGCGAAGCGCGCGCCTCGCGACGCTCCTGGCCCCGTGGCCCGCGGAGACCGAGGACCCTCGCCTCGCGGAGGTGGGGCGTCTGGTGTCCCTTGGGGCCCTGCAAGACGCGCTGGGCGCGCTCCAGGCGCTGCCCCGCGATGGGCGCGTCGCGCCCCGGCTGGACGCCCTCCGGGGGGTCCTGCGGGAGCCGGTGATCACCCGTCCTTACGAAAAGGCGCCCTCGGAGCCCGCGACCCCGCCGCGGCCGTCGATGCCGTCGGTGCCGTCGGTCCTGAGCCAGCTCCGGGCGGACCTGGAGGCCGGGGACCTGGGAGGCGCCCAGCGGCAGCTCGGGATGCTCATGCGGGCCCAGCCCTCGGAGGTGCGCTGGCTCCGGGCCCGGGACGCCCTCTCGCGGCTGGTGCAGTCCCCCGCGGAGGAGGGCGGCGCCGACCTGGAGATCACGCAGCAGGTGGGCCCTGTGGCCGAGGTGGACCTTTGGGTGCGCCAGGGGGACCTCCCAAAGGCCCGGGCCCGCGCCCGGGCGCTCCTGGAGGTCGCCCAGGGCGACGCCGGTCGCGAGCTCGCCAGGCGCCTCGCGGACCTGGAGACGCTCCTCGGCGCGCTGCACCACGGAGGCTCCGACGCGCCGGAGAGGGTGAGCACCCCGGCCGCGGTGGAGCCCTCGCCGCTGCCTCCCGAGGAGGCCCCGAGTCCACCGGAGGAGCCCGACGAGGTCACCGACCGTCGCCGTTCGTCGCTCCCGGAGGCCACCGAAGAGACCCCGGCCGAGGCGGTGAGGGATACCGCGGTCCCGCCAGAGCCTGCGCCGGCGCCCGCGCCGTCCACGGCGCCCGCGCCGTCCACGGCGCCGGAGCCCACACCGTCCGCGGCGCCTGCGCCGGTCCCTCCGTCAGCGCCGGTCGCCCCCGCGGAGGCCCACGGCGCCGCCGGGCTCCAGGTGAAGCGCCGGATCGTGCGGCTCAAGTAACCCGCTGGCGCGGCTGGACTATAGTCCCCGCCATGGAGAAGGACGCCAGGATCTTCGTGGCGGGGCACCGGGGCCTTGTCGGCTCGGCCATCGTGCGCAGGCTCACCGAGGAGGGCTTCACGCGCCTCCTGACGCGCCCCCGGAGCGCGCTCGACCTCCTCGACGGCGCCGCGGTGGAGGCGTTCTTCGCGGAGGAGAGGCCCGCGTATGTGGTGCTCGCGGCGGCGAGGGTGGGGGGGATCCTGGCCAACCGCGACCGCCCCGCGGACTTCCTCTGGGAGAACCTCACGATCCAGAACAACGTGCTCCAGGCGAGCCTCCGGCACCGGGTGACGAAGCTGCTCTTCCTTGGGAGCTCGTGCATCTACCCGAAGCACGCCCCGCAGCCCCTGCGGGAGGACGCGCTCCTGACGGGCCCGCTGGAGCCCACCAACGACGCGTACGCCATCGCGAAGATCGCGGGGATCAAGCTCTGCGACGCGATGAACCGCCAGCACGGGACCGATTTCCTCTCGGCGATGCCCACGAACCTCTACGGCCCCGGGGACAACTTCGACCTCCAGGGGTCCCATGTGCTCCCTGCCATGGTGCGCAAGTTCCACCTGGTGTCTCGCGCGCGCGACCCCGAGGCCCTCCGCCGGGACGAGGCCCGCTACGGCCCGATCCCCGAGGACGTGCGGGCGATGCTCTCGGGCCCGGACCCCGCGGTGCTCCTCTGGGGGACGGGCAGCCCTCGGCGGGAGTTTCTCTACAGCGACGACCTGGCCGCCGCATGCGTACACCTGCTGGAGCATGTCCACGCCCGGGACCTCGGCGGGGAGGCCACCGCGGACCGCAACCCCTGCGCGCTGGTGAACGTAGGCTACGGCGAGGACGTCACGATCCGAGAGCTCGCCGCGCTAGTCTCCGAGGTGGTGGGGTACCGGGGCCCCCTCCGCTGGGACAGCTCCCGCCCGGACGGCACCCCCCGCAAGCTCATGGACAGCTCCAGGCTCTTCGCCCTCGGGTGGAGGCCCCGGGTGCCCCTGCGCGAGGGCATCACCCGCTTGTACCAGTCGTACCTGGCCGCGCTCTGAAAGGGAGGACCCCGATGCCCGCTGCGCCCTATCGCGAAGCCCTCACGCTCCACGGCTGGAAGCAGCGCTTCCAGAAGGCCCTGGCCACCCGCTTCGGGCTCCGGCTCCACATGACCCTGGTGGTGCTCCTGGTGGGCGCCTCGGGGGTGCTCTCGGCGCGCTTCCTCCGGGGTCTCACCGACTCCATGCCGCTGCGCTACGGTCTGGCGGTGCTCGTGGCCTATGGGGTGTTCTTCGGCCTCGTGCGCCTGTGGTTGCGCTACCTCACCACGGCCCTGCGCGAGGAGGCCCCGGATGACGCCCTCCCCAGGGAAGCCCCGGCCCTGGTGGGACAACTGGGCACACCTACACGACCCTACAATCCGAGTGTTTCCCTACACCTTGACGCTTCGGACGTGGTGGACGCCTCGCAGGCCCTGGCCTGGTCGGTGAACGGACGCTCCAACCGTACCGACGTCGGGTCTGTGGATCTGCCGGACGTCTCGGGGCTGGGCGGTGGAGGCGGTGGAGGGGGTAGTGGAGGAGGCGGTGGGGGTGGTGTGAGCCTGGACGTCGGCGACGGCGAGGGCGTGGCGGTGGTGGTGATCCTCGTGGTGGTGGCGGTGGTGGCCGCGGTGGTGCTCGGGGCGGCGGTGTGGTGCATCTGGGAGGCGCCGGTGATCCTGGGCGAGGCCGCCTTCGAGCTGGCGCTGGCGTCGGCGCTGGCGAGGGCCTCGCGCACGCTGGAGGGGCGGAGCTGGTCCCACGCCCTGTGGCGCTCGACCTGGAAGCCGGCCTTGCTCGTCCTGGCGTTGGCGGTGGGTGGCGGTGCCGCGATCCAGACAGTGTGCCCGGGGGTACCGACGCTCCACGCGGCGCTCGACCGCTGCGTGGACCATCGCCCGGAGGCCCCGCAGGGCGCTCGCTGAACGGAACTCTGCGGCGTGAGAAGGGAATATTCCGCCAGCGCCCGGAGGGTGCTCGACGGCGGGGTTTCGGTGTGGCAGGGAGCAGAAGCACCGATTTCTTGGAGCCTGGAATGAACCGCGAGGACATGTTTCGGCGCAGGTTGTGGGCGGCGCTCTGGTCCGGGGGTTGGCTCCTCGGGGCGAGCGCCGCGGGCTGCGAGAGCACCGTAGGCACCGGAGGACCGGTGGACGCCGCTGGGGACACGCAGGCCACACCAGACGCGGTGGTGCCCGCGGACACCCAGGCCCCGCCGGACACCTCGGCTCCGCCGGACACGCGGTCGACCGGGGACAGCACCGCCCCGCCGGACACCGCCCGGGACACCGCGGCGCCCACGGACACCGTGGCGCCCATGGACACGGCGGCGAGGGACACCGCGGCCCCGCCGGACACCGCTCCCCCCGTGGACTCCACCCCCACGGACAGCGCCCCTCCGCCAGACACGACCACCCCCACGGACACGGCGCCCGTGGATACGGGACCGCCGTGTCCGGCGCCCTTTGCGCGCACCGAGTGCATGACGGAGGAGCAGGCCCGGAGGAACATTCTCTTTCCGCCGGGGGAGATTTCTCCGCCGCCGGACGGGGGCTTCATGGACCGGCTGGAGCGGGCGACGCGGGAGTCCAATGGGTGCTACGGCCCGGGCTTCATCACCGAGGGGTGCTGCTCGCGCGCGCGGAGCGTGGCGCGGACGGGGGAGCAGTGCTGCTACGCGTTCTGCGTGATGGCGTGCTGTGGCCGCCCGTTGATGATTGACGGAGCGCCGCGGGTGGCGGCGCTGGAGCCCCGGAGCGACTGGTACACCGTCGAGCGCCGGGACGACGGGCTGGACCCGGTGACGGCGCGGGAGCTGGCCCGGGCGTGGCGCTCCGACGCGCTGCTGGAGCACGCGTCGGTGGCGTCGTTCGCGCGCTTCGTGCTGCAGCTCACCGCGGTGGGCGCGCCGCCGGAGCTGCTTCAAGACGCGCTCCGGGCGGGGATGGACGAGGTCGAGCATGCGCGCCGGTGCCTGGCCCTCGCGGCCCGCTACGACGGCGAGGCCCTCGGCCCTGCGGCCCTCCCGAGCGTGGCCGAGGCGCTGGCCACGACGCTCCCGGAGGCCGCGGCGTGTACGGTGCGCGAGGGCTGCGTCGGCGAGACCTGCTCGGCGCTCCTGGCGATGGCTCAGCGGCAGCGGGCCACGGACGCCTTCGCCCACGCGGCGCTGGACCGCATCGCCGAGGACGAGGCCGCCCACGCGGAGCTCTCCTGGCGCTTCGTGGCCTGGGCGCTGGCCACGGGCGGAGCCTCGGTGCGGGAGGCGGTGGCGGTGGCCTTCCGAAGCGCCATCGCGGACCCGCCGGTGACGGTGCCGGGCCCCCGAGGCGCGGTGGACCCGGCGGCCTGGACGGCCCACGGGAGGCTCCACGCCACCGAGGCCCGCAAGGTCCTTGAAGACGCGCTCCAGCGGGTGGTGCGCCCCACCGCGGACGCGCTCCTGGGGGTGTCCATCCCGCCGCCCTCGGAGGGCACGGGGCCCGCGGAGCTGCGGGCGTAGTCCTACCGCCTCCGTCCGCGGGGGCGTGCGGGCCTCTGGGGCCTCGCCGGGGCCGGCGGGTCCACGATGTGGAACTCCACCCGGCGGTTCTGGGCGCGGTTGCGCGCGCCGATGTTGGGCCGGAGGGGCCGGGTCTGGCCGAAGCCCTGGGACTCCAGCCGCGAGGCGTCCACGCCGTGGTCCGTGAGCCAGAACCGCACCGAGGCCGCCCGCCGCTGCGAGAGCTCCAGGTTGTGCCCCGCGTCGCCGGTGCTGTCCGTGTGGCCCTCGATGCGCACCCGACGGATGCCCGTCGCGAGCCTCAGGGCCTCGGCCGCCGCGGTGAGCACCGCGGTGCTGGTCGAGAGGAGCTCGTCGCTGTCCGTGACGAAGAACACGGGCCGCCGGAGCTGCACCAGGCCCCCGGCCACGACCACCAGGCCCGGACACCCATTGCGCCGAGGCTCCGCGGACGGAGCCCCGGGGCGGTCGGGGCAGGCGTCCAGGCGGTCGATCACGCTGTCGCCGTCGCGGTCCGGGCCCGGACAACCCAGGCGCTCGGGATCCGGCGAGAACCCCGCGGGCTCGTGAGGGCACAGGTCTCCGTGGTTGGTGACCGCGTCGTTGTCATCGTCGCCGTCGGGGCATCCCACCCGCTCCGGGTCCGGCGTGGGGCCCTGGGCCTGCCCCGGGCAACGGTCCGTGTCGTCGTAGACGCCGTCCCCGTCGGTGTCCTGCAGAGGGCACCCCCGGCGCGCGGGGTCCGGCCTGCGCCCCACGGGCTCCCGAGGACAGCGGTCCTCGGCGTCCTCCACGCCGTCGGAGTCCTGGTCCTCGGGCTCCGGTGGCGGCGTGGGTGGCGGCGGCGGCGGAGGTGGTGGAGGCGCCTCCGGCGCGGGCGCCGGGGTGAAGCCCAGGGAGAGCTCGACCCCCAGGGTCACGTAGCGCAGATCCGCCGGGAAATCCTCGGCGCCGTGCACCACCTGACCATAGCGCAGCACGGGACCTACATGTAGGTTACTCCCCGCGGCAAAGCCGTAGCCCACGCCCAGGTCCAGGGCTGCGCGCCAGGAGGCCCTGGTGCGTCCGAGGCCTACGTTCGCGTCGAGCACCAGGTTCCCGGGACCGGCCGCGAGGCTCACCCTGGGCCCGAGGCCCACGGTGGACAGGTACCCGTAGCCCTGCTCCGAGGGGAACCACCCATAGCCCCCGGACGCCTGCACGGCGAGCGGCCCGGCCAGCCTCAGGCTCGCCCGGAGCGAGCCCGAGAGGGCCGGTCCGAACCCGAGGGTGTCCCTCGCGTGGGACGAGAGGGCCATGGCCCCCCCGAGGCCCGCGTGGAGCCGCAGGCCCGAGAGCCCCTGGGCCTTCGCGGGCGCGGCCCAGCCCAGCGCCCCGAGCGCGAGCGCCGCGGCGAGCGTCTTGCGGGCGCTCATCGGCACACCCCCGCCGCGCAGCGCTGGCGCATCGCGCAGGCGTTGCCGCAGGTGCCGCAGTTGGCGGCGTCCACCAGGGTGTTGGTGCACACCCCCGCGCAGAGCGCCTGCGTGGGCAGGCAGCTCCCGACGCAGCGCCCGCCGACGCATGCCTGCATCGCCATGCACGCGGTCCCGCAGGCGCCGCAGTTCGTGGGGTCCGTCAGGGTGTTCACGCAGCGCCCGGCGCAGGTCATCTGGCCGGGACCGCAGGCGCAGAGCCCCCCGCGGCACACCCCCGAGGCGCAAGGCGCCCCGCAGGTCCCGCAGTGCATGGGGTCCATGCGCGTGTCCACGCAGACGCTCCCGCAGAGCGTCTGCCCCGCGGGGCAGCGCCCCACGCAGGCCCCCGCGGAGCATGCCTGCCCTGGAATGCACGCCGTCCCGCAGGCGCCGCAGTTGCGCCGGTCGACCTGCGTGTCCGTGCACACCCCCCCGCAGAGGGTGTCCCCCGCGGGGCAGCCGCAGCGGCCGTCGGCGCAGCGTTGGCCCCCGGCGCAGCGCGTGCCGCAGGCCCCACAGTGGTTCCCGTCCGTCGCGAGCGTCACGCAGCGGCCGCCGCAGAGGGTGGTGCCCATGGGGCAGCCGCAGCGCCCCGCGGCGCAGGTCTGTCCCCCGGTGCAGGTGAGCCCGCAGCCTCCGCAGTTTCTCGGGTCCGTGGCGGTGTTCACGCAGGCCCCGGCGCAGGCCGACTGCCCTGCAGCGCACATCCCCACGCACACCCCGGCGGCGCAGAGCTGCCCGGCGCCGCAGGCCATCCCGCAAGCGCCGCAGTGGGCCGGGCTGGCGGTCGTGTCCACGCAGACGCCCGCGCAGAGATTCTGCCCCGTGGTGCAGGTGCAGCGGCCCCCGCCGCAGACCTGGCCCCCGGCGCAGGTGACCCCGCAGGCGCCGCAGTTGCGCCCGTCGCTGTTGGTGATCACGCAGGAGCGCCCGCACTGCGTCTGCGACGGCAGGCACGCGGCGAGGCACCGGCCCACGGCGCACACCTCCCCGTCGGCGCAGCGGGTCCCGCAGGCCCCGCAGTTGGCGGCGTCCGTGCGGGTGTCCGTGCACGCCCCGCCGCAGAGGGACGCACCCGGCGCGCAGGCGCAGGCCCCCGCGACGCAGCGCTGCCCGGCGGCGCAGGCCGTCCCGCATGCGCCGCAGTTGGCGGCGTTGCTCTGGAGGTCCACGCAGGCCCCGGCGCAGCGGGTGAGGCCCGCCGCGCACATCCCCGCCGTGCACGCCCCGGCGCTGCACACCTCTCCCGCTGCGCATGCTCGCCCGCAGGCGCCGCAGTGCCTCGGGTCGCTGCGGGTGTCCGCGCAGGCGCCGCCGCAGTTCGTGAGGTCCGGGCCGCAGACGCAGAGCCCCGAGGAGCATGCGGTGCCTCCGGCGCAGGCGCTCCCGCAGGCGCCGCAGTGGCGACCGTCCGAGGCCAGGTCCACGCAGGAGCCCGCGCAGGCGGTCTGCCCGGGGCCGCACTCGGCGCCGCAGACCCCGCTGGCGCAGCGCTGCCCCGCGGGGCATGACACCATGCATGCGCCGCAGTCGGTCCCGCTGGAGCGCGTGTCCACGCAGCGGGTCCCGCAGCGCACCTGCGGCTCCGCGCACCCGCAGGCCCCTCCCGCGCACACGCCCCCGGCGCAGGCGGTCCCGCAGGCGCCGCAGTGGGCCGGGTCCGTGCGCGTGTCCACGCAGGCCCCGGCGCAGAGCGTGAAGCCCTCGGGGCAGGCGCAGCGGCCCGCGATGCAGGCCAGGCCTCCGGTGCAGGTCAGCCCGCAGCCGCCACAGTTGTCCAGCGAGCGCGCCGTGTCCACGCAGGACCCCGCGCAGGCCACCTGCCCCGCCGGGCACATGGCCACGCAGACCCCCGCCGCGCAGCGGGTGGCGCCCCCGCAGGCGTTGCCGCAGCGCCCGCAGTGCGACGGATCGGTCGCCACGTCCACGCAGACCCCGCCGCAGAGGGAGCGCCCCGGCGGGCACTCGCAGCGCCCCGCCGCGCAGGCCGCGCCGCCCGAACAGCGCACGCCGCAGGCCCCGCAGTTTCCATCGTCGCCCTGGAGGTCCACGCAGTCAGCCCCGCAGGCCGCGCGCCCCGCGGGGCACCGCGCCCCGCATGCGCCCGCGCCGCACACCTGCCCGCTCGCGCAGCGCACGCCGCAGGCCCCGCAGTGGCTCCCGTCACCCTGCAGGTCCGCGCAGACATCTCCGCAAGGGGTTTGCCCCGAGGGGCACGCGCAGGCCCCGGCGCGGCACTCCTGCGCGCCCGTACACACGCTCCCGCACGCCCCGCAGTGCGCTCCGTCGCTTCGGGTGTCCACGCAGGCCCCGGCGCAGGCCGTCAGCCCCTCGGCGCAGCGCGCCGCGCAGGCCCCGGCGCTGCACACCTGCCCGGCAGGACACGCGCTCCCGCAGGCCCCGCAATGGGCAGGGTCCGAGCTCGGATCTACGCACCTCTCCCCACACCGAAGAGTCCCCTCGGGACACACACACATCCCCGCCGCGCAGACGCTGCCCGCCGCGCAGGCGCTCCCGCATGCCCCGCAGTGGGCCCCGCTGCTCTGGAGGTCCGCGCAAGCCCGGTCGCAACGGGTCAACCCGGCGGTACAGTTGGTTGCGCAATTTCCAGCATTGCACACCTCTGTACCGGGGCAGGACGCCCCGCATGCGCCGCAGTGTGCAGGGTCCGACGCCGGGTCCACGCAACGACCTGCGCAGGAGAGCCACCCTTCGGGGCATGGGCCCGGTGGGGTCCCGTCGCCCCCGTCGGCGGTGCCGTCGGTGGTCGTGCGGTCCATGGAGGCCAGGTCGCCGGAGGTGTCCGCGCCGAGGTCCGTGGCCGCGTCCTCCGCGGGGCCCAACAGCGACCGGCCCTCGCATGCTCCGAGGACGACCACGCTCACCCACAACCAGGGAAGGAATTTGTGCATCGGTGTTCCTGGCGGCGCCCTGGAGCAAGGCGCAGGCCCGACCCCGGAGGAGCCATTCACCACGCACTTCGGTGCTGCCTCCGCGCCCGACTGTACGTTCCATGCACATCCATGGTGTGCAATGATGGGACATCGTCGGGCGCCATCTGGCGTTGGAGGGGCGTGTTCCTTGAGCTTTCCACGGGGGTGTCATCGGCCCTGTGGTTGCAGGTAGAATGTCCCGGTGCGTCAGGGACAGGAACGAGGCCGGGCGGGATTCTGGGTGTCGTGTGCCCTGGGGTTGGTGTGCGGCTGCGGAGACCCTCCCGCGGTGAGCGCGCCTGATGGGGACCCCATGGACGTGGGAGGAGAAGCCGGGGACGGGTCCCCTGGGGACGTCGGGCGCGACGGAGCGCCCTCGGATTCGTCGCAGGGTGATGGCGGGAGCTCCGACTCCCGCGTCGACGGCGGGCCGGGTGACGCCACGGAGGCAGACGGCGCCGCGATGGTGGACGGGACCTCGCCCGACGGGGTGGCGCCCGACACCGCGGTGGTCGGGGACTCGCCTCCGGCCGGGGACACCTCGGCGCCCATGGATACGGCGGCGCCGCTGGACGGCAGCACACCGGACACGGCCCTCCCGTCGGACACGGGCGCGCCGCTGGACGCCGGCCGAGACCTCGGCCCGGACCTGGCGGTTGATACGCGCCCGGACACCGCGGCGCCCATGGACACCGCGGCGCCACCAGACACCGCGGCCCCGCGGGACACAGCGGCGCCCCCGGACACGGCGACGCCCCCCGATACGACGCCGCCATCGGACACCGCCGTGCGGGACTCCGGCGCGCCGGACACGGCGCCCGTGGACACCGGCACCGGGGGCTGCACCGGCGGCGCGCCGGTGGTCACCGTCACGGCGCCCGCGGCCAGCGCGGTGCTCGAGACCTGCAGCGAGAGCGGCCGGGCCGTGTTCTTCGAGTTCACGGCGACGGCGTCCGGGGGGAGCCCGATCCGTGCGGTGCAGTTCAACTGGCGCACGCCCGACGGCGCGCTGGCGCCGCCCCCGCCACCGCCCATGACCGCCCCGCCGTACCGCTTCCTCCGGCAGCTCGGTGGCGCCATGGGGGACATGGTCCCGCTTGCGGTGCTCGGCCTCCGCGGCACCTGGGGCTTCGAGGTGACGGCGACGGACTCCTGCGGGCGCACCACCCGGACGTCACAGCCGTTCACTCTCATCTACACCACCCGCCGCTGCCCCAACCCCTGAGAGACCTGAAGGCGCTGCCCGATGCCATCCATCATCCTCCAACGCTTGCTGGTCCTCGCCGTGACGCTGGCGGTGCTCCTCGGCGCTCGGGACGCCTCCGCCCAGGGGACCTGCTCGTGCAACAACGGATGTCACCAGTACCCCGGACAGTGCGTGCAGCGCGGCGCCAGCGGCTGCGCGGTGGGCTACGCGCCGTTCTGCGGCACGCGGGCCGAGAGCTGCCCGCGCGTGGGCTGGGTGTCCTGTAGCGGGACCTGCCTCTGCGTGCGGATCCCAGGCTTCGACGCCGGCGCGCCGCCGGACACCACGCCGCCGGACTCCACGCCGCCACCGGACTCCACGCCGCCACCAGACGCCCCCCGCCCGCCGGACGCCCCCCCGCCCCCGGACGCCCCCCCGCCCGATGCTCCACCCGGAATGGACGCCGCGGTGGACGCGCCCAGAACGGACGCGCCGGTTGTGCCCGACGCCTCGGTGCCGCCCGATGCGCGCCTGCCAGATGGAGGCGTCGCGCCGGACGCGCCCCTGCCCGATCGCCCGGTGCCCCCCGCGGACGGGCCCGTGGTGCCCCCCGAGGACCGTCCCACGCCCCCGCCCGACGCGCCCATCGGACCGGACGCGCCGCCCCCGCCCGACGCGCCCGTAGCGCCGGACGCGCCGCCCGCGATGGACGCGCCGCCGGACCCCGACGCGCCACCCCCGCCGGACGGCGGCTGCGTGTGCCCCGGCGGCGTGTGCATCGACGGCGTGTGCATCACCCAGCGCTGCCGCTACGAGATGGAGCTCGGGTTCATTTGCGACGGCCGCGGCGTCTCGTGCCGCGTCGTCGGCGGAGAGCCCTACTGCGTGCCGACGTGCCTCGGCGTGCGCTGCGCCCCGGACACCCAGTGCGACGAGGCCCGCGGGGGGATGTGCGTGCGCAACAACTGCGACGTGCTCCGGTGTCCCGTCGGCGCCACCTGCCGCCTCGACCGCTGCGTGCGCACCCTCCCGGACGGCGGCGAGGAGACCGTCGATCCCCTGGACGGCGGCGGCGCCGACGCCAGCGCCGACGCGAGCGCCGACGGGACGCTCGACGGCACCGTCGGCGCCGACGCGGGCGTCCGGGACCGCACCACCACCGACGGCGGCTGCGCCTGCCGGACCCCCGCGGCGCGCCCCCACGGCCCCGTGGCCCTCTGGCTCCTGGGCGCGCTCCTGACGCTGCGGCGCAAGCGCCGCCGTGACGCTGCGGCGCAGGCGCCGCAGGGAGAGGACAGGACCCGATGAGAGCGGCGCCGCAGGCACCCGCGACGGACACCTCCCACGCCGAGCGCAAGGCCACGGAGGCCTCGCAGACCGCGAGGGTCTTCATCGAAGAGCCGGGGCTGGCGCCCAAGGTGGTGCTCCTGCCGCGCGGCAAGGACATGCGCGTCGGCCGCGGGGAGGAGCTGGAGATCGTCCTGGCGGACCGCAGGGTCTCCCGTTGCCATGTGATCCTGCGCCACGAGCGCGTCGGGGTTCTGGTCCGCGACGCCGGGAGCAGCAACGGTACGTTCCTCGGCGAGCGCAAGCTCGAGGCGCCCGCCACCGTGGGCGCGGGCACCGTGGTGCGCGTAGGGGACAGCCGGCTGGTGATCTCCCTGCCCGCCGAGGAGGCACCCCGGAGCGACGCGGCCTTCGAGGCCATGATCGCCGTGGACCCGGCCTCGGTGCAGCTCCGGGCGCTGGTGCGGCGCGTGGCCGGCAGCGCCGTGCCGGTGCTCGTCCAGGGCGAGACCGGCACCGGCAAGGAGCTCGTGGCCCGGGAGCTGCACCGGGCAAGCCCCCGCACCGCGGGGCCCTTCGTGGCCGTCAACTGCGCGGCGCTGCCGGAGTCCATCGCCGAGAGCGAGCTCTTCGGCCACGAGAAGGGGAGCTTCACCGGCGCCCAGGGGCGCCGCACGGGGGTCTTCGAGCAGGCCCACGGGGGCACGCTCCTCCTGGACGAGGTGGGGGAGCTGTCCGCCAGCAACCAGGCCAGGCTCCTCCGGGTGCTCCAGGAGCGCGTGCTGGTGCGCGTCGGCGGCGACCGCGCCATCCCCGTGGACGTGCGCATCGTGGCCGCCACGAACCGCGACCTGGCCGTCTCCGCCGCGCGCCGGGAGTTCCGCGAGGACCTGTACTTCCGGCTGAACGGCATCACCCTGGAGGTGCTCCCGCTGCGGTCCCGCACCGGGGACGTCCTGCCCCTCACCGAGCGCTTCATCGCCGAGCTGGGCCCGGGCCTGCGCCTCGGGTCGGGCGTGGGGGTCGCCCTCCAGGCTTACCGCTGGCCGGGGAACGTCCGGGAGCTTCGCCACGCCGTCGCCCACGCCGTGGCCCTCGCGGAGGGCGCGGAGATCCTCCTGGAGCACCTCCCCACGGCGGTCCGGGGCGCGGCGGGGAGCCCCCTCGGGGACGGCTCTCTCCGGGACCGTATGGACGACCTGGAGCGCCAGTCCATCGTCGCCGCCCTGGCCGCCTCGGACGGCAACCAGTCGCGCACCGCGCGAATCCTCGGGCTGTCCCGCCGCGCGCTGATCTACAAGCTGGAGCGCTACGGGCTCAAGCCCCCGCCCGGGACCCGGACCTGATGCGCGCCCTGGCGGCCGTGGCGGTGGCGCTCTCCGCGGGCTGCACCGTGGCCTTCGGCTGGGACCCCGCGGCGCTCCCCTCGGCCGCCACGGCGCAGGACGCCGGCCCCGACGGAGACGCTCCGCTGGATGTCCCCGGCGATGCCTCGGACGGCGCCTCGGACGGTGCCACGGACCAGCCTGACACCTGCAACGGGCTCCTCGGCACGCGCCTCCACTGTGGGGCCTGTGGCCGCGCCTGCCCGGGGGCCACGGTGTGCCAGAGCGACCAGTGCGTCCCTGGCTGCCGGGCCGGGCTCACCCCCTGCGGGGGAATGTGCGTGGACGTCCAATCCAGCAATCAACACTGCGGCGCTTGTGGGGTAGACTGTGCGATGGGCACGCCTCGCTGCTGCCGCGGAGTGTGCGTCGCCCGATGCAACTGACGCCATGTTCCCCCAGGGCACCGAACTCGCGGGACGCTACAAGCTTCGCCGGCTCCTCGGGGCCGGCGGCATGGGCACCGTCTACGAGGCCAGCCACGCGATCGTAGGCCGCAAGGTCGCCGTGAAGGTCCTGCACCCGAGGCTCGCCCGCGCGCCGGAGCTCGTCGCCCGCTTCGTCCGGGAGGCCCAGAGCGCCGCCGCGGTGGGCCACAAGAACATCGTGGACGTGCTGGACTTCGGCTCCCACGACGGCGTCCCCTTCCTGGTCATGGAGCTCCTGGACGGCGAAGACGCCGGGGTGCTCCTGGAGCGCGTGGGCAACCTCCCGCCGGGGGAGGCCTGCTGGGTCGCCTCGGAGGTGCTCTCGGCCCTCGCCGCCGCCCACAAGGCCGGGGTCGTGCACCGGGACCTCAAGCCCGACAATGTCTTCCTCACCCGGGACGCGTCGGGCGTGGGCGTGCGCCTCCTGGACTTCGGCATCGCCCGCTTCCGGGCCGACGGGGCGGAGATTCTTACGGCCGCGGACGTGGTGCTCGGCACCCCGCGGTACATGGCCCCGGAGCAGCTCGCCCACAGCGCCTCCGTGGACCACCGCGCGGACCTCTACGCCCTCGGGGTGCTGCTCTATGAGCTCCTCACCGGGGTCATCCCCCGGAGGATCCCCGACGCCGAGGAGCCCCTGGAGACCCCCGCGGAGCCGCCCTCCTCGCGCGTGGAGGGCCTCCCTGCGGGCCTGGACGCCGTGGTCCTGCGAGCCTTCGCCGACGCGCCCGACGCGCGCTTCCAGTCCGCCGACGCCTTCCGCGAGGCCCTGGCGCCCTTCGTCGGCGGTCCCCCGGAGCTCGGCCCTCCCCGCGCCAGCTCCTCCCCCGAGCTGGAGGTCGCCCCGCCACCCACCACGGTCCCCACCCTGGTCGGAGAGAACCCTGACCGTCCCCCAACCCAGAGCCTCAAGGTCCCCAGACGCTCCCTTCGACCGATGGTCCTCGGAGCCCTTGGCCTCCTGATCGTGCCCCTCGGCCTGGGCCTACGACATATTCTGACTCCACCCGACATGCCCCCACCAGCGCATACGTCCACCCACCCTTCCCTACGTACCCCACCGTCTCGTACGGCTCCTCCGCCCGCGGCGCCGCGGCTTCCCGTTGCGCCCGCGACACAGGAGACGCCCACGCCCGCGCCCGCCCATGTGGTGGCTGTACCAATCACGGACGCGGGGGTCGAGCGGAGGCCCCGGCGCGGGAGGCACGGAGACCGCATGGTGCGGCAGTTCTGATGCGTACTGCCCCGTGGGTGCTCGTGGTGCTGCTCTCGGCCGGGGCGCTCCAGGCCCAGCCCGCGCCGGACGAGGCCTCGCGCCTTCGAGAAGCCCGGGCGCTCTTCACCCGTGGTCTCGCCCACCATGACCACGGCGAAGTGGACCTGGCCATCGCGGACTTCGAGGCGGCCTGGGCGCTCTCTCCAAGGCCGTCGGTGCTCTTGAACCTCGGCCTGGAGTACCAGCGGGCAGGGCGCCTCCTGGAGGCCCTGGACGCGCTGGAGCGCTTTAACGCACTCCCCGACGCGCCCCGGCGGCAACTCCGGGTGGCCTCGCGCGCCGCCGAGGCCGTGCGCTTGCAGCTCGCGGAGCTCACGCTCTCCACGGATCCACCGGGCGCGGCGGTCACCCTGGATGGCCGGGCCGTGAACCTCACCGGGCCTTTACGCCTCCAGGCCGGACCCCACGCGCTCGTCGCCACGCTTCCCGGCCGCGAGGAGGCGCGCAGGAGCCTCACCCTCGCCCCGGGCGAGAGGCTCTCGTTGGTCCTGACGCTGCCGCTGGAGGTCGCGCCACCGCCACCACCGCCACCACCACCACCGCCGGATTACGCCCTCACGGTGGCGGGCCTCCCTCCGGGCGCCAGGGCCACGGCCGATGACCGACCGTTGGAGGGCTCCGCCCGCGTGGCTCCGGGAGAGCACCGGGTGACGCTCTCGGCGCCGGGATACCTCTCCTGGACCGGGGTGGTGCGCGTCACGAGACCGGTCACGCTCCGGGCGTCGCTCGCCAGGGTGCCAGAGCCTCGGGCGACGGCTCCGGGCTGGGCGCTCACCCTGGGGGCCGGCGTGGCCGCGCTGGCCGCGGCGGGCCTCGGGGTCGCCGCCCTGGTCACCCACGACGCCTTCTCGGAGCTCACCCGCGAGGACCCCCAGGCGAGGGTTCTCTCCAGCCGCGGGGAGGCCCTGTCCCTCACGGCGGACCTGACGGCGCTGGTGGCCCTCGGGCTCGGGGCCACGGCGGGCTGGTGGTGGCTACGCCCTGCGCCGCCCGCGTCGCCGTCGCGCGCCGAGGTCGAGCCCTGAGGGCCCGATGCGCTACAGTGCAGGCCAAGGTGCCAACCGTGAACGAACCGTCGGAGTCCAGCGAGACGCTCCCCCCGCGCTCGCCGGAGAGGTCCCGCTTCGGGATGGCGCCCGGAGACATCCTGGCGGAGCGCTACGAGGTCCAGCGCCTGGTGGGTGAGGGCGGCATGGGGGCGGTGTTCCTGGCCACGCACCGGATCCTCGGGCGCGAGGTGGCCATCAAGGTGCTCAAGCCCGAGCTGGCCTACAACCCGCAGTTCTCCGCGCGCTTCCTCCGGGAGGCCCAGTCCTCGGCGCAGCTACGGCACCGGAACATCGTCGAGGTGATGGACTACGGAACCCACGACGGGCGCCCGTACATGGTCATGGAGTTCCTCCGCGGGGAGAACCTGGGGGCCCTCCTCAAGCGGGATGCCATCCGGGAGCCCGGGATGCTCGTGGCCCTCCTGGACCCGGTGCTGCGGGCGCTCACGCTGGCCCACGAGCGCGGGATCATCCACCGGGACATCAAGCCGGACAACATCTTCCTGACGGTGCAGTCCGACGGAGAGCTGGTCCCCAAGGTGGTGGACTTTGGCATCGCCAAGGCCCCGGAGCAGGGCGTCGAGCTCACCGCGGACACCACGGCCCTCGGGACCCCCGCGTACATGGCCCCGGAGCAGATGATGGCCTCGCGCAACGCCACCGGCGCCGCGGACCAGTACGCCTTCGGGGTCACGCTCTACGAGGCCCTCGGGGGGCGCAACCCCTTCGATGCAGACACCATCCAGGCCCTCATCGTGGCCAAGGCCACGCAGGACCCGAGACCCCTTCGGGTCCTGCGCCCGGAGCTCCCGGAGGCCTTCGCGGCCATCGTGATGAAGACCCTGGAGCGCCGCCCCGAGGACCGCTTCCCGAGCGTCGCCGCCCTGCGCGAGGCGCTCCTGCCGTGGTGCGCCGACGTCGTACAGCTCTCCGGGGCGACGCTCCGCCTGGCCACCGACCGCCCGCCTCCGGGCGCCCCCACGCAGCCCCAGTTCCCTGCCTCGAGCCGCCCCGCGCCCGCGGGCATCACCCCGTCCGCGCCCGCGTCGAACACCGTCCCCGCCGGGACGCCCGACGTGAGCGCCGCCACGATGCTCTCCCCCATCCCCGCGGTCACCGTCACCCCGACCACGGCCCCCCTCCCTCCTCACACGAAGCCCCGTTGGCTCTTGCCCGCCCTCCTCGTGGGCGCCGTGACCGTGACCGGCGTGGGCGCCGTCGCCCTCCGAGCGAGAGAGCCCTCGGTGTCGGTCCCTCCCCCACAGGCACCACCTCCGCCCACACCACCACCGGTGTCGGAGCAGGTAACCTTTGACCTTACAGTGGAGCCTCGGGAGGCGCGGATTCTTCTCGATGGAGAGCTTCTGGGGCAGGGCCACGCGGCGGTGACGCGCCCTCGGGGGCCGCGGAGCTACCAGGGGACCTTCACGTTGGAGGGCTATGCGCCCTACCAGTTCGTGCTCCAGGCCACGAGCGACACGCGGGTGGACCGCGCGCTGCAGCGCCTGACCGCGCCGCCGAGGACGCCTCGGGACCCGAGGCCCCAGAACACCAACACGCCCCCGCCGACGCCTCCTCCGGCGCCACCCCCCTTGCCGCCGCACCCGCCAGTGCCAGAGCACCCGCCAACACCGCCCCCGAACCACCCGGTGATCATCCGCCAGAACCCCTTCTGACGCGACGCCTCAGCGCCAGCGCCCACGCCAGGAGCGGGAGGAAGCCCGTGCTCCGCGGGGTCGCCCCCGGGGCGCGGCACTGACACGGCCCCGGTGGCGCCGCGGGGTTGACCCTCGGAGACGCATCGACGGCGCCGCTGTCCAGGGCCGCCGGGGCGTCGGGTGTGGTCGCTGCGTCGCGGGCGGAGGCGTCGCCGGGCGCGGCGGCGTCGCGCGCTCCGGCGTCCCGAGGCACCGTGGCGAGCATCGTCTGAAGCACGTCCCAGCGCTCGACACAGTACTGGTGCCCCATGTTTCCATCGCGGCAGTCCAGCGGCCCCCCCAGGTCCTCGAAGCGCAGGAGCGAGGTGAAGCTCCCACCGCCGTCCCCCGAGCGCCCGAGGGCGAAGCCCGTGAGCCAGTTGGAGCATGCGTAGAGCTGCCCGGCGTGGTGGCGGAGGCACAGCACCTCCAGGCGGTTCACCCGGGAGAAGCCCTCGCCGCGGTCGTCGGAGCGGAAGAGCCCGTCCTCCAGGGAGCCGTACCACACCCGCCGCCCGTCGTCCGAGAGGGCGAAGCCGTACATGGGCCCCGTGGTGGTGGCCACGCGCGTCACCCGCGAGCCCCCGTCGGTGCTGCGGTAGAGCGCGCTGCCGGCGCCCTCGTTGGCGCGGAAGTACACCGTGTCGGGGTCCGTGGGGTCCACGCCCGAGACGTAGACCTCGTCCACGGCCATGGGGAACGGGGCCTCGACGCGGGTCACCATGGAGCCCCCATCGTCCGAGCGGTAGACCCTCGGGGCCCGCGTGCGTGCGTCCCGCCCCGTGAGGTACACCCGCGAGGGCCGCGAGGGCGCCACCTCCAGCGAGAGGAAATCCACGTTGATCACCCCGGGGCCGAGGGGCTCCAACGCCCCTCCCCCCGCGCTCGCGCGGAGCACGTGGTTGAGCGTCCCGGGGTTGCTCTCGATGCCCAGGAGGGTCATCCCCGCGGGGTCCGTGGTGAGGTCCGCCACCACGCGGCCCATGGACCCTCCCAGGGGGTCCACCCGGCAGCCCCCTCGGCGCACCATGTTGATCCCCGCCTCGAAGCCCACCGCCGTGGTCCCGTCGGACAGGAGCTCCACCGCGGGGTCGACGTTTCCCCCCACCACCACGGGCCAGTACATGGCGTCTTCGCAGAGCCACCGGAAGCTCCTCCCGGCGTCGTAGCTCACCAGGAGCCCGAAGGTCACCCGCAGCGCGATCACGTCGCTGGCGCGCCCGGGCCCCACCACCACGTGCGACGCCGCCGGAAAGCGCCCGTTTGCATCGGCGCTGGCGGTCACGAGCGCCGCGGCCAGGAACAGCGAACCCCTACGCATTGATGTAACCATAGACGAGCGCGCTGTCATCGCCAAAGGGACAGGGTACAGTCCCTTTCATGAACGGCGTGGCGCACGAGGTTCACGGAGCTGGTCCCTCGGTGGTATTGGTGCATTCGTTCCCGCTGGACCGGGGCATGTGGGACGCCCAGAGGGACGCCCTGGTGAGCGCCGGGCTCCGGGTGCTCACGCTGGACCTGCCGGGGTTCGGTCACAGCCCCCTGGGGGCGCTGGCGGACGAGACCCCCTCGCTGGAGGCCTACGTAGACGCCGTGGTGGGCGCGCTGGACGCTCACGGGATGACGCGGGCGGCGGTGGTGGGCCTTTCCCTCGGGGGCTACGTGGCGCTGGCCCTCGCGCGGCGCCACGCCGGGCGCATCGCCTCGCTGGTGCTGGCGGACACCCGCGCCGCGGCGGACAACGCCACCACCCGCGCCGGGCGCGTGCTCAACATGAACCTGGTGAAGAAGCAGGGACCCCGGGCGCTGGTGGACAAGCTCCTGCCGGGCCTGGTGGCCCCAGGGGCGGGCGCGCAGGTGCGGGAGAGCGTACGGGAAATGGCCGCGAGGCAGGCTCCGGAAGGCGTCTCCTGGGCCCTCCTGGCCATGAGGGACCGCCCGGACGCCACGGCGGTGCTGCCCACCATCACCGCGCCCACGCTGGTGCTTTGTGGAGCTCTGGACGCGGTCACGCCGCCGGAGGAGCTCCGGGCCCTGGCCGGGGCCATCCCTGGGGCGGTCTACCGGGAGCTCCCGGGGGCGGGGCACTTGTCCAACCTGGAGGCTCCCGCCCTCTTCAACGCGGAGCTCGTGCGCTTCCTGGTGCCTTGACGGCGCGCTCCTGGCGGGCGAGCTCGTGGTCCAGCCGCGCGAGGTGGCCGACGGAAAGGTGCCGGTCCAGGAGCCTGCCGCTCACGAAGAGCGAGGCCACGCCGAGGAGGTACGCCGTGAGGCTCGGGGCCCCGGCCCAGGCGCACAGGGCCCAGCCCACACCATACCCCGCCCCGAAGGTCCCCAGCGCCATGGGCACCAGGACCGAGGCGCGGTGGGCCTCCCACCAGGTGAGCTGACGGAAGAGGCGCTCCCGGCGGGCCCGGAGCGCGACGAGCGGCTCGGGCGGCTCGGGCGAGGGCATCGGGGGGCGCTTACTGCGAGCGGTCGATGCAGCGGCGCCCGGAGGCCCCGGCGGCGTTGGAGAGCGCCCCCGCGGGCCAGGCCAGCACGAAGTTGAAGCACATCTCGTCCTCGGTGCGCTCGCCGAAGAACACCCGGCTGGTGGTGGTGTTGCGGTACCGGCAGGTGGTGCGCAGGACGTCCCCGGGCATCACCACCAGCTCCGAGGGGTACGAGGTCTGCGAGTCAAAGCTGAAGCTGTCCACGTTGACCAGCATGTCCATGCGGGCTGCGTCGCCGCCGCGGAGGACCTCGGTGCGGAGCGAGGTGCCGAGCCGGTGCATGTGGGGGCCGCTGCCGAGGATGTGAATGGGCTCCCGGGCGGTGGGCGTACAGCGCCCGGTGACCGCGTGGTCCGTGGACCTCGGGGGGATGTCAATGTCCAGGCTCCCGAGGGTGGAGATCGCCGCGGCGTGGGGGCGCAGCTCCTCGGTGGCGCAGAGCTGGATCCCCGAGGCGTCGTCCGCGTCGGCGATGCCCGCGATGTTCCAGTAATGGATCTGGAGGATGAACCAGCCGTCGGTGGCGGGCATCTCCATGCCCACGTCCGGCGGGAGGACGCTCCCCTGGCCGCCGGGGGCCCAGCCCGTCACGAAGCGAGCGTCCCGCGGGAGGCGGCCGTCGCAGTCAAAGACCTCGCCGTCGCGCTGGGGCGTGTCCGTGGAGAACAGGATCAGGTGGTGGAGCACCCGGGCGTCGTCGATGACGGGCCCGAAGGCCGTGGCCTGCGTGGGCCGCGTGAAGGGCGACCGGAACGCGAAGCACTTGTTGAGGTTGCCCGCGTTGGTGGGCACATGAAACTCGCTCCCGGCGGCGGTCCCGTGGGCCACGAAGCGGTTGGTGGCCTGGCACGGCAGGGGCCGGAGCACCGGGCCCGGGTCGGGCGTGATGGGGGGGCCCTCGCAGTTCGTGCCCGAGCAGGGAGGAGCCCCCGCGGCCACCCAGGCGTCAAGAACGCCCAGGGAGGGTGCGTCCAGGAGCCCCGACGGGGGCATCGGGCGCCGGGCGTCGTGGGTGCGCGAGCCCAGGAGCTGCCACACCCGCTGCGTGGGCTGCGTGACCGCCGCCCGCTGGGTGTCCGCGTAGGTCACCAGGGCCATGGGGGCGCCGAAGCGCGGGGTGCTGGCGTGGCACGAGGTGCAGTTGTCACCCATGACCCTCGCCACGTCCGCCGGGAGGCGCAGGGCCGGGGCCGAGGTCCCAGGGGGCGCCGTCTCCGCCGGGCCGCACTGCGTGAGGAGCGCCCCGGAGGACAGCACCAGGGCCCCGCAGAGCCGACCGAGCGCGCGCATGTCGTTGTCCTGTCGCATTTTACATCACCCGTCGGAGTTGGATTTCCACCACCACGCGGCCCGCGACGCCCCGGGCGTCGATGAAGAGCCTGCCCCGGTCCGGGGCGTCCCTGGAGAAGCCGACCTCGGCGCTGCCCATGGTGGTCATGCCCGCGCCGGCGAAGCACTCGGGGACCACGTCGAAGCGCCCGCCCCGGAGCGTGTAGCGCCCCCGGACCTGAAACTGGATGGGGGTGTTCACGGGCCCCACCATCACCGTCTCCACCCGGGCCCGCAGGTCCACGCCCACCCGCAAACGCTCGTCTTCGATCACCGCGAAGCCCGTACCGGCCACCCGGGACATGGCCGTGAGCACCTGGCCCCGAGCGCCCGCCGGGAGGTACAGCGTGGCGGCCTCGAACACCCACTGGCCTACAGGGTCGCCCCCGGAGCCCGTCGGGAAGCTCGTGCCCGCGTCTCCCTCGCCCAGGATCACCACCCGGGAGGTCACCTCCGGCAGCGTGGCCACCGGCGGCATCCCGGGGTCACAACCCACAGGAGGCGCCTCCGGCGCGCCAGCATCCCGCACATCCTGCGGGGCGCCGTCCTGGGCCAGGTCGTTCCCCGCGTCCGCGGGGCTCCCGCCGGAGTTTCCACAGGCCAGGAGCCCTCCAAGCAACACCACCGCACGCCATGCGCTCTGCATCGGTGCGCTGATCCTAAGGGCGATCGGACCCGCGCACCACTCCCAGGACGTTGCGAACATGTTGCATCAGGGGTGCGGCGCCGATGCCGCGGTGTCCATGGCCTTCGGGCGGGGGCACCATGGCGTGGAAGAGCGAGGCCTGGAGGGCGCGACCCAGGCGGTCCCTGGCGGGTCTGCCCTGGAGGCGTCGGCGGGCTTCGGTGTAGTCCGGCACGTCCCGGAGCCTCCGGGGGACCCTGGGGTAGAGCACACGGAGGGCGTGGCAGGCGCGCGAGAACCAACGTTCATCCTGCGGGCTGTAGTGGAACCCCAGGGGCTCGCGGAGAGAGGCCGGCAGGAGCGCGGCGGTGAACACACGGAAGCCTGGCAGGAGCGGGTCCAGGGGCCCTCCTCGGGGCGCGAGGAGGAAGCCCGCGAGCTCCTGGCAGGCGGGGCCCACGGCGAGGGCGCCGGAGGACTGCATCGCCGTACAGTACGTCTGGAAGTGCTCCCACCGGTCCGGGAGGCTCCCCGGGGGGATGCCGAAGAGGGCCGCGAAGCGCTTGGACTCCTGGTAGTAGGTGTCTTTTTCCGTGTAGGAGAGCCCCGGCAGGAGGAGGTCATGGACGCGCACGGCGCTGTCGATGAGGGTGGCGTGGACCCAGGCGAGGGCCTCGGTCTGGTTGGCCTCGTAGGGGGAGCCCTGGGGGAAGGCGCCGGTGGCGTGGTCGAGGGTGCCGGTGATGCGGGTATGGATCTTGTGGACGCCCCGGGCGGTGCGCAGGGCGGTGTCCAGGTCCCCGAAGACCATGGCGTGGACATGGCGGAAGGTGCGGGTGAGGCGCCCTAGGGGGTCCGTGCGGGTGGCCGAGTGGTGGGCCACGGCCTGGGCGACCCAGGGGTGGGCGAGCTGCAGGAGCGCCGCGCGGCCTCCGCCGAGGAAGAGGCCGCTCTCGCGGGCGATGCGCCAGCTCATGCTCCGGGGGCCGAAGAGCCCGGCCACGGGGTCCGGGCAGGCGCGGGCGACGGCCTGGAGGTGGGCTTCGAGCTCGTCGGTGGACAGCGCCATGCGGGGATCTGGTCTCCAACATCGAGTGTGCACCGAAGTCCGTCGGTGCGCCCGTGGGTTGACGACGGTCAAGACGCCTGTGTGGGGTCCGTCGGCAGGTACCGGTCACGTCATGGAGCCCCGCACCATCATCGAGCCGTTCCGTATCAAGTCCGTGGAGGCCGTGCGCTTCACCACCCGGGAGGAGCGCGCTGCCGCCCTCCGGGCAGCGGGCTACAACCTCTTCCGGCTGCGCGCCGAGGACGTGCTGATTGATCTCCTCACGGACTCTGGAACGGGCGCCATGAGCGCCGCCCAGTGGGGCGCCGTGATGCAAGGCGACGAGTCCTACGCGGGGAGCCGGAGCTTCTACCGCTTCGAGGCCGTGGTGAAGGAGCTCACGGGCCTGAGGCACGTGATCCCCACGCACCAGGGCCGGGCCGCCGAGCGGATTCTCTTCCACTGCGCGCTCAAGGCTGGGGACATCGTCCCCAACAACAACCACTTTGACACCACCCGCGCCAACATCGAGACCGAAGACGCCGAGGCCCGGGACCTGGTGATCCCCGAGGGGCGCGTGCCGGCGCTCCTGCACCCGTTCAAGGGCAACGTGGACCTCGGCGCGCTGGAGCGCCTGCTCTCCACCGAGGGCCCTCGGGTGCCGCTGGTGATGGTCACCATCACCAACAACTCCGGCGGCGGGCAGCCCGTGTCCCTGGAGAACCTCCGAGGGGTAAGGGCCCTCTGTGACCGCTACCGCAAGCCCCTGTTCCTCGACGCGTGCCGCTTCGCGGAGAACGCCTGGTTCATCCACACCCGCGAGGCGGGGATGGGTGACCGTAGCCCGAGGGACATCGCGAGGGAGGTGTTCGCCCTGTGCGACGGCTGCACCATGTCCGCCAAGAAGGATGGCATGGCCAACATCGGCGGGTTCCTCGCCCTGAACGACGACGCCCTCGCCGAGCGCGCCCGGAACCTGTTGATCCTGACCGAGGGCTTCCCCACCTACGGGGGCCTGGCGGGCTATGACCTGGAGGCCGTGGCCCGAGGGCTGGAGGAGGTGACGGACCCTCACTACTTGAGATACCGCGCGCGCTCCATCGAGTACGTTGTGGACAAGCTGGTCGCCGCGGACGTCCCCGTGCTCCGCCCCGCGGGGGGCCACGCGATCTACCTGGACGCCCGAGGGCTGTGGCCCCACATCCCGCCGCTGGAGTACCCGGGCGTCGCCCTGGCCGACGCGCTGTACCTTGAGGCCGGCGTCCGGAGCGTGGAGATCGGGTCGCTGATGTTCGGCATGCGCCCGGACGGGGTGGAGGTCCCCGCGGCGATGGAGCTGGTGCGCCTGGCCATCCCGAGGAGGGTGTACACGCAGTCCCACATGGACTACGTGGCCGAGGCGGTGCTCTCCGTCGCGAAGGGAAAGCCCCCGAGGAGGGGCTACCGCATCACCGAGGCCCCGAAGGTGCTGCGGCACTTCACCGCGAGGCTCGAGCCGCTGGAGGGGTGACGGAGGCCACCGGAGCCGCGTGGTAGGGTCCCGCTGCGAGGTGCTCGGCGTGGTGTCAGACCACCCGCGGGGAGCACGTCATTGGAGG
Organism: Deltaproteobacteria bacterium; assembly: GCA_016218725.1. Lineage (GTDB taxonomy): Bacteria > Myxococcota_A > Polyangia > Polyangiales > JACRDB01. Next base: position 34,553 of record JACRDB010000157.1, read on the forward strand.
GACGACACCATGGACGGAGCACCGACAGACTTCTGGGGCAAGCTTGACCACGACGCCGAGGGCCGGGTCCTACACTGGCACCCGCTCGTAGACCACTGCGCCGACGTAGCCGCATGCGCCTTCGCGCTGCTGGAGCGCTCGCTCCTGCGCAAGCGCCTCGCCCGCCTCGGGGGCCTTGACGACCTGACCGCCGGACAGGTCGCGCGCCTGGGCGCCCTGGCCGCGATGCACGACCTCGGCAAGACCAACCAGGGCTTCCAGGCCCGCACCAACACCCTCGCCCCGAAGATCGGGCACGTCGGTGAGTTCGTCGAGCTCTTCCACGGGAACAACCCCTCCACCGACGGCGCACGCGAACAGATGATGGCCGCCCTGGAGGCCAACGCCATGGACTCCTGGGTCACGGACGGCTGCGCCGCCGAGGTGCTGCTCGCCTCGGTGTGTCATCACGGCAGGCCCGTCCCCTTCGGCACCCGGCGCTTCGACCCGAAGCTCTGGCAGGCCCGCGGTGGCCTCGATCCCTTCGAGGGCATGGGGCGCATCGCCCGGGCCGCCCGGCGGTGGTTCCCCGAGGCGTGGAACCCCGACGGCGCGCCTCTCCCTGGTAGTCCCGCGTTTCAGCACGCCTTCAGCGGCCTGGTGATGCTCGCGGACTGGCTCGGGTCGGACACGGACTTCTTCCCCTTCAGCCAACCCGCGGACCCGGACCGCTTCGTGGCCTCCCTCACGCAAGCCCGCACGCTCCTCGCGAGGATGTTCCTCGACCCCGAGCGCGCCCGCGAGGACGTCCGAGCGCGTGGGGTGGGCTTTTCATGCGTGTCGCCCTACACCCCCAACGCCATGCAGGCCACGAGTCAGGGACTCCCGTGTGACACTGGAGGCTCCCTCACGGTGCTCGAGGCCGAGACCGGCTCCGGGAAGACCGAGGCGGCGCTGGCCCGCTTCCTGGTGCTCTTCCACGCGGGCCTGGTGGACGGGATGTACTTCGCCCTCCCTACCCGCACCGCGGCCACGCAGCTCCACGCCCGGGTGACCGCGGCCGTCGCGTCCATGTTCTCCGAAGGGAACCGCCCCCCCGTGGTCCTCGCCGTCGCCGGGTACCTCAAGGTCGATGACACCACCGGTACGCGCCTGCCCGCCTTCAAGGTCCTCTGGAACGATGCCCGCGACGGCGACGCCCACGCCCGAGGCTGGGCCGCGGAGAACCCCAAGCGCTACCTCGCCGGGCCCATCGTGGTGGGCACCATCGACCAGGTGCTCCTCGCCGCGCTCACCACCGAGCACGCCCACCTGCGCGCCACGGCCCTCTCGCGGCAGCTCCTGGTGGTGGATGAGGTCCACGCCTCGGACGCCTACATGACCCGAATCCTCCAGGAGGTGCTCAAGGTCCACCGCGACGCCGGCGGCCACGCCCTGCTTATGTCCGCCACCCTCGGCTCCAGCGCCAGGGTGCCCCTGGTCGAAGGCTCCCTCTGGCGGGACCCTCCACCGCTCGAAGATGCAGTCCGGGCGCCGTACCCCCTCCTGACCCACCGACCCCACGGGGAGCCCGAGGCGCTGTTCCCGGTCCAGGTCCCAGGGAACCCCAAGCGGGTCTTCGTCGCGCGGGAGCCCTGGCTGGAGGACCCTGGCCGCGTCGCGCAAGAGGCCCTCGCCGCTGCGCTCAAGGGCGCCCGGGTCCTGGTCGTGCGCAACACCGTCAACGACGCCATCGCCACGCAGGAGGCCCTGGAGCGCCTGACCGCGAGCACCCCGGGCGCCGAGGCCGTGCTGTTCCGCTGCGAGGGCGTCCCGGCGCCGCACCACGCCCGCTTCGCCTCCGGCGACCGCAAGCGGCTCGACGAGGCCCTGGAGAGGCGCTTCGGACGCAAGGCGGGCGCTGGGGGCTGCGTGGTCATCGCCACGCAAACGGTGCAGCAAGCACTGGACATCGACGCGGACCTGCTCCTCACGGACCTGTGTCCGATGGACGTGCTCCTGCAACGCCTCGGGAGGCTGCACCGCCACCCTGATCGCGTGCGCCCCGAGGGCTTCCATGACGCCCACGCGGTGGTCCTCGTGGACGCGGACTCGGACCTCTCGCGCCTCATCACGAAGACCGGCAGAGCCCAGGGGCGCCACGGCTTCGGGACCGTCTACGAGGACCTCCGGGTGCTCTTCGCCACGCGGACCCTCCTGGAGAAGCACCCCACCCTGGACATCCCGGGCATGAACCGCAAACTCGTCGAGGGGAGCACCCACCCCGAGGCCCTCTCGAAGGTGGTGGGTGCGGACGCTCGCTGGAGGAGCCACCAGGTGCAGGTCCTCGGGGCGGAGCGGGGCAAGAGCGTCCAGGCGTCCTTCAACCTCCTGGATCGCAGCAGGCCCTTCGGCGAGGCCGCCTTCCCGGACGATCTCAACGACCACAGGATCGCGACGCGCCTCGGGCTCAACGACCGGGTGGCCACCTTCGATCCCCCCGTGGACGGCCCCTTCGGGCGCAGGATCTGGGACCTCCATCTCCCGGCCTGGCTCGTCGGCGACGCCCCGTCAGACGCCGCACCAGAGGATGTCACCGTCGTACCGGGTGCGGTTTTTTTCCGCTTTGGGGACCGGGCCTTTCAGTACGATCGCCTCGGCGTCCGGCTGGAGACAGGCCGACCCGCAACCACCACCCCAGCAGAGGACCAGGATCATGGCTGACCCGCTGTTCGACATCCTCACGGAGGATGTCTTCACCGTCGAGGACCTCGCTGGCACCCGCGCGAAGCTGTCGCTCCCGGGCGTCCTCGCGCGCCTCGGGGCGGGCACCGACACCGAGTTCTGCGCCCTCCAGGCCCACCAGCAGCACCCGTGGTTCGCCTTCCTGGTCCAGGTCGCCGCCCTCGCCCTGCACCGCGCTGGAGAGACCTCTCCCGCCCAGAGCGAGGCCCGCTGGAGGGAGCTCCTCCTGGCCCTCACCAACGGCGCCCGGGAGCCCTGGTGCCTTGTGGTCCCGGACCTCTCGAAGCCGGCGTTCTTCCAACCCCCGGTGCCGGAGGGGAAGCTCGACGACTTCCAGGACCCCAACCCCTGCCCGGACACCCGAGACGTGGTCATCATGACCCGCAACCACGACCAGAAGGCCGCCCGCGTCCATCACCCTCGCCCGGAGCACTGGGCCTACTCCCTCGTGTCCGTCCAGACCATGGACGGCTACCGCGGCGTGGGAAACCACGGCGTCGCCCGTATGAAGGGTGGCTACGGCAGCCGCCCCGGCGTGAGCTTCGCACCGGACGCCCGCTGGGCCGGGCGCTTCCTGCGCGATGTGGCCATGCTCCTGGAGTCCCGCCCCGCGCTCCTGGAGAAGTACGGGTACGCCGACCACGGGCACGCCCTCCTCTGGCGCCTCCCCTGGGACGGCAAGCCCGAGAGCGCCCTGGGGCTGCGGGACTGTGATCCCTTCTTCATCGAGACATGCAGGCGCTTCCGGCTGGTGTTCCAGCAGGGCTCCCTCGCGTCCCGGTTCCGGCCTACCGCCACCGGCCGACTCAAGGGCATCGAGGGCGGCGCCACCGGTGACCCCTGGGCCCCCGTCGACGCCGACGCCGGCGTGCTCACCATCGGCGAGCGAGGCTTCGATTACCGCAAGACCCAGGAGCTCCTCGCCGCCCAGGACTGGGAGGCCCCAGGCCTCGAGCTTCGCCCCGAGGACGGAAAAGAGCCCGTGTTCCTCGCGAGGGTCCTCGCCCGGGGGCAGGGCAAGACCGCGGGCCTCCACGAGCGCGCGGTACGCATCCCACCAAGAATGCGCGCCACCTTCGGCGCCCGCGCGCAGCGAGACCGCCTCGGGATCCTCTCCAGGGCTCGCGTCGAGCGCGCCGGGGAGGTGCAGAAGAAGGCCCTCTACCCTGCCCTGAAGACCCTGCTCAACGCCGGAGACACGGGCTCCAACCGCGACCTCAAGGACAAGCCCTCGCGCTGGACCGAACGCTACGACCGCAGCGTGGACGCATGCTTCTTCGACCAGCTCTGGGACGCCTGGGAAGCTCCCTCCCCCCAGGAGGCCGAGGCCTCCTGGCTCAAGGCGCTCATCGCCATCGCCCGAGGTGTGCTCGCCCAGGCCCAGGACGAGGTCGCTCTCCCCACGCAACACCGCATGCGCGCCTTCGCGGCCTCGGAGAGGGTCTTCGAGGGCAGCGCGCGCAAGAACTTCCCGGAAGCCTTCCCACCCAAAGGAGAGAGCAATGGCTGACCCGTCCTCGGACTCCAACGCGACCTCGCCCTTCGCCCTGACCGGGCGCCTGGCGGGCGCCCTCGACCAGCTCGCGGAGCACCGCCCCGGTGACCTCGCGGCGCTCCGGCGCATGCGCCTCGGAGACCCGCCGCCGGCGATCTTCTGGCGATTGTGTGCCTCGCACCTCGACCCCGCTGGAATGCTCCCCGCCGGAGGTGACAAACTCGACATCGCCGAGCGACGCTGGATCACCCTCCTGGCGGCCCTGGCCGCCAATCAGGGCCTCCATCAGCCCGACACCCGGGCGGGCCAGGGCCTCGCCGCGACGCTCTCCGAGACCCGCTTCCAACGGCTCCTGCGCGCCCAGGACGACGCCCTCCTGGACACGCTCCGAGGCACCGCCCTGCACCTCGCCGCCGCCCGCCAGCCCCTCGACTGGTCCCAGCTCGTCTGGCTCGTCCTGAGCGACGGCCGCTGCGATGAGGACCGCGCACGTCGCTGCCTCGCCCGTGACTTCTACGCACAGCTCGAGTCCCTCGATCGCCCCCGCACGGAGTAGTCCATCATGCCAAGGTTCATCCAGGTCCATTTCCTCACGTCGTACCCGTCCAGCCTCCTCAACCGCGACGACGTGGGCTTCGCCAAGCGCATGCCCTTCGGGGGCACCATTCGCACCAGGGTGTCGTCCCAGTGCCAGAAGCGCCACTGGCGCATGCACCAGGGCGCCCACAACCTCGGGGAGCTCGGCCCCGGGAGCGTGCGCTCCAGGATCTCCTTCGAGCGCTTCGTCGTGCAGCCGCTGGTGAAGGACGGCGCTTCGCCAGAGCTCGCCCGCGCCGCCGCAAGCGCCCTGCTCGCGGTGGTCCTCGGGAAGAAGGAAGAGCCCGAGACGGACAAGAAGACGAAGCCGAAGAAGTCCAAGGACGTCGCCGAGCAACCCGCCCTCCCCGCCGTGGGTGCTCCCGAGCCCAAGGCCGCGGAGACGAAGGCCGTGCAGACCGAGCAGGTCACGGTCTTCGGCCGCCCGGAGCTGGACTTCCTTCGGGGGCTCGCCGCCACCATCTGCGAGCGCGCGAAGGAGCCCGGCAAGGTCGCCGCCGTCGCCAAGGATGTCTTCGACAGCGACCAGAAGAAGAACCTCGCCGCGCTCCGGCGGGGCGCCGGCCTCGACGCCGCCCTCTTCGGTCGCATGGTCACCAGTGACATGTTGGCCCGCTGCGACGCAGCCGTGCACGTCGCCCACGCCCTCACGGTGCACAAGGAGCTCGCTGAGGCGGATTACTTCTCCGCCGTGGATGACCTCCTCCAGGCCGATGGCGACCTCGGCAGCGGTCACATCGGCACCGCGGAGCTTACCTCGGGGCTCTTCTACGGCTACGTCGCCGTGGACGTGCCGCTCCTGGTCTCCAACCTGGAGGGCTGCAACCGCCAGGACTGGCAGACCGCCGACCGCACCCTCGCGGGGGACGTGCTCAAGGCCCTGGTGCACCTGGTGGCCACCGTGTCCCCGGGCGCCAAGCTCGGCTCCACCGCGCCCCACGCGTACGCCTCGCTGGTGCTGGTCGAGGCCGGGGACGCCCAGCCCCGCACCCTGGCCAACGCCTTCCTCCGCGCCGTGAGCGACCGGGACGACCTCCTGGGCAACGCCTACCAGGCCCTCGGCGAGCACGTCCGCGACCTGGACCAGGGCTACGGCGCGAGCTGGCAGCGGGCGTTCATGGCCCTGGGACCCAAAGGGCGCCTCGGCGCCGACTTCGAGGCAACGACCTCGCTGGAGAAGGTCGCCCTCTGGGTGTCCGACCGGGTGCGGTCGTGATCGAGGCGCTGCTCCTGCGGTTGGACGCGCCGCTGGTGGCCTTCGGCGGGCCCGCGGTGGACGAGAACCGCACCACCATGGCCTTCCCCGGGCGCTCGCTCCTCACGGGGCTCCTGGGCAATGCCCTGGGCTACGACCACCGCGACCACGAGGCCCTCTCGCGGCTCCAACGGCGCCTTCGCCACGCGGTGCGCGAAGACCACCCCGGCGTCCCGCTGGTGGACTACCAGACCGTGGACCTCTCGCAGCCCTTCCTCCAGGGAGGCTGGACCACCCGCGGAGCGCCGGAGTCCCGGGGAGGCGCTAGCGCCGAGGGGACCCATATCAAATACGCCCACTACCTCGCCGACGCGGTGTTCACCGTGGCCCTCACACTCACCCCCACGGACGAGGCCCCGACCCTCGACGCCTTGGAGGCCGCCCTGCGGTCCCCCGAGAGGCCGCTCTTCATCGGCCGCAAGTGCTGCCTCCCGTCGTCAACCATGGCGCTCGGGAGGGTGACCGCGGGCTCCCTCGCCGAGGCCCTCCAGCGCGCGCCCCTGTCCTCGCGCGCTCCTCAGGACGAGCGGTCGTTCCTGGCCTGGTGGCCCGCGGACGAGGCGAGCGAGCTCCCCTCGGAGCTCATCACCGTCACCGACGAGCGCGACTGGGACAACCAGATCCACGGAGGGCGCCGCTGGATGCGCCGCGGGAAGCTCACCCTCCAGGGAGGCGCGCCGTGAGCCTCGGGATGCTCCGCCTGGCCTTCGATCAACGACGGCTCTCGGCGCTGGCCGCCCGGAGGCGCCTGCCCACCCACGCGCTGGACACCGGGACCATCGTCCACGGCGCGCTCCGGGAGCTCTTCGGGCCAGAGGACCCTCCGGGGCCCTTCGCGGTGCAGGAGCACCACCGGGGCGCGCTCGGCGCGGCGTCCCCGCGGCATCTCGCGGTGCTGGCCTACACCTCCCGCACCCTCGAAGAGCTCCGGGACCACAAAGACCGCTACGCCGACCCCGGGGTCCATGCCCTGTGCGACTGGGACACCATGGCCGTCAAGGGCATGCCCGAGGCGTGGCCGACGGGCGCGCGGGTGGGCTTCGCGGTGAGGGCGTGTCCCGTGGTGAGAGTCCCTCGGGCGGGGCGCTCCGGCCACGATGAGCTGGACGCCGTCCTCGCGGCGGCGCGGCGCGAGCCGGAGAACCACGAGCTGGACCGCGAGGAGGTCTACCGCGGGTGGCTGGCGGGGGAGCTCGCCCGCCGCGGGGGCGTCACCTCCGAGGGCCTCCGGGTGGAGCGCTTCCAGCTCGAGAAGGTCGTTCGTCCCCGGCACGACGAGGCCGGCACCCGCAGGGCCATGGACCGCCCGGACGTGACCTTCGAGGGGACGCTCACGGTCACCGACGGGGCGCTCTTCAACGCGCTCCTCGCCCGAGGCCTCGGCCGTCATCGGGCCTTCGGTTTTGGCATGGTGCTGCTCAAGCCTCCGGGCGCGAGGGCGTAGGCGCCGCGATGCCATTCTTCAAGGGACGCCTCGGGCTGGACACCGCGAGGGTGCCTCAGGGGGACCGCCACGGGGTGCTGTGGCTCTCGCGCGGCAACCTCGTGGTGGTGAGCGGGACGCTGCGGTTCATCACCGCGGGGGACGGAGAGCTCGCCGCCGGGGACTACGCCCTGCCGTTCCAGACGGTGTCGTGCTTCGTCCTGCAGCCCGGCACCACGGTGTCCCACGATGTGTTCCGGCTCTGCGCCCGGCACGGCACGGGCATCGTGGTGGCGGGCACCGAGGGGGTGAGGCTCTACGCCTCCATGCCCTTCGGCCCTGATGCGTCAGCCCGCGCCAGGGAGCAGGTGAGGCACTGGAGCGACGCGCACCTCAAGACTCTGGTGGCGCGCAGGATGTACGCCTGGCGCCTCGGGGAGGTGCTCCCGGACGCGGACCTGACGGTGCTCCGAGGCATCGAGGGCGCCCGCATGAAGGAGGTGTACAAGCGCCAGGCGGAGTCCTTCGGGATCCGCTGGGGAGGGCGGCGCTACGACCGCAAGGACCCGGAGCGCACGGACGAGGTCAACCAGGCGGTGAACCACGCCTCGGTGGCGATGTACGGCCTGGCTCAGGTGGCGGTGGCGGTGAGCGGGACCATCCCCCAGCTCGGGTTCATCCACGAGGACTCGGGGATCGCCTTCGCGCTGGACGTCGCGGACCTGTTCCGGGACAAGGTGACCCTGCCGGTGGCCTTCGGGGCGCTGAAGAACCAGCGGCACGACGAGCCCCTGGAGCGCGCGGTGCGGCGCCTCGCGGGCAAGACCTTTACCCGCGAGCAGGTGGTGGCCAAGATGATCGACCGGATCAAGGAGCTCTTCGGCGATGATGACGGTGGTGGTGACGAGAAACGTGCCCGACCGGTTCCGGGGCTTCCTGGCGTCGGTGATGTGCGAGGTGACCCTGGGGGTGTACACGGCCCCGAGCCTGGCCCGGGGGGTGAGGGAGAGGATCTGGACGGTGCTGGAGGACTGGTTCGACGCGACGGCGACGACGGACATGGCGGTGGTGATGACGTGGCCTGACGCCAAGGCGCCAGGAGGGCAGGCGTTCCTGACGCTGGGGATCCCCAAGGTGGACCTGCAGGAGCACGACGGCATGATGCTGGTGCGCTGCGAGCTGACCGAGGAGACCCACCGGTCTTTGACAACACACGCGATGCGCAACCGCGGGGGCCCCTCGCAGGAGTGACGGAGGCCTCCGCGGTGACCGCTGGGGTCCCCCCGAGGGCACCGGGCCCCTCCCGTGGTCGTCTCGGGAGGGGTCGCGAGCCCTTCTGGGGGGTCCCGATGCCACGGCGGGAGGGGGCTACCTCCCTTCAGGGGGGTCTCGAAGCGACTTCGGGAGGGTGCCGGAGCCTGTGCGGGGGTGGGTGCTACCAGGCGCGGGAGCGTCGGAGCCGCGCGAGGGTCTCCGTGAGGGCTTCGGCGCTGGCGGCCGAGAGCCAGGCGCGTCGGGTGTCGTCAAGCGGGACTCCCAGCACCTCGCACAGCGCCTCGATGGCGGTGCGCAGCGCGGCGCTCTGTCCGGCGGCCACGCCCGCGGCGTGGCCCTCCACGACACCCTCGGCGCGGCCCCGCTCTCGTGCGAGGTCCAGGGCGCCGCGAGCGTCCTGCTCGGCGACCTTTGCGCGGTCGTAGGCCTCCCACTCTGCGGCGGAGAAGCCCGCGGTGCGGGCGGCGTCGAGGGCCTGCCGGGGCCCCGCTCCATGGAGGAAGGACGGCGTGTCCGAGAGGGCCTGGGCGTTGCGAAAGACGAAGGCCCACTCCTCGAGTTCGTCGCTGGGGGGGCGATCCTCGGGGAGCTTTGGGAGCTCGACGAAGACGTAGCGCACCTGCCCGAGGCCGAGGCGACCGCCGGACTCCTGCACACGCCAGTGGGAAACCAACGGCACCGCGGGCTGTCCGAGGGTGTCCGGCCAGAGCACGAAGTCGCAGATGGAGATGGCCACCACGTCGTTGAGGTGGGGGTAGTCATCGCCGCGGGCGAGCTGGTTCACATACGCCTTGCTGGCGTTGTACACGACCCGCTCCTCGAAGCCCTGGACCTGGAGGACCTGCATCTCCACCACGAAGACGGTGCCCTGGTGGTCGGTGCACTTCACGTCCACGATGGAGTACTTGAGCTCCTCCACCTTCGGGCGCTCCTCCTCGCGGAGGAAGGTCAACGCACGGATCGCGCGTTCGCCTCGAAGATCCAGGAGGGCGTTGAGGAGCGCGATGAGCAGGTCTCTATGCTCCTCGGTCCCGAAGAGCTTCTTGAACACGAAGTCCGTCTTGGGGTCCGCGAACACCGGCCTCATGCCAGGACCCTAGCACGCGCCGAGGCCGAGGGCGCCCGCCGACGCCGCGGTCCAGGCGGCGCGCCCCCTCGTCCCTCCCTCGCACCGCCCACCGGTACCAGCACCGCGGAGACACACCCCTGCGAGGGAGGCGGGCGATTGTTGTTGCGTGGTCCCTGGGGACAGCGCGATCCTCCCTGGCACCGCGGCCGCGAGCTTGCGGCGCGAGAACGGGAGTAGCGGAGCGGATGCGCGAATTCAACGAGGGGACGGGCTTGGAGCGGGCCAGGGGTGACACGCTCTACACGGTGTCGGTGCTGGAGGCGTCGGGCTCTCACGAGAAGCTCTTGCGGAGTCTGAAGCTACACCTGGAGCGGTGGACACACGTGGACGCGGCGCGGCGCGCTGCCGAGGACGGGATCGTGCGTACGAACGCCCTGGTCGCGTGGGCGGACCACGGCCTCGACGCGGCGGTGCGGGGCTTCGCGAACGAGGTCCTGCGGGACGTGGGAGGGGACAAGGACCATCGGACCTTCAAGACGCTCTTCCCGGAGGCCCCGAACGAGGTGCTCAAACTGGGCCTGGAGAGCGAACTGGAGCATGCCGAGCGCCTGGTGAGCGTCGCGGGGAAGGTGGACGTTTCCAAGACCGCAGGGGCGAAGCTCGCGGCGGTGAAGAGCGCGATGGCGGCGGGAAGGGACGCGCTGGCGCAGCGCCGCAAGGCATTCCTTGCGCAGGGTCAGGCGTCCTTGGACGCCGCGTCGTGGAAGGAAGCCGCCAACAACGCGCGGGTCTCGGCCTACGTCCAGCTCCAGGGCTGGGCCCTGGCCAACCACGAGGAGCGCAGCTACGCCGACCGCTTCTTCGCCCAGGGAGGCCATCGGCCGACGAAGAAGGCCGCAGGGGAGCCCCGAGGGACCGCGGCTGCGCCGAAGGAGGAGGTGCCCCGGGGCTAGGCCCCCAGGTATGACAATCTGGTCGCGGTTCCCGGCGCCAGGGTATGCAACAAGGTCAAAGAGGCTCCCCCGTGGACGCGGGGATGGACCCTCGTCGCGGGCCGCGAGGCCCTGCCCCTCACGGGCTCCCCCGTGGACGCGGGGATGGACCCGGCTGGAGCTCCTGATCTCCAGCCCGCTCCTGGGCTCCCCCGTGGACGCGGGGATGGACCCTCCCCGACATGGCGGGCAGCCGTGGTCACGGCGGCTCCCCCGTGGACGCGGGGATGGACCGGTCGCCCTCGACGAGGAGCGACGCCGTGAAGGGGCTCCCCCGTGGACGCGGGGATGGACCGTACTACCGCGACGAGCCGACCTTCGCGGGCGAGGCTCCCCCGTGGACGCGGGGATGGACCTTCGCGAGCGAATGGCAGCGCAGGCCGCGAGCAGGCTCCCCCGTGGACGCGGGGATGGACCCTACGGCGGGCCATTGATGCGGGCGGTGGCGCGGGCTCCCCCGTGGACGCGGGGATGGACCCGAGGATGTGCCCCCGTCGGCCCTCGCGGAGCCGGCTCCCCCGTGGACGCGGGGATGGACCGGTCTCCAGGTCCAGGAAGCCCTCGACGAGTCGGGCTCCCCCGTGGACGCGGGGATGGACCCGATTTGGTTGATGCTGTAGCCATCCCCACCACGGCTCCCCCGTGGACGCGGGGATGGACCC
>JACRDB010000156.1 GCA_016218725.1 Deltaproteobacteria bacterium
GCGCTCACCGGCGCGGGGCGCGGGGCCGCCCTCGGCGTGACCGCGGAGTGGCGCGGCGGGCGCTGCGCGCGGCGCGGCGGCGTCGCGGCGCGGGTCCCCGCGCACCCGAGGAGCGCGAGGGCGAGCGACACCCCGCGCCCGCGGCGGGTCACGAGCACACCGAGGCCACGCAGCGCAGGCCCACCATGCACCCGGTGCCCGTGCAGCAGCGCTGGCCGCGGGCGCCGCAGGCCCCGCAGGTGCCGCCCACGCATGCGGTCCCGGCGCTGCACACGCCGCCTGGGCAGCATGCCTCCATCGCCGCGCCGCAGGAGCGGCACACGCCCGTGGTGCACACGTACCCCGTGGAGCAGAGGTTGCCCGGGCAGCAGGTCTCCAGGGAGCCCCCGCAGGCGCGGCAGGAGCCCGACACGCAGTAGGCCCCCGTCGCGCATGCGCCGCCCGTGCAGCAGGCCATGCCCGCGCTCCCGCAGGCCCGGCACACCCCGAAGGAGCACGCCCCGCCCATGGCGCATGCGCCGCCCGTGCAGCAGGCCTCGCCGTCGGCCCCGCACCCGCGGCACACCCCAAAGGAGCACACCGCCCCGGCGCTGCACATGGTCCCCGCGCAGCACGGCTGGCCGGGGCCGCCGCAGGCCTCCATCGCGCGGCAGGTCCCGGCCGTACACGACAGCCCCGCGGTGCACGTCACCCCACCGCAGCACGGCTGCCCCGAGGCCCCGCAGGCGTCCATCGCCCGGCAGGTGCCCGCCAGGCACACGCTCCCCGCGTTGCACGACGAGCCTACGCAGCACGGCTGCCCCGAGGCCCCGCAGGTGCCCCCCGCGCGGCAGGTCCCGCCCATGCATGTCCCCGCGGCGCACACGCCCCCCGCGCAGCACGGCTCGCCGTCGCCGCCGCAGGTGCCCATGGGCCCCGCGCACACCCCGCCCGCGCAGCTCCGCCCGCCCGCGCAGCTCCCGTCCATGCAGCACGGCTGCATCGCCCCGCCGCAGAGCGTACACCGCCCGGCCACGCACACACCCCCCGACATGCACACGTTCCCGGTGCAGCACGCACCCCCCACCACACCGCAGGAGGCCATCCCCCGGGTGCACAGCCCCGTGAGCGCGCACGCGAAGCCCGTGTCGCACAGCCCCCCGAGGCAGCAGGCCTCGCCGAAGCGCCCGCAGGGGCGGCAGCGGCCGTCCTGGCAGGCGTTCCCGGTGTCGCAGCGGGTGCCTCCGCAGCAGAGCTGTCCGAGGGCCCCGCAGGGCTCCGGGCCCGTGTCCACCCGCGGGGTGTCCGGGGCGGAGGAGTCTCGCGCGGGAGGCGCCCGATCCTCGAAGGGAGAGCCCGCGTCGGGGGGCGCGCCGAGGTCGTCCGGGGTGTCCTCCAGGGCGTCCGCCGTGGGCTTCTTGCGCTCCGAGAGGGCGCCGTCGGTGGGCGTCGCATCGGTCCCCTGGGCGCACGAGGCCCCGAGGAGGACGAGCAGCGCCCAACCAGCGACGCGACCAGGACCCATCAGGCGGTGATCACACCACCGGCCGCGGGACCTTGTCCACCCGCGGGGAGCGCCTCACTGCGGCGGCCCGCCGCGCGCCAGCACCGCCACGGCGTGCGTACGAGGCTCCCTCGCGTGGTCGCCGAGCTCCCCGTGCTCGCCCTCGCCCCAGCAGCGCAGCTCCCGCGAGGCCAGCCTCGCGCAGGTGTGGCGCCACCCGGCCCGCACGGACTCCACCCCGTGGACCCCCAGCACCGCCGAGGGGTGGGGCCTCGCCGTGGTGGCCCCGTCCCCGAGCTCTCCGTGGGCGTTGGCGCCCCAGCAGTGCACGGTGCCGTCCCCGAGGCGCGCGCAGGTGTGGGCCTCTCCCGCGGTGAGCTCCACCGCCCCCGAGAGCCCCGCCACCGCCACCGCGCGCGCCTGGTGCTGGGCCCCGGGGGCCCCGAGCTGCCCGAGGTGGTTGTGCCCCCAGCAGCGCGCGGTGCCGTCTCGCAGGAGCGCGCAGGAGTGCTCCGCCCCGAGCGCCAGACTCGTCGCCCCGAGGAGCCCGAGCACCGGCACCGTGTTCACCCGCTGGAACACCGTCCCGTCCCCGAGCTGGCCGTGGATGTTCCGCCCCCAGCAGCGCACGCTCCCGTTCAGCACCCTCACGCACCCGTGGTCCCCGCGCACCGCCAGGGTCTGGGCGTTCAGCACCCCCACCACCGCCACCGGCGCGCTGTGCGAGATCGTGCTCCCGATCCCGAGCTGACCGAACTCGTTGTGCCCCCAGCACCGCACCGTGCCGTCCTCCAGCCGCGCGCAGGTGTGGTTGCTCCCCGCCGCCACCTGCGCCACCCGAGAGAGCCCCGCCACCGCCACCGGCGCATGCCTCGGCGCGCGCGTCCCATCCCCGAGCTGGCCGAACTCGTTGAGCCCCCAGCACCGCACCGTGCCGTCCCCGAGCCGGGCGCACGCATGGGTCCCCCCCGAGGACACCTCCCGTACGTCCGTGAGCTGCCCGAGCGCCGTCGGCGCCAGGCGCCCCTCGGTGGTCCCGTCCCCAAGCTGCCCCGAGTCGTTCTGGCCCCAGCACGCCACCCCCCGGCCGTGCGTCACCGCGCACGTAAACCCGTTGCCCGGCGCAAGCTCCAGGGCCTCCAACCAGGGGCGTGACACAGGGTGCGGCGTGGATGCCGCATCCACCACCGGTGCGGCAGAGGGCGTTGTGGGTGAAGGTGGGGTGTTGGAGGTGTTCGGGTGACGGGTCAGGGCCACCCCCGCCACCACGGCCAGGAGCCCGAGGCCCACGCCTCCCGCGAGGAAGGGCACCGGGCTCCTGGCTCCCGGGCCCTCGGGGGCGCCCACGGCCACGCCGGCGGTGGTGCTGGTGGCGGCCTCCGGGGGCGGCGCGTCGGAGGGCAGGGCGTAGGGCTCCGAGGCGCTGGTCGGGAGGGCTCTGGGGGCCCTGGAGGGCTCCTGGGCGAGGGTGGTCGGGGCGTCCGAAGGGTTCACCGTGGACACGGCGCTCGGGGCCCTCGCCGGGGCGGTGGCGGCGAGGTCCCCGGGGGGCCCTGGGGAGGGCTCCGGGACGAGCTCCAGGCCCCCGCGGGAGGGCCCCCGGAGGAGGCCCTTGCCAAGGATCGGGGTCATGGCGTCCAGGGCCTCCTGGGCGTTCTTGAAGCGCTGCGAGGGGTCCCTCACGACGCAGCGGGCGAACCAGCCATCGAAGCCCGGAGGCGGCGGGCGGCCCTTGAGCTCCTCGCTCCTGGCCGACGCCGTCGGGATGGGCTCCACCAGCAGCTCCAGGAGTACGTCCTTGATGGGCACCGCGCCGAGGTTGCCGGTCCTCCAGAAGTGCTTGCCAGTGACCAGCCGGAAGGTCAGGAGCCCGAGGGCCCAGAGGTCCACGGGGATCCCGAGCTGCCCTCGCTGGGCCTGCTCCGGGGCCATCCACAAGGGAGACCCCACCGCGGCGGTGGTCTCCGAGTGGTTGTCCTCGACGAGCTTGGCGATGCCGAAGTCCAGCACCTTCACGGTGAAGGGCACGTCCGCCCGGAGGGCGGGCGCGATGAGCACGTTCTGGGGCTTCAGGTCCCGATGCACCACCCCGATCCGGTGGGCCGCCGCCAGGCCGTGGCAGAGCTGCCGGAAGAGCTCCCAGGCGTCCTCCCGGGGCACCGGGTCGTGGGCCTTGAGCCACACCGCGAGGTCCGGCCCCTGGATGAGCTCCATCGCGATCCATGGGCACTGGAGCTTCTCGTCGATGCCCGCGCCCAGGACGCTCACCACGTGGTCGCTCTGGATCTTCGCGGAGATCCGGGCCTCGGCCTTGAAGCGGTCCCGGGCCTTGGCGTTGTCCAGGAGCTCCGGGTGCATCACCTTGAGCGCGCGGTCCACCTCGGTGCTCAACTGCTCGGCCCGGTACACCGCCCCCATGCCCCCCCGGGCGAGCTGCTCCTTGAGCCGGTAGTCTCCACCCACGATCGTGCCCGGCTGGAGCCGGAGGACGTTGGTCATCGCCGGGCATCCTACCGCAAGCCCCCACCGCTCCGTCACGGGACTCGACGGGACCCCCGAGAGCGCGTACCGGTCCCCGCCATGACCCTGGAACTCCTCCTGGTCCGCCACGCCGAGTCCGAGGGCAACCGCGCAAAGGCCTTCACCGGCCACGGGCCCTCGCGCCTGTCCCCCCGGGGGCTCCTCCAGGCCGAGGCCCTGGCCCGCCACCTCGAGGGCACCGCCCTGGACGCCGTGTATTGCAGCGACCTCCCGCGCGCCCGGCAGACCCTGGAGCCCGCGCTCCGGCGCCGCTCCCGGTCGCCCGTGTACACCCCCGCCCTGCGAGAGCGCGCCATGGGCGTCTTCACGGGCCTGTCCTTCGCCGAGGTCGAGGCCCTCCACCCCGACGGCTGGGAGCACCTGAAGCGCCGAACCCCGGGCTACTCGCCCCCGGAGGGCGAGTCCCACGACGCATGCTTCGCCCGCGTGGGGACCTTCGCCCAGGCGCTCGTGGAGAGGCACCCCTCCGGGCGGGTGCTGCTTGTCAGCCACGGGGTAGCCCTGCACCACCTCCTCCGGTGGCTCCTGGGAACACCCCCGGAGGTGCTCTTCGCCGTGGACAACGCCTCGCTCCACCGCCTGGAGCGCCGCCCCGGGGGCGCCACCCGCGTCCTGGGCCTGAACCTCACGGAGCACCTCGCGGGGTTGTGAAATCCACCGCCCCCGGTCGTACAGTGCAGGGACGTCGTGTCTCGCTCCTACGCCGCGCACCTCCTGCGGTCCCTGGTCCTCGTCGCGGGCTGCGCGACCGGGGAGGACACAAGCCTCGTGGTCCCCGTGGACAAAGACGCCGGAGAACCCTTTGACAGCCCTCCCATGGACGCCCCTCCCCCTCCCTTCGACGCCCGAGGCATTGAAGTCCCGGAGGTAGGTGCGTGTGGGATGACCATGGGGATCAACCCGAGGCTCCTACCTCGGTGCTGTGATGAAGGCATGGCGCGGTGCATCCCGGCGTCCTTTGTACCGATGGCGCTCCGGGCGCAGTTCGGACCTTGCGCCGAGGGGTTGTGCGTGCCCGACGCGATCGTGCAGGCTGGCACGAGCTTCAGCCCTCGGCGGTGTGTGTCCCTCGGGGGGATGGACGGGCGGTGCCTGAGCCTGTGCATCCCGATGGTGGCGATGAACCGCGCGCTCCTGCCTCGGGCGGACTGCGCCGAGGACGAGCGCTGCGCGCCGTGCGTGAACCCGCTCACGGGGATGTCCTCCGGGGCGTGCGACAACACCGACCCGTGCGTCGACGGCGGGGCGCCGCGGGACGGGGGCGGAGCGGGCGAGGGGGGGGCCGTGGACGCGCCCGCGGTGTGCCCCTACACGGGGCCTCCGCTGGTGAACCCGGCGATGTTCCCGCTGTGCTGCACCGCGGGGGGCGCCCACTGCGTGCCGAGCGCGCTGGTGCCGCCCACGGCGGCGTCGCAGCTCGTGCCGTGCCCCGGGGGCTTCTGCGCGCCGGACCCGTTCATCGCCACGGTGAACCGCTTCATCCCCGCGCGCTGCGCGTCTGTGGGCGACGCCGAGGGGCGCTGCCTGAGCGTGTGCCTGCGGGACGTGGCCCGCCAGAGGGACCTCCTGCCCGTGGCCACCTGCATGGCCAACGAGCGCTGCGCGCCCTGCTACGACCCCTTTACGGGCATGGCCACGGGGGCATGCAACCAGTCCTGTGACCCGGGGCCCACGGCCCCGCCGGTGCTGTTCCCGCGCTGTTGCGGTAGCCGCGGGCGCTGCGTGCCGGCCTCCGCGGTCCCCATGGCCCGCCGGGGCAACCTCGCCCAGCGCGACTGCCGCATGGACTGGCTCTGCGTCCCCGAGGAGAACCTCGACCCGGCCTTCCGGGGGAGAGCCTGCGCGGGGATCAATCGCCTGACGGGCGGGCCGTACACGGGCGTGTGCGTCAGCGAGTGCTCGCGCCTCGGCCTCCTCGGGTGGCTCGCCCTCGACGAGGGCGGCTGCGCGGCGTACCACCGCTGCGCCCCCTGCACGGACCCGCTCTCCGGCAGGCCCACCGGCGCCCCGGGCTGCCCCGGGACGTGAGAGGCGCGGGGGCCGTGGTCCGTGCGGGCGCGACGAGGGAGCGGGGCTACCGCCGCGGTATTGGATCGAGAGGGAGCGACCCCGGAGCCTGCGACGGGGTCGCTCC
>JACRDB010000015.1 GCA_016218725.1 Deltaproteobacteria bacterium
AACGACGTCGGGAGCGTCTCCGGCGGCGGCGGCGGCTCCATCGGCGCGACGGCGGCCGGGGACCTCGCGGTGGCCTCGACCTTCCGGCCGGGCTCCTCCGGCGGCGGCGGCGGCGGCGGCCTCGACGGCACCGGCTGCGGCGAGGGCGAGACCGGCGGCGGCGGCGGCGGCGGCGGCGGCGGCGCCGTGCGCGTCGCCACCACGGGCGGGCTCACCATCACCGGCGCCGTGGTGGCCAACGGCGGCGCCGGGGGCATCACCTCCATCGCCGCGGACGACTGCGCGGACGACACCGGCAACTCCGGCGGCGGCGGCTCCGGCGGCGTGGTGTTCCTCTACGCCCCGAGGCTCACCGTGAGCGGCACCGTCACCGCCGTGGGCGGCGCGGGCGGGTCCTTCATGCGCAACTCCTGCGGCTCCAGCGGGCTCATGGCCGGCGGCAACGGCGGCCTCGGGCGCATCCGGGTGTCCGCGGACAACGGCACCACCGGGTCCTGCGCGCTCGGCGGCACCTTCAACCCGCCCCTGGCGTCAGGCTGCGCCACCGGCGGAGGGATGTGCCAGGCCAACGTCCGGCGCTTCCCGGACTGAACCACCATTCACTCAGCGCACTTCGCGCGGAGGGTCCGCCACGAAGTCGAGCGGGCCCTCCCGGAACAAGAGGAAATAGCTCGGAGTCCCAGGGGTAAGGAAGTGTAGGTCTATGTAGGACCAACCGAGGAGCACCTCCACGGAGCCCTCGGTGAGGGCCACCAGCGGGTCGCGCATGAACCTCAGGGGGTCCAGGAGGCCGTTGCCGCCGAGGCCGTAGTGAATGAGAAGGCCCCGGTCGCAGCCCCTGGGGACGCGGTGCCCGGCGGGCTCGACCACGCGATAGTGCCCGAAGGTGAAGGGCTTGCCGTTCTTCTCCAGGGGCTCCGCGGGGCCGTCGAGGCCGGTCTGGGCCATGCGGACGTTCCAGCCCCGGAGGTGCCCCGTGCGGGGGTCCCGGTGGAAGGTCTTGCGGAAGGTCTTCCAGGAGAGCCTCTCGACCCAGGGCGGCAGCCCGAGGGAGACCCCGCGGTAGCACCGATTTTCGATGGCGTCGGGCTCCACCCGGTGGCCCTCCAGCAGGTGCCGGTGGAGGGTCGCGCGGGGGGCTCCGAGGAGCGGGTGGTCGCTCACGGCCATGGCATCACCTGGGCGGCGCCGTAGCGCGCGATCAGGGCGTTGATCCGGGCCAGGGCGAGGCCCCGGCGGCGGTCGTACTCGGCCCAGACGCCGCCCTCGACGAGGCGCTCGCGGGCCAGGGGGTCGCGCTCGACCTCGGCGCGGAGGACCGCGCTGTCCACGCGCTGGAGGCCCTGGTAGAGGCTCCGGGGGAGCCGACGGATCACGCTGGGGTGACCCAGGGTGCGCATGGGGCCGAGGTACCACCCGGCGTCGTTGTCTCGGATCACGATGTCTCCGCGCTCATCCACGGGGATGTTGCAGCAGTTGAAGCGGTCGTGGTTGGACTGGAGGTAGTCCAGGAAGAGCACCTCGGAGAGCTGCCGGGCGCGCTCGGAGTGGGCCTCGGGGGGCGGTGGTCGGGCCGGGTCGAGCCACGGGACCCACTGGCGCCGGGCCTCCGGGGTGTGGAGCTCGGCCCTGCCCAGGACGGGCATCCAGACGCTGGCGGCGCCCGCCACGGTGCGGTCCCGGCCGGTGACCCGGAGGCCGTCTCTCTCGGCCCAGCGGCCAAAGACCGCCGGCGGCAGCCTCCGGCCGACGGTGGGCGGGACCCTCTCGCGAAGGCCCACGGCGCGGGCAAAGCGGTAGGCCACGACCTCGTGGCGCCAGAAGAGCTCCTGGCCGGGCCTCTCGGGCTTGAAGGCCATCTCGACCCCATCCCCGAGAGCAAAGTGGTACACGATGGCCGTGCTGCTGAAGCGCCCCAGGAGCCGCACCACGGGCCGGGTAGACAGCTCCCGCAGCCAGTCGTCTTCGCTGCGTCCCCGAAACATCCTCGGGGCCTCGGCGGAGGGCGTCGTGGGGACTGCATCGGTGGCCGCGGGAGCGTCGGTCTGGGCGCTGTCCGACGAAGGGGGGCGGTCCGGGGGGGTGCTGTCGGGGGTGGCGTCAGGGAAGGCGGCGCTGGGCGGCGGCGCCGGGGCCGAGGGCGGGGCGGCGCCCCGGGGAGGGGGCCCTGCGGGCGTCGAGGGAGTGCCACAGCCCAGGCAGAGCGCCAGCCAGAGCCCAGGGCGCGTCGAGGTGGTCATGCGCGTCCCCTTAGGGTGCCCCGCCGCGCGGCGGACAGGCAAACAGACGACTGCGACGCTCCCCGGGCGGTCGGGGCCTTGGCTGGACAGGGGGGCTTCGCCGTGGGATGGTGCGTACCTTGCTTTGGAAGGTGACAAGACCGGTTCTGTTCTGGCCTAATCGCCCGGAGCGTGGGATCGTCGTGGAGATGAAGGAGCTACGAGCGGCGCGGACCTTGTCCCGGTCCCGACGGTCCTCGGCCCTGGTGGGAGGGGACGCCCGGAGGCCCGATGGCCTCCGCTGGGTCTGGAGGTATTCGTGAAGACAATCTGTCCGAAGTGCGGCAAGGAGAATCCTTCCATCGCTCGCTTCTGCCTTGGTTGCGGGACGGACATGGTGATCGCCCGTGGTGGCGGGGGGGGCCCGATGCCCCAGCCCGGGCGCCCCGGGATGCCCGGTCGTCCCACCTACCAACCCGGTCCCGGAGGGGGCATGCCGGGCGGGATGATGCCTGGCGGCATGCCCGGCGGGATGATGCCCGGCGGGATGATGCCCGGTGGGATGATGCCCGGTGGGATGATGCCCGGTCGAATGACGCCCGGCGGGATGATGCCTGGCGGGATGCAGGGCGGCATGCCGGGCGGCATGATGCCTGGGCGCATGCCTGGTGGGATGATGCCCGGCGGGATGCAGGGCGGCATGCCTGGCGGGATGATGCCTGGCGGGATGATGCCCGGCGGGATGATGCCCGGCGGGATGATGCCTGGCGGGATGATGCCCGGCGGGATGATGCCCGGCGGGATGATGCCCGGCGGGATGCAGGGCGGCATGCCCGGTGGAATGCCGGGTGGAATGCAAGGCGGCATGCCCGGTGGAATGCCCGGCGGGATGCCGGGTGGTCCGAGGCCCGGGATGGGTCGCCCTCCGACGGTGCCGCCCATTCACCAACAGCCGCCGACGCCGGAGCTCCCTTCGGATGTGCCGAGGCTGGTGATCGTGCATCTGGATGGCACCGAGCAGGGCTCCCACACGCTCCAGGAGGGAGACAACCTCGTCGGGCGCGAAGCCGGAGGGATCCTCGCGGAGGACGGGCTCCTGTCGTCCCGCCACGCGGTGATCTCGCTCCGCAACGGGACCGCGATGGTGCGGGACGAGGGCTCCCGCAACGGGATCTATGTGCGCGTTGGCAAGAACGAGCCCGTGATCCTGGAGAACGGCGACCAGTTCTGCTTCGGGCGGATCATCCTGCGGTACGAGGCTGAGAACGTGGGCCCGGCGCCCGGCGAGGAGGGCCCCGAGCCCCTCGGGCCCGGGGAGGCCGTCGGGCAGCTCGCGCTGGTGGTGGGCAGGGACGTGGACAAGAGCCTCTTCCCGGTGCCGATCCCGCGCACCGAGGGGGTGACCCTCGGGCGGAGCCGCGCGGCGATCCGCTTCCCCAACGACGGCTGGGTGTCGGGCCTGCACTGCGAGGTCACCCTGGAGGGGGACCGGGTGGTGCTCATCGACCGGGACAGCTCCAACGGTACGTACCTTCGCATCAAGGGCTCGCACGTGCTCAGGAACCACGACGCGATCTTGATGGGGCAGCGGATCTTTCACATCCACATCCCCGGCGGTTGACGGGTGCGGCGGGCGCGCCCGCTCGGCGCCTGGACCCTCCTCGGCGTGCTGGCGGCCCCTCCCGTGTGGGCCCAGCAGCCCTCCGCCCAGGCCGTCACGGACCCCTTGAGGGCCTACCCACCACCGCCGGGGGAGGGGCCCTCGGCCTCGCCCTGGGGGCTCCCCGCGCGCACGCGCCCGAGGCTCGCGCCCCCTCCCACGTTGGCCTGGCGCACGGACCGGCTGCCCGCGGTGCGCTACCTCCTGGAGGGCGTGGCGGGCCTCGGGCTCGGCGCGCTCTTCGTCCTCGGGGGCGCGCTGGCGGGCTTTGGCGTAGCGGCCGCGGTGGACCCCGGGGACTCCAGCGCCCTGGCGACCTCCGTGGGAGCCCTGGGCACCCTGGGAGGGGTCTTTGGCGTGCCCCTGGGGGCGACGCTGGTGGGCAACGCCAGGGGCGGCAACGGGGGCTTCGGCTGGTCCCTGCTGGGCACGCTGGCGGGCGCTTCCGTCGGGAGCCTCGTGGCCGTCGGGCTCCGCAGCGGGGAGAGCACCACCGCGGGCACCGACGCCCTCTCGGCGGTGGTCTTCATGCTCATGACCGCCGCCGGCGGGACCGTGGGCTACGAGCTCTCCAATGACCAGAACCGCGCCCTGCCGCCAACGGGTGGGATGCAGTGAGTAAATGTAGGATACGGACGTACCTTTCATGCAACTGGTGGTGACCGAGAAGCCCTCGGTGGCGAGGGACCTTGCGCGGGTGCTTGGGGTGCCCGCGACGGGGAAGGAGGCATTCCGAGGGCGGGACGTGGTGATCACCTGGTGCCTGGGCCACCTGGTGGAGCTCGACGAGCCGGCCAGCTACGACCCTGCGTGGAAGCGCTGGAGCCTCGCGGCGCTGCCGATGCTGCCTGCGGCCTTCCGGCTGCGCCCGGTGCGGCGCACGGCGGCGCGCTGGAGGGCGCTCAAGGGGCTGCTCACGGACCGGAGCTTCACCGCGGTGGTGAACGCGTGCGACGCGGGCCGCGAGGGCGAGCTGATCTTCCGCCACTGCCACGAGCTGTCGCGCTCCAGGCTGCCGGTGCTTCGCTTGTGGGTAAGCTCGCTCACGGACGCGGCGCTGCGGGCGGGCCTGGCGAGGCTGGAGCCCGGGGCGCGCTACGACGCCCTGGCGGACGCGGCCCGGAGCCGCTCGGAGGCCGACTGGCTGGTGGGCCTGAACGCCACGAGGGCCATGACGTGTCGCCAGCGCGCCCACTCCGGGGAGCTCCTGTCCCTCGGGCGGGTGCAGACCCCGACGCTGGCGCTCCTGGTGGCGCGGGAGAAGGCCCTCCGGGCGTTTGTTCCGAAGGACTACTGGGAGCTGGAGGGCGCGTTCACGACGGCGGGCGCTGGGGCCGAGCGCTTCACGGCGCGCTGGGGGCACCAGGGGCGCTCGCGGCTGGCCGCGGCGGCGCTGGCGAGCGCGCTCAAGGCCCGCTGCGAGGCATGCACGGGCGCTCAGGGACCCACGGTGGAGCACCGCGACGCGCGCACCCAGCGGGTGCCTCCGCCGCTGCTGTTCGACCTGACGGCGCTGCAGCGCACGGCCAACCGGCGCTACGGGATGAGCGCCGCCCGCGCGCTCCAGGTGGCCCAGAGCCTCTACGAGACGCACAAGCTCCTGACGTACCCCCGGACGGACTCGCGGTACCTCTCCGGCGACCTTCGGGCGGAGCTCCCGAGGGTGTGGGCAGCGCTGGCTACGCTGCCGGTGTACGCGCCCTTCACGGCCCGCGTATGCGCGCCCACCGCGCGCCTCGCTAGGGTCTTTGACGACGGCAAGGTGCGCGACCACCACGCGATCATCCCGACGGCGAGGGCGCCGGACCCCTCGAGGCTCTCGGCCGACGAGCGGAGGCTCTACGACCTGGTGGCGCGCAGGACGCTGGGGGCGTTCTTCCCCGACGCGGAGTTCCAGGTGGTGACCGCGGTGGTGCGCGTGGGCGCTCCCGCGGGGCCCGCGCCCGCGCCCCCGGCCCCGGAGGCGCCCCGCAGGGAGGAGGAAGACCCCGAGGAGAAGCTCCCGCTGTGGGAGGCGCTCCCCCCGCCGCCGGACCGCTTCCTGGCGCGAGGGCGCACGCGGGTGGTCGCGGGCTGGCAGGAGGTCGCCGGCCTGGACGACGACGACGGCAAGACCCCCGCGCTCCCGCCGCTCGCCGTGGGCCAGCGCCTCGCGGGGGCGTACACCTCGCGGGCGAAGAAGACCGTGGCCCCCAGGCGCTACACCGAGGCCACGCTCCTCGGGGCCATGGAGAGCGCGGGCAAGACCATCGACGACGAGGCCCTCCGCGAGGCCATGAAGGACCACGGCCTGGGCACCCCGGCCACGCGCGCCGCCACGCTGGAGACGCTCCTGGAGCGCAAGTACGCCACGCGCCAGGACAAGGCCCTGGTGCCCACGGCCCTGGGCGAGGCGCTGATTGACGCCCTGCCGGTGGAGGCCCTGCGCTCGGCGGAGCTCACCGGGCAGTGGGAGGCGCGGCTGTCCCGCATGGCCCGCGGTGAAGAGAAGCGCGCGCGGTTCATGGCGGACATCGCCGAGTTCGTGCGAGCGATGGTCAAGGTGCTCGGCGCGGCGCCCGCGGTGGCCACGGGCAAGGCCCCTGCGCCCGAGGTAAAGCCAAAGGGCAAGACAAAGGTCACATCAGTGGCGCTGTCGGTGAAGTGCCCACGTTGTAGGGAGGGCACACTCATTGTGGGACACTCTGCGTGGGGCTGCTCGCGTTGGAGGGAGGGCTGTCGGGTGGTGATCCCGTACGAGGCCCACGGGCGGAGACTGACCACGGCGCAGGCGAAGGACCTGGCCACGCGCGGGGTGACGCGGCCCGCGAGCTTCGTGGTGGGAGGCAAGGACCTTCGAGGGAGGCTACGGCTGGACCTGGCGAAGGACCGCCCGGAGGTGCTGCTGGAGCCCGAGGCGTAGGGCGGTCCGGTCCGCTTCAGGGAGGCGCAGCCGGGTTGTACGATGCGCGAATCGGGCGCAAGACTCCCGGCGGCGCAGGCTTTGGATCTCTCCACTGAAACGGAAGGGCACTTCGAGCTACCCCCAGGCACGCGGGTGGGGCCCTACCAGATCGTGCGGCTGCTGGGCGCGGGTGGGATGGGCGAGGTGTATGAGGCCCGCGCCGAGGGCGCCGCGCCGATCGCGCTGAAGATCCTGGCGTCCATGAACCCTCGCGGGGCGCTTCGCTTCGCGCGCGAAGCGGGCATCTCCATCGCGAAGCTCGGTCACCCGCGCGTCGTGCGTGGCATCGACGTGGGCTTCTCCCAGGGCCACGGCGCGTGGTTTGCGATGGAGCTCATCCAGGGGTGCAGCCTCCGGCGCCGCCTCGCGCAGGGGCCCTTGAGCGTCCGCGAGGCGCTCTCCCTCGGGGTGGGCGTGTGCGACGGCCTCGCCCATGCCCACGACCGCGGCATCGTGCACCGGGACGTGAAGCCCGAGAACATCCTCCTGCGGGCTGGAGCGCCCGAGGACCCCGTGCTGGCGGACCTCGGGGTCGCGCTGGACCTCGCCGAGCAGCGGCTCACCCAGACGGGGCGCTTCGTGGGCACGGTCGCGTACCTCTCGCCCGAGCAGGCCGAGTGCCGCGCGGCCATCGACGCCCGCTCGGACCTCTGGAGCCTGGGCATTGTTCTCTTCGAGGCCCTGGCTGGCACCACGCCCTTCGGCGCGGGCGGGGGCTGGGGGACGGTCCTACGGATCCTCACCGAGGACCCGACGGAGCTGCGGTCCCTGCGCCCGGGGGTCCCGCTGGCGCTGGCCGCGCTGATCCACGGCGCCCTGGTGAAAGACCCGAACCGGCGGGTCGCCTCCGCGGCGCAGTTTGGCGCCGCGCTCCGCGGGCTCCTCGCGGGCGGGGCGGACCCCGCGCGCGACGCGGCGCTGCGAGGCCCTCGGGGCGCTACGCCCCTGGCCTACGCGCCCACCCTCGCGGCGGACACCATCGCCGAGGGAGGCGGCGCCGAGAGCCGCTTGACCTCCGTGGTCTTCCTCCGCGGAGTGCGCGACGTGGAGCGCGTCGCGCGCCTGGCGCGGGAGCACGGGGGCTTCGTGGTGCGGCTCCACGGCGCTGGGACCCCGGTGGTCTTCGGCTTTGACCGGTGGCACGGCGACGAGCCCACCCGAGGCGTGAACTTCGCCCTCGGAGCTCTGTCCAGCGTCGAGGCGGTGGGCGTGGCGACGGGGCGATGCCAGCGCAGCGCCTCCCGGATCGTAGGCGCGGTGCTCGACGACGCCGTGGCGTACGCGCGCCCTGGCTCCGTGTGCCTCGACCCGACCACCGCCGCGTGCGTCCGAGGGGCCTTCGCGCTGGCCTTCCGCTTCGACGGCAGCGCCACCGTGGACCTGGACCGCGCCGGGCGTCCGCCGGAGACCATCGCGCCGCCCTACGCGACGCCCCTGATCGGTCGAGAGGACGCCGTGCAGACCCTGCTCCGGGCCCTGGAGCGCGCCATGGACCACCGAGAGCCCCGGGCGGCCTTCGTGGTCGGTGACGTCGGGATGGGCAAGAGCAGGCTCCGCCAGGAGGCCAGCAACCGCCTGCGGGAGGAGCACCCCGACGCGGTAGTCCTGGTGGCGCGCTGCGAGTCCATGCGGGCAGACACCCCCTTCGCGGTCCTGCGGGACGCCCTCGGTGCGGCCATCACCCCCGCGCTGGCGACGGCCCTGGCGGCCTCCTCCGAGGGCGACCCCCAGGCCCTCCTTGATTGCGCGCGCGCGGCCTTCGGCGACGCCTTGCTGGAGCAGGCCGAGGGCGGCCCCACGGTGCTGGCCATCGATGACGCCCAGTGGCTCGACCCGTCCTCGCGGGCGGTCCTGCGGTGGGTGCTGGAGACCAGCGCGCTGCCCATCGCGGTGTGGGTCTTTACCCGTCCCGACGAGAGGCTCCTCGCGGAGCTGGGCGATGAGCACACGAGGCGGCAGCGCTTCACGGAGGTCCTGCTCCAACCCCTGGGGTCTCGCGACGCCCAGCGATTGCTCACGGCGGTGGCCGGGGAGGCTCCCCAGGAGCTCCTCGACCGCGCTGGGGGCCACCCGCTCCTCTTGGAGGAGTTCGGGCGGCGCTTCGCCCAGGGGGGCCGGGAGGCCCTGACCGACGAGCGCCTTCCGGCCACCGTGGAGGCCGCCCACCAGGCGCAGCTCGACGCCCTCAGCCCGTCGGACCGGGACCTCCTGCTGGTGGCGTCGGTGTTCGGCAGGGCCTTCTGGGCCGAGGGGGTGCGCGCCCTCGGAGGCGTCCCCGAGGGCCTCCGGAGACTGTACGGCCAGGGCCTCGTGGCGCCGCGCAGGGCCAGCCGCTTCCCGGGGACCACGGAGTGGGCATTCCCCTTCGCCACCCTGCGCGAGGTGGTGTACGGGGCCCTGAGCCCTGAGCGCGCCGCGCCGCTCCACGCGCGCGCCGCGGCGTGGTTGATGGACCGCTCGGGCAGCTCCCCGGACGAGCTGGCGCGGCACTGGGACCTGGGCCGTGAGCAAGGCCGCGCCGCGGAGGCCTATGTGCGCGCCGCGGAGCACGCCGCGCACGTCGCCAACGTGACGGGGGCGTGCAGCCACGCGGAGCGGGCGCTGGCCCTGACGACGGATCCGCAGCTACGCTGGCGCGCGCTGGTCGCCCAGGACGACGCCCTCCAGCTCGCGGGCGATCGCGCGAAGCGCCAGGAGGTGGTCCAGGCCCTCGGGACCCTGAGCGAGAACCTCGGCCCGCTCCGTCAGGCCGAGGCCGCATGGCGGAGCTGCTACCTGGAGCGCGTCCTCGCGCGGCGGGACGCGGCCCGCGGCGAGGGCGAGCGGGCGCTCGCGCTCCTGGAGGGCACCGACAACCCTCGCCTGGCGGCGGCGGTGCACATCGAGCTGGGCCTCCTGGCGATCAACTGCGGCGAGCTCGCCGCGGCGCAGACGCATGCCGAGACGGCGCAGGCGCTCGCCGCCCGTGGCGCTGATACCTGGCTCACCGCGAGGGCCCTCGGAGTCCGGTCCGTGGTCTGCGGGGACTCCGGCGCGTTTGATCTGAACTACGCGCTCGCGGAGGAGGGAGCGTCCCTCTTCGCGCAGTCAGGGGACCGGCGACGGGAAGCGATCCTTCGCAACAACGCCGCCTCCGCGATGCTCCTGTTGGGACACCTCGACGCGGCGGAGCGCACCTTGCGTGGCGTCCTGGAGGTGTGCCAGCGGCTCGGCAACCTGCCGACCCTCGGCGCCGGGCTCCACAACCTGGGCGTCGCGCGGCGCCTCGGGGGAGACCTGGCGGAGGCGGCGACCCTCCAGGATCGCGCCGAGGAGGTCTGTGCGCGCGTGGAACACCGGTGGGTCGCATGCACGGTCGCCATCGAACGGGTGTACCTGGGTCTGGCGTCCGGGGATCCCCCGGGGGAGGTGCGCGCGGCGGCGTCCGCAGCCCTTCGGAAGGCCCTGCCGATGGGTTCCCTGGCGCTGGAGGCATCTGCGCGCGCGGCGCTCCTGCGGGCGTGGGCTCGGGAGCCCCCCCCCGCCGAGGAACTCTCCGCCGCCCAGGGCCTCGCGCCCAGGCTCCCCGCCATCGTCGCCCGGGTCGAGCTCCTCTTCGCCCTCTGGGACGCCACCGGACGCGGCGAGGATGCGTTGGTCCAGGCGGAGGAGGCCCTCCGGGGGCTCTTCTCGAACCTCGGCTCCCAGGAGCTGCACGCCGGGTGTCGCGCGACCTTCGCGAGGCGCTTCCTGCTGGACCTGCGCTGACTCGTCAGCGCGCGGTCACTTCGATGGGTCGGTTCGGGACCATGACGAGCGGCGCGCTGCTCGCGGTCCTCCCGCGGATCGCCGCGAGCTCGACGGGGTCCACCATCGAGCGAACCGCGACCGCGTTGAAGCCATTGCCCTCGCCGCGGACACCACGGAGCGTCGCGTCGAAGCTCAGGAACACGGCGCCGAAGCGGGCGTTGTAGTCAAAGCGCGTGAAATTGACGGTGGTTGTGTCGGCCGCGCTCCGCTCGGAGAAGTTGGCGCCGTCGCCCACGATGTACGGACGGACGTCGCGGTTCTCCGGCGTGAAGACCCCCGCGCGGGTGCCGTGAAACGTCGTGCAGTTGACCTCGACCAGGCTCCCTCCGAGGACCCCGACGCCGAGCAGTCCGTTGTCGTAGGCGTCCACGTAGGACAGCGTAGACACCGTAGCGCGGCGCTGGATGAAGACCCCAGGGCCCTGGTTGGAGGCGATGTAGGTGCCGGCCAGGCCGAGCCTGGCGCCGACCTCTCGATCGGCGCTGGAGCCCGTGGCCAGGGCGGGGTCTCCGGGGCGATCGCCGTCGACGAGCACGCCGACCCTGGCGTTCCTCCCGAGGAAGCTCCCGCGCCCGCGGAACAGCGCGTCCCTCATGGCCATGTCCGGGATGGCCGCGGCGGCGCTGTGGAGCGGAGCGTCCAGGGTGAAGTCCGCCGTCGCGCTCAGGTAGAGCCCGTCGCCCCCGAAGGTGCCCGCGGGGACGCGCGTGTCGGCGAGCACCAGGCGCTCGGCGAGGACCACGGGCCCCGGCTGGAGCAGCACGCGCCGACGCAGCGCGGGCTCCATCTCGGCCTCCGTTGGCAGGGTCCGCTCGGCCCTCAGGGCCGTGACACCATTGCGCAGGGACACCAGGTCCTTGAGGACGTCCACGCTCCGACACTGGAACGCGCCGCCGGTCCGCAGCTCCGCGAGGCACCGGCGCTCGTGGGTGAAACCCGGGAAGGGCTCCGCCGCAGGGCATGCGGTCGGACCCGCCATGCACGGCGGCGGCTCCGTGCGCACGCCTCGCAGGGCTACGCCGTCGCGGACGTTGTCATGGACGTAGGCCGCCAGGAGGACAAGGTGCGCGCGCTCGGCCAGGATACCGACGCCCTGGCCGTCGCTCACCCGCACGCTCCGGAGGTACCCGTGGCCGCCTCGGTCGATGTAGACGCCCCGCCGCCCGGAGCGCCGGACCGTCAGGCCCTCGGCGACGAGGGTCGCGGAGTAGTCACTGAAGGTCCTGGGCCCGGCCCTGACGCCTTCGCCGGCGCCATCGACCAGGACGTCTCGGAGCGTCAGCGTGACGGTGTCTCCCTCGGCGACCACACCGCCGAAGGAGTCCATGATCGTCGGCGTAGCCTCATAGCGCACGCCGAGCCGCTCGACGGTCACCGCGAGGCCTCCCGCTCCCGGCGGCGCCACAAGCAGTCCACCCTCGCCGGGGCGCGGGACGAGGATGGTGCCGTCGCTGCCAGCGCCGACACCCCGAAGGGTCACCGGCGCGCTGACCCTCACGGTCTCCGCGAGGGCGTGGCGTCCGCGCGCCAGGAGAACGGTACCCGGGGCGGGCCTCGCCGCCAGGGCGAGGGTGAGGTCGTGGTAGGGATCCTCGCGGGTGCCACTCCCAGCGCCGCTCCCTGGCGCGAGGTACACCACCGGCGTCGGCGCTCCCTCCGCGTCGGGCCACTCGCCGGGCGTCGCGGTCAGTGCGGCGCCTACACGTCGGCATGCAGACGGAGGTACGCCATCCCCGGGTGCGGGCGCGGTCATCATGTCCGGGCGAAACGGCGCATCGTCGGGGTTGGCGCACGCAGGGAGGCCCACCCTGGGCGGCCCAGCGTCGGCCAGCATGAGGCTGGTGTCGGGCGGAGTCTCACACCCAAGGCCCAGCGCGACCGCTGCGAGTCCCAAGGAAACCATGCGTGACAAGACGGAGCCTCCCACCCGGTTGCTCATCCCTTGCGAAGGAAGCTAGCACGATCCACGGCATCGGTGGCGGCGAAGTGCTCGGCGTGTTGGGGGCGAGCGCGCTGGAGACGGCGCCGCCAACGGCGTTGACAACGCCTGGAGGCCCCTGCACCATCGCGGGGTGGGTCTTCGACGGCGAGGGCACACACCACCGCAGGGAGAGGGAGGGCCAGGGCCATGGTGCACTTGGGGGCGCTCCAGAACCACTGGCTCTGCCTGGCCGCAGTGGCGCTGCTCGCAGCGATAGGGTGCGGCAACGACCCTGTGCCCACGCGTCAAGTGGCGCGGTGGGAGTGTCCCGCGACGTGGGTGGCGTACGAGCGCGGCGGCTGCGGCCCCGCGGTGCTCCTCTGCGTCCCTGGTGGAGGCGCGGCGCCCGGTGCGTGCGACGGCGTGGACCTCTCGCGCCCGCCGATGATCACGCTCCCCGATGGGGGCACCGTGCGGGGCTTCTACCGCCTCCCGGATGGGGGCATTGGGGGAGGGTGGCCGGAGCCCGGAGATCCCGACGGGCCGCCCGCCGAGGACTGGGTGCCCGATGCGGGTATCGCCACCTGTGCGGAGGGCTGGCTGCGTTTGCCGGACGGGACGTGCGACCCGATGCTTCGCACCGATTGCCCTGAGGGGAGCGGGGCGTTGCCGGGAGGGAGGTGTACTCCGACGGCGTTGTCTGACTGCCCCGCAGGAGAGTACGCGGATCCGGGCGCCGAGGCCCAGGGGGCCACGGTCGTTCATGTGCGTTCAGGTTCCAATCCGGCGGTCGCGGACGGTTCGGTCGCGCGTCCTTTTGCCACGATCACGGAAGGCGTTCGAAACGTGGGCCTCCGGGGGTGGGTATTGGTGGCGGCTGGGGTGTACGGCGAGCGTCTGGAGGTGGGGCCAGGAGCAACCCTTCACGTCCTTGGATTGTGCGCCGCCCGTGTGACGATCCAAGGAATCTCCTCCGCTGGTACAGCCCTCAATGCCGTGGTCGTGTCAGGCACGCGCGCGATGCTTGACCTGCGTGGGGTCACCGTCCGTGGGGGGCGCGGCGGCCTCGTAGTGGACCACCGTGCGGCCCTGCGCGCGACGGGCGTAATTGTTGCTGAGGCATCTGAGTTTGGAATCATTGGGGGCGGAACTGGGACGACGGTCGAGGTGATCGGGAGCGTGGTTCGGGATAGCGGCGTTCAGCGCGGCAGCGCCTCCGCTCCTGGCCTGCTGGTCCAGAGTGGAGCTGTCTTGCGCGCGATAAGTGTTCTGGTTGCCGACACCGCCGGCCTGGGAATTCTCGCCCTCGGCGAGGGGTCGACGCTGGAGCTCGAGTCGAGCGTCGTGCGAGGCACGCGCCAACTGCCCGATGGAACGGGCGGCGGTGGCATTCATGCAGAGGGGGGTGCGGTTGTGCGCGCGACGGCGGTTCTGGTTGCCGACAACACCTCCGCAGGGGTTAGGGCCACTGGAGTGAGGACGGAACTGGAGCTCGTTTCGAGCATCGTGCGAAGTACACGTCCTGTCCGCGATGGCACCGCGGGCTATGGAGTCGATGCCAGGTCCGGCGCGTTCGTGCGTGTGACGAGTGTGTTGGTCGAGGACAACACCGACCTGGGGGTCGGTGTCGGTGGAGCGGGGGCGATGTTGGAGCTCGCGTCGTGCGTCGTGCGAGGGACCCATCCTCGCCGCGACGGAGGCCGCGGCCAAGGCATCCATGTGGAAGACGGTGCGGCTGTGCACGCCGTGGGCGTATCGGTCGCGGATAACACGGAAGGGGGGGCGTTCGCCCATGGAGCGGGCTCGATTCTGGAGCTCGCGTCGTGCGTCGTGCAGGGCACACGCCCTCGCTCCGACGGCAACTTCGGTCCCGGCCTTTGGGCCGAGGCCAGCGCAGAACTGCGCGCGACGAGTACCCTGATTGCGGACAACACCAGTGTGGGTGTGCTCGTCCGTGGAAAGGGAACGATGTTGGAGCTCGCGTCGAGCATCGTGCGAGGAACGCACTCGCAGTCCGACGGCACCGGCGGCCTCGGCATCTCGGCCGAGGATGGCGCTGTCTTCCGCGCGACGCAGGTGCTGGTCACCGACAACACTGAGGTGGGGGGCCGCGCCGTTGGATCGGGGACGGTGCTACAGCTCGGGATGAGCGTCGTGAGAAGAACGCGACCGCGGCCTGGTGGTCTCCATGGCCTGGGCATCTACGCCTATCGTGGCGCAGCGGTCCGTGCGACGGGTGTACTGGTCGCGGACAACATCGAAATTGGGATCGGGGCCTCTGGAGCCGGGACAACGCTGGAAATCTTGGGGGGGGCCGTGCGGCGCACGCGCCCGCGGTCCACTGGCGCCTTCGGCCTTGGGCTGCTGGCCCAGGACGGAGCCGTGCTTCGCGCGATAGGATTGCTGGTCGCCGACAGCACCGAGACAGGAATTACCCTGCACGCGGGCACCTGCGAACTCAACCAAGTAATCATGGTGGGCGTTGTCCCGTCGAGGTTGGGCCTCGGCATCGGGATCTACGCCCTGGGAGAGGCCCAGGTAGTGGCGTCCCAGGTGGCGCTCCAGGAGGTGCGTGGAGCGATCATTGCAGCCCTACCCATCCAAGAGCTCCTCCGTGCGCAGGTCACCGTGCAAGACGTGTTCGCTCGCGAGGTTCGCTCGAGCACCGTTCGCCTCGGGAGCGATGGATCAAGGCGGCGACCTGAAGGCCGCGCAGTTGCATACGGCCTCCACACTGGCTCCGGGTGCATGTTCGATGCGACGCGGGTGGTGCTCGACAGTGGTGGGTTCGGGTTC
Source organism: Deltaproteobacteria bacterium (assembly GCA_016218725.1). GTDB lineage: Bacteria > Myxococcota_A > Polyangia > Polyangiales > JACRDB01. Next base: position 15,330 of record JACRDB010000015.1, read on the forward strand.
TTCAACGCGAGCGGCGCGATCACGTTGCGCCAAGGTGTTATCTCCCGCCAGACGGACGGCGCTGGCGTCGTGGATCTGGCTACTCCCGATAGCGCCACCAACTTGGAGAGTGTCTCCTTCCTTGACAACGCCACCGACACGGTGACCCGCCGCGCCGATCTCCCAACGGCGAGCGAACTCCCATCCCCCACACGGAGCGAGTGAGGCGTGCCGAGGCTCCTCCCCATCATCGTCCTGCTGCTCGTGGCGCTG
>JACRDB010000158.1 GCA_016218725.1 Deltaproteobacteria bacterium
AGCCTGGCGAACCCCGGCCTCCACCGCCCAAACCCAGGCGAAGTCCGAGCTCCACGGCGCCTTTGGGGGATCGGTCCCGACGACACCGCTACCTGATGGCGCTTGACGCTTATGGGGCCTAGGGGGGTGAGGTCACCGCCGGTCGCCCCGGGGGAGGGCCCTCCCCGCGGTGTACTGCTTCGGCCACGGCTGCGCGTCCCAGCCGAGCTCCTCGGCGGCATGCAGCGTCCAGGACGGGTCCGCCAGGTGGGCCCTCGCCAGCGCGCACAGGTCCGCCCGGCCCGCCGCCAGGATCGAGTTCACCTGGTCCGGCGTGAATACCGCCCCCACGGTCATCGTCGGGAGGCCCGCCTCGTGGCGCAAGAGGTCGCTCCAGGGCGCCTGGAACATCCGCCCGTACACCGGCGCGCTCGCCGGGTCCGTCTGCCCCGTGGACACATCCATCAGGTCGCACCCGTGGGCCTTGAAGGCCCGGGCGATCGCCACAGCGTCTTCGTCGCTCAGACCCCCGGGGGCCCAGTCCGTGGCGCTCACCCGCACGCTCATGGGCTTCTGCGAGGGCCACACCGCCCGCACCGCGTCAAAGACCTCCAGCGGGTACCGCAAGCGGTTCTCCACCGGGCCCCCGTAGGCGTCCCGGCGGCGGTTGGTCAGCGGCGACAGGAAGCTCGCCAGGAGGTACCCGTGGGCGCAGTGCAGCTCCAGGAGGTCAAAGCCCGCCTCGTCGGCCCAGCGCGCCGCGCGCACGTAGGCCCCCGTCACTCGCTCGCGGTCGCCCGCGTCCATGGCCCTCGGGGTCTGCGAGCGCGGGTGGTACGGCACCTCCGACGGCGCCAGGAGCCCCCAGGCGCCCGACGGGAGCGGTTCGTCGTAGCCCCCGCCCCAGGGCGTGCACGTGGCACCCTTGCGCCCGGCATGGCCAAGCTGCACCCCGATCTTCGCGGAGGTGTGTGTATGTACGAAATCTACCACACGCGCCCACCCATCCCGGTGCTCGGGCTTGTAGAGCCCTGCGCAGGCCGGGGTGATGCGCCCCTCGGGGAGGACATCGGTCATTTCGGTCATGACGAGGCCGGCGCCGCCCTGGGCCCGGGCGCCGAGGTGCACGAGCTGGAAGTCCCCCGGCATGCCGTCCTCCGAGGAGTACATGCACATGGGGGACACCACCACGCGGTTGGCGAGCAGGAGGCCCCGGAGGCGCAGGGGCGTGAACATCGGCGGGGTGGTGTCCGGGACGCTCACGCCAGCCGGAGCGTGGGCGCGCGCGTACCACCGGGTGACGTCCTCCACGAAGGCCGGGTCGCGCTTGCGGAGGTTCTCGTAGGAGACGCGCTTGGAGCGCGACAGGAGCGAGAAGGTGAACTGCAGCGGGTCCAGGTCCACGTAGCGGTCGCTGTGCTCGAACCACTGGAGGCTGTCCTGGGCGGCCTTCTGGATGCGCTCGACCATGCCCCGGCGCTCGGCCTCGTACGCGGCCAGGGCCCCCGGGAGGTCCCCGGGGTGCGCCCCGAGGGCCCGCGAGAGCTCGATGGCGTCCTCCATGGCCAGCTTGGTCCCGCTCCCGATGGAGAAGTGCGCCGTGTGGGCCGCGTCCCCGAGGAGCACGGCGTTGCGGTGGTGCCAGGCGCGGTTGCGCACCGTGTGGAACTGCACCCAGGACGAGCGGTTGCTGCGCAGGCCGTGGCCCTCGAGGTGCTCCGCGAAGAGCGCCTCGAGCTCCCGCACGCTGTCCTCCACGGGGAGGGTGTCGTAGCCCGCGCGGCGCCAGGTGCGCTCGTGGCACTCGACGATGAAGGTGCTGGTGCTGTCATCGAAGCGGTACGCATGCACCTGGAAGAGCCCGTGCGGCGTCTCCTTGAAGAGGAACGTGAAGGCGTCAAAGGTGCGGGAGGTCCCGAGCCAGATGTACCGGCACGCCCGCCCGTCCAGGGACGGGCCGAAGTGCTCCTGGTACGCCGCGCGCAGCCCCGAGCGCAGCCCGTCGGCGGCCACCACCAGGTCATTCTCCGCCAGGAGGGGCTCGTAGTCCGTGACCTCCGTGTCAAACTGGAGCCTCACCCCGAGCTCCCGGCAGCGCCCCTGGAGGATCCGCAGGAGCTCCTTGCGCGCGATGCCGCAGAAGCCATGCCCCCGGGAGGTGACCTTGCGCCCGCGGTGGAACACGTCAATGGAGTCCCAGCGCGCGAACGACCGCGTGATGGCCTCGTGCGTGGGCCCGTCGGCCTCCAGGAGGTTCCCCAGGGTCTCGTCGGAGAACACCACGCCCCAGCCGAAGGTCTGGTCCGGCGCGTTGCGCTCCAGCACCGTCACCTCGTGCGAGGGGTCCAGCTTCTTCGCCAGGATGCTCAGGTACAGCGCGGCCGGTCCGCCGCCCACGGTCACGATCTTCACGGCCCGGGAAGGTACCCGAAGCCGCCCCCGAACGCACCGCCCGGAGGCCCCGGAGTCTGTTATCCTCACGGGTATGCCACCCCTGGACCCCGAACGCCTTGCGCGGCTCCGCACGCGCATCCTCGCCGCGACCGCCGTGGCCGGCTCCCTCGGGGCGTGCCCCAGCCAGCAGGACCACCTGAACCGCCCCACCACGGAACAGATCAACCTCCCCGCCCCTCCGCCCCCCACGGTGAACAACCCGCCGGTGCAGCAACAAGCCGCGGAGGCCGACGCTGGCGTGCGCGCCGTCGGCACCATCAACACGCCCGCGCCGCCGCGGGACTCGGTGAATGAGCCGGCGACCCGCAACCCATCAGGTACCCTCCCGGGCATTCCCCCGACGCCGCCCACGGTCAACAACCCGCCGTCGCGCCCGACGCCCAACACGCCGGCCAGGCCCCCTCGGAGGCCTCCACCCGGCAACGGCTGAGCGCACCCCGTGCAGCCGTTGCCCCTGGGCTCCGCGGAGCGGCTCTTCACCTCGCTCCACCGCCGGATGATGGACACGGGGTACGCCCCCACGCCCTGGGACGCCCTGCGCCCGGAGGCCCTCTCGGACGCGGCCCGCGAGCGCGCGAGGGCCGCCTGGAGCGCGCGGAGCGTGAGCGAGTACCGCTCCATGGTGGTCTTCGGCGAGGTGCTCGCCCGGGTGCCCGAGGCGGGGCTCCCGCTGGAGCTCTCGTCGGCCATGAGCAGGCTCATCCAAGACGAGGCGCGGCACACGGAGCTGTGCGCCACGCTGGCCGAGAGGCTCGGCGGCAATGACGGCGCCCTGGACCCGAGGGACCTGCGGCTCCGGGATGACACCCTCCCCGCGAGGCTCTTCGTGGCGCGCTGGACCGTGTCCATGTTCTGCGTGGGGGAGACGGCCAGCGTGGGGCTCCTCGGGGAGCTGGTGCACGGCACCACGGACCCGTGCGCAAGGCACGTCTGCGCCACGCTCCTGCGCGACGAGCGCCTCCATGACCGCTTCGGCTGGGCCCTGGCCCGCACGCTCCTGCCCCGGCTCACGGACGACGAGCGCGAGTGGCTCGGCGCCGAGCTGGCCTTCTCCCTGCGCTACTACGAGCAGCAGGACGCCGACGCCCTGCGGCCCGACGGGGCCCTCCTGCCCGCGGTCCCGGACGCCCCCCCCAACGCGGGCGTGGTCTCCCGGGAGGCCTTCGCCCGGGGCTTCTACACGCGCCTGGACCGGGTGATCCTGCCGTCCCTCGCGGCCCTCGGGGTGCCCGCCTACGAGGCCTGGGCCCTGCGCCACGAGGCGCCCGCGGAATGACCACCCTGCGCCGCGCCGTGTGGGCCACCGGGTGCGCGGTGCTCTGCCTCCCGGTGCTCGTGCCCGCCACCGTGGAGGAGCAGCGCGCCCGGCTCCCGCCGCCCGCCACCTGCCAGGACCCCGTCGAGGGCCTCTGGAAGGCCCACCGCTACGACCCTCGCTTCCAGGACTGGTCCATCTTCACCCTGTCCATCCGACGCTCCGCCCCGGAGAGCCCCTCGCTGGTGGGCTACATCACCATCGAGTACTGGACCGGCAGGCCCACCGAGAGCATTCCGCCGCCGTGCCGCCCGGGCCTGCGCTTCTACATCCTCGACCAGCCCTCCCGAGGGACCTTCACCGCCGCGCGCAACCACGTGGAGTTCTGGGGCCTGAGCTACCGCGTCCGTGAAGAGCGCTGCCCCAGGAGCTTCTCGGCCTACAACCTGGATCACTTCGCGGGCGCCATCGACCCTCGCATCCAGGAGTTCCAGACGGTCAACAACGACGGCGGCAGGGACAACAACGAGCCCTACGTCTTCCGCAGGGTCCAGTGCGTGGACACCCCCGTGCCCCACCCGGCGGTGACGCCCCCGCCGTTCCATCCAAGGGTACGGCAGGGGTGTAGTCCGAGGTAGGTGGGTGTACGCTAGTGTCGACGGCGGCGGCGCCGCCCGGACTGGTCGCTGGTGTTGGGGGCCACGGTGGGTGTGGTGGTGGTGAGCACGGTGGTCTGCCCCGGGGCGGCGCCGGGCTGGGCCGGGTCAAGGATCACGAACTCCACCCGGCGGTTGCGGGCGCGGCCCTCGCGGGTGGTGTTGTCCGCGATGGGGCGGGTCATGCCGTAGCCGTGGGCCTCGAGCCTGGAGGCGTCGATCCCGTGGGCCACGAGCCAGTCCATGACGGACTGCATGCGCCGCTGGGACAGGCCGAGGTTGTACTCTGGGTCGCCGCGGTTGTCCGTGTGGCCGTCGCAGCTCACCCGGCGGATGTGCGGCGACGAGCGCAACACGTCCGCCACGCGGTCCAGGAGGCGGTCCGAGCGGCGCTGGATGTCCGCGCGGTCCGTGGCGAAATAGATGGGCTCCAGGAGCACGATACGCCCGGCCTGCATGGACACCGTGGAGGGGCACCCGTTGAGGTTCGGGTCCGAGGACGGGGCCCCGGGCTGGTCCGGGCAGTGGTCCGTGGGGTCGGGCACCGTGTCCCCGTCGCGGTCGGGCAGCGGGCAACCCCTGCGGGCGGGGTCCGGGAAGGGCCCCTGGGGGGTGTCCGGGCACACGTCGTCGTGGTCGAGCACCGTGTCGTTGTCGCGGTCCCCGGCGGGGCAACCCCTGCGGGTGGGGTCGGGGTTGGGGCCCTGGTGCGTGTCCGGGCACTGGTCTTCGCGGTCAAAGACCCCGTCCCCGTCGCGGTCCACCAGCGGGCAGCCCCGGCGCTCGGGGTCCGGGTTGGCCCCCATGGGGTCGTTGACGCACTGGTCTTCAAAGTCGTAGACGCCGTCCCCGTCGGTGTCCAGGGCGGGGCAGCCCCGGCGCTGGGGATCGGGGTGCGGGCCCATGGGCACCGTGACGCACTGGTCGTCCGGGTCCATCACCCCGTCCCGGTCCGTGTCCACCGGGCCCACCGGCGGGGGGCGCGTGATGGGCGCGTAGGCCACGGAGAAGAGCCCCCGGAAGGACGGCACGCCGTAGCCCCGGGCGATCCCGGGCCCGGCCCCCGCCCCGAGGAGGATCGTGTCCGCGATGAGGTAGTGCACGCTCCCCAGGACCTCGGCGCCGAACTGGCCGTCCTGGAAGAACGCGCTCTCGCCCGAGGCCAGCTCCCGCACGGAGCTGTGCAGGTACGCCTCCGGGCCGATGGTGAAGCGCCCGTCGTCCGCCACGAAGCCCAGGGCCGCGGAGGCGCGGAACTCGTTGCCCACGGCCAGGTTGCTGGCGGCGATGTCCTGGGTGCGCACCTGGAACCCGACGTTGACCGCCCAGCGCACGGGCCCGCCGCGGCCGGCGGCGATCAGCCTGGGCTCGAGCCTCAGGCCGCCGTCGCCCGTGTTGTTCTCCCGGCTGCCGACGGGGATGAAGGTCTGCGCCCCGAGGTGCAGCGAGAACGCGTCGCTGTCGGCCTGGCCGAAGAGGCGCACCCGGAGCCCCACCTGGAGGTCCCCCGGGGCGAGGCTCCCCGCGGGGCCGAAGTCCACGCCCCCCGCGGTGCTGCGCTCCCCCGCCTGGGAGAGCGACAGCGGGAAGGACAGCGCCAGCCCCACCCGGTCGGCGAAGGACACGGCCCCGCCGACGTGGGCGACGAGCATGGAGCTCACCACGTTGACCGAGTCCATCCGGCCGTCGTCGAAGGTCCTCCGGAGGACCAGCGGGTTGGACGCGAAGTCCACCACGGCCCCGACGGAGAACACCCGCTGGGAGGAGTACCAGGGGTGCTCCGCCAGGAAGAAATTGTCCCCGTAGGGCGTGGGCTGGAACCGATCCAGGGCCCAGCCCCCGGACGATTGAGCCCGGGCCACGCCCGGCGCCATCGCCGAGGCCGCGCCCACCACGAAGCCAAGCACCGCACGGACGAACCTGTCGCGTTTCACCTGAGCCATTACCTCCGTCAGGCGCCCTTCCGGACGCTCCGCCGTCAACAGGTCCTGCTACCCAAGGGAGCGGTGCGGCGGACACACCACAGGGACGATACGGACTTCCCGAAGAAATCAGCAAGAAGAAACCGCCTCCGCCCCGCCGTCCGTGGTGCGCCCTTGACGGGGGCGTCCCCTCGGGGGGACACCCGATGCGATGCCTCTGCCACAACACATGCTTATTGACATCGGCGCCCGCTGGAGCTCCACGCTGGTGCTGGCCGAGGCGGAGCTGGCCCTGCACCGCTGGGCCGAGGACGTGGAGGTCCTACGACCCTTCGGCTGGGGGCCCCTGCGCCGGGAGCGCTTCGAAGCCCTGGTGGACCAGCTCCGGATGCGCCACGACGCCTGGCAGGCCCCGAGGACCAGCGCCCCACCCCCCAGGGACGGAGAGCCCGTGGCGGGCCCCGGGGAGCGCGCCCGGGCCCGGAGCTGGCTGGACCGGGCGATCTCCATCCTGGAGGCCGCGGAGCTCGAAAGCGACGAGGCCACCTCGGCCCTGGGGTCCATCCCCCCGCCGGGGGACGGGACCAGCACCCTTTTGGCCTCGGTGGAGACCGCCCTGGCCCGCTGCAAGGCCCTCCGGCAGGTCCTGGACCCGGACGCCGCCACGGGGGTCTTCTTCCTGGAGGGCGAGGCGGCCATCGAGGCCCTGGACAAGGCCCTGGACGTGGCCCCGGTGGACCCCCGGGACCGGGCCGACGAGCTGGACACCCTGGACGGGCGGGTCTACCTGTCCATCCGGGGCCTGAACCGCGCCGCGCGCAGGGCCTTCGCCAGCGCCGGAGAGCCCGAGAAGGCCGCCCGGTACGTGTTCCAGTTCCTGCTCCAGATCGGCAAGGGCACGGACGAGTAATCCCTTCCCCCGCGGTGCGGGGGTCTGGTATGTGCTTGGGCCAAACCGATGCGGGTCGTTCATGTGCTGCACAGCATGGCGTTCGGGGGCGCCGAGGTGCTCGTCCACGATTTCCTCCGGGCTACGCGCGAGGAGGCCCAGTCCGCCGTCCTGTGCCTGGATGACAGCGGCCCCCTCGGCCAGACCCTGCGCGACGAGGGCGTCCGGGTGGACGTCCTGGGCCGCAAGGGCGGCGTCGAACCCCGGATCATCAAGGGCGTCCGGGACGTCTTGACGGATTTTCGCCCCGACGTGGTCTGCGCCCACCAGTACGCCCCCTACTCCTACGCGGCCATGGCCCTGCCGCTGGTGTTCCCACGACCCGGGATGGTCTTCGTCGAGCACGGCCGCCATTACCCCGACGCCCGGCGCCCCAAGCGGGTCCTGGCCAACAACCTGGTGTTCCTTCAGTACACCCAGCGGGTGGTGGCCGTCTGCGGGTACATCAAGCGGCTCCTGGTCGCCAACGAGGGCATCGCCCCGGATCGCATCGAGGTGATCTACAACGGCGTGGACCCCACCCGCTTCGATGTCACCCCGGACCGGGACGCCGCCCGGGCCTCCCTCGGCATGGCCTCCGAGGACCTGGCCGTGGTGTGCGTGGCCCGCTTCCACCCCGTAAAAGACCACCCCACGCTGGTGCGGGGTTTTGCCCGCACCCACCGGGAGCTCCCCCGGGCGAAGCTGTACCTCGTGGGCGGCGGGGACGACGGGCACCTGCGGGCGCTGGCCTCGGAGCTCGGTGTGGCGGAGCGGGTGGTGTTCACGGGGGTCCGCCGGGACATCCCCGAGGTGTACGCCGCGGCGGACCTCTTCGCGATGTCGTCCCTGTCCGAGGGGACGAGCGTGACGCTGTTGGAGTCCATGCTGTCGCGCCGGGCCTCGGTGGTGACCGATGTGGGCGGCAACCCGGAGATCGTGGAGCGCGGCTTGACGGGGCTCCTGGTGCCCCGCGGGGACCACGAGGCCCTCGGCCTCGCGATGGCGGAGCTCCTCCGGGACCCCTCGCGCCGGGAGAAGATGGGCGAGCGAGGGCGCAAGCGGGTGCTGGCGCTCTTCACCAAGGACCGCATGCACCGGGGCTGGCTCCGGGTGCTCTCAGAAGCAGCGAGGAGGTGAGCCATGTGCGGAATCGCGGGTCTGGTCAACCTCACGGACCGTCACGAGCCTCCCCCGGCGGAGCTCCTCCGGCGGATGGCGCGGGCCATCCGTCACCGAGGCCCGGACGAGTTCGGGTACTACCGGGACGCCCGCGCGGGGCTGTGCCACGCGCGGCTATCGATCATTGACCTGGCCACCGGGCAGCAGCCCCTGGCCAACGAGGACGAGACCGTCTGGATCGTCTTCAACGGCGAGGTGTTCAACTACGTGGAGCTCCGGGAGGAGCTGGAGGCGCTGGGGCACCGGTTCCGCACGCACTCGGACACGGAGGTGATCGTCCACGCCTGGGAGGCCTGGGGAGAAGACGCCTTCGCGCGCTTCAACGGGCAGTGGGCGGTGGCCCTCTGGGATACGAAATCCCAGCGCCTGGTGCTCACCCGGGACCGGGTGGGCGTGCGGCCCCTGTACCTCCACGAGAGGGACGGGAGGCTGTGGTTCGGCAGCGAGGTCAAGGCCCTCTTCGCGGACCCGACGGTGCCCCGGGCGCTGGACCCCGCGGGGCTGGACGAGACCTTCACCTTCTGGGCCGCGGTGGCCCCGAGGACCGTCTACCGCGGCGTGGAGGAGCTGCGCCCCGGGGCCGTGAGGGTCTACGAGCGCGACGGCTCCCGGCGCGAGCGGCTCTACTGGCAGCCCACGTACCCCCGGTGCTTCCCGCGGGCGGAGCGGGAGCCGTATCCGTTGTCCCTTGACGAGGCCACGGAGGCGCTGGAGGCGCACCTTACGCGCGCCACTCAGCTGCGGATGCTGCGCGCGGACGTGCCCGTGGGGAGCTACCTCTCGGGGGGGCTGGACAGCTCGCTCACGGCGCACCTGGGGCGCCAGGCCAAGGAGGGGGAGTTCCGCACCTTCTCCCTGCGCTTCGAGGACGCCGAGTACGACGAGACGAAGTACCAGCGGATGATGTCCGAGCGGCTGCACAGCTCGCATGCGGAGGTGGTGGTGTCCCGGGCGGACATCGCGCGGGCCTTCAAGGACGTGGTGCGCTTCACCGAGCGGCCGATCCTGCGGACGGCGCCGGCGCCGCTGTACCTGCTCTCGAAGCTGGTGCGGGACTCGGGCTTCAAGGTGGTGCTCACCGGCGAGGGCGCGGACGAGATGCTGGCGGGCTACGACCTCTTCCGGGAGGCGCGGATCCGGCGCTTCTGGGCGCGGCACCCGGACTCCAAGCTCCGCCCGAGGCTCTTCGACAGGCTGTACCCCTACCTGGCGCGCTCGCCGCAGCAGGCGCGGGGCATGGCGCTGCAGTTCTGGGCCCGGGGGCTGGAGAAGGCCTCGGAGCCGGGTTTCTCGCACGACCCGCGCTGGACCTCCACGGGGGCCCTCAAGCGCTTCTTCACCCAGGAGCTCCGGGACCAGGTGGGCAGGGACTGCGTGGCGGAGCTGACGGGGGAGCTCCCCTCGGGCTTCAAGGGCTGGGACCCGCTGGCGCAGGCGCAGTACCTGGAGGTGATCACCCTCCTGTCGAGCTACCTGCTCTCGTCGCAGGGCGACCGGATGCTCATGGCCAACTCCGTGGAGGGGCGCTTCCCCTTCCTGGACAAGGACGTGATGGACTTCTGCAACGGTCTCCCGGCCTCGTACAAGCTGGCGGTGCTGGACGAGAAGCACCTGCTGAAGCGCGTGGCGCGGGGGAAGCTCCCGCCGGACATCGTCTCGCGGCCCAAGCAGCCGTACCGCGCGCCGGACGCGCTGAGCTTCATCGCCGAGGGCGCCCCGGAGTACATCGCCGAGAGCTTCTCCGAGGCCGCGCTGGCGGACGCCGGGGTCTTCAACGTGCGCGCGGCGCGGACCCTCTACGAGAAGTGCGTGCGGCGCGGGCGAGACCCGGGCGGGGCGGAGCAGTTCTCCAACGCGGACAACATGGCCTTCGTGGGGATCCTGTCCACGCAGCTCGTCCACCACTGGTTGATCCGCGGCGACGGGGACATCCCCGGTGGAGACGTCCCCTTCCGCACGGTGATTGATCGTGTAGGGTGAGGTGGGTAGCGCTCAGCGGGCGGCGAGGCGGATCACGCTGAAGGTCGCCCCGGTGGGGTCCTCCAGCACGGCGATACGGCCGTAGGGCGTGTCGAACGCGGGCACGCAGACCTTGCCCCCGAGGGAGCTCGCCCGGGCGCAGGTGGCGTCCGTGTCGTCCACCGCGAAATAGGCCATCCAGTGGGCGGGCACGGCCTCGGGCCATTTGGCGTCCATCTGCATCACGCCCGCGTGGTCCTTGGCGTCCTTGCTCAGGACGTAGTACTCGAAGCTCGCGTCCGGGCCGTCCAGCCGCTTGCTCTCAAGGCTCAGCGTGCGGGTGTAGAAGTCCCTGGCCCGGGTCGCCTGGCGGGTGGCCACCTCGCACCAGGCCATGGCCCCGTGCTCGTCCACCCGCCGCGAGCCCTGGTGACGCTTGGGCTGCCACAAACCAAAGACCGCCCCCGTCGGGTCCGAGGCGACCAGGAGCCGCCCCTCCTCCATCACGTCCATGGGACCCATCACCACGCTGCCGCCGTACTCCCGGATGGCCGTGGCCGAGGCGTCCGCGTCGTCCGTGGAGAAGTACACCGTCCACGCCGGGGGCATCGGGCTCCCGGGCATCGGCGCGCCCATCCCCGCCACGGGCTCCCCGTCCAGGAGGCACATGGTGTAGCCCCCCGACTCCGGGGGACCGACCTCGAAGGTCCAGTGGAAGAGCCCGCCGTAGAAGGCCCGGGCCTTGGTGAAATCCGACGTGGTGACGTCGAACCAGGTGGGGGTGCCCGCCGCGTGTCCGTTGACCTTTGCCATGATCGCCTCGATGGGGAGTGAGTGGAGGCGCCGTTTCCAGCGCCGCGGAACCATCGGTCATCGCCCCCCCTCACGCAACCTTCCGACAGACCCACATGGACATATTCTGTCACAGCCGGTCGTCGAGGAAGTTCCTGAGGATCGCCGGGCCGTCGGGGGACAGCACGCTCTCGGGGTGGAACTGCACGCCCACGAGCGGGCGCTGGCGGTGGCGCAGGGCCATGACCGCGCCGTCCTCGGCGTGGGCGCAGACCTCGAGGCCCGGGGGCACGGAGCCCGGGTCCACGGTGAGCGAGTGGTACCGCGCGGCCGGGAAGCCCTGGGGGAGGCCCTGGAAGAGCCCTCGGGCGTCGTGGGTGATCTCTGCGGCGCGGCCGTGGACGGGCTCCCGGGCGCGGACCACGCGCGCGCCGAAGGCCTCCGCGAGGCACTGGTGCCCGAGGCACACGCCCAGGACCGGCACCCGGGCCTCGCGGAGGAAGGCCACGCTCACGCCCGCGTCTGGCGGGGCGCCGGGGCCCGGGGACACCAGCACGCGCGAGGGGCGGCACCGGTGCAGCGCCTCCACGGTGACCTGGTCGCTCTTCACCACGCGGACCTCGGCCCCCAGGGCCCACAGGGCCTGGACGAGGTTGAACGTGAAGGAGTCGTAGTTGTCGAGGACCAGGACCATCGGGCGCCCTGGTCCTGGAGGTTAGCTCACGGGCGGGTGACGAACACGCCGTAGCGCCCGGAGCCCACGTTGCCCGACACCGTGGACACGCAGCCGTCCACATAGAGGGCGTGGAGCCCGGCCCCCACGGGGATCGTGGACGTCAGCGACGAGCGGCGCCCGCAGGCGTCGTCGGAGCAGGCGCTCACGGTGCTCCGGGCGGCGGAGCGCTGGTCGAGCTCCGTGTCCCAGGTGGCGCGCCCGCAGGTGCTGGCGCTGAAGGCCCCGCCGCGGAAGGTGCCGCAGGTGAACCAGTAGAACGAGTCTTCGGGGCCGTTGGAGCAGCAGGTGGCGGTCACGGTGCCGGTGCCCGCGGTGACGCCGTCGTAGCCGGCGCCCTCGGTAGCGGCGAGGAAGCGCGTGGTGCCGTTGCCCGTGGGGAGGTGGTGGAAGTGCACCGCGGCGGAGCCCCGGCCGCAGCCCGAGAGCACCAGGTGGTAGGTGCCCGGGTCGAGCCTCGCCAGGATCTGCGACTGCATCCCCGTGGCGCAGCCCGCGAGGCCGTCGTTGTCGTCGCAGGTCTGGCCGAGGGGGATGTTGGCTGAGGGGAGCGCGGCGCCGGCGCTGTTGGTGAACACCAGGGCCGTGTCCCAGGCGGCGCCGATGGTGTCCGCGTAGACGTACTCGCGCTGCGTGAGCACGAAGCGGAACCACACGTCCGCGCCGCGGGTGGTGCAACCGCAGGAGCCCGCGGCGTCGTGGGTGGCGAAGGACGTGTCGCCGGTGAGGGTCACCGCGGGGGTGGCCAGGCTCACGGGCGTGGCGCCCGCGCGGTTGTCGTTGGCCGGGGCCACGCGGCAGACGCCCGCGACGCAGTTGTTACCCATGGGGCACTGGCGGTTGCAGCCGCCGCAGTGGCGCACGTCGTTGAGCGTGTCGAAGCAGGCGCCGCACCAGGTCTGCCCCGTGGCGCAGACGCCCACGGAGTAGCTGATGTTGTACACCCCGCTGCCGCTGCACGAGTCCATGAGCAGGGTGTGCAGCCCCGTGCCCGCGGGGATCGTGCTGTTCAGCGACGAGCGCTGGCCGCACGCGAAGGCCGAGCCCACGTCGTCGTTGCAGGCCACCACCGGGGTGCGCTGGGCGCTGCGCTGGTCCAGCTCCGTGTCGAAGGTCGCCCCGCCGCAGGTGGAGGCGTAGAACTGCACCGCCGCCGTGGTGCCGCAGGTGAGGAACCAGTAGGAGTTCTCTGGACCGCCGGAGCAGCACGCCGAGGTCACCGTGCCGGAGCCCGAGGTGGTGCCCATCACCATCTGCTCGGCGACCCGCGGGACGATGCGGTTCGACGCCCCGCTGCCCGCGGGCAGGTGCTGGAAATGGATCGTCCCGGCCCCGGAGCCGCAGCCCGAGAGCACCAGGAAGTACGTCCCGGGCGCGAGCCTCGCCACGATCTGCGCCTGGTTGCCCGTCCCGCAGAAGCCGTTGTCGTCGTTGCAGGCCGCGCCCCCGGCGGTGCCCGCGTCGGTGACGTTGGCCCCGGTGGAGCGCTGGAGGAAGAGCGACGCGTCGTAGCCCGACCCGATGGAGTCCGCGTAGACGATCTCCGGCTGGGTCAGCGTGAACGTGTAGAACACGTCGTTCCCGCTGGTGCAGGAGCAGCCCGTGGGCCCCGTGGTGTCGTTCCGCGCGTTGGTGGTGTTCGTGGTGAGCGTCACCGAGGCCATCGCCAGGTCGATCCGCGTGGCGCCCGAGCGCTCGTCGTTGGCCGGCGCCATGGCGCTGCGGCACATGCCCCCGGAGCAGCTCTGCCCGCGGGGGCAGGCGTTGCCGCAGCGGCCGCAGTTGGTCGCGTCGGTCATGGTGTTCACGCAGCGGGCGCCGCACATGGTGCTCGGGGCGTTGCACCCGCAGCGGCCCATGGCGCAGGTCTGGCCGCCCATGCACACGGTGCCGCAGGCGCCGCAGTGGCTGTTGGAGGTCTGCAGGCTCACGCAGACGCCCATGCAGTTGGTGCCCCCCGGCGGGCATGCGCAGGCCCCGGCGGTGCACACCAGCCCCGAGCCGCAGGCGTTGCCGCAGCGGCCGCAGTTGGCCCGGTCCGTCATGGTGTTCACGCACGCGGTCCCGCAGACCACCTGCCCGGCGCCGCAGACCAGCCCGCAGGTGCCCGCCATGCAGCGCTGGCCCATCGGGCACGCCCGGCCGCACATCCCGCAGTTGGCGTCGTCGGTCATGGTGTTCACGCACGCCGCCCCGCAGAGGGTGGCCCCCATCGCGCAGCCGCAGGAGCCCCCGGCGCACACCTGGGCCCCGGGGCACGCCCGGCCGCACATCCCGCAGTTGGCCCGGTCCGTGTCCGTGTTCACGCACGCCGCGCCGCAGCGGGTCTGCCCCGCCATGCACATTTCCATCCCCATGCGGCAGGTGCCGCCCATACATGCCATCCCCGCCGCGCAGGCCATCATGCACGCCCCGCAGTGGGCGCTGTCCGTCATCAGGTCCACGCAGGCCTCGCCGCAGCGGGTCTGGCCCGTCCCGCAGGTCATCATGCCGGTGCACATCCCCGCCGCGCAGGTCTGCCCCGCCGCGCACGCCCGGCCGCAGGCGCCGCAGTGCATCGCGTCGGTCATGGTGTCCACGCAGGCCCCGCCGCAGGCCATGCGCCCCCCGGCGCAGGCCCCGCAGGCGCCGGCGGTGCAGGTCATCCCGGCCCCGCAGGCGTTGTCGCAGCGCCCGCAGTGCATCGCGTCGGTCATGGTGTCCACGCAGGCCCCGCCGCAGGAGGTCCGCCCCCCGGTGCAGCCGCCCATGCCCATGCAGGCCCCGCCCGCGCAGCTCTGCCCCGCCATGCAGGCGTTGCCGCAGCGGCCGCAGTGCATCGCGTCGGTCATGGTGTCCGTGCACCCGGCGCCGCAGTCCGTCTGCCCCCCGGAGCACATCATCGCCGGGGCGCAGGTGCCGCCCCGGCAGACCTCACCCGTGGCGCAGGCGTTGCCGCAGCGCCCGCAGTTCATCGGGTCCGCCGCGGTGTTCACGCAGCGCCCGGAGCACTCGGTCTCCGCGCCCATGCACGCCATCCCCATGGCGCACGCGCCCATCCGGCACGACTGCCCGGCAGGGCAGGCGTTCCCGCAGCGCCCGCAATGGGCGTTGGTGGACTGCGTGTCCACGCAGGAGCCCTCGCACAGGGTCTGGGTCCCCGTGCACATGGGCGGCGTGTCCTGCATCCCGCCGGTGTCCTCCGTGTCCCCCATCCCCCCGGTGTCCCCCATCCCCCCGGTGTCCTCCGTGTCCCCGCCACCGGTGTCCACGGTCCCCGTGTCCGGCGTCATCGCCGGGGGGTCGCTCCCGCACCCCACCGCAAGCGCACACAGCGCCCCAAGCCACCAAGCAAGCCCCTGACGTCGCATCGTCCGCTCCTACCGGGCACCGCTCAGGGGCCCCCACACCGGGGGCCCCCTCTCGCCCTGCGGCGCATCACACCACGGCTCCCGCCACGCCCGCAATCGCCCGACAGAGGTTCCGACGCGCCTCGGTCCGCGCTACCCTGACGCACCCAATGGCTCTGCGCTCCCTACGGCCCCGGTGGCTCGCCCTTGGCCTCCTGGCCCTCGCATGCTCCCTCCAACACCCCTCGCTCCCAGGCTCCGACCAGGACAGCCAGGCCGAGGATACTCTCCCCGTGGACCTCGGAACGGACACTCAGGCCGATACTGTAGGGCAGGATACCACACCTCCCGACACCCTGGGCATGCCCGACGGGTCCGAGGACACGGGGCATGATGTCCCCCCTGCGGAGACGATGGCCGACGCCGTCGAGGAGCGCGTGGAGGACGGTGGGGTGGACGTGGTGTCCGAGCCGCCGAGGGACACGGGGGTAGCGGACACCTCCCCGCGGGACACGGCGCCGATGGATACCACCCCGCCGATGGACACGGCGCGGCCGATGGACACCACGCCGCCGATGGACACGGCGCGGCCGATGGACACCACGCCACCGATGGACACGACCCCGCCGCCCGACACGGCGCCGCCTGCGGACGCGGGGTGCCGCGGGGACCCGGAGTGCGAGGACGGCGACCCGTGCACGACCAACACCTGCGACCTCACCTCGGGGCGCTGCCTGCTCGCGCCGGTGGCCTCGTGCTGCAACGGCGTAGGGCAGTGCGACGACGGCGACCCGTGCACCACGGACGCGTGCACCAGCAACCGCTGCGTGAACGGCCGGGTGGCCAACTGCTGCCGCACGGCGGCGCAGTGCCCCACGGGGGACCCGTGCACGACCTACGCGTGCACGGCGATGGCATGCGTGCCCACGCGGCGCACGGGCTGCTGCACGGCGGACGCCCAGTGCAACGACATGAACGCGTGCACCACGGACACCTGCGACACGGGGAGGAACGCCTGCGTGTTCACGCCGCGGGCGGCGTGCTGCACCGGGGACGCCCAGTGCAACGACATGAACGCGTGCACCGCGGACACCTGCGCCGCGGGGGCGTGCGTGAACGCCCCGAGGGCCGGGTGCTGCGCCACGGACGTGGCCTGCGCCGACGCGGACGCGTGCACCACGGACCGCTGCGTGGACAACGTGTGCCAGCGGGACCCGGTGGCGGTGCCCGCGGACACCTGCGCCACGGCGGGCACGCTGGCGGCCAACACCGAGGGCATCCAGACGCTGGTGGAGAACACCGCATGCGCGCGGAGCGACCTGGGGCTCCAGCACGACCTGGCGTACACCTTCACGGTGGGGCCCGGGAGCTGGATCGTCTACGCGGACACCTTCGGGACGGCGTTCAACACGCGGCTCACGCTCCGTCGGAGCTGCGCGGACACCGCGGAGCTGGCGGGCAACGACGACCGCTGCGGGGGGCGCCAGTCGCTGCTCCTGGCGGGGGTCTCCGGCGGGACGTACACCCTGGTGGTGGGCGGCGTGGCGGACGCCGACCGCGGGGCGCTCACGCTGCACTACCGCATCGCGGCGGTGCCGGTGGACGTGCCGGTGACGCTCCTCGGGCCCTCCCCCGGGGCGGGCGCCACGGGCACGGTCATGGGCAACACCGGCCGCTTCGAGGCCTTCCGGGGCTGCGTGCCCAGCAGCTCCGCCGTGGCCCGGGGGCGCCAGGCATGCGCCCGCCCCACGGACGGCCGCCTCGGGGACGCACCGGAGGTGTACTTCGTCACCGCCACCTGCCCCGGCGCGCGGGAGCTGGTGGCCAGCACCTGCGGGGACCCCCACGTGTGGGACTCGGTGATCTCCGTGAGGACCTGGTTCTCCGGCGGGCGCGAGCTCGGCTGCAACGACGACTGCTCCAGCCGGAGCCTGCGCTCCCGCGTCCAGGCCATGACCCCGGAGACCGCCGGACCGCTCCTGGTGGTGGTCGACGGTTACCAGAACTCCGGGGTGGTGTTCTCCTGCGGGAGCTTCACCCTCTCGCTCACCGGGACCTACTACTAAACCGACGGTTAGACAGACGGAGCCAGCCATGCGCCTCGACGCGGTGCCCATCGGCAAGAACCCCCCCGTGGACGTAAACGTGGTGATCGAGGTCCCCATCGGGGGCGAGCCGATCAAGTACGAGCTGGACAAGGCCAGCGGCGCCCTGGTGGTGGACCGGTTTCTGTATACGTCCATGCGCTACCCGGGGAACTACGGGTTCATCCCTCACACGCTCTCCCACGACGGGGACCCCTGCGACGTGCTGGTGGCCAACACCCGGGCGCTGGTGCCCGGGGCCATCATGAGCTGCCGGGTCGTGGGGGTGCTCCTCATGGAGGACGAGGCCGGCGGGGACGAGAAGCTCCTGGCGGTGCCCTCGGACAAGATCTCGCAGCGCTACCGCGGGGTCCAGAGCTACACGGACCTGCCGGAGATCACCCTCAAGCAGGTGCGGCACTTCTTCGAGCACTATAAGGACCTGGAGCCCGGCAAGTGGGTCAAGGTCCTGCGCTGGGGCGACGCCCAGGAGGCCCAGCAGCTCGTTTTGGACGGCATCGCCAGGGCCCGGGAGCGCGGCACGATCCTCCCGTAATGCTACCCCGTGCTGAAGCACGGGGCTTTCGTGGTCGCCACGACCGCCCCTTGTGCCAGAGCCCGAGTGCCGCGCTTCGCAGCGCGGAGTTTCTGCTTCGCAGGCCGCGCCACCGCGTCGCCTCCGCAGACTTCACCGCCGTGCATTCCACGGCTGAGGAGCACCCTGGCAGCGTTGACATCGGCGTTGGCGCGGTGCCCGCACGCCACGCACGCAAACTCGCTCTGCGACCGGCGGCTCTCCGCGGCGAGGTGCTTGCACTCCGCGCACTCCTGCGAGGAGTAGGCGGGGTCCACTTCGACCACGCGGCACCCCGTCGCGAGGGCCTTGTACTTGAGCAGCTCCACGAAGCGTCCGAGGCCCCCATCGAGCAAGGCGCGGTTCAAGCCCGCCTTCTGCGCGACGTTCGTTCCCGGTGCTTCGACGGTGCCCTTCGCGCTGGCCGTCATGTTCTTCAGCCGCAGCGCTTCGACCACGACCACGCCTTGGTTCTCGGCGTAGTGCTTGGACTCGCGATGCAGCACCGCGTCTCGCTGCCGGGAGACGTGGCGGTAGATGCGTCCGACGCGCTTCGCCGCGCGGGCTCTGTTCTTCGACCCCTTCTTGGTACGGGAGAGTTTGCGTTGGGCCTTGCGGACCTTGCCTTGACTCCTCTGGAGCGGCCGGGGGTTCTCCACGGTGCGGCCGTCGGAGTCCGCCAGCAAGTTCACCACGCCGCGGTCGATGCCCACGGCGGGTTCGGCGTTGGACTCGGGGTCTGCGACGTGGACCTCGCAGGAGACGGCGCAGTACCACTCGTCCCCTTCGCGCACGAGGGCGCAAGTCTTTGGGGCACCCTCAAGTGCGCGATGGACGATGGCGCGCAGCTCCCCGAGCTTTGGGAAGCTCAGGGTCGCGTCCCGGCCCTCGCCCTCGATCTTGAAGAGCTTGGGGTGTGGTTCGATCATCGGGGCGAGCTCCCCGCGCTTGCGGCTCTTGAACCGCGGGCGCTCCCCAAGCCTGGCGAAGTACCGCTGCCACGCCTTGTCCAGCTCGTGCAGCAGTTGCATCGAGACATTTCGGGGGAGTTCCGCGAGGAAGGGAACCCTCTCCCGAAGCATCGTCAGCGTGTAGCTCTGCTGCTTCGCCGTGGGTACGAGGGATCCGTCCTCGAACTTCGCCGCGTATTCGGCGTGCATGAAGTTCCACAGCCACCGCAGCGCGTATTCCCACGCCTCGATGCGCGCGAGGTGCTCTCGCGTGGGGTAGACGCGGAAGCGGTAGCTACGGCGAAGGAGCACAGGGCGATGCTCGCACAGGCATGGCTTCGTGCAAGCACGCTCGCGGGCAAGGTGGACATTTTCTGTCCCCTCGCAAGCCACCGCGCTTGCGGCCCGTCTTGTGGCAGACGCCAGATGCAGCAACAGAAAGGCGCTGCCGCGGACCCACTGCCGGGGCCGCTTCCTCCCCGGACGCCGCGACCGCTTACGTCCGGGGCATCCGCGGCTGGTGTTGCGCTGAAAGGCAAAATCCGGTGAGGCTCCATCACCTGGCGCTCCGGACGCGGGACCTGGAGGCCCTGGCGGGTTTCTACCGCGACGTCTTCGGGCTCCCCGCGGTGAGGGAGACGCCCGGGTACAGCGTGTGGCTGCGGGCCGGGGACGTGGTGCTGATGCTCGAGCGGCGCGGCGAGGAGGAGCCCGGGCCCGCGGAGGGCTCGCAGGACCTGGTGGCCTTCGCGGTGGACCCCGAGGGCCGCGAGGAGGTGCTCGCCCGGCTCGCCCGGCGAGGGGTGCCGGTGGAGGCCAGCACGGAGCACACGCGGTACTTCCGGGACCCCGACGGGCGCCGGGTGGCGGTGTCCACGCACCCGCTGGAGGGGGGCGTTATCGCGCGGTAACAACGCGCGAAACGCTCGCGACGGCGGCGTCCACGGCTACCGGGAGTGGACGCTGCGCACGGGTTGCGGTACGCGGTGGGCTGCACCCCGGAGGACGTACGCGATGGCCTACACCGCAAAGACCCGACCCACGGCGACGGATGTGGACGCCTTCCTGGCGTCCCTCAAGGACGAGGGGCGGCGCAAGGACTCCGTCGCGCTCCTGGCGCTCCTGCGAGAGGTCACGGGGCAGGAGCCGAAGCTCTGGGGCGAGGGCATGGTGGGCTTCGGGGCCTACCACTACCGCTACGCCAGCGGCCACGAGGGCGACAGCTTTGTCCTGGGCTTCGCGCCGCGCAAGGCGGCGCTCACGCTCTATGTGATGGCGGGCTTCGAGCGCATGGCGGACCTGCTGGGGAAGCTCGGGCCCCACAAATTGGGCAAAGGGTGCCTGTACCTCAAGCGCCTCGGGGACGCAGACCCAACCACCCTCAGGGCGCTCCTGACGCGCGCCGCGGCGGCGCCTCCCCCGTCCGCGGCGGACACCGTCTGAGGGGGAGCTGCCCCGTTCCGAACGCACGGGACCACGGACCTCGTCCCGGTGCCTGGTCAGCGCACGGGCAGCACCATCGGGCGGCCCTCGCGCTCCCGTGCGAGCTCCGTGGGTCCCGAGAGCTCCGGCCCGAGCGTCACCAGGCTCCACCCACCCGGCGCGGACACCCAGGCCAGGAGCGGGTCACTTCCCCCCGCCAGTCCACCCGAGGCGCTGAGCGAGCTCACGGAGCCCGGGAGGTCGATGCGTCGGCTGCCTCCGCCGATCCAGGCGTCTACGATGACACCGCGGGAGGTGCCAACAGCGAGCCCCGGGAGCGGCTCCCCGGCGACCGCTACCGGCGTCAGGGCCGCGCCAAAACCCTCTCCCTCTGCGCCTTCTCGATAACGCAGCGTGACGGCACGGCCGCTCAAGAGCTCCCGACCCGAGAGCACCCGGACCGCGCCTCGGCCCCCGTGGGCGTCAGGGTCCCGGAGCGCCAGCTCCTCGGTCCCATCGCCGTCCAGGTCGGCGGTCGGGACCACACCCGCGCCGAGGCCCTCGGGCCAGGTCGGGTCGATGTGGGCCAGGGCCACGGCCCCAGCGGGGCCGACGCGGAACACCTCCAGGGCTCCCCGGCCGCCTCCCCAACCCGGAGAGCCCACCACGAGGAGCGCGCCTTCCGGGGTCGAGAGCCTCTCCAGGGATGTCCCAAAGCGCGTCCCGGGGCTACGCTCCACCCTGGGCAGCACGGAGACAGGCGCGCTCAAACGACCTCCCGCTTGTCCAAAGAACACCGTGACGGCGCCGCGCTCTCCGGCCGCCGCGGGCGCTCCTACCGCCACGTCGTCGAGGCCATCCCGGTCCAGGTCCGCGAGCGCCAGCGCCGCCCCGAAGAGCCCTCCGTCCCCCGAAACGAGCCGTTGACCGCCAAGGTGATCGACCCCGGACGCTCCACCCGGGTAGAGCCAGAGGGCCCCTCCGCTCTCCAGAGGAGCGCCGACCACCAGGTCCAGGAAGCCATCGCCGGTGAGCTCCGCCGTCCCCAGGGTGGTCCCGAACAGCGAGCCCGAGCCCCCTCGGAGGACCCGCGGCGACGCCTCCCAGGCACCAGCCCCGAAGCCCATGCGCACCACCACCTCCGCGCGCGAGGGGACCGCATACACCAGCTCGGCGATCCCGTCGTTGTTCAAGTCCGGCGCAGCGCGAGAGGGACGCGACAGCCCCTCGCGGTGCACCATGAACGCTCGGGGAGCGCCGCCGAGAGCGCCCGTGGCACCGCCCCGACGACCCCAGGCCCGGACCCAGTACACCCCCTCCGCGAGCGCGGTTCCCAGCCGCCCCTCCGCGAAGCCCGGAGCACTCGCCGCGGACTCCACCCATGCGACATGGATGCCGCACCGGGGATCCACGCAAACCTCCACCCGAGCCCCATCGACGGAGGGATCCAGGGCGAGGCGGAAGGTCGGGGTCGGCCCCACGGTCGCGGCGTGGGCGGGTTCGAGGACCCTCGGCGACGGCAGATCGCCGGTCAACGGGAGGCAGCGTCCGCGCTCTTCCCGGGAGCCCGGGGGGCACCAGTCCTGGCAGCGACCGTCCACGCAGACCGCCTCGTGCATGGCGTCGCTGGAGGCGCACCGCGCGCCCGCCGCGCCGCAGCGCAGAGGATCGGTCCCAGAGGCGACCTCGCAGCCGTTGGCGCGCAGGCCGTCGGCGTCCCGGTGCCCTGAAGCGCAGGTGACGCCGCAGGTGTCCTCGACGCAGGTGGCCACCATGAACCGGGCCCCCGAGGGGACCTCGCAGCGGGCGAGGCGAGCGCCGCAGCGCGCCACGGTGCTACGGGCTTCACAGCCATTGAGGGCCTCGCCATCGGCGTCCACCCAGCCCGGGGTGCAGGCCCCCGGGACGCAACGACCGGCCATGCAACTGGGGGTCGCGCTGTTGGGGAACACCGGACACTCGGCCACGGCGCCGCCGGCGCACTCGACGGCTACGCCGTTCTGGACGCAGGCTCCCTGGATGCACGTCTGCCCGGCGCGACACGCTCGACCGCAGGCCCCGCAGTGCGAAGCCGAGGTCCGCAGGTCCGTGCTGCACTCCCTGGGGTCCTGGGTGCAGTTGGCCAGCCCCGCCACGCAAGGAGCCGAGGGCCTCGGCGGGGCGGACGCAGGGGCGCAGGCGTAGCCCCCGTCGCCTCGCGCCTCGCAGCGCTCCCCGGCGCGGCAGCCCACGTCGCATGCGCCGCAGTGCGTTGGCTGCGAGGGGTCCAGGCAGGCCTGCCCGCACAACATCCTCGGCAGGGCGCAGCCGGCGACCGCAGCGCCTCCGTCGATGTCCGGCGGGCGCAGGCCGTGGCCCGAGGTCTCCTCGGACGCCGCGCCAGGGGAGAAGCCCGGGAGTCCTCCACAGGCGGCCAGGGCCAGGGCGAGACACAGCGGGAGGAGCAGGCTCGGGGTGGACATGGGGCACCTCGACGTCCGGGTACCCAACTGGAGACGGAGGACCCAGCCGGGGTATTCACCCGGCGGGATCCCGACCAGGCGCGGAGCCCGCGATCCTCCTTCGGCGTGCCTCAAGCGCCTGAGCCTCTGGGGCCTCTGTGGTGTCCGGGGCGCCAACGAGGGACCCGCCTGCCCGGTGCGCGTCGAGCCTCCCGAGGCTCCGGGCCGAGGCGAGGGACGTCCCGAGGAGGTAGAGCCTCCGGAGCCCCTCCAGGCGCTCGGCGATGGCTTCCGGAGACATGTCCACATCACGGCGCCTCACGTCCACCCCCAAGGCCGAGGTTCTCCAGGTCGGCCAGGTCCTGGTAGCGACCTGCAAGGCGCTTCATCTTCGCGAGCCCCTCCAGCGAGACCGTGGGGATGACCTTCCCCTTCCACGCGAAGGCCTCCCGTTCACGCCACACGTCCTCGAAGATCGGGGTGACCACCAGGAGGTCCAGCGTCAGAAACAATGCGCCCTCGATCTTGGTCACCCGATGGAGCTCGCGCTCCTCGGGCGTCCCCGCGCTGAAGGGCAGAGGCCCCGCGGAGATCGTGAACCCCAGCGATCTCGCAACCTCCTGGACGACCTCTAGCGCCTCTCTGCGCACGAGCAGGTCGATGTCCCGCGTGGCCCGCACATGCCCGTGGATGTTCACCGCGAACCCACCGCAGACGGCGTAGTCCACCTCGCGCACCGCGAGCGCCGTGACGAGAGCCTCGAACTCCGAGACGACGTCCATCGCGTTCGAGCATAGCACCGCCGCAGGCGCGCAGGACCCACCGAGGGCGGACTGTGGCATCCTCGGTCCATGCGCCCCTCCTTGCCTTCCGTGGCCGCGCTCCTGGTGACCCTGGGCGTCGGGTGCGCCACTCCCGTGGACCTGCCCCCCGAGGACGACGCCGCCGCAGACACCACGGTCACCGGCGACACCCCCGCCCAGGACACGGGCCCCGACGCCCCGGCCCCGGACATCACCATCTTCGAGGACACCCGCCCGGACACGCCCCCGCCGGACATCACCGTCATCGAGGACACCCGCCCCCCCGCGGACACCGCGCCCCCTCCCCCCGACACCCGCCCCCCCGCGGACACCGCGGTCCCGCCGCCGGACACGGCTCCGCCGCCGGATACGGCCCCGCCGCCCGATGGCCCGCCGAGCGGCCCCGGCGAGCCCCCCTTCGGCGCGAGCTCCCTGGGCTCCGGCGGGCCCGCGCCCGTCGGCGGCGAGCTCCGGACCACCTCCACCGGGGTGATGTATCGCCTGCTGGTGCCCTCCTCCCGAGGGCGCCCGTACCCTCTCCTGGTGGTCTACAGCGGCACCGAGGGCGGCGCCACCATGACCCGGAACCTCCAGTCCGTCGGCCCCTCGGTGGGCCTCTCCGACGCCGCCATGGTCATCCTGGACGGCGTGCAGTACCGCGGCAACGCCTCCGCCGGCGCCAGCGCCATGGACGACGTGCGGCGCCTCTACAACATCGACAACGATCGCACCTGGCTCCTCGGCGAGTCCGCGGGCACCACCGCCGCCCTCTCCCTCGGCTTCACCCTCCGGCAGTCATACTTCGCCGCGTACTGGGCCAACGACGTCAACGCCACCGGCCGCCCCGCCCGCTCCGCCGCGGAGCTGGGCTTCGCCCCCTGGGGCAACGCGGGCCCCGGAGGCCAGTTCGCCAGCGCCAACGCCATCGTGTCCGCCATGCGCGCCGCGGGCTACCGCCTCCAGCCCCCGGCCCCCTACGACGGCCCCGGCGCCGGCACCCACGGCGACATCAACCAGTTCCTCGCCGCCCTGCGCTTCTTCGTCGGTCGGTCGAGGCGCCCTTGACCCGACGACCCCTCGGGGCCCTCTTCGCCCTCACCCTGGCCTGTTCAACACCGGCGTCAACTCCAGTTGACAGTTCCCTAGGCGAGGCTTCTACTGACACTTCAAGCGATACGTCAACGAAGCAGGACGCCGCGCCGGACGCGCCGGAGCTCGCGTGGGCGCCGTGCCAGGGGACCTACGAGTGCGCGACGCTCCCGGTGCCCAGGGACCCGCGGGAGCCGCAGAGGCCGACGCTCTCGCTGGCGCTCCTGCGCGCTCGGGCGAGGGACCCGTCGCGACGGCTCGGGGTGCTGCTCTGGAACCCCGGGGGCCCTGGCGGCAGCGGGGTGCGGCAGCTGCCGGCCTTCTGGCGCTCGGCCAACGGCACCATGAACGAGCTCACGCAGCGCTTCGACTGGGTGGGCTTCGACCCCCGGGGCGTGGGCGCCAGCCGCCCCGCCGTGGACTGCGTGGACGACGCCGCGCTGGAGCGCCTCCGGGCGCTGGACCTCGGGGACGACTCCGACGCCGCCCGCGGTGCGTTGGAGTCCGAGGCCCGGGCGTTCATCACCGGGTGCCAGGCCCGCACGCCCGCGGAGGTGCTCACGGCGGTGGGCTCGCCGGAGGCCGCCGAGGACCTGGACCGCATCCGGGAGGCCCTCGGGGAGGAGGTCATCAACTATCTTGGGATCTCCTATGGGACCTGGCTGGGGGCCCTCTACGCCCAGCGCTTCCCGCGCCGGGTGAGGGCCTTCGCCCTGGACTCCGCGGCCTCCGAGGAGGGCGACCGCCGGGAGCGCTCGCGCCGCCGGGCGAGGGCCTTCGAGGCCGCCCTCACGCGCTTCCTCGGGTGGTGCGCGGAGACCCCGTCCTGCGGGCTCCGGCGCGCCTCCCCGGAGGCCACCGGCGCGGCCTTCGACGCCCTGGCGCGGCGCCTCGGCGGCGCGCCCCTCGCCGTGGGAGCCCGCCGCGCGGGCCCCGCGGAGCTCTTCTCCGCCGTGGTGCTGGGCCTTCGGGCGCGGCAATGGCCCCCCCTGGCCGCGGCCCTCGCCGCCGCCGAGCGCGGCGACGGGGCCATGCTCCTCTCGCTCGCCGACGCCGACCGGGGGCGCCAGGGCGACGGGAGCTATTTCAACAACACCGAGGCCTTCGCGGCGATCTCCTTCCTGGACTCGCCGTTCCCCTCGGGCTTCACCGTGGGGGACTACACCCGCTTCGTCACCGCGGAGCTGGTCCCGCTGGCGCCGAGGATGGGGCGCTGGGCCTCGCAGTTGGAGTTCGTGGCGGCGCTCTGGCCCCTCCGGAGGGCCCTCCCCGCGCCGCCGCTGGGGGCCACCACGGCGCCGCCGATCCTGCTCCTCGGGGGCCTCCACGACCCGGCCACGCCCTACGAGCTGGCGCAACGAATGCGGGACACGCTGGCCAACGGCTCGCACCTGGTCACCTACGAGGGCGACGGCCACGCCCAGGTGCAGCAGAGCGCCTGCGCCCGCGCGGCGGTGGTGCGCTTCCTGGTGGACCCGTCGCGGGCGCCCGCCACCGACCGCTGCCCGGCGGAGTAGGGGCCTGTGGTCGCCCGCGCCCTGCCGCTGCGCGAGACTCCTTCCCCCATGGCTCCGTCGCTGCGCGCGCTCGGCCTCGCCGCGGCGCTTGTGGCATGCGCTTCGCCAACACCCGCCGCGGACGCCTCCCACGACGCCGCCGCGGACACCGACGCGCGCGCGAAGGACGCCCCGGACGCCCCGGACGAAACCCCCTGCGACGGCCCGGCCCGGGACGCCCTGGAGCCCGACGACGGGTGCCCGCTCGGGTACGCGGGAGACGGCTGCGCCGCCTGCGCCGAGGGCTTTGTGCCCCGCGAGGGGCGGTGCTCCCTGGCGCGTGACGGCGAGCGCGAGGCGTGGCCCAACGACCTGAGCCGCGCCAACAGCGACCCGTGGCTGGTGGTCCACCACCCGTCGCTCCGGGTGCTCCGTCCCCGGGTGCTGGCGCTCAATTTCGTGAACCGCAACGAGCCCGACCGCGCCCGGGGCCTCCTGGAGCGCATCACCGCGGCCTTCCGCGAGGGCTCGCGCTTCCACGGGTACGAGCGCCCGGAGGCCCTCCCCCAATGGGACTACGAGCTCCTCCCGGTGAGGGACCTGCGCGACGGCGCCAAGGGCCGCCCGGGGCCCCCGGAGGCGTACCCCTACGAGAACAGCACGCTCTACCCACGGCGCATGGAGGGAGGGCGCCTGGTCCTCGACTACGCCAGGCTCTTCTCCGAGGACTTCGCCCAGCACTACGGCTTCCCCGACGAGGCGGGCCGCCCGAGGACCCTCTGCGACCTCTTCGAGCGAGGGGACGTGAACGAGCTGTGGCTCGTCGGCAGCGGCGACGTGGCCTCGGACGCCGCCGCGTACGAGGTGCTGGAGTACAAGCAGCGCTACGACGCGCGCGGCAACCGCGTCCCCGGGAGCTTCGACCCCGCCGCAGGGAACGGGTCTTTTGACGCCCGCGTGCGGCCCTGTCGCGTGAGCGTGAGGGTGGGCTTCGTGAACTACAACCGCGGCCCCGGGTGCTTCCTGGAGTCCCAGGCCCACGGCGTCGAGAGCGTCGGCCGGAGGGGCGTGGTGCCTGCGTTCTCCCGGTGGTTCGTCCCCTTCGCGGGCTTCGACCTGGACGCCCGCCATGGCCTCCCAGTGCGGAGCTTCTATGACGTACAGTGTACGACACGTCCGTGTATATCCTACCCGGCGCCGGACGTGCTGGAGCTTGAGCACCGCGGGCGGAGGTATCGGGTGGAGCCCTACCACGCCCCTTGCGGCAACGCCCACTACCCGCCGAACGGCGTGAGGGACTACGACATCCAGAGCACCACGGAGGTGCTCAGCACCTGCGGGGGCTTCGGGCAGCGCGACCGCTGCGGCCAGGAGCCCGCGCCCGTGGCGCTCACCCACGCCGCGTGGAGGGCGTACCGCGCGCTGGCGGGTGACTGCGACGGCCCGTTCCTGGTGTGGTGGTTCCAGAGCATGCCCGGCCACGGCAGCGGGCGCGCGCACGCGGACGGCGGCCCGATGCTCTCCCCGTGGCCGTACTTGTACTATTGAGATGGCACTCCGGTGTCACCGCCCTCGGAGCGGGTCCGCGCCGTTGGGTGACCGTGTTCGATGCGGGTTCGCGCTGTTGGGTGACCGTGTTCGATGCGGGTTCGCGCCGTTGGGTGACCGTGTTCGATGCGGGTTCGCGCCGTTGGGTGACCGTGTTCGATGCGGGTTCGCGCCGTTGGGTGACCGTGTTCGATGCGGCCCACCGGCCCGTTGGGCCGGCCTGTGCACGGATGCCAGCCCCCCTGCCGGGGGGCGCTCACGTGAGCACGGAAACGTCGTCGTAGCAAGGGTTTGGAGCGTTGCCTGCTTCGGCCCGAGCACCACGTCCGCGACGCTGCGACAACGGACGGTGGGTCGCGAGAGGGGGGCGACGCCTGGCATGGCGACGCAACCTGCCCTGCCCTGCCCTCGACAATGGCGGTATGGCCGACTACCTCGCTCGAGTCCATGTCCATTTCGTCTGGTCGACGTGGCGGCACCTGCCGTTCCTCACAGGGGACGTCGAGGGCGTTGTTCACCAGGCCACCGTGCGGGTTGCCCAGCAGAGATCATGCCACGTCCTGGCGGTCGGCGGGGTCGAGGACCATGTGCATCTCCTGGTGTGGTTGCACCCCGCGTGTTCCCTCGCGAGCCTGGTTTCCGCCGTCAAGACAGGCTCGTCTCGTACGGTGCATGAGTCGCTCCATCGGCCCTTCATGTGGCAACGAGGTTACGGCGCGTTTGCTCTTCAGCCTCGCTCCCTCGACGCCGTCGTTGGCTACGTCCGCGACCAACGAAGGAGGCACGACTCAGGCGCCACGATCCCCGTCCTGGAACGCGCTCCTGACTGTGCCGCGCGTGTCCCCCCATGAGGTCTCCGGCGAGGGTCCCAGCTTCCCGTCGCACGGCCCACCGCCCGTCGTCGCAACGTCGCGGACGTGGTGCTCGGGCCGAAGCAGGCAACGCTCCAAACCCTTGCTACGCTGATGTTCTTGCGTCTCACGTGAGCGCCCCCCGGCAGGGGGGCTGGCATCCGTGATCGGGGTAGGGACGGCCAGCCAGCGTTCCGGCTGGCCATCCCCCCCACCGAACCGGACGGGCGAATTTCTCGCATCCGGCTCTCCCGAAGGACGTTTGACCCCTTTCCGGGGGGTGCGCGAG
>JACRDB010000162.1 GCA_016218725.1 Deltaproteobacteria bacterium
CCACACGGAGCGAGTGAGGCGTGCCGAGGCTCCTCCCCATCATCGTCCTGCTGCTCGTGGCGCTGCAGTTGGTTGGGTGCGGCGAGGACCCCGCACCCCCCCGCCAGGTGGCGCGGTGGGAGTGTCCCGCGACGTGGGTGGCGTACGAGCGCGGCGGCTGCGGTCCCGCGGTGCTCCTCTGCGTCCCCGGCGGAGGCGCGGCGCCTGGTGCGTGCGAGGGCGTGGACCTCTCGCGCCCGCTGATGATCGCGCTCCCCGATGGCGGTACGGTGCGGGGCTTCTACCGCCTCCCGGATGGCGGTATCGGTGGAGGGTGGCCCGAGCCCGGCGACCCCGATGGGTCTCCGGTGGTGGGCATCACCGAGTGCGCTGAGGGTTGGCAGCGCCTACCCGACGGCACCTGCGACCCGATGCTACGCACCGATTGCCCCGAGGGAAGCGGCGCGCTGCCTGGCGGCAGGTGCACGCCCACGGCCCTCTCCGACTGCCCCGCCGTGGAGTACGAGGAGTTGGGCGCGGAGGCCCGGGGCGCGGCCGTTGTTCACGTTCGCGCGGGCGCCGACGCGACTGCCGCGGACGGCACCACAACCCATCCCTTCGCCACGATCACCGCAGGCGTCGCGAGGGTGGGCTTACAGGGATGGGTGCTGGTGGCTCGGGGCGAATACCGCGAGCAGCTGTATGTTGGAGTCGGCACGAGCATCCACGTGCTGGGCGCGTGCGCAGCGCGCGTGACGCTCCGAGGCGCAGGGCCGCCGACCCCTGCTGGCGCGACCGTCACCGTCGAGGGTGCCCGCGCTGTGCTCGACCTTCGAGGCGTCACCGTCACGGGAACGGGCCCCGGGGCGCGGAGCTTCCGCCGCGGCACCCTCCGGGCGGCGGGCATCGTCCTGTCGGACAACACCGGGGTAGCCGTCGCTGCTGTGGGAGAGGGAGCCGTCGTCGAGGTGACCGCGAGCGTTGTACGAAGAACCCGAGGCTTCCCCGGTGGCACCGCCAGCGCCGGGTTGACCGCCCTGGGCGGTGCGGTGCTCCGCGCGTCTGACGTCGTGGTCGTGGACAACGCCGACCTCGGGGTCCATGTCCAGGACTCAGGAACCCTTGGGGAGCTCTCGTCCAGTGTGGTGCGAGCCACGCGTCCACGGGAGGAGGGCCGCCTCGGCCGAGGACTGATGGCGGTGCAAGGGGCGACGCTGCGCGCCACGGGAGTGCTCGTGGTCGACAACTCTGACTGGAGCGTGGGAGCCCTGGGCGCGGGCACGGTCCTCGAGCTCGTCAAGAGCGTTGTGCGTGGCACCCGCGCTCGGAGTGACGGCACCCTTGGCCGCGGCCTCATCGCGGAGCAGGGCGCGACCGTGCGCGCGACGGACCTGCTCGTCGCCGACAGCGCCGAGCTGGGTGTGAGCGCGTCCAATGCGAACACGCGCGTGGAGCTCGTTTCGAGCGTCGTCCGTGGCGGACTCCCGCGGAGCGACGGCACGCTGGGCCGCGGCCTCCAGGCACAGGGGGGCGCGACGCTGCGCGCCACGGGAGTGCTCGTGGCCGATCACGCCTTCGTCGGCGTGGGGGCCGACGGCCCAGGCACCGTCGTCGAGCTAGACCGCAGCGTCGTTCGAAACACGCGCCCGCGTCGCGATGCCATGGGCGGCAACGGCCTCCTGGCGGGGGGGGGAGCGACGCTGCGCGCGACGGGGGTGCTCGTCGCCAACAGCACGGAGGTCGGCGTGGACGCCTTCGGTTCCGACACCGTCATGGAACTCGCCGCCAGCGTCGTGCGCAACACCCAGGTCAATGGGGCGGGCACCTTCGGCCGCGCCCTCGGGGTGCAAGGCGGCGCGACGCTACGGGCGACCGGCGTGCTCCTTGCCGACAACAGCGAGAGTGCTGTCTTCGCGGCCGAGGTCGGCACCGAAGCCAGACTCTCCGACACGATCATCCTCGGTGTGAGGCCCAACGGACGCGGGCTCGGCATGGGCTTGCTTGCCATGCAGGGGGCGAGGTTGGAGGGCGTGAGGGTCGCCGTCCAGGCGGTCCACGGTACCGGCGTGGCAGCGTTGCCATACCGCGGCGAGGCGGTGCCCACGGTCGCCCTGCGGGACCTCCTGGTGCGCGACGTCCGATCAAGCACGGTCCGCACCAGCGCGGACGGTCCCACGGTCCGGCCCGTCGGGCGCATGGTCGCCTACGGCCTCCATGTGGGGCCCGGCTGCTCCCTCGACGCCACCCACGCAGTGCTCGACCACGGAGGCTTCGGGTTCTTCAGCGCCAACGGGACGATCACCCTGCGTCAGGGGATTGTCTCCCGTCAGATTGAGGGCCTGGGCGCCGTCGATCTGGCGACACCAGACGGCGCCACCACCCTGGAGGGGGTGTCGTTCCTAGACAACGCCACAGACCGGATCGCCCGCCGTGACGACCTGCCGACCGCGAGCGAGCTTCCACCCCCCACACGGAGCGAGTGAGGCGCGCCGATGCCCTACCCCACCCTCGTCGTGCTGCTCCTGGCGCTGCTTCTGGCAGGGTGCGGCGAGGACCCCGCACCCCCCCGCCCGGTGGCGCGCTGGCCGTGTCCGGCGACGTGGGTGGCGTACGAGCGCGGCGGCTGCGGCCCCGCGGTGCTCCTGTGCGTCCCCGGCGGAGGCGCGGCGCCCGGTGCGTGCGACGGCGTGGACCTCTCGCGCCCGCCGATGATTGCGCTCTCTGACGGGGGTACGGTGCGGGGCTTCTACCGCCTCCCGGATGGCGGTATCGGGGGAGGGTGGCCCGAGCTCGGAGACCCCGACGGACCTCCCGCGGAGGACTGGGTACCCGACGCTGGAGGCGGTGTTCCAGCCGAGGACTGGACCCCGGACGCTGGCATCACCACTTGCGCCGAGGGTTGGAGGCGCCTGCCGGACGGTACCTGCGACCCGATGCTGCGCACTGATTGCTCAGAGGGGAGCGCGGCGCTGCCTGGCGGAGGCTGCACTCCCACGGCCCTCTCCGATTGCCCCTCTAGCGAGTACCCGGACCCGGGCGCCGAGGCCGCAGGAGAGACCGTGGTGCATGTTCGTGAAGGCGCAGACGCGAGCGCCGCAGACGGCTCGGCGTCGCGTCCCTACCGGACCATCGCCCAGGGGGTCGAGCGGGTGGGCCTCCGCGGTTGGATCCTGGTGGCCGCGGGTACCTACCCTGAACGCCTTCTCGTAGGAGGCGGGACCACGGTTCATGTCCTGGGGGCCTGCGCCGCACGCGTTCTCCTCCGAGGCCCAGGGCCAGCGGGGAGCGCTGGCGCGACGGTGACCGTGACGGGCACTCGCGCGGTGCTCGACCTGCGTGGGGTCACCATCACCGGCCTCGGCCGCGGGCTCCAGGTCAGCGGGCGCGCCACTCTGCGAGCGAGAGGCCTTCGGGTCGTGGAGAACACCGAAGAGGGGCTCATCGTCGCCGGCGCCGAGAGCCGGGTCGAACTGGCGGGCTGTCTGATCAAGGGCACCCGGCCCCGCCTGGGTGGTGCCTTCGGCCGTGGGATCGAAGCTCAGTCGAGCGCGAGCTTGAGCGCAAGCGCAGTGGTCCTCGAGGACAACGTGGGCGCAGGCGTGCTGGCGGATGGAGCCGGGACCCTCGTGGACCTCCACGGGAGCGTTGTCCGGCACACTGGACCCAGCCCGAGTGGCACGGCAAGTCAAGGGCTTCGGGCGCAGTCGGGCGCGACGCTGCGCGCGACGGGCGTGGTGGTCGCCGAGAACGCCGAGGCGGGCATCACGGTCGTCGGTGCGGGGAGCCTCCTCGAAGTAACCGGGGGTCTGGTGCGGAGCACTCGCCCCCGGCCTGATGGGACCTTCGGCGAGGGTCTCCTGGCTCTCACCGGTGCGACGCTCCGCGTTCGAACTGTCCTCGTCTCGGACAACGCCGAGGGCGGGCTTCGCGCGATTGGTCAGGGGACCCACGCAGAGCTCACCGCGTGTGTGGTGAGACGGACCCTCCCCGGCGCTGGCGGTACGGCGGGCCATGGGCTTGCGGCTCTAGAAGGTGCCTCGCTGCGCGCGACGGGTGTCGTCCTCGCGGAGAACACCGAGGCCGGAGTGCTGGCCAGCGGCGTGGGGACCCGGGCTGAGGTCCTCGCGACGGAGGTGCGGGGGGGGCGGGAGTCCCCCGGCAGTCGCGTTGGTAATGGACTGCTGGCGCAGGAGGGTGCCTCGATGCAGGCCGAGCGCGTGCTCGTCACTGGCAACATCGGGGTCGGGGTCAGCGCGAGCGGCGTCGGCTCGCTGGTAGCGATTACGGCGAGCGTTGTGGAGGAAACCCGTGGCCTCCCCGACGGATCGCTCGGCCACGGCCTGGAGGCGAGCTTCGGCGGGACGCTGCGAGCGAGCGAAGTGATCGTCGCTGACAACCTCGATGTGGGAGTGCTCGTCGCGGGTCCGGGATCTTCGATCGTGATGGCATCCGGTCAGGTGCGGCGTACTCGCTCGGGGCCTGGCGGTGCAATAGGTGTGGGAATGGCGGCGTACCGGGGCGCGATGCTGCGCGCCGATGGGGTGCTCGTCGCGGACAACTTCCAGGCAGGGATCCTGGCCGACGATCCAGGGACCCGCGTGGAGGTACTGTCCAGCGTGGTCCGTGGTACGCGCCCCGGTCCGGTGGGCTTCGTGGGCTATGGCCTCCAGGCGCAGGAGGGAGCCTCGGTGCGCGCGTCGAGGGTCCTCCTCCTGGAGAACACCGACGTTGGCGTTCACGCCACCAATCTCGGTACCCTCGTGGACCTGAGCGACAGCGTCGTGCGGGGTACACGCCCCAGGAGCGATGGCACCTCCGGTCACGGCCTCCGGGCGCAGGACGGCGCCGTGCTGAGCGCCGCGCGGATGCTCGTCGAGGACTGCGCGGAGGCGGGCGCCTACGCCGCCGGCGCTGGCGCGCTCCTGGAGCTGACCAGGAGCATCGTGCGAGGCACGCGCCCTCGGAGGGACAGCGCGGCGGGTTACGGCCTCGGGGCGCAGGAGGGCGCGACGCTGCGGGCATCGGGGGTGCTCATCGCGAACACCGCCGACGCGGGGATTCTGGTGCTGGACCGTGGCTCCGTGGCGGACCTTACGGCGTGTGCCGTTCGGGGCACTCGCCCGCGCAGCGACGGGCTCTTTGGCCACGGTATCGGCGCCGTCCTCGGCTCGACCCTGAGCGCCACGGCGGTGCTCGTGTCCGACGTCGCCGAGGTCGGGCTCTTCGTGGCGTCTGGGAGGGCGCAGGTGACAGATTTTGTGGGGCTCAATATCGCGCCAAATGCGCGGGGCCTTGGGCTCGGTGTGTACGCCTGGCGAGGTGCGGGAGTGGACGGCACGCGGGTGGCGCTGCAGCACGTGGGCGGTGCTGGTGTCGCGGCGCTCCCTTTCCAGGGCGCTTCGGGGTCGGGCATCGTCGCCGGAGACCTCTATCTTCGAGAGGTGCGGTCGAGCACCGTTCGCTTCAGTGACAGCGATCGCACCGCGAGGCCCGAGGGACGTCCTGTAGCCTATGGCATGCATGCAGGCCCCGGCTGTTCCATTGCTGTGACGCGAGGAGTGTTCGACCAGGGCGGCTTAGGGTTCTTCAACGCCGGCGGCACCATCACGCTGCGCCAGGGGGTGATCACACGGCAGTTCGAAGGCGCGGGCGCCGTGGACCTGGCGACGCCCGAGAGCAGGACGACCCTGGAGGGCGTGTCGTTCCTGGACAACGCCACGGACACGGTGACGCGCCGCGACGACCTCCCGACCGCGAGCGAGCTCCCTCCCTCCACACGGTCGGAGTGAGGTTCACCAATGCCCCACTCCACCCTCGTCCTGCTGCTCCTGGTGCTGCTTCTGGCAGGGTGCGGCGAGGACCCCGCACCCCCCCGCCCGGTGGCGCGGTGGCCGTGTCCGGCGACCTGGGTGGCGTACGAGCGCGGCGGCTGCGGCCCCGCGGTGCTCCTCTGCGTCCCTGGTGGAGGCGCGGCGCCCGGTGCGTGCGACGGCGTGGACCTCTCGCGCCCGCCGATGATCACGCTCCCCGATGGGGGCACTGTGCGGGGCTTCTACCGCCTCCCGGATGGCGGCATTGGTGGCGGGTGGCCCGAGCCCGGGGACCCCGACGGCCCTCCCGCGGAGGCTTGGGTCCCCAATGCTGGGAGCGGTGTTCCAGCCGAGGACTGGACCCCGGACGCTGGCATCACCACTTGCGCCGAGGGTTGGAGGCGCCTGCCGGACGGTACCTGCGACCCGGTCCTGCGCGCCGACTGCCCCGAAGGAGCCGGCGCCCTCCCGGGTGGAAGGTGCACCCCTACGGCCCTCTCCGACTGCCCCTCGAGGGAATACCCGGACCCGGGCCCCGAGGCGCTGGGCGCGACGGTCGTCCATGTCCGTATGGGCGCCGCTCCGGCCGTTGCGGACGGCTCCGCGACGCACCCGTACCCGACCCTGGCCGCGGGCGTGGAGCGTGTGGGCCTCCAAGGTTGGGTGCTGGTGGCCGCTGGGGAGTATCGGGAGCGCCTGATCGTCGACGGCGGGGCCACCCTCCACGTCCTTGGGGTGTGTGCCGCGCGCGTGATCCTCCGAGGTCCGGGGCCTGCGGACAGCGCGACGGTGACCGTCGCGGGAACGCGCGCGGTGCTCGACCTGCGCGGGGTCACCATCACCGGTCTGGGACGCGGCGTGCAGGTCAGCAGCCGCGGCGCACTCCACGCGACACGCCTGCGCATCGTCGAGAACACCGAGGAGGGGCTCCTCCTCGGCAACACCGGGACGCTGGTGACGCTCACCGAGAGCGTCCTCCGGAGCACCCGCCCCCGCGTCGCGGGCTCCGTGGGCCACGGCATCGAGGCGCAGCAGGGCGCGGTCCTGCGCGCGAGCGCCGTGGCTCTGGAAGACCATATGGACGTGGGCGTCCTGGCCACCGGCGCCGAGACGGTGGTGGAGCTGACCGGAGGCGTCGTGCGGAGCACTCGCCCCCGGCCCGATGGCAGGGCCGGGCATGGCCTGCGGGCGCAGCAGGGCGCCACGTTGCGCGCCCAGGGCGTGTTGGTCATCCACAACGCCGAGGTGGGCGTCCTGGCCCTCGGCGTCGGCACCCTCCTGGAAGTCACCACGGGCTCCGTGCGGGACACCCGCCCCCGCCCGGGTGGCACCTTCGGGCTGGGACTGGCCGCTCAGGACGGCGCGACGCTACGGATCGCAGATACCCTGGTCGAGAACAACGTCGAGTCCGGTCTCCGCGCAAGCGGCTCGGGGTCCGGGATCGAGTGCCGGGCCAGCGTCGTGCGCGGGACTCGCCCCAACGCCGAGGGCACTGGGGGCCATGGTCTCGGCGTCTTTGAGGGCGCGTCTCTTCGCGTAACCGATGCCCTGGTTACCGGCAACTCCGAGCGGGGAATCGGCGCCAGCGGCGAGGGGACCACCGTAGAGCTCACCGGGAGCGTCGTGCGCGACACCCGCCCGCGCTCCGACGGCAGCCTGGGCGTGGGCGTGAGCGCGTCCCTGGGCGCTGTGGTACGCGTGACCGGAGCGTTGCTCTCGGACAACACCTCGTTGGGAATCTCTGCTTGGAATCCTGGCACCGCGGTGGAGGTGGCCGAGAGCATCATTCGCCGCACCAACCCACGCCCGGACGGCGACCTCGGCATCGGGCTGGCTGCGCAGGAGGGCGCCACGCTCCGCGCCGTGGGGGTGCTCGTGACGGACAACGCCGAGGCCGGGGCCATCGCCCTCGGCAGGGGAACGCGGCTCGAAGTGATCGGTGGTGTCCTGCGGACCACCCGCAGGGAGGGCGCGAGGGTCGGCTTCGGCCTCCTGGCGGAGGACGGCGCATCGCTTCATGCGGAGGCCGTCCTCGTGACCGACAGCGCAGACGTGGGCGTCCGAGCCTCTGGCAAGGGCACTCGGCTTGAACTGAGCGCGAGCGTAGTTCGTGGTGCGCTCGACCGCAATGACGGGAGCGCCAGCATCGGGGTCCGGGCAGTAGACGGCGCCACGCTGCGGGCGACGCGGATACGGATCTCCGACTGCACCGAGGCGAGCGTCGTGGCCACGGGCACCGGGACCCTGCTGGAGCTGGACAGGAGCGTGGTGCGAGGCTCGCGCCCTCGGCTCGGGAGCCAGGGCACCCAGGGCCTCGTTGCGTTGGACGGCGCCACGCTCCGGGCTACGCGGGTCCTCGCTGCTGACATCATCGACACAGGGATCGCGGCCTTCGAACCAGGGACCCTGCTGGAGCTCACGGCGTGCGCGGTCTTCGGTACCCGCCCGCGCCTCGACGGCTTCGGCGGCCGGGCGCTCGCGGCGCTCTCAGGCTCCACCTTGGTCGCGACGGAGGTGCTCATCGCGGGCGCTGTGGAGGCCGGGCTGGTGGTCTCTGGCGGGGAGGCTCGCCTTGAGGACCTTATCGCCATTGACATTGCCCCGAGCACTCGGGGTTTTGGCCTTGGCCTGTACGCCTCCCGGGGCGCTCGCGTGAGCGGAGCCCGCGTCGCGTTCCGGGCCGTCGCTGGCGCGGGCGTATCGGCGCCCGGCATCCCGGGCACCGCCGGGACCGGTGTCACAATCCAGAACCTCTTCGTGCGCGAAGTGTGTTCAAGCACCATCGGCGTCAGCGAGAGCGACGCCAGGCGTCCGGTCGGCAGGTCCGTCGCCTACGGCTTGCACGCGGGTCACGGGTGTACCATCGACGTGACGCGAGCGGTGCTCGACCAGGGCGGCTTCGGGTTCTTCAACGCGAGCGGCACCATCACGCTGCGCCAGGGGGTGATCACACGGCAGCTCGAAAGCTCGGGCGCCGTGGACCTGGCGACGCCCGAGAGCAGGACGACCCTGGAGGGCGTGTCGTTCCTGGACAACGCCACGGACACGGTGACGCGCCGCGACGACCTCCCGACCGCGAGCGAACTCCCTCCCCCCACACGGTCGGAGTGAGGTTCACCAAGGCCCCACCCATGCAGGACCTCCTCACCGGGACCACACCCGGAAGGTGTGTCTCGGCCCCTCGCCAGGGACCGCGAGCGAGACCACGGCGGTTTCGCCTCGGGGCGGCGCGAGGAAGCGCCCGCGGAGCTCGCCGCCAACGAGCGCGGGGGCCTCGGCCCAGCGCACCCCGGGCGCGAGCTCCATGCGCAGCAACGACGGGCCCGGGGATACCATCGCGGGGAGCACCCTCACGGTGACCATGGTGCCCGCGGCGGGGCGCTCGGGCTCCACCACGGCCCAGCGAGGCTCTTCGCGGACGAGCAAGCGGTCCGCGGGGAGGTACCCGAGGTCCTGGGTGAAGCCGCCGGGCCACCGCACGGTGACCTCGGCGCCGGGGAGCGCGCCGATACCGATCACCAGCTCCGGCGTGTCGGCGCTCTGGGTGGCGCCTCCCTGGGAGACCGTCCGGACCAGGGTGCGTTCACCCGCGCGCACGCGCACCACGGCCCCGAGGGCGTCGGTGTTGGATACCGCGCCCCGGAGCTTGAGGAGGAGCGCGTGGCGCCCTTCGCGAGGGAGCTCATTCCGCAGGAGGAGCCCGCGCTCCGGAGGCCCTGCGCAGAGCGGGCGATAGAGCGCCTGGGCCCCGAGGAGGACGTCCTCGTCGCCGTCGCGGTCGAGGTCCGCGGCGGCCAGCGCGCTCCACCAGCCAACGGGGTCGAGCCCGTGCCCGGAGGGGGCCTCGACGAAGTGCCCGGAGCCCGTGTTGAGCAGCACCGCGTTGCCTCTCTGGGCGCGGGAGATCGTGACGCCGCCGAAGGTGATCACGAGGTCCTGGTCTCCGTCTCGGTCCAGGTCCAGGGCCCTGGGGCTCCAGCTCACCGGGGGGGCGCCCTCGCGCACCCGGAGGTCAAAGACGTCTTCCACGCGGCGCCGACAGCCGCCGGAGGGGCGGGAGACGCAGTACCAGAGCACGCCGCTGTTGGTGCCGAGGTAGTCGTCGAGGCCGTCGCCGTCGAGGTCCGAGGCCACGAGGCCCATCGGGGTGTAGGTGAGGCCCGTGAAGCCATCGAGCTCGTCCCAGAGCGCCAGCGAGAGGTCCCCGCGGGCGTTGATGGACGACCGCCGCTGCGTCGAGAGCCACGCCCCGACGTGGCGGTAGGACTCCGGAGGGAGCAGCCGAGGGAGCGGACAGGGCACCCGGCCCTCCAACGAGGTGGCGTCAATGGTGGCGGCGGCGTCATTGGCGACCAGGAGGTCCTGGCGCCCGTCGTGGTCGAGGTCCGTCGGCAGCGCGAGCCAGGTGAAGCCCGGGTCGTCGAGGGGCTCGGCGGGAGCGCTCCAGCGGCCGTCGGGCCGCGCGAGGAGCACGCGATCGAAGTAGCTCCGCCGCGGGTCCGTGCCGCCGTACCCCGCGACGACGTCCGTGAGCCCGTCCAGATCGAGGTCCGCGAGGCGCACCGAGAGGGGCACCCCTTCGCCTCCCTCCGGGAGCTGTCCCAGCACGCGCTCGGTGAAGCGACCGGTGCCGTCGTTGTCATGAACGCGGAGCGCGGCGCGCTCGCCGGGAGGGGCGTCGCGGCGACGCCCTCCAAGGACCAGGTCGGGGTCGCCGTCGCGGTCCAGGTCGCCGAGGATCATCGCGTAGGCGCCGAGGCCCGCGAGGCCCGCGCGCGCGGTGACGTCCTCCAGGGCCTCGCCCGCGTCGTTGCGCAGCACCGTCAGGGCGCCGAGGGCCCCGAGCGCCGGACCGGCCTCCGCGACGATCGCGTCGATCCACCCGTCGCCGTCGATGTCCCCGAGGGCCACGGCGGTCATGGTCCCCGGCCCGGGAGCGCCGCAGAACCAGCGACCGCACCCGGAGGCCGCCAACGGGAAGCGCTCCCCTCGCGCAGGGGGCGTGTCTGCCACCGTCACCTCCGGGGGCGCGTCCGGGGGTGCAGCGTCCGCTAGCGAGGTGCGGTCCTCCGCGGTGTCCATGGCACGCTTGCTGTCCGGAGAGAGTACGAAGACTCCGTCGTCGGTCTCGCTCGGAGCATCCGTGGCGTCGAAAACCTCGGCTGCGGCGCTCTCCGCGGGAGCGTCTGGCGCCGTGCTGTCAGGGGATGACGACGGCGGGGCCACGCACGACCACAACGCCACCACGACCGGAAGGAGGCTCCCCCAGCGACGCACCATGACCCGTTCCCATCATCAAACCCACGGACGACGGGTGCGGTCAAGAGTCCGCAGGTGCGGTCTAATGGTCCTGCGATGTGATGAAACGTACGCGACGTAGGTGGAGGTAGTCAGGTCTTCAGGGAAAGGGTGAGAACCGGATCGCGAGGCCGTTGGAGAGGCTGCCGAAGCTGGTGGTGGGGTACACGGCGGCCATGGTGCCGGTCTCGTCCTGGAGGCCGACGATGGACTCGGGGCCCGTGACGCCGGAGCCGGAGATGGACCGGTAGACGAAGTCCAGGGTCTGAGTGCCCTCGTTCAAGATGAGCTCCATGGACATGACCCCTGGCGGGCTGGAGGAGGAGGTGGTCCCGACGCTGGACCAGTACACGACGAACTGCCGGCTCGGGGCCGCGCCGAAGGTGGCCGTGCAGACGCTGAAGCCTCGGGTGTAGAGCGAGCGCCCGCCGACGAAGACCGCGGGCCTGGGCGCCGACATGTTGGGCAGGCTGTACCTCCCATTGAGCCCGAGGCCGAAGGGCGAGGCCCCGAACTGGATGTACCCGCTGGCGCTCACGACGAGCTCCGAGTACGTGAGGTTCCAGAACCGGAAGGGGAAGGGGATGGGGATGCCGGTCTCGTACTGGTACGGGAAGCCGCTGCCCAGGGAGACCACCCGGCGCGCCGGGGCCGAGCATGCGTCCAGGAACGCCGTGGGGATCGGCGCCACGGTGTAGCCCGTGACCAGCGTGGTGCAGGCCCCTCCCACGCACGAGCGCCCCGCGGGGCACACGCCCCCGCAGCGGCCGCAGTTGTTACGGTCGGAGTTGAAGTTGGCCTCGCAGCCATTGGCGGCGCTCATGTCGCAGTCCCGGAAGCCCCCGGAGCACGCGAGGATCGCGCAGGCCCCGCTGGAGCACAGCCCGATGGCGTTGGGCGGGTTGCAGGCCCTGCCGCACGCCCCGCAGTGCGTGAGGGACGTATCCAGGTCCGTCTCGCAGCCGTTGAGCACGCTGCCGTCGCAGTTTCCGTAGGGCGCCTCGCAGGTGAGGGCGCACACGCCCGCGGCGCAGGTGGCCCTGCCCCGCATGGAGGGGCACACGGTGGTACAGCTCCCGCAGTGCGTCGGGTCCGAGGCGGTGTTCAGGCACGCCGTGCCGCAGCAGGTCTCGCCCGCCGGGCAGCTCCTACCGGGGCCGCAGCCGGCGACGCAGCGGCGGTCGCGGCACACGCGCCCGATGGCGCAATTTGTGTCCGTCATGCACTCGCCGCACTGGTGCGAGGCCACGTCGCAGAAGGGCGTCATGGGCGTGGCCATGCAGTCCAGGGCCGAGCGGCAGCCCGGGGCGCACGCGCCCATGGCGCCGTCGCAGTAGGAGCCCCGGGGGCAACTGTCCGCGGTGGCCAGGCACCCGACGCAGCGGCCCGAGAGCAGGTCGCAGAGGGTCCTCCCGGCCATGCCCGCGCAGTCCATGTCCCGGCGGCAGCGGGTGCCTGCGTCCCCGGGCGCCCCCGTGTCCCCGGCGTCGGGGACGGCGGTGTCCGGGGCGGCGGTGTCCTCCAGGGAGGAGTCTGGCAGCGCCGTGTCGGGCAGCGAGGTGTCGGGCGCCGCCGTGTCCCGCACGGCCGTGTCCATGGGAGGGAGCGTGTCCGGCGGAGGCCGCGAGTCCGGCAGGAGGGTGTCCGGTGGCGGTGCGGTGTCCGGGACCAGGGTGTCCGGGAGGACGTCCTCGGCGTCGGGGAGCTTGCTGTCCTCGCCGGCGTCCTCGGGGCCCGGGGGGAAGTCCCGGCGCCCGGAGCAGGCCGCGGCGAGGAGGATCAGCGCGAAGGGAAGTGAAGGTCGCATGGTGTGTGTTCCGGGCCTCCGGCGGAGTCCTTAGGGCATCGGGGTGAAGCGCAGGGCCACGCCGCTGGCGAGCCGCGAGGCCATGAGGTACGAGTAGGTGGTCCCGCGGGTGCCGTCCTCGTTCTGCATGCCGACGGAGGCGGAAGAGCCGCTGGTGGAGCTCGCGGGGGTGAGCGTGTCGTAGACGTAGTCCAGGGTGTTCGCGCCCTCGTTGAGCACGAGCTCCATGGTGAGGTGCGTGGAGCTGTCCAGGTAGTGCTGGGCGTCGCTCCACTGCACGATGAGCCTGCGGTTGGGCGCGGTCCCCACGGTGGCCACGCAGACGCCGTTGGTGCGC
This sequence comes from Deltaproteobacteria bacterium, assembly GCA_016218725.1. GTDB lineage: Bacteria > Myxococcota_A > Polyangia > Polyangiales > JACRDB01. The sequence continues at coordinate 13,232 of JACRDB010000162.1, forward strand.
GTCTGGAGCTGCCTGGCGTAGAGGAACGCCGCGGGCCTCGGGGCGCTGGTGGTGGGGTACATCGCCGGGTTCCAGGGGGAGGTGCGCGGTGAGCCCTCGAAGACCACGAAGCCGCTCACGCTGGCCACCAGGGTGGTCACCGGCACGCCGAAGAACCGGAACGGGAACGGGATGGGCACCGGGTCCGACGTGAGGCTGAAGGACGTCGACCGCAGGAACTGCGTGTGGCCTGGGAGCGCGCAGGCGTCCACGAAGGCCGCGCTGGAGCCCGCGAAGGTGTACCGCGTCACCCGCGGGATGCACATGCCGCTGTAGCAGTCCTGGGTGGCCCCGCAGGCCGCGCCGCAGGCGCCGCAGTGCCGCGCGTCCCGGGTGGTGTCCGCCTCGCAGCCGTTGGCCGCGTCGCGGTCACAATCCTGGAACGGCATGGTGCAGGCCGCCACGAGGCATAGCCCCTCCACGCAGGCCGCGCGGGCGTTGGCCAGCGAGCACGCGCGGCCGCACATCCCGCAGTTGGTCATGTTCGTGGCGAGGTTGGTCTCGCACCCGTCCGAGGAGATCCGGTTGCAGTCCCCGAAGCCCATGGCGCAGGCGATGGTGCAGCGCCCGGCCACGCACGCCGGCGTGGCGCCGGCCCCGCCGCAGACCGTGGTGCAGCTCCCGCAGCGCATGACGTCGGTCTGGGTGTCCGCGCAGCTCCCGCTGCAACAAAGCTGCCCCGAGGGGCACGGGCGCGTCGGCCCGCAGCCCGGCGTGCACCCGCCCGCGCGGCACACCTGCCCGGCCGGGCACATCGCGTCCGTGCGGCAGCCGGTGCATCGGCGCGTCGCCGTGTCGCAGAGCATCGCCCCCCCGTCGGCGCCCGTACAGTCCGCGTCGGTCCTGCAACCCATCCGGCACACGAACGCGAAGCCCTCCTCGTCGCAGTAGGTCCCCGCCCCGCAGGTGTCCGGGATGGACAGGCACTCCACGCAGCGCAGGGTCAAGGGCTCGCAGTAGGTCCTCCCGCTGCCCGCGCAGTCCGCGTGGGTGCGGCAGCTCCGAGGGCCGCCGTCGGGCCTCGCGTCCGCCGCCGTCCCGTCGCCCCCGGCGCCGTCGGTGACCACACTGTCGGTTGTCGTGGTGTCGGGTAGGGCGCTGTCGGTGGGTGTGGTGTCTTGTACGGCCGTGTCGGGTGGGGTAGTATCCCTGGTGCTGTCCAGCGGGGGGAGGGTGTCCGGGGGAGGGGGAGTGTCTCCGGCGTCCATGGCGTCAAGGTCCGCGGTGTCGGTCTTGGCGCTATCGGCGACGCCCGTGTCCGGGAAGAGGTCCACGGGGAAGGACTGCTCCGCGGCGCAGGAGGCCCCGAGGAGCGCCGCGGCGAGCGCGACGGGGCGGAGCGGGGAGAGGGTCCAGGGAAAAGGCGTTCGGGGCTGATCCATCCTGTGGGCTCTCGGGTCGGGGCGCTGGGGCACCATGGCCCCGCGCAAGGCAATAAGGGAGCGTACCGGTGCACTCCTAGGAATGCCCGCGAAACCGTTGCAAGGCAAGGCTCCGGCACCGATCCCGAGGGTCCGGGGTGTCCCGGGCGTGCGCAAGGGATGTTCGGGGGGCCACGGGGTTCTGGTAGGCTTTCCGGGAGCCGCCTTGCTTCCCTCTCAATGGAGCCGAAGGAACGCCGTGAACCTCCGAACGAGCCTCTTCGTCCTGGTCGCGCTGGCCGCGTGCAACGGGAACAACCGCCCGGGCACCATCGGGAACCTCAACGCCGACGTGCCCTATGGCTTCGATCTCATCGATGGGACCCTGGTGCCCTTCGATCGCCCGGAGGGGGGCTCCCTGGACCGCGGCGGCGACGCCACGGGGGACCGAGAGACCATGGACTCCGGGGCGCTGCCCGACGGGGAGACCCCCGAAGGGGGCGGGGACGCAGGCGGCGACACCGCCACCGCGGACCTGCCCGACGGGGCGTGCTCCCTGGACCTGGCGACGGACCCGCGGCACTGCGGGCGCTGCGGCAATGACTGCACCGCCCTCCCCGGCGTGGACCCCGCGCGGGCGCGCTGCGCGGACGGGCGCTGCGTGGTGTCCGACGCCTGCGCGCCGGGCCGCGCGGACTGCGACACCATGGCCGCCACGGGCTGCGAGGCGTCCCTGTCGGCCGCGGAGACCTGCGGGGCGTGCACCGTGCGCTGCGCGTCGCCTACGCCCATGTGCTCGGCGATGACCACCGACGCGGGGATGAGCTTCGGCTGCACCCGCGGGTGCATGGAGCCCACCACGGACGTGTGCGGGGACTCCTGCGTGAACCTCCGGACGGACACCACCCACTGCGGCCGCTGCGGCAACGCCTGCCCCATGGGCACCAACGCCATCACCACCTGCGCCATGGGCGCCTGCGGGTACATGTGCGGGTCGGGCTTCTCGGACTGCGACATGGACCGCACCCCGGGCTGCGAGACCGCCACGGGCACCGACGTGAGGAACTGCGGTCGCTGCGGCAACGCCTGCCCCACGGCGACCAACGCCATGGCCTCCTGCGCCATGGGCATGTGCCGCATCGCGTGCAACATGGGCTTCGGCGACTGCGACATGATGGCCGCCAACGGCTGCGAGCAGGACCTCGCCTCGGACCCGGACAACTGCGGGGCGTGCCGCAACCCGTGCCGGGTCACCAACGGCACCGCCGTGTGCATGATGGGCACGTGCGACATCACCTGCGACCCGGGCTTCTACCGCGAGGGCAACATGTGCCTCCCGGTGCCCCCCCCGAGGCTCACCCGCCCCGTGAGCGGCACGCTGGTGACGTCCCGCAGGCCTACCTTCCGCTGGGAGCGCGGCAGCGCCACCGAGAGCGTGGTGCTGGAGATCTGCCGAGACCGCGGCTGCGGCACCATCGCGGCCACCATCGAGGCCGACGGGAACTTCGTCACGCCCTCGGCGGACCTGCCCGCGGGGGTGCTCTTCTGGCGGGGCCGCGGGCGAAACCGTGGCTCCACCGGCCGCACCTCCAGCGCCGTCTGGGAGTTCCGCGTGCCCGCCCGCTCGGCCGCGGCAAACAACGTGTGGGGCAACTTCGTGGACGTCAACGGTGATGGCTACACGGACCTCCTCGTGGGCGCCCGGGACGCCGCCGGGGCCTTCGTGTACGCCGGAAGCATGGGCGCGGGCCTCGGGACCGTCGCCCTGGCGACCTTGTCCTCCGCGGCCAGCATGGGCTTCGGGCGCGCCGTGACGGGCGCCGGGGACGTCAACGGCGATGGCTACACGGACTTCCTGGTGGGCGCCCCCGGGGCCGGCAGGGTCCTGGCCTACCACGGCGGGAGCATGGGCCTGGGCATGACCCCGGCCACCATGAGCGCCGCCCTCACCGGCGCCGGCGGCGCCATCGCCTTTGCCGGGGACCTGAACCGCGACGGCTACGGAGACGTGCTCTCCGGCGTGCCCGGCGCCAACATCGTCCAGGTGTTCACCGGGAGCATGGCGGGCCTCGGGTCCTCCGGCGTGGGCCTGACGGCCCCGATGGGCGCCACCGGGTACGGCCGCCTCGTGGCCGGCGCCGGGGACACCAACGACGACGGCCTGGACGACGTCCTCGTCGGCGCCGACGGGGCCGTGTTCCTTCACGTGGGGGTCCTGGGCATGGGCGTCGGGGGCTCCATGATCCTGTCGGCCACGCCCGCTCGCATCGGCCCCCCCAGCGGCGCCATGGGCTTCGCCGCCAGCGCCGCGTCCGCCGGGGACCTGAACGGCGACGGCGTGCTCGACGTCGCCGTCGGGGCCCCGGGCAGCGCCCAGGTGTTCGTCTACCACGGCGCCCGCGCGGGGATCGCCACCACGCCCTCGGTCACCCTGGCGGGGCCGCCGGCGTCGTCCTTTGGCGTGGCCGTCCTGAGCGCCGGGGACACCAACGGCGACGGCTACGGCGACCTCCTGGTGGGCGCCCGCGGCGCCGCCATCGCGTACCTGTACCTCGGCGGCCCGAGGGGCGTCCCCACGGAGGCCGCCCTCTCCCTCGCGGCGCCCTCGGGCGTGGATCCCGCCAGCGTGGTGCTCGCGAGCGCGGGGGACGTCAACGGCGACGGCCGCGACGACGTCGCCCTCGGAGACCCCAGCGCCAATCGCGTGGTGGTCTTCCACGCCACCGTGGACGGCTTCGCTTCCATGCCGTCAACTACGTTGACCAGCAGCGCGGGTTCGGGCTTTGGCAGCGCGCTCTTTGGCGCCTGGCGGTGAGCTTTAGTCCCGGTTGAGCCGCAGGGCCACGCGGTCCAGGGCGCCCTCGCGGGTGACCCCGGCGCTCACCACCGAGCGAGCCAGGTCCGCGAGGCCGAACACCCGCTCGGGGGTCTCGAAGGACGTGTCCGCGCTCTCGCGGGAGAACCACTGCTGGGCGAGGGCGGCGTCGTCCACGGACCAGCGGGCCCAGAGCGCCAGGTCGTAGCTGTAGCGCCCCGCGTTGAGCACCGTGCAGTCCAGGCCCGTATACGCCTGGAACGCGCCTGGGACGGGCCTCAGGGCCTCCCTGGGCACCAGGAGCTCGCCGGCCGGGGGCGTGAGGAGCCTCCACCCGAGCTCGATCCGGGCCCACGGGGGCGGGGTTTGAGACCCGTAGGCCACGGCGCCCTGGAGCAGGATCCGGCTCTTGCCCTGGATCGAGCACCGCGCGGGCACCACGAAGCCCCCGGGGGTGCGCGACGCCGGGTCCACCCGGAGCGCGTCGGCCTGGGGGCCCCGGTCCGCCCGGGAGGCCGCCACCACCTGCGCCGTGAGGCCCTCGTAGGGGGCCCACTCGGCCCAGGTGAAGTCCTCCGAGGTCTGCCTGCGCCCGATGCGCTCGACGTTGAGCCTGCGCACCATCTCCGTCAGGAGCCCCCGGGCCCGAGGGATGTCCCGGGACAGCACGAACACCAGCAGGGGCCTCGCCCCGGACCACTGGAAGGGCCCCGAGTCCGAGGTCATCGTCGGGCGCGAGGCGGAGAACCGCACGCCGTTCCAGGCCGGGTCGCGGTTGAGCTCCTCCACGTGGGCCGTCACCCGCGCCCACATGGTCGCGTCCAGGCGCCGCTCGGCGAAGTAGCGGCCCTCGAAGGGCAGCGTCAGGCGCAGCACCCAGACGCCGTAGCCCTCGTCCACGCGGCGCCGCAGGAGCGCCGCGAGGCAGCTCGGGTCGGCGCCCGCGGTGCAGGCCACGTCCGCCACGGCGTTGGGCTGGAACGCGGAGCTGGTGCTCTGGAACCCGTCGGTCACCAGCACCGTCACCGCGAAGGGATCTAGAGGGTCCGGGACCTGCAGGTCCGGTCGGGGCGCCCTCGGGGGCCTGCGGAGCGCGAGGTGCAGCGCGGCGTTGGTCCCGCGGTAGGTCCCCGGCAGCCGTAGCTGCTGCGGGGTGACAAAGGGCGGGGCGCAGTGCAGGTCCGTGTCCAGCGCGCAGCGCTCGAAGGGGTTGTTGAGCTGCATGGCCGAGAGGGCGCCGTCGATCACCTGGCCATGGAGCGTCTCCAGGGCCACGGAGCTCGTGGACGTGAAGCCCCTCACGCTCTCGGAGACGTCCACCACGACGCGGGCCCCGCGCCCGGGGGGCGCCTGCGGGGCCTGCGGGGCCTGGACCACGGGCGCGGTGACCCTCTGCCCCCGAGGGCGTGAGGGACCGCGCTCCTCGCAGGCCGCCAGGAGCGCGCAGAGCGCGACGCTAGTGCATCGGCGCGGGGACCGCATCGACCACCTCCCGACCCTCCACGGCGGCCTCCACCAGCGCCGAGGCCTCGACCTCGTAGCGCTGCTCGCGGGGCCCCCGGAGCACATAGAACGCGCGGCCGTTCTCCACGGTCTCGCGCACCGAGGGCTCGTCCTGGAGCTCCAGCGGGACGAGCTGGGCGCCCTGGCGCACCACGGCCACGTAGGAGTACCAGCCCCGGGCGCGGCCTCCCACGAGCACGCTCCAGAGGAGCTGGCCCCCCTGGACGCTCACGCGACCGACGTGGTCCCGCTGCTGGTCGCCGTAGCACAGGCAATAACGCACGCCCGCCGGGAGCACGCACAGGTCCTCGGGCTTGGCGTGGGGGCAGCGAACGGTGAACCTTGTCGTCCGGGCCATCGCGTTGTCACTCCAGGGTCCAGAGCCGGCGCGCCAGCACCTGCTCCATGAAAAGCTCAAAGGGCGAGAACCGAAACCACCGCGTGGCGTCCGGCGGCACGTACATCAACGGCGCCACCGCGTTGCGCGCCAGGCGCGCCTCCAGGGCGATCTTGAGCTGCTCCAGCCCCGGGTCGATCTTCGTGGGCGAGGGCAGGTCCACCGGCAGCCTCGGGGCCTCCAGCACCGTGACCTGCACCTTCTGCGGCAGCGGGTCTTCTCCAAAAGTGTACTCAGCCCACAGGTCCCGGGGGGCGGCCGCCTCCGTCGCAGGCGGCGCCGCGGGCGCCACCTGCGACGCCACGGCCACCGCCACGGCCACCGGCGGCGCCGCCGGCGGCGGGGCCGGGGCCTGACCCCACGGGGGCTGCGGCCAGGCCGGCGCCGGGGCAAAGCCAGGCATCGGGTACGCGGGCGGATAGCCCGGCATCGCGGGCATCCCAGGCGGCCACCCGGGCGCCGCTCCGCCCCAGGGGTACCCCGGCACCATCCCCGGCAACGACGCGGGCGGCTGCGCCGGCGGCTGCGCCGGCGGCTGCTGCGGGAGCGCGGGCACCGTCATCCAGGGCGGCAGCGCAGGGTTTCGTGGGTCCTTCGGGTCTCCGGCCATCGCGAGGCTCCTTTGCGCTACCGCGGCAGTTGCGCCGAGAGCTGCTCCCAGCGCTGCGAGGCGAGGAACGCCTCCACCGTCTGACCCCGCAGCGCGGCCTGCTGGGCGAGCGCCTGGGCCTGCTGCTGCTGCACCCACTGGGTATACTCCGGCGGCATCCCCGGGGGCGAGGCCTGGGCCAGCACCTGCTGCCAGCGCTCCCTGGCCAGGAGCTGCTCCGTGCTGAGCCCCTGCGACGCCGCCACGGCGCCGACCTGGGCAAAGAGCTGGCGCCCCGCGAACTCCTGCGGGCTCATCCCCTGCTGCGCCGCCTGCGCCAGCACCTGCGGCCACTGCTGCGTAAGCTGGAACACCAGGTACTCCAACGGCGGGCTCCAGGGCGACGCCACACCCAACGGCGCCGCCCCCGGTGGCATCCCCGCGGGCGCGATGGGTGCGGGCGCTGCTGCGGTGGGGGGTGCTGTGGGTGCTTTGTCTACAACCTGTGTGGATGTGGTTGAAGGTGCGAGGCGTGGGTGTTCCCGGAGTTGTGGGTCATCTTCGGCGGGGGGGCCGAAGGGGCGGAACCACGGGACGCGGCGGCCGGAGTCATTGAGCCAGAGGTCGAAGCCGAGGACCCCATGGCGCTCCGGGGCGCGCTTCTTGAAGAAGCGCTGGGCGTCCTCGGTGGTGTGGTGGCTGCCGAGGAGCCCGAGGGCCACGGCGGCCTTGCGGTGGGTGCCCTCGGCGGGCAGGACATAGCTGACCTCCAGGGCGAGCCTGGGGTCGAGGAGGGCGTAGTCTCCGTCGGTGATCTCGCGCGCGACGGGGGTCTCCTTCAGGAGCTCCTGGAGGCGTTCATAGACGCGCATGGCCATCATCTGCTCGACGGTCTTCATGCCGTCGCGGACGATGTCCCCGAAGCCCCAGCCGTTGCCGAGGAGCACCAGGGAGAACTCCACGGCGCGCTTCTGGCCGGGCCCCCGGGAAGTGCCGAGGATCCAGCGGGCGTCGGCGCCGGAGCCCGTCACGGTGAAGAGCCGGTTGCGCGAGAGGTTGACCTTAGCCTCCGGGGAGCGGCCGTGCTCCAGGCACACCGCGGCGACGGCGCGGGCGACCCACTCGACGATGTACCCGAAGTACACCCGGGCGCGCCTCTCGGCGGTGGACTTGCGGTTCTCGGAGATGACGTTGGGGCTCTCCAGGAGGGCTCTGCCCGAGGTGGACTGGCGCACCACGCTGGCCAGGCGCGTGTACGACGCCATGGCGGGCATGACGCACGCCCCACGGCGGTCGCTCTCGGACGCGCCGATGAGGGAGCGCAGGTACACGCTGCCACCAAAGAAGATGGACGTGGAGAACACGTGGGGGTGCAGCCCCTGGTGGCCCTGGTGGTTGTTCCGGGCGAGGGTGTCATCCACAAGGATCTCCAGGGAGCCCCCGCCGAGGTCCAGGTACACCCGGAACATCTTGTCCGAGGGGGTGTTGCCCGCGGCGGCCTGGGCCTCGTCCACCAGCGGCGTCGGAGGGAACACGAAATCCGCGCCGGTGAGGGCCTTGAGCTGCACCCCGGCGTGCTCCCCGGCCAGGCGCAGGGTCTCCAGGTCCTCCTCGTCGAAGGCCAGGGGGAAGCTGTAGTTCACGTTCACCGTCCGCGGCGAGGCCTCTTCCTCTGCCAGGAGGCTCGCGGCGGTCATGAGCATGGCGCCCTCCAGGAAGCGCGCCTGGAGCGCCTGGACCAGGGGCCTCTGGGCCAGGGCGCTCTTGTCCTTCTCGACGGCCCGGAGCCATTTGAACTCGCTGACCACGTGGTCCGAGGAGATGGTGGCCTGGGCGCCCCGCAGGGGGACGCCGAAGTCCTTGCCGAAGGCCAGGTCGAGGATACCCTTCTCCGTGGCCACGTCGGTCCAGCGACGGACGCACCCGAGCTCGCTCGGGAGGAGGTCCCGGAAGGGCCCGCTCCACTCGCCGCCGGGCCACAGGTCCAGGCCCTTGAACACGGTCTGGTTGCCGCCGTGGACCAGGTGCAGCGTGGTGGACTCCCGGAGCTTGCCTCGCTCCGGCGAGACGCACTGCGTGGAGTTGTCCCGGCGCTTGATGGCCACCACGGTGTTGCTGGTGCCGAAGTCCACGCCCAGGCTCCAGGTGTCCCCGGGCTCCGTGTCCGCCGCCGGGCGCAGCGGGAAGAGCCCGCCGCCGACGGGCTCCTCCCTGCCCCCGGGGGTGGCCGGGGGGTGCACGAACTCCACGGAGATCCACGCCGGGCGGCCGTCCCGCGTGGCGCCCACGACCCCGGTGGGGTTGCCCCCGGCGTCGCCCTCGCGGCCGAGCTCTTGATCCAGCTTCACCGCCTGGAGCGTGGTCTCGCTGGCCGGGCGGCCCTCGGCGTCCGGGGGGACCAGCATGCGCGCGCGGAAGGAGCGCCCCTGGGCGAAGAGGGTCATGCCCTCCTCGGTGACGGCCTGCACCGCGGCGACGTAGTATTTCCAGCGGTGCGTGGGGCGCTTGAGGTTGGGCCACACCTTCACGCTCACGCCCCGGAAGGCCACCGCGTCCAGGTCCCCCGCGGAGCCCGCGAAGGGGTTGGCCGGCAGGAGGTCGCACTCATAGGTGGGCCACTCGGTGGCCTTCAGGCCCCGGAGCGGGAGCACGCACTGGTACCGCGCCTTCCCGCGCTCTTGAATGACCCGGCCGAAGCCCTCCGGGCGCTCCCGGGCGAGGCGCACCTGGGCCGGGTCCAGGCAGTCCATGTACTCGGGCATCACGGGCAGGGCGGGCCACACCCGGGCGTTGCCCGAGACGAACACCGGCACCTGCCGGAAGCACACCTGCTCCTTGGAGAGGGCCTCGATCTCGCTCTCGACCTTGAGCCTCAGGTGCCCCACGGGGATCACGTTGCTGCTGGCCCCCGCGGCGCCGCCCTCGCGCCAGCGCACCCAGCGGCCGGTGGTGGGCCTCGGGAAGACCCTCTCCAGGGCCGTGAGCCGCACCCGGTCCGAGCGGCACAGGGGGCAGTGGAGCTTGCGCGTCTCCATCCCCTTGCGCGCGTAGAGCACGGTCATGTCCAGCCGGGAGAGGTCGAAGCCGCAGTTCTCGCAGTGGTGTTCGCGCTCCATGATCGGCGCCCGCACCATACCTCAAGGCGCCGCCGGGTTGGGCCCCGGAATCGTCACCCTCGCAGGCAGGCCCCCCGGGTGCACAGGTCCCCCGTTTCACAGCAGTCCTCGGTGGTGCGGCACCCGGTGGCGTTCTGCGGGACACAGCAGCGCCCCGTCGGGCGGCACAGCCCGCAGCAGCGGTCGCCGGGGGCGCAGAACTGGCCCGGGGAGCGGCAGCACTGCGCGCCCCCCGTGGTGCCGTAGGGCACCGCGCACTCGTGCTCGGCGTCGCAGGTCGGGCCTCGGCTCGGGTCGCAGCGCTGGCCCCGGCCCAGGGTCCCGGCCACGCAGCGGCCAGACCGGCAGATGGTGCCGGGCATGCACACGTTCCCGCACGCACCACAGTTGTAGTGGTCGTTGTCGGGGGTGGTCTCGCAGAAGTTGTCCCGATTGCAATCCACGAGGCCGTCCGGGCAGCCCAGCGCGCACATCCCCGCGACGCAGTGAAAGGTCACGGGCATGTACGCACACACCGCGCGGCACCGGCCGCAGTTGGCGCCGTCGGCCGTCAGGTCGGTCTCGCAGCCGGTGACCAGACTGCCGTCGCAGTCGCCCCACCCGCCTTCGCACTCGAGCTGGCACATGCCGCCGAGGCACCGCCCCGTGGCGTGGGCGGGGTTGGCGCACACCCGCCCGCAGGCCCCGCAGTTGTTACGGTCCAGGAGCGCCTCCACGCAGACCCCGCCGCACACCATCCGAGGGAAGGCGCACGGGGTGGTGTCCATCCGTGTGTCCGTCACCACGTCCCGCGTGTCGGGCGGGGTGTCCAGCGGCCGGTCGGGCGCCGGGGCCGTGTCCGGTGGCCGGTCCAGGGCAGCGGTGTCCATCGCGGGCCCATCCGCGGGGTGGTCCGGTGGGGGCGCCGTCTCCGGGGCCGCGTCCAGGGCCGTGTCCAGGGGCGGAGCCTCGTCCGGTGGCGTGTCCTGGGCTTGGTCCTCGGTGGGGGGCTTGTCCTCCGTGGCAGCATCCGGGGGCCCCTCGGGGGTTACGTCGGAGAGCTCCCCGGAGGTTTCCGACGCCTCCCCGTCGGACACGTGGAACCTATCGAAATCATTGACGATTGTACAATCGACAAGGGCCGCTGTGAGGGCGACCAGGAGGGTGCTGCGGGACCACACCGGGGGCTCCCTCAGGGGCACATGGTCAACGGGCCGCCGTTCAGGACCACGCGCACGCCGGAGAGGACGCGGTCCGAGCAGCAGTCATCGATGTGGGTGATCACGATGCGGTTCCGCCCCGGGACGATGTACCGGGCCAGGTCCGCGGTGGATCCGCCAGCGCCGAGGCGGAGGTACGACCCGGGCTCCACGATGCCCATGGGGTACCGGCTGTTGAACACCGTGACCTGGGCGCCGTCATCCACGCTGGAGGCGGTGAACTGGAGGCTCGTCACCCGGTAGGTGCCCGCGATGTCGAAGAAGGTCTGGAAATAGGTGAACTCCCCGCCGTCCAGGCACTCGCAGGAGCGCCCGCAGAGGGCCGAGCGCTGGGCGAAATCAATGGTGGCGGCCATCACCGGCGTCCAGGCCGGGTCCGTCTCGCCGGGGATCCGTGACAGGGCGAACTCCCCGGGGTCCCCGTGCACGGAGAAGCGCCGACCGAAGCACACCGGCCCCATCGCCCGGTGCATCTGCCACGGGGACGACATGGCGCTCCCCGTGCCCATGATGCACGGCGGGCGGCAGTCGTCCACCATGCCGTTGCAGTCGTCGTCGCGGCCGTTGCCGCACACGTCCATGGTGGGCACCACGGCCCCCATGCACATCCCCCACATGCCCATCGCGCACACCTGCATGCCCGCCCGGCACGGCCCCACCCCCGCGGTCCCCAGGGGCCCCGGGTAGCACTCCCGGGCCACCGCCTCGTCGGCCATGCCGTCGCAGTCGTTGTCCATGCCGTCGCAGGTCTCCGGCGCGGGGAGCGCCTCGCCCTCGCAGGGCCCCCAGGCGCCGAACTCCCCGGTGCCCATACACTGCTGCATCCCGTGGCGGCATGCGCCCCGGCCCGCCTGCCCGGGCTCCAGCGTCGTGCAGCGCTGAGCGGTCCCCGGCGCGCACGGACAGCCCTCGTCCACCATGCCGTCGCAGTCGTCGTCGGCCATGTTGGCGCACAGCTCCCGCGGTCCGCAGCCCTCCCGGGGCCTGCCGCCGTCGGGCCCCGGCGCGCCATCGGGCCCGGGGCCTCCATCAGGGCCAGGGCCACCATCGGGGCCAGGCGCACCATCGGGCCCCGGCGCTCCATCGGGCCCCGGCGCTCCGTCGGGACCGGGTCGGCCGTCGAGGCCAAGGGTGTCCCCGAGAGGCACCGCGTCCCGGTCTACGCTGGAGTCCCTTGGGGGAAGGCCCGCGTCGTTGTCGAGCACCTCTCCGCCGTCCTCCACGGCGCAGCCGAGGCCCAACACCCCGAGGACAAGAAGGCAGGAAGCTCTCATGCTCTCAAGCAATGGCCGAAACGCCCCTTGCGTCAACTGGGAGAGGGCCCTCCCACCCGCCAGGAGGCGCTTGACAGAGGAGGGGTGCGGGCGTAGCGTCGCGCGCCCCGAAAGTCCGCCATGGCCCCGCCGATCGTACAACTCGACGCGATCCCGTTGGAGGGGCTCTCGCTCGACCTCACGCTGGAGCACGGCTGGCTCCGGGACCTCCTGGAGCCCACCGGCGCCGCCCCCGCGGGGGACCGCGCCCAGACCGCCTCTGTGCGCCTGGACCTCCAGGGCCGGGAGGTGCTGGTCTCCGGGAGCCTCCACCTGACGCTCCAGGCGCCTTGCGTAGCCTGCCTGGAGCCCGTGCAGTTCCCGGTCGGGCAGAGCTTCCAGCTCCTCCTGGAGCCCGCCGCGGTGAAGAACACCCCAGCCCGCCCCGGCGAGGAGGTGGAGCTCACCGCAGACGAACTGGATACAGACACCTACACCGACGACAAGATCGACCTCGGGCACTGGCTCCGGGAGCAGGTGCTCTTGGAGACCCCGGTGCACCCCCGGCACGCGGGCGAGTGTCCGGCGCCGTTGAACGTACCTGAGACCTCCGTTGCAGGGCGGGGCTCCGCGGTGGACCCGCGGCTGGCCGTGCTCAAGACCATCAACCTCAAGAAGGAGTAATACCGTGGCCGTTCCCAAGCGCAGGACCTCGCGCACCAAGCGCGACAGCCGTCGCGCCAACCATGACAAGATCACCGCCCCCGCGCTGGGCCGGTGCAGCAACTGCGGGGAGGTCAAGCTCCCCCACCGTGTTTGCGCCGCCTGCGGGTTCTTCGCGGGTGAGAGCGTGCTGCCGCAGCCCGAGAAGGCCGCCCCCAAGGACCCCGGCTGAGCCCGGTGACCGCCCCGCGCCGCAGCCGCCTCCTCGGGACCGGGCACTACCTGCCCGCCCGGGTGCTGTCCAACAGCGACCTGGAGCGCATGGTAGACACCAGCGACGCGTGGATCGTCGAGCGCACCGGCATCCGGGAGCGCAGGATCGCCGCCGAGGGCGAGTGCTCCTCGGACATGGCCGCGGAGGCCGCCCGCCGCGCGCTGGAGAGCGCCGGGCTCAAGCCTGCGGACATCGATCTCCTCCTCGTGGGGACCATCTCCGCGGACCACCCGATGCCCTCCTGCGCGGCCCTGGTGCAGAAGAAGCTCGGCATGCGCAACGTGCTCTGCGTGGACCTCTCGGCCGCCTGCGCGGGGTGGCTCTACGGCCTTGAGATCGCGGACCAGTACGTGCGCACCGGGAAGGCCCGGAGGGTGCTCGTGGTGGGCGTGGAGCTCCTCTCCAGGGTGCTCGACTGGACCGACCGGGTCACCTGCGTGCTCTTTGGAGACGGCGCCGGAGCCGCGGTGCTGGGCCCCCAGGAGGAAGGCGAGACGGGCGCCCTCCTCGGGACCCACTGCTTCCTGGACGGGGGCCTCGCCGGGGCCCTTTGCATCCCCGCCGGGGGCAGCGCGAGGCCCGCGTCGCACGCCACCGTGGACGCCCGCGAGCACTACGTGAAGATGCAGGGCCAGGAGATCTTCAAGTCCGCGGTGAAGAACCTGGCGTCCTCGTGCAAGGTCGCGCTGGAGGAGGCGAAGCTCACCGCGGCGGAGGTGGACTGGGTGGTGCCCCACCAGGCCAACCTGCGCATCCTCCAGGGCGTGAGCGACCGCGTCGGGGTCCCGATGGCGCGCTTCTACATCAACCTGGACCGCGTGGGGAACACCTCCAGCGCCAGCGTGCCCATCGCCCTGGACGAGGCCTCCCGCGCGGGGCTCCTCAAGCCCGGGCAGGTGGTGCTGTGCTGCGCCCTCGGGGCCGGGATCGCCTGGGGCAGCGCCCTCTTCCGGTGGGGCTGAGCGGTGAAGGTGGCGTTCGTGTTCCCGGGCCAGGGGGCCCAGGAGGTGGGCATGGGCCGCGCGCTCGCGGAGCGCTACCCGTCGGCCCGGGAGGTCTTCTCTCGCGCCGACCGCGCCCTCCAGGGTGACGCGACGCCGCTATCTACGCTGTGCTTCGAGGGCCCCGCCTCGGAGCTGATGCTCACGGCCAACACGCAGCCCGCGGTGCTCACCGCGAGCCTGGCGTGCCTCGCGGCGCTGCGCTCCCGGCTGCCGGAGCTCCAGCCCGCGATGGTGGCCGGGCACTCCCTCGGGGAGTACACCGCGCTCGTCTGCGCCGGGGCCCTCACCCTGGAGGACGCCGTCCCTTTGGTGAGGCTCCGGGGCGAGGCCATGCAGGAGGCCGTGGCCCCGGGGGAGGGCGCCATGAGCGCGGTGATGGGCCTCGAGGACGCACAGGTGCAGGCGCTCTGCGACCAGGTGAGGGACGCTCTCCCGGGGCGGGTGGTCTCGCCGGCGAATTTCAACGCCCCGTCGCAGGTGGTGATCGCGGGCCACGCGGACGCCGTCGCCAGGGCCGAGGCCCTGGTGGCCGCGCGGCGCGGGAGGGCCATCCCGCTCAAGGTGTCGGCGCCCTTCCACTGCGCGCTCATGGCCCCGGCGGCCGAGCGGCTCCAGGGCGCGCTCGGGGCGATCCCCGTGGGGGCGCTGGCGGTGCCCGTGGTGCCCAACGTGGACGCCGTGGCCCACCAGGACCCGTCGCGGGTGCGGGGGCTCCTGGTGCGCCAGGTGGCGGGCACCGTGCGCTGGACCGACTGCGTCCGGGCGCTGGCCGCGGGCGGCGTGGACACGGTGCTGGAGCTCGGTCCCGGGGCCGTGCTCAAGGGGCTCCTCAAGCGCATTGACAAGGGCCTGCGCGTGTACAACGTCTCGGACCCGGACACCCTGGACCAGGCGGTCCAGGCGCTCCAGCCGGCGTAACGGGAGAGGATCGGAAACCCCCAATGGGCGTCTTTGACCTGACGGGCCGCACGGCCCTGGTGACCGGTGGCTCCCGGGGGATCGGCAGGGCCGTGGCCGTGGCCCTCGCCCGCCAGGGGGCCTACGTGGCCGTGAACTACCAGACGAACGCCCAGGCCGCGGAGGAGGCCCTCGCGCTCCTGCGCGCCGCGGGCGGCGACGGGGAGCTCCTGCCCTTCGACGTGAGCGACGGGGACAAGGTCACCGCCGCCGTGGAGGACCTCACAAAGCGCAAGGGGCCCCTCGGGGTCGCCGTGGCCAACGCGGGCATCGCGATCGACGGGCTCCTCCTGCGCGTCAAGGATGAAGACCTGGACCGCACCTTCGCGGTGAACGTCAAGGGCGCCGTGAACCTCTCGCGCGCCGCCCTGCGCACGATGATGCGCGCCCGCTGGGGGAGGCTGGTGCTGGTCACCTCCGTGGTGGGCGAGAGCGGCAACCCCGGCCAGGCGGTGTACGCCGCCAGCAAGGGGGCGCTCCTGGCGTTGACAAAGACCCTCGCGCGGGAGTACGGGTCGCGCGGCGTGACGGCCAACGCCGTCGCTCCAGGCTTCATCGAGACGGACATGACCGCGGCCATCCCCGACGCGCTGCGTAAAAAGACCCTGGAGTCCACTCCCCTCGGGCGCTTCGGCACCCCGGAGGAGGTCGCGGCCGCGGTGGTCTACCTCGCTTCCCCGGAAGCGGGCTTCGTGACGGGGCAGGTCCTGCGCGTCAATGGTGGGTTGTACATGTAGGTGAAGACCGCACAACGCGGTCAGAGGTGAGAGGGACGATGAGCGAGAAGACCAGCCAGATCGAGACCCGGGTGAAGACCATCATCGCCAAGAACCTCGACCTGGATCCCAACGAGATCAAGAACGAGAGCGCGTTCATCCAGGACCTTGGGGCGGACAGCCTGGCCATCGTGGAGCTGGTGCTGGCGCTGGAGGAGGAGTTCGACCTGGACATCCCGGACGAGGAGACGGAGAAGATCCGTACGGTGAAGGACGCGGTGGACTACATCGTCGCGAACGCGGCGCGGGCCTGAGCGCCATGCGCAGGGTGGTCGTGACGGGCATCGGGCTGGTCACGCCCTTGGGGATCGGCCTGGAGGAGAACTGGACGGCCCTGCTGGAAGGTCGCAGCGGTGTCACGCCCATCACGCGCTTTGACGCCTCGCAGCACCGCACGCGCTTCGCGGGGGAGGTCAAGGGCTTCGACCCCGAGCGCTGGATCGACCGGCGGAAGCTCAAGGAGTTCGACCGCTTCGCGATGTTCTCCCTGGCAGCGTCGATGCTGGCCTGGGAGGACGCGGGGCTCGCCGGGGACTCCGGGCCCCGGGACCGGATGGGGTGCATCGTGGGGGTGGGCATCGGCGGCATCGAGTCCATCGAGCGCACCCACGAGGTGCTCCGGACCAAGGGGCCAAACCGGGTGACGCCGTATTTCATCCCGGCGGCGATCTCGAACCTCGGGCCCGGCCAGGTGGCGATGAAGCTCGGGCTCCGGGGGGTGAACTACGCGGTGACCAGCGCGTGCGCGTCGGGGTCCCACGCCCTGGGGGAGGCGCTTCGCTGGATCCAGCGGGGCGCCGCGGACGTGATGCTGGCGGGCGGGGCCGAGGCGGCGATCACCCCGCTGGGGGTGGCGGGCTTCAACGCGATGCTCGCCCTCTCCACCCGGAACGACGCGCCGGAGCGCGCGTCCAGGCCCTTTGACAAGGGTCGGGACGGCTTTGTCATGGCCGAGGGCGCGGGGATTCTCGTGTTGGAAGACCGGGACCGCGCGCTGGCCCGCGGCGCCAGGGTCTACGCTGAGCTCGTGGGTTATGGGGCCACCGATGACGCCCACCACATCACCCAGCCGGCCCCTGGGGGCGAGGGGGCCCAGCGCGCGATGCGCGAGTGCCTGGCCGACGGGGGCCTCGACCCGGAGCGGGTGGGGTACGTAAACGCCCACGGGACCAGCACCGGCGCGGGGGATATTCAAGAGACCGAGGCGCTTAAGGCAGTCTTTGGGGACCACGCCCGGCGCCTGGCGGTGAGCTCCACCAAGAGCATGACCGGGCACCTCCTGGGCGCGGCGGGGGGCGTGGAGGCGGCGTACACGGCGCTGGCCCTCCAGCGGGGGGTGCTCCCGCCCACGATCAACCTGGACGACCCGGACCCGGCGTGCGACCTGGACTACGTGCCGCACCGGGCCCGGAGCGCCACGGTGGAGGTGGCGCTGTCGAACTCTTTTGGCTTCGGCGGGACCAACGCCACGCTGGCGCTCGCCCGCCACGGGTGAGGGCGGGGCGCGGTATAAGGTACTCTACAACGGACATTCTCACACCACAGGAGCCGTCATGCGTTGGGTGATCGCGAGCGACCACGCTGGATATCCGTTGAAGGAGGAGGTCAAGGCGCTGCTCAAGGCCCGGGGCGTCGAGGCGACGGACCTCGGGGCCCACGACACGCAGCGGACGGACTACCCGGACTGGGGCCACCGCCTGGGGGAGGCCATCGCCCGGGGGGACTACGACCGCGGGGTGCTGGTGTGCGGCACCGGGATCGGGATCTCCATCGCGGCCAACCGCCACGCGGGGTGCCGCGCGGCGCTGTGCAACGAGGTGTTCATGGCGCGCATGGCGCGGGCCCACAACGACGCCAACGTGCTGGCCCTCGGGGCGCGGGTGGTGGGCCCCGGGGTGGCCGAGGCGATCCTCGACGCGTTCCTGACCACTGCCTTCGAGGGCGGCCGCCACGGGGACCGGGTGAAGAAGATCGATCCCGGGCGGTGAGGTCGCCCCCCTCGACAGCGGGCGCTCGGTGCGGGATGCTAGGGGGCATGAGGCGCTTGCTTGCGGTCTGGGCGCTGGCCCTGGGGTGCGCGCCGGAGATTTCCGACGGGGACCTCGCGCCGGTGGATTCGGGCGTCCGGCGGGACTCGGGGGTGCCCCCCGCGGACCGGGGTGCCCCGGCGGACACGGGCGTTCGCACGGACACCGGGGTCTCCACCGGGGACTCGTCCCCGCCGCCTGGGACCCGGGAGAACTGCGCCACGCCCTTTGACGACAACGGCGACGGGCAGGCCAACGAGGGCTGCGCCTGCGCGCCCGGGATGACCGGGATGTGCTTCGAGCGTACGGAGCCGCAGTTCCGGGGGATGTGCCGGATGGGCACCCAGCGCTGCGTGGGCACCGGGGAGTTCGGCACCTGGGGACCGTGCGAGAGCTCCTGGCTGCCGCTGCCGATGCACGGCAACCAGTGCGAGGTCACCCAGCCCATCATGGACATGACGGCCACCCGCGCGCCGGTGGACATCCTGTGGTTCCTGGACACCTCCGGGAGCATGGTCCAGGAGACCATGTTCGTGAACGAGAACCTGAACCGCTTCGCGACCACCATGGCGGGCTCGGGGCTGGACTACCGCGTGGTGATGATCGCCCGGCGCGGGACGGCGATCCTCCAGGTGTGCGTGCCCGCGCCCCTCGGGGGGCCCGGCTGCACGGACGGGCCGCGCTTCCGTCACATTGACCAGTACGTGAACTCCAATGACGGGCTCCAGCAGGTGGTCAATACGTACCCCCGGTGGAGGGACTTCTTCCGCCCGGACAGCATCAAGGTGTTCATCGCCGTGACCGACGACGAGAGCCGCCCCATGACGGCGGACACCTTTGACCGCACGGTGCGGCCGTGGCCCGGGTTCTCAAGCTACATCTTCAACTCCATCGTGGGGTATGAGAGCCGCACGGACTGCCCGTCGCTGGCGGCCCGGGGCGGGCAGTACCTCACGCTCACCATGCGCACCATGGGGGACCGGGCCCGGGTGTGCGACCGGGACTGGTCCACGATCTTCACCACCTTCGCGCGGGGCATCGCCCGCCGGGCCAACTCCTGGGTCCTGGGAGAGCCCGCCCGCGCGGACACCGTGCAGGTCTGGATCGTCCAGCCCGACGGGCGCCGCACGCAGCTCACCATGGGCTGGAGCTACGACCCCGCCATGAACCGCGTCACCGTGGACAGCGCGCTCCTGCCAGCGCCCCCGGCCCGGGTGGAGATTCTCTATCGCCCCCGGTCGGCGTCGCCGTAGGGATCGTGGCGGGACCATTCCAGCAGTTCTGCCTGCGGGTGGTGACGGCCCCTGCCCGGCGGCGCTTCAAGGCCCCCGCCAGAGCCCGGGCCTGGACCCTGGCCTCCGAGGACGGCACCTCCCTCGCGGCCTGGGAGCTCTCCCCCGCGGGGACCCCCCGCGGCGTGGTGGTGCTCGGCCACGGGTACCGCGATGACCGCAGGCAGCTCCTGCCCTTCGCGCAGACCCTTGCAGGGGCGGGTTTTACGGCGGTGGTGTTTGACTTCCGGGCCCACGGCGCCAGCGCCGGGGAGCGCATCACCATCGGCCATGACGAGGCCCGGGACGTGAGGGCGCTCCTGGCCTGGGCCCGCACCCAGGGGCTCCCGGTGGGGTACCTGGGCTTCTCCATGGGGGCGGCGTCGTACCTCCTGTCGGGCATCGAGGCCGACGTGGCGGTGCTTGACTCGCCCTATGACACCCTGGAGAACGCCTTCGCGGCGCGGCTGGGGCTCCTGGGCCTCGGGCGCTGGACGCCCTCCGTCCGGGAGGCCTCCCGCGCCCTCCTGGACGTGGACCCCGCCACCCAGCGGCCCGTGGACCGGGTGTCCTCGCTCCGGTCGCCCACGCTGGTGCTCTTCGCGCCGCGGGACCGCTGGCTCCCGGCGCGGGTGCGGGAGCGCTTCCGCTCGCAGGCGGCGCCCTCCGTGGAGGTCACGGCCCTGGCCTCCGGCGGGCACTCCGACCATTTCGACGCGCGGTGGAGCGAGCGGGCGCTGGGGTGGTTTGAAGCGCGGCTGGGTGTGCTATCTCCCCGGCAGCCATGAGCGTGTTCATCCTTGACGCTGTTCGTACGCCCATCGGGAAGTTCCGCGGGGCCCTGAGCGCCGTGCGCCCGGACGACCTGGCCGCGGGCGTCCTGCGCGCGCTCCTCTCGCGCCAGCCCGCTTGTGTAGGCGCCGTGGACGAGGTGGTGCTCGGCTCCACCAACCAGGCCGGCGAGGACAACCGCAACGTGGCCCGCATGGCGGCGCTCCTGGCGGGGCTCCCGTACGAGGTCACCGGCGTGACCGTCAACCGCCTCTGTGGCTCGGGGCTCGAGGCCATCCAGTACGCCGCCCGCGCGGTGCTCTGCGGTGAGCGGGACGTGGTGCTCGCCGGCGGCGTGGAGAGCATGACCCGCGCGCCGTTCGTGATGGCCAAGGCCTCGGAGCCCTGGGATCGTACGCCCCCCGCGGTGTATGACACCTCCCTCGGCTGGCGCTTCCCAAACCCTCGCATGGCCGAGCGCTTCCCGCTGGAGTCCATGGGAGAGACCGCGGAGAACGTGGCCCAGCGCTACGAGCTCACCCGCGACGCCCAGGACCGCTTCGCGCTGGAGAGCCAGCGCCGCGCCGCGGCCGCGTGGGAGCGCGGGGCCTTCGAGGCCGAGCTCTGCCCGGTGGAGCTCCCGCAGAAGAAGGGCCCCGCCCTCCAGGTGGCCCGCGACGAGTCCCCGCGCGGAGACACCACCCTGGAGGCCCTGGGGAAGCTCCCGGCGGTGTTCCGCAAGGGCGGCACCGTGACCGCGGGGAACAGCTCGCCCATCAACGACGGCGCCGCGGGTGTCCTGGTGGTGAGCGAGCGCTTTGTGGAGCGGCACGGCCTCACGCCGTTGGCCCGGGTGGTGTCCAACGCCGTGGCGGGGGTCGAGCCCGCGGTAATGGGGCTCGGGCCCATCCCCGCCGTGCGCCGGGCCCTGGAGCGCGCGGGCTGGGACGCCCCGAGCGTGGACTCCGTAGAGCTCAACGAAGCCTTCGCGGCCCAGGCCCTGGTGTGCGTGAGGGAGCTTGGTCTCTCGCCGGAGAGGGTGAACCCAGATGGCGGCGCCATCGCTTTGGGGCACCCCATCGGGTGTTCGGGCGCGCGCATCGTGGCGACGCTCCTGCACCGGATGAAGCGCGAGGGGCTTCGCAGAGGCCTCGCCTCGCTGTGCATCGGAGTCGGCCAGGGGATCGCCACGACCTTTGAGAGGGTGTAGGAGAAGGTCGGAGATTGTAGGGAAGAGACCTACGCGGCGACCTGCGAAGGGAGGGTGTCCCAGGCGAGGCGAGGGGCGGTGTTGCCGGTACCGGTTCCAAGGGCCTCCGTGGTGGGGGTCTCTGCGGGGGCGCTCAGGAGGCTTACGAGCACCTGTCGGAGTGGACCCATGACCACGTCCGCGGCGACGTCGCCGGCGTCGGCCATGGCGCGGACGCGGAGCTCCCGGGCGAGGCGCTCCGGGGCCTGACCGAGGCCGGGCAACTGGGGAAGAGCCGACAGACCCAGGGACAGGAGCGAGGCCAACACCGCGGCGCCGAGCTCGGTCTGGAGGAACGCGGCGATCTTTGCCCGGAGGGCGTCGTCACCGGGGCCGAGCTGCTGGGCGAGGGCGGCCACGAGGGGCTCGCGGGTGAGCTTGACGAGCTGGGTCCCGGCGACCCTCCAGGCGGCGTCGTTGGCGTCGGGACCAAGGTCCTTGAGGGAAGGGAGGGAGAGGTTCTGCATGGTGGGGCTCCGGTCTCTCGGCGTTCCGCCGATGGACCAGAAGGTGCGCACGAGGCCCCCACGCCGCAACGCCGGGAGTGACATACTCTGTCACTGTGTGGGCGTGGGCCCTGGCTTGAAGAGGGGACCGGGGATGGGGAGGACGGTCCTGGCGGCCGCGTGGTTCAGGAGGATGGCGAAGGCGAGGTAGAGGGCGATGGCGGCGAGGAGGACCGTGGCGACGGCGATGGGGACGGTGAAGGCGGTGGAGTGGGTGAGCTCCTTGAGGATGCGGCACAGGAAGAGCACATCGATGTCGAGGAGGAAGAGGAACAGGAGCTTGGAGAAGAAGCCGAAGGCGAAGGTGAGGACGGCGAAGATCACGAGGAAGCACAGGTCCACGGCGAGGACGACGTGGGGGTCCGGGAGCTGCCCCTGGGCGACGCCCGAGAGCACCTGGTGATTGACCACCCAGTTGAAGGCGAAGGTGGTGAAGAGGGTGCCCCCGAGGAGGTTCTTGTTGGCGAGCGCCATCAAGCCCGCGAGGAGCTGGCACCCGGCGCCGAAGAGGAGGCAGTAGGTGGCGGCGGTGCGGAAGGCGGGCGCGGTGAGGCTCCACCCGAAGGCGACGGGCAGGAGCGCGGCGCAGCCGACGGCGAGGCCGAGGAGCCCGAGGGGCGTAGGCTCGGCGAAGGGGACGGGCGCGGGCGCGGCGGGGGCGGAGGGCGGTTCCATGGAGGGGGGACCAGACACGAAACAGCGAGGGAATGCAACGGGTTGGGGTGCGCGGCGGGAGGTGTTGGGGCGGCGCGGTAGCGCGGGGTGAGGTCGCCGTGAGGCGTCCGCGATAGGAAGGGACGACCGCCACCCCCTCACCCCTTGACCACCACCAGCGGCGTGAGCCTCGCCACCCGCGTCGCGAGGCCCGCCCGCTCCACCACGGACACCACGTCGGCCACGTCTTTGTACGCCTCGGGCATCTCCTCCACCACCGCCGAGACGCTCGCCGCCCGCAGCGCGATGCCCTTCTCGCGCAGGGCCTTGAGCACCCCGCTGCCGGTCGCCCGCTTCCTCGCCTCGCCGCGCGCTAGCAGCCTCCCGGCCCCGTGGCACGCGCTCCCGAAGGTCTCCGCGAGCGCGCCGGGCGCCCCCCGCAGCACGTAGCTGTAGCGCCCCATGTCCCCGGGGATCAGCACCGGCTGGCCCCACGGGCGCAGCGCCTCGCCCAGCGCCTCGTGCCCGGGACCCAGGGCCCTCGTCGCCCCCTTGCGGTGCACGCAGAGCCGCTTCTTCACACCGTCCACCGTGTGCTCTTCCCACTTGGCGATGTTGTGACAGACGTCGTAGAGTAGCCTCCCACCGTGCCCGTTGCGCCCCACACCCGCCGCGAGCCCCAGCGCCCGGAGCGCCTTGTACGCCATGAGCGCCCGGTTCACGTACGCGTAGTTCGCCGCCGCGGCCATGGCCCCGAGGTAGCGCTCGGCCTCCGGTGACCCCAGCGGCGCGCAGGCGAGCTGCTTGTCCGGCAGCGCGATCCCGTGCCTCCGCGAGGTCTTCACCATCATCGGCAGGAGCTCCTCGCAGACCGCGTGGCCGAGCCCCCGCGAGCCCGAGTGCACCAGGAGCGTCACGCCCCCCAGCGCAAGCCCGAAGGCCTCCGCCGCGGGGGCGTCATAGATCTCGTCCACCCGCCCGAGCTCCAGGAAATGGTTGCCGCTGCCGAGGGTCCCGAGCTGCTGGCGCCCGCGGTCCCTCGCCCGGTCGCTCACGTGCGAGGGGGCCGCGCCCTCCAGGCGACCGCCGTCCTCGATGGCGTCCAGGTCCTCGGGGGCCACCACCCCCGGGTCCACCAGCGCCCTGACGCCGTCGGTGAGGTACGCCTCGAGCTCCTCCGGGGTGTACCCCTCCCTCCCGACGCCCACCCCCGCGGGCACCGCCCGCTGGAGCGCGTCCGCGATCTCGGCCTGGGCGCGCAGCACGGCGTCCGCCTCCAGGGTGGTCGTGTGGAGCCTCACCCCACAGTTGATGTCAAAGCCGACCCCGCCCGGTGAGACGATCCCCCCCTGGGCGGGGTCAAAGGCCGCCACGCCGCCGATCGGGAAGCCGTAGCCCCAGTGCAGGTCCGGCATCCCGAGCGAGGCGCCCACGATCCCGGGCAGCGTCGCCACCGCCGCCACCTGCTCCAGGCACGGGTCCTTCGCGAGCTGCGCCCGCAGCGCCTCGTCCGCGTAGACCCTCCCCTCCACGCGCATCGCGCCCGTGCGCGGGAGCCTCCAGCGCACTTCATCCAACTGCTCAAGCGGTACCTTCATCGAACAAGCCTCACGCTCATACGTCCACGATCACCCGCGCCTGCCACCCGCCCTCGGGCGTCGGCCGCGCCTCCAGCCCGTGGAAGGTGATGGCCTTCACCGCGCCTCGCACCCGGTGCCGGTCCTCGTCCAGGGGCTCCCCGAGGAGCACCCCGCGCACCGCCCCCGGCCCGTCCTCCAGCACCGCGCAGCGCGCCAGCGCCAGGCGCCCCGCGTCCAGCGCGTGGAGGGCCTCGGCCAGCCAGGCGAAGAGCCGCTCGTCGTCCTCGGCGTCCTCGTCCACGGTGACCGCGAGCGGGACCACCGCCTCCGCGCGCACGCTGTCGGGCTCCACGATCAGGGCTCCCAGGGCCTCGCAGGCCGCGGAGAGGAGGTCCGCGCGGTCCCGAGCCCGCGTCACGAAGCCCTCGTCCGCCGTGTGACAGAGCTCCTCCGTGGGGAAGCGCTCCCTCCAGGGCGCGCGCGCCAGGATCCCCGCGGTGTCCCGCAGGACCCTCGCCAGGGGCGCTCCGTCCGTGGGGTCCACGGCCCCAGGGCACAGCTCCAGGAGGGGCTCCAACGCGAAGGCCCGCGCCCTCAGGCCCGGGTGAGGCACCGTCAGCGAGGGGCCCTGCACCACCTCTCCGTCGCTCCAGAGCACGTCCACGTCGAGCGTCCTCGGGCCCCAGCGCTCGCCCCGCGCGCGCCCCAGGGCGCCCTCCACCGCGCGGCAGCGCGAGAGGAGCGCGTCCAGCGGCAGCGCCGTCCGCAGCGCCACGGCGGCGTTGAGGTACCCCGGCTGCGGAGGCCCCATCGGGAGCGTCTGGTACACGCTCGACGCGCGTACGTCTTCGGCCTCGCAGCGCGCTCCGAGGAGCGCCCACGCCGCGCGCAGGAGGGCCTCGCGGCCCCCGAGGTTCGAGCCCAGGCCAAGCACCACCTCCCTCGGCTCCACCTCGCGCACGGCGATGGGAGTGGTAGCACGTCCGGGGAGCGCTATGATGGGCGGCCGTGTCCCGCGCGAAATTGCATAACCCAGGGCGCTCCGTGGCGCTCCGGCCCGCGGGGCTCGAGCTCGAGGGCTTCTCCATCTCGGGCCTGGCCACCTACGTGCTCGTGCCCGAGTTCGATGCCTGCTTCGACCTCGGCCACTGCTCCGTCGAGGCCGCGAAGCTCCGCAACGTGTTCCTCTCCCACGTCCACCAGGACCACTCCCTCGGGGTCCCGAGGCACCGTTCCCTGCGGGCCATGTGGGGCATGAAGCCCCCGCGCTTCTACTGCCCAGCCGAGAGCGCCGCGGGGCTCCGGGAGTTCCTCGACGCCCTGGACCGCCTCGAAGAGCGCACCGAGGACGAGCGCGGCGCGGACATCGTGGGCGTCTCCCCGGGGGACGTGGTGCCCCTCGGGCGGCGCAAGGTCCAGGTGTTCGACGTCACCCACCGCATCGCCTCCCGGGGCTTCACGGTCTTCGAGACCCGCCGCAAGCTCAAACCCGCCTTCCTGGGCCAGCCCGGGGAGCACCTCGCCCGGGCCCATGAAAACGGCGAAATCCTCTATGATTACAAAGACATCCAACGCTTTACCTACATCGGCGACAGCACCCTGGCGACGCTCCGGGCGCACCCCGAGGTGAGCCGGAGCGAGGTGCTGGTCCTGGAGTCTACGTACCTCCCCGGACGGGACCCGGTGGTGCCCGGAAAATGGGGTCATACGCACCTCCTGGAGCTGGTGGAGCTGGCCCGGGAGGTGCCGGGGTTCTTTGGCAGCGCCCGGGTGGTCCTCAAGCATTTCTCCATGAAATACGACCCCGACGAGGTCCGTCGGGCCCTCGGGGCGCTCCCCCCGGAGCTGCGCGAGCAGTTCACGCTTCTGGTGTAGGATCCCCGGCCATCATGGAGCGGGTACTCATCACGGGCGGAGCGGGCTTCATCGGTCACCACCTGGCCATCGCGTGGAGGCGCCGCGGCGCCGAGGTGGTCCTCCTGGACAACTTCCGCACGGGGAAGAAGGAGAACCTCCAGGCCATCACCCGCGCCCTGGGGGAGGGGGCCTTCACCTTCGTCGAGGGGGACATCCGGGACCGGGACCTGGTGCGCCGGGCCCTGGAGGGCTGCACGCGGGTGCACCACCTGGCCGCCCAGGTGAGCGTGCCCGAGTCCGTGGAGAAGCCCCTGGAGTGCGTGGACATCAACGTCAACGGCACGCTCCAGGTGCTCACCAGCGCCCGGGAGGCCGGGGTCCGGCGGGTGGTGTTCTCGTCCTCCGCGGCGGTCTACGGCGATGACCCCCGGAGCCCCAAGGAGGAGGGCTTCGCCCCGGCCCCCAAGAGCCCCTACGGCATCACCAAGCTCGACGGCGAGTACTACGTGCGCATGTACGCAGAGATGCACGGCCTGCCCGGCGTGAGCCTGCGGTACTTCAACGTCTTCGGCCCCCGCCAGGACCCCAAGAGCGTCTACGCCGCGGCGGTGCCCATCTTCCTGGAGAGGGCCCTGGGCCACAAGCCCGTGGTGATCTACGGCGACGGCGAGCAGACCCGGGACTTCGTCTTCGTGGGGGACGTGGCCGCCGCCAACATCCTCGCGGCCACCTCGCCGGACTGCGGCAACGGGGAGGTCTTCAACGTCGCCCAGGGGGGGATCACCACCATCAATGACCTCGTGCGCACGGTGCTGTCCCTCACCAACAGCAAGAGCCCCGTGGAGCACGCCCCGGAGCGCCCCGGGGACATCCGCCACTCCCGGGCCTCCATCGAGGCCATCACCCGGGGCCTCGGGTTCAAGGCCTCCGTCAGCCTCCGGGAGGGCCTCGAAGAGAGCCTGAAGATTGTGCGAAAAGTCTAACGATCTCCGCAGGTTACCAGTGCGTCCAGCGGTGGCCTGCGGGCGGCGATGGCGTCGCACTCGGGGCCGAAGAAGGTGAGCTCTCCGTAGTCCCGGTCGGTCCAGTCCCAGCCATCCCGCCGGGAGGGGTCCCGGCGGATGGGGCGCCCGGCCACGCTCACCTCGATGGCGTCAGGGTTGTCCGGGCGCGAGGGGGTGACGTAGGCGCACTGCACCACCGTGCGCTGGATGTCCGTGAACGCGCTCTGGAGGGTGTCCAGGTCCCGGATGGAGTAGTACCGCGGGCGGTCCGTGCGGGGCCTGCCGCCCATGTCCGCCATGCGCTCCAGGAGGTCCACGAAGGGCCTCTCCAGGTCCCCGTCGATGCCCACGACGTAGGTGCTCACGCCCTCCCGGCGGGCGGCGGAGATGGCGTTGAGCGTGCCCTGGTCGTCCAGGCAGGAGAGCACCCCCTCGGGGCTGTTGCAGGTGGACGGCCCCCCGAGGCACAGGCACGTGGACCCATCCAGCGTGGCGTTGCAGTTGGGGGCCCCGTCGGTGGCCAGCACCAGGTACCGGGCCCTCCCGCGGGTGTCCTGCGAGCGCAGGTACTCCGTGGCGCGCACGATGGCCGCCGCCGTGGGGGTGGCCCCCCAGGGGTTGTGACGAAAGATCGAGTCCACCACGGGGCCCGCGTTCTGGAGCCTCGGGGTCACATCGATGGAGCCCGACGAGGTGAGCTGGCAGTACTGCCGGTACATGAGAATGCTGTCCACCGGCACCCGCGGGTAGAACATCACGCCCATCTCCAGGTTGTTCTCGAACATCGGCAGCGTGCGCGAGAACACCGTGCGCATCGCCCCCCAGCGGGTGATCCCCCCGGCGGTCATCAAGGGCTGGTCCATGGAGCCCGAGCGGTCGATCACGAACACCATCTGCGCGCTGCGGCGCACCAGCGTGAAGCGCCCCGCCACGCAGGCGTCGAAGCGCACGAAGACGTCCTCGGGCTCCGTGTCCGTCCCCGAGTCCCACACCCGAAGGCCCGTCTTGGCCCCGCAGCTCGACGAGCCCCACGCCAGGGAGCACAGCAACAGGGACCGCCCGAAGAAGCCACCAAGGAGTCGCACGGGCCGGCATTGTGGCGCAGGTCGGCCCCCGATGCATCGCCCCGGCGTACATTTCTCTACCCTGCGGGGCGCGTGCCGCACCCTGCGCGCGGTGTGCGGTGGGCGGTGGTGTTATCCTCCCGCGCCAAGATGCAGGAGACGAGCTTTTCGCTGCCGGAGACCGACGACGGGGTGGTGGTGCAGGGCTACCGGTGGCTACCCGAGCCCGAGGTGGCAGCGCCCGTGAGGGCGACGGTGCAGGTGGCCCACGGCCTCGCGGAGCACTGCGCGCGCTACCGGCGTATGGCCGAGGGGCTCACGGCGCGAGGCTTCGCGGTGTACGCGAGCGACCACCGGGGCCACGGGCGCACCGGCGCCGAGGGCGCCGCCCGAGGCTTCTTCGCCGAGCGGGACGGCTGGGGCAGAGTCCTGGAGGACCTGGCCCGGGTGGGGGACCTGGTCGCCCGGGAGCAGCCGGGCGTGCCGAGGGTGCTCTTCGGGCACAGCATGGGCTCGTATCTCGCGCAGCAGGTGCTCTTTGAGCGGGGCGAGGAGTTCGCGGGGGCGGTGCTCTCGGGCTCCTCCAGCGGGGTGAGCAACCCCCTGGCGCCCATCGGGCGGGTGGTGGCCCGGGCCGAGCGCTGGAGGGTGGGTCCGAAGAAGCCCTCCGCCCTCCTGACGAAGCTGTCCTTCGGGGAGTTCAACAAGGCCTTCGAGCCCGCCCGGACGGCGTACGACTGGCTCTCCCGGGACCCCGCGGAGGTGGACCGGTACATCGCCGACCCGTGGTGCGGCTTCGAGGCCAGCACCCAGCTCTGGGTGGACCTCCTGAACGCTCTCCCGGGCCTCGCGCTGCCCGAGAACCTCGCCCGGGTGCCCAGGGCCATGCCCCTCTATGTGGTCTCCGGCGAGCGGGACCCGATCCACTCGAAGCTCAAGGGCTTCCGGATGCTGGTGGACGCCTACCGGGACCACGGGATGCTTCGGGTGTACGACAAGCTCTACCAGGGCGCCCGCCACGAGCTCCTGAACGAGACCCACCGCGACGAGGTCACCCGGGACCTCGCAGCGTGGATCGAGGAGGCCGTCCTCGGCGCGCGGTGATTACTGCGCGGTGCCGGTGGCGGTGATGCTGGCGCTGAACATCACGCTCACGTTCACCGTGGCGTTGAACTTCGACGCCGCGGCGGCGCTGACGGCCACCGCCTGGGCCGTGCAGGCCACGGCCTGGACGCCCACGTTCACCGCCGCGCGGGCCACGCCGTCCAGGCTCTGGACGAAGGCCGGCACGGTCATGGTGAGCCGCTCGATGCGCGCGGCCGCCGTAAGAATCCTCGGGTAGTTGGTCTGGAGCGACGTCACCAGGGTGTTGAGCCTCGCGGTCATCCCGGGGCTGCCCACGCGGGCGTAGATGGTCACCATGGGGTCCGTGCAGGTGGCGGTCACGTTGGCCCGGGCCTCACACGCCGCGTCGCACTGGGCCTCCACGTTGATGTCCGCCCGGCCCTCGCACCGGATGGGCGAGCCCATCGCCGAGCAGCCCCCGCGGCACTCCCCGGTGCAGGTCCCCGAGCACCCCGCGGTGCAGGTCCCCATGCACCCGCCCATGCAGTTGGCCGAGCAGCTCCCGGCGCAGCTCCCGGTGCAACTCCCCATGCAGGTGCCCATGCACGTCCCGGTGCAGCGCCCGCTGCCGTCCATGGCGCTGCAGGTGCCCACGCAGGTCCCGTTGCAGGTCCCCGAGCAGGTCCCCGAGCAGGTCCCCATGCAGCCGCCCATGCAGGTCCCCGTACAACTCCCGGTGCACGCCGCGCCGCACATGCCCTGGCAGCGCCCGGAGCACATCGCGCTGCACATCACCACCAGGTCCCCGGGCTGGCACCTCGGCACCTCCACCGTGGCCTGCCCCGTGCACTGGGCCGCGCACTGGGCCACCAGGTCCAGGTTCACGTTGCACCGCGGCGCCGTCGCCACGACCTCCAGCCGCGCGTCCCGAGGGAGCGCCATCTGGATGATGGTCTGGATCTCCCTGCCTACACGACCACACACCGTCACCACGGGGGGTTCACCCATGGTCGTGGGGGTGTACTCGCTGGCGGGGATGCCGAGGTCGTTGCCGATGGCGCGGCAGGCGTCCAGGACGCCGTCATGGATCTGGTTGATGTTGGTGTTCAGGTCCAGGGTGGCCTGGAGGAAGGCGTTGACCTTGCGGGCGTTCTCATTGGACGCCGGGAAGGCCCGGAAGGTCCCGGTGGCGGGGTTGAACGTGGTGACCCCGCAGGTGGGGTCCTCGACGGGGCCGCCACAGTCCAGGAGGAGCAGGGAGAACGGAAGGATTGGTGCGAGCAGGAGACGCCGTTGCATGACTACCTCGTCCGTTGGGATCGACGGCCCGACGGTGGCACGGTCCCCGCGGGGCTTCAAGCCCGACCGTTCTGTCCTCAAGCCCGACCGTGAAGGCGCCGTTCTTGCGGAGAGCCATGAAGCCCCCCACGGACGCCCCGCCCGCCCCGACCGAGCTCAACCACTCCATCGAGGCGCCCCTGACGGGCGAGCTCCGGAGCGTGGTGCCCCACCGGTCCCGGAACGTGGGCCCCGGGAACCGCAAGACGGCCATGCCGGGGGACGGGCTGGAGCTCGACTCCACCCGCCGGGAGCTGGCCTTCTGGCGCAAGAAGGCCGTGGAGCTCGACAACGCCGTGTTCGAGATGCGGGCGCTCCTGCAGTCGGGCAAGGGCTTCGCCGAGGCGGGCACCGTGGAGGAGCTCCTGCATGCCTTCATGGCCGTCTGCCGCGAGCGCTACGGCGTGGCCTCCAGCGCCGTGCTCCTCCTGGACGACCTGGACCCGGACAGCGTGTTCTACCGCGTGAGGGCCTACCAGGGCCTCCCGGACCATTACAGCCTGGACGGCCAGGAGGAGGAGCTGTTCATGTTCAAGTTCCCACAGGACAAAGGGCTCCTGTGGCAGCTCGTCCAGCAGGGGGATGTGTTCTCCGTGCTGGACCTGCAGAAGCACCCGCGCTTCAAGACGGCCTTCGCGCGCTGGAACCTGGGGGTGCTCGGGAGCGAGCTCTGGGTGCCCATCGTGCGCGGCAGCCGCGTCCTGGGGGTGCTCACCCTGGGCCCCTGCGACGACGGCGCCCCGGTGCCCGAGCACGAGTACACCTTCCTCCAGGAGATCGCCGCGGTCGGGGCCACCAACATCGACTCCGCGGTGCGCTACGAGAAGAACGTGCGCATCCTGAAGAACCTCCAGACCCTGTACGACATCAACCAGCAGCTCGCCAACGTGAACGATTTCAAGGCCCTCACCATGGAGTCGCTCTCCACCGCGGTGGGAGCCCTGAAGGCCCAGAAGGCCAACCTGATGCTCCTGAACCCCGAGACCCGCAAGCTGGAGATCAAGGTCGTCTGGGGGAACATCCCCAAGGCCACCCGGGACGCCATCAACGATGGGCGCATGGAGACCCGGCCCTTCGCCCTGGGCGAGGGCGTCGCGGGCAAGGCCGCGGCCAGCAAGCGCCCGGTGCGCATCAACGACCGGAGCCGCATCGAGCAGGTCGGGCGCAACGTCGCGTACTGCATCCTCGCGGTGCCGCTCCTCTACGGCGGCGAGGTGATGGGGGTGATCACCCTGACCAACAAGGTCCGGGACGTGGCGGGCTCCTTGGAGCTCGACCCCATCGGGCGCTTCGGCGAGGAGGACGAGCAGCTCCTCCTGGGCCTGGCGGACCAGGCCGCGGTGAACCTCCACCGGGCCCGGTTCTACTCCGAGTCCATCACCGACCGGCTCACGGGCCTGGCCAACCGCAAGCACTTCACCACCACCCTGGACGAGGGCCTGGAGCACGTCCGGCGCAAGGGCTCCCCCCTCACCCTGGTGGTGGTGGACATCGACCACTTCAAGAAGGTCAACGACACCTACGGCCACGCCGCCGGGGACACGGTGCTGGTGGCCGTCGCCCGGGAGCTCGCGGCCACGGTCCGGCCGGGCACCCAGGACAAGGCCTTCCGCTACGGCGGCGAGGAGTTCTGCATGCTGCTCCCGGACACCACCCCGGAGGCCGCCGAGGCCCTCTTGAACGAGTGCCGGAGGCGCGTCGAGGCCAGCGTGGTCCCCTGCGGCGAGCGATCGGTACAGGTCACCATGTCCGCGGGCGTGGCCAGCGCCCCGGCCCACGCCGCGAGCGCGAGGGACCTGTTCGAACTGGCCGACAAGGCCCTCTACGCGTCGAAGACCGGCGGGCGCAACCGGGTCACCGTGGCCGGTTAGAGCCCTGTACAGACCCGTAGCCGGTCTGGTACCAGGGTGGTCCACAAGGACCATGGACCTCTCGCACCTCGTGTCGCCCACCCCGAACCTCGAGCGCCTCCAGGGGGCTCTTGAGGGCTGCGGGAACCACGCCCGCAGGCATGCGATCGCGGGCCTGGCGCCGCGGGACCTCGCGAGGCTCGTCGACCTCGCCGCGGACGCCGAGGGGCTCTCTCTGGAGGCCCTGGTCCCGGCGGGCACCGACGCCCTGGTGGAGGTGATCCACCACGGGAAGAACAGCCTGCCGCTGTTCTCCCACTTCCAGAAGCGCTTCTGCCGGCCCGACGGGGACACCACGGACACCCTCTGGGGTTACAACCACCAGTTCTGGGGGAGGGCCACGGGACCGGGGTATTTCCTCGCCCGCGTCGAGGGCAAGGAGCTGGTGATTGACTACGGATCGGTCCCCGCGAAGAAGCCCGTCGGGAAGCCCGAGGGCTGGCCCGAGGTGCTCCCCAACGAGGCCCGCCTCGGGAGGCTGGTCTGGGTGGGCATGGTGGACCGCCTCCGGCGGGTGAGCGACCACGTCACCATCGGCAGGGCATGGCGGGGGGGCAAGGCCAGCGATGACTGGTTCGCCCTCACCCGCGAGGACCGGCCCGGGTGAGGAGCGCGCCCCGGAGCTCTGGCGCGGACCTGCGATTTCGCCTAGAAACCATTGGAGAGAAGCCCAGGACCATGCGCGAGACCCTCCCCAAGGACACGGTGCTGCCCGGCAACTATGTGGTCGAAGGGGTCGTCGGTGAAGGTCAGGTGCGTACGGTCTACGCCGTGCGCAACGCCGAGGGGCAGCGCCTGGCGGCGCACCTGCTCCACGAGGACCTCCTGGAGGACCTGGGCGAGTGGTTCGAGAACACGGCCATTCTCAACCGCACGCTGGAGCACCCGAACCTGGTTCAGACCCACGCGGTGGCTTACCTGGGCAACCGCCCGCTGGTGCTCACGGAGCTCCTCCAGGGGGAGACCCTCGCGGAGATCCTGGTCAGTCGCACCCGGGCGATGCCCCTGGACGAGGTGGCGCGGATCGTCAAGGCCCTCGGGAGCGCGCTGGAGCACCTCCACGGGCGCTCGCCGCCGGTGGTGCACCGGGCCCTGACGCCGGAGAACCTCTTCCTGGCGGACCCCGACGCGCGGGTGAAGCTCCTGGAGGTCGGCAGCGCCTCGCGCACCCGCTTCCCGCCGGGGCGGCCAGGGTACCGCTCGCCGGAGGAGACCGCCGGGGTGGAGAACCTCTCTGCCGCGGCGGACGTATTCTCTCTTGGGACCCTGGTGTACGAGCTCCTGACGGGGCGCCCGGCCTTCCCGGGGGACGGCCCGGCCGTCCTGGACGCGATCCGCGGCGGCGCTCGCCCGAGGGTGAGCGACCACCGGGACGACGTGGACCCCGAAGTGGACGCGGTGATCCTCCGGGCGTGGGCGCTCAGCCCCGAGGCGCGGCACCCCTCCGCGGGGGTCTTCGCGGAGGCCCTGGCGGTGAGCCTCCAGGCGAGCCTGAGCAACCCCGCGAGGGCCGGGCGGGTCCCCGACGAGCCCACGGACAAGGTCTCCAAGCCCGACGTGGGCCCGCCGGTGCCGAAGAAGCGCCCCGCGATGAGCCCCTCGGACGAGATGCCTACGATGAAATTCGTGGCCCTCGGCCCGTCGGGTACGCCCGTGATGATGGCCCTCCACGAGGGCCTGGCCCCGGCCCGCGTGGCGCCGTCGTCGACGCTGGCGGGGGTGGCTCCGGCGTCGGTGCGTACGCCCCCCTCGGGGGTGGCGCCGTTGACCCCGAAGCCCCCACAGGCCGCTGCGGGCCCCGCGCGCCTGGCGCCCACCACCGTCCCGCGGACGGGCAGCAGCGCGGGCCTGGCGATCCCCAAGGCCCCCAAGGTGCCGCGTAACGGCGCTGTCCGGGCCGATGAGCCCGAGCCCTTCGACGACCCGACGGAGATCACCCAGAAGGAGGTGCCCACGGCGCCTCCTCCGGCGAAGATCGAGCCCGCGGCTGCCACGCCCGCGCCGCCGCCCATGCCCTCTCAGGCGGCGTCCGGAGACAGCGGCCCGAGGCCCGCGGCCGGGCGGGAGGAAGCTCCACCCGCCGCCCAGGCATCCTCCGAGGCCCCCACCCCTACCCCGGTGACCCCGCCTCTTGTCATCCCCTCTCAGGTCACCCCCCCGGCGGAGCCCCGCGAGGTGATCCTGGTGTCCGCGGCCCCGGAGGTGTTGGAGGCGTCCAAGGCCGCCCCGGAGCCCGCGTCCGCGCCGGTCATCGCGCAGCCCGTAGCGCAGGCGGCGCCGCGGGCATGGCCTTCGATCACCGACACCGACGACGAGGACCTGCCCCCGAGGGGCGCCCGCTCGGCGCGGCCCGGGGAGCGCACCGAGGCCATCACCATCCCGCCGCCGAGTTACCTGCAGCGCCCGGCGGAGCGGTCCCCCGCGGTGGTCGCCGCGTGGATCCTGGCCAACGCCATCGTGATCGCGGGGATCGCCCACGCGCTGGCCTGGGGCGTGGCGCTCCGCCAGCCCGCGGAGGTGGTGCACACGCCCCCGACGGTGGTGCAGCTCCCCGCGCCGGTGTGCGCGCCGTGCGCGGCGTGTCCTTCCAGCGCGGCCGTGACCAGTCCGTCGGCGAGCGGTCCCGCGGCCCCCCTGGCCGCCGCGACTGCCGCGCCGGGCGCTCCCCGTCCCCTCGTCGGCGCCGCGGCGAGGCCGGGTCTCGCGAGGCCCGGACTGGTGGCCCGGCCGCCCCTGCGCCGCGCGCCCTGAGGCGCTCCCCAAAGGGGTGTACGCTCGGCGACGATGTCGCCGTGGACCAACACCTCTCGCCTCTTCGGGTTGTGGTGCCTCTGTCTCGCGACGGTGGCCTCCTGCGGTGACTCGCCGCCCCCAGCGCCAGACACGGGCGTAACCGACATCTCGGGTGATGTAGGTATCACCGACACGAGCCCGGGCCTGGACGCGCCGGGTGACGGCGTGGTCGAGGCCTCGCAGGACGGTCCCGGGGACGCGAACCCGACGGACCTCGCGGCCGACGTCATGACGGCGGATATCGTTGAAATCGCGACAGATTCGGTCACTCCCGGGGACGGCCCGGCGCCCTCCGATGGGACCCCAGACGGGGCCTCCGACGGCGCCACCGGGGACGCGGCGCCGACGAGCGATGGCAGTGACACGGACGGCGGGAGGACCGATGCCGTGGCCGCGGACAGCGCGATCGCGGACGCGGCGGGGATGGACGCGGCGGGGATGGACGCGGCGGGGATGGACGCGGCGGGGATGGACGCGGCGCCCGAGGTCTCGGAGGACACGACGGCGCCTGCGCCGGACCTGGTGGTCCCGACGCCGGACGCGCCCGTCGGGGACGTGGGGCCCTCACGCGGGGCGCCGACGGTGCGGATCACCAGCCCCGCGGCGGGCACCACGCTGCGGGAGCTCACGCCGCTGCGCCTTGAGCTGAGCGCGCCGGACGGCTTCTACGCGCTCGCGCTCCTGCGAGACGGGGCCGTGGTGTCGGTCACCTACGCGCGCGTGGCGACGCTCACCGTGGACCCGTCGCAGGCCCCGGCGGGAGAGCATCTCGTGGCGGTGCGCCTCGTGGACGAGCGCGGCCGGACGGCGACGGACAGCGTGAGGCTGCGCTTCGACGCTCCGCCGGTGAGGGCCGAGGAGGTGAGCGCCAGCGAGCTGGAGTACCGCGACGGCGAGGAGGTCCTCCTGGACGCGCGCTTCAGCGCCGCGGGGCTGGAGCTCACGGGGGATTTCTCCGCGCTTGACAGCGGTTTCCTGCCCTCGGGGGTGGCGGTGATGGACCTGGGCGGCGGGGCCTACGCGGTGCGGTACCGCATCACCGCGGGGAACACCCGCGCCGACGGGGAGTACACCGTGGTGCTCACGGCCAGGGACCGCGCTCGCCCGGAGCTCCCGCTGCGGGTCCCGGTGACCGTGCGCCTCGCCAACACGCCGCTCCTGCCCTTCGAGCCGGAGGGGGGCTCCGTGGAGCGCGCGCCGCCCGGAGGGGGCGCCGTGAGCGCGGCCGGGGCGCCGCCACGGGTGGACTCGGTCACCGGTGACCGCACCGTGGCGCCTGGCGGCGAGGCCGCGCTGGAGCTGCGCTGGACCGCGCGGGCGGGCGTCCCCCTGAGGGTGCTCCAGCTCACCGCCGAGGGCTTCGCGGGCCACGCGGCGGTGCCCCTGGCGGACGGCGCCAGCGGGAGGACCGCGCTGCGCCTCGCGCTGCCCCTGGCGTCGCGCGCGCCGACGGGGACTGTTCGCTTCCAGGTCCGTGCCCTGGACGCCGCGGGGACCGCGAGCCCGTGGGTGCCCTTCACCCTCGCCGTGGAGGCCCTGGGCCGGGGCGGTCCGGGGATGGTCACCCTCACGGGCCGGGTGCGCTTCCGCCGGAGGGTGGTGGCCACGGAGGTGCCCTGCGCGCTCCTGGGCGCCGCGGCCTACAACGAAATGGCGTGGCTCACGGTCCCCGGGCAGGTGGAGGTCCTGCGCGTGAGCGACGGCGCCGTCGTCGCGACGACCAACACCAACGCCGCGGGGAACTACGCCGCGACCTTCGCGTCCGCGGGGGGGAATTTCCGCGTGAGGGTGAGCGCCTTCGTGGGCGCGGCGGCGTCGCCGAACGTGCGGGTGGTGGACCGGGCCGCGGCGCTGCAACGCTTGACCAGCGCGAGCTTTGCGGTGGCGGGACCGGGTCCCGCCGCGCACAACGTGGACATCACCGGCGCCACCGCGGGGGCCTTCGCGGTGCTCCGGGTCATCGGGAGCGCCCGGACCGCGACGCTGGCGCAAATCGGCGGGGTGCTCCCGCCGTTGACCGTGGAGTGGCAGGACCTGACGACCACCATGGCCGGCTGCGGGGCGCCCATCAGTTGCTACTCCGACGCGACCACCACGCTCTTTGTGGGGGGCCAGGCGGCGGACCCGGACCAGTGGGACGTGCCCGTCCTGCGCCACGAGTTCGGCCATTACCTCATGGCGAAGCGCTCGCAGGACAACTCCCCGGGGGGCGCCCACGGCCCGGCCCAGCAGGTGGTCCCGCCCCTGGCCTGGAGCGAGGGCGTCGCGTCGTTCTGGGGCTCCGTGCTCTCGGGCAATAGCTGCTACTACGACTTCAACTCCGGCGGGGGCTTCACCTCACCCATCGATCAGGGCCCCCCCGCGACGGTGCTCAACACGGCGCCCGTAGACGACCAGACCGGCAACGTCTCCGAGGGCGTGGTCTCCGGGGCCCTGTGGCAGCTCTCGCGGCTCCCGGCCCTGGCGCCGCCGCTGAATCCCATGGCGCCCATGAACTTCGCGATCTTCACGCACCTGCCGACGATGGGCCGGGTCAACGTCGGCGCCGCGGGCGCGGACCTGGTGGACGCCCTCCACGGCTGGCTGTGCCACCAGCCGTGCTTCGTGGCGGAGATGCGTCAGGTGGTGGTGGGCGCCTGGCGCTTCGATTACCGCAACCCCGACAGCTACAGCTACTGCCCCGCGCCGTATACCCCTGCCATGGGCGCCCCCACGCTCTGCTCCGGAGACTCGGACATCGCCCTCGCGGGGGGCATGCTCCGGGTGAACCTCTCCGGCGGGAGCGTCACCCGCGCGCCCCTGGGGGGGAGCCCCACCGGGGTGCTCAACGTGGGCACCCTCCCGCGCCAGCTCGCCGTGGTGCGGGGTACCGGCCCCGGGCCCACCCGCGCCGTGGTGACCTCGTTCACCGACGGCACCCTCTCGCTGGTGTCCGTCATCGAGGGCGCCGAGCGCGAGATCGATTGGGACGACAACGTGATGACCACCACCATGGGCGCGCCGATGGGCGTGTCGCGGGTGGAGTTCGGGGCCGCGAGCGCCCCGCGCGGCGTGGCGGTGACGTCCACCGGGCGCTACGCCTTCGTGGCGCTCTCGGGCACCGACCAGCTCGCCGTCCTTGACCTGGACCGCCGGGTGGTGTGCGAGACCATTCCCCTGCCGCGCCCGGTGGGCGAGCCCGCGGGCGCCTCGGTGCCCGACCAGGTGGTCCTCCTCCCGACGGACACCCGCGCGTACGTGGGCCTCCTCGGGACGGCCTCCAACGCCGGGAGCTCCCTCGCCATCGTGAGCGTGCGCAACGCCACGGACTGCATGGTCATGGGAAACGAAGTGACAGGCTATGTCACAGACCTCGGCGGCGGGCCCAGGCCCTTTGCGATGGCGCTCAACCCCGTGGCCACGCGGCTGGCGGTGGCGGGCTTTGGGAACAACCGGGTGATCGTGGTGGACGTGGGCACCGGGACGCCCCTGGACCTGTACCCCTCGGACCCCGCGAGGCGCTTCTTCGAGGCCGCGAGCGTGCCCACGGCGCTGGTGTGGACCGGCGCGGGGGACCGGCTCTACTGGGGCAAGATCTCCGGGCGTCCCGGGGGACCGCTGGAGGGCTCCGGGTCGCTGCAGGTGGGCACCCTGGCCGATGGTAGCGTGAGCTACGATGTGGGGATCAACGGGCCGGTGTACAGCATGGTGCTGTCGGGTGACGGCGCGACGCTCTATGTCGGAGAGGCCCGCGGGGGCATCGCCGCGGTGTCCACGGCGCTCTTCAGCGGGAGCCGCGGCGAGCCCGGCACCGGGTCCGGCGGGTGCCTGGACGCCCGAGGCCGCGCCGTGGCCTGCCCGGTGAGCTACGCGATCCCCGGCGGAGGCTCGGGTGTGCGCTCGCTGGTGCGCCTGGGTCCCTGAAGGTCCCGGTCAGGGCGCCGCGGGCGCGGAGGACGGCGCCGCGGGCGCCGGGAGCACGTCCAACGCGATGCGGTTCGAGGGCACCAGGTACTGCCGCGCCACGCGGGCGAGGTCCGCCAGGGTGACCGCGTCGTAGCGCGAGAGCTCCGAGTTCACCAGCGTCGCGTCGCCGTGGTAGAGCTCGGTCATCCCGAGGTACTCCGCGCGCTCCAGCGGGGTCTGGAGGTTGAACACGAAGGCCGCCCGGAAGGTGTTCTTCGCCTTCTGGAGCTCGCGCTCGGTGACCCCCTCGCGCAGGAGCCTCGCGAGGACCTGGTCCACCGCGGCTCTGCCCTCGGCGGGGGTGTGCCCCTCGGCGCAGAGGGCCCAGAGCGCGAACATGTCCGGCCCCCGGCGGTCCTCGGTGCCCACCTGCACCTCCGCCAGGAGCTCCTGGTCCTTCACCAGCGTGCGGTACAACCGCGATGACTCGCCGTTGCCAAGGATCGACGCCAGGAGCTCCAGGGGGTAGTGATCTGTAGTCCGACGTGGGGGGATATGCCACACCAGATGAAATGCAGGGAGCTCTGCGTGGGTGTCGGTGAGCTGCTCGGTGAGCTCGCGGCCGACGGGGGTGAAGCCCGGGTCGCTCCAGGGGGCTCCTCGGCGGGTGGTGATGCCCCCGAAGTGTCGGCGCACGAGCTCCAGGGCCTGGGCTGGCTCGAAGTCTCCGGCGATGGCGAGCACGGCGTTGTCGGGCGCGTAGAAGCGCGCGTGGAAGTCCCGCACGCGCTGGAGCTGCGCGGCGGGCGCGAGGCCGGGCATCTCCAGGTCGCGCATGTCCCCGATGGTGCTGTGGCTGTAGGGGAAGTACCCCTGGTAGGCGAGCTCGTCGCGGCGCAGGAACGAGGGCATGTACGGGCGGTTCTCGTAGGACTGCCGGCGCTCCTCCTGCACGGTGAGGCGCTGGTTCTCGAAGGCCTCGGCGGTGACGGCCAGGGCGCGCATGCGGTCGGCCTCGAGCCACAGCCCGAGCTCCAGCGCGCTCGACGGGAGCATCTCGAAGT
This sequence comes from Deltaproteobacteria bacterium, assembly GCA_016218725.1. Classification (GTDB taxonomy): domain Bacteria; phylum Myxococcota_A; class Polyangia; order Polyangiales; genus JACRDB01. The sequence continues at coordinate 53,216 of JACRDB010000162.1, forward strand.
AGTTGGTGCGGTCCTCGCTGGTGGTGGCGTTGGAGTCCGCGCCGCGCAGGGCCAGGAGCCGATCGAACTCGCCCTTGGGGAGGTCCTCGGTGCCCTCGAACATGAGGTGCTCGAAGAGGTGGGCGAAGCCCGTGCGGCCCTCGGGCTCGACCCTGGAGCCGACGTCGTAATAGATCGCCACGGCCACGGTGGGCACCGTGCGGTCCGGGGCGAGCACCACCCGGAGACCGTTGGGGAGGCTCTCGCGCTGGATGGTGAGGGTCACTCCAGACGGGGCCTGCGCCGGGGCGCGGTTCGGAGCGGGCTGGGCCCACGCGGGAGACGCCAGGGTCATGCACAGGGTGAGGGTGAGCGGTCGGAGCACGGCGAGGGAGGGTAGCATCCCTTCGGGGCTCCCATGGTCCCATGCGCTATGGTGTCCCGAATGGGACCGATGGCGCGAGGGTGCTGGCTCGGAGTGAGTATCCTGGGGTGTCTGCGCGAGCCCTCGCCCCCGGCCCGCCGGGAGGAGCCCCGGAGGAGCCAGGGGAACCCCCTGGACGTGGCGCGCGCGCCGGAGGTCCCCCGGCCGACATTTCCAAACCTGGGCTCCGGGCAGGAGCACACCCCGTGCTTCCCGCGGGCCTTCCGCGCGACGCGCCTGAGGGCCCTGGAGGGTCGCCTGGAGCTCTGCGGGGTCGTGCCCCCCTCCCGTGAGGGTCGGTGCTACCTGGTGGATCCCATGGCCTTCCGAACGGACCGTCAGGACGCCCGGGACGCCCCCTCGGAGGCCCCCTCGGAGCCCGAGCTCGTGCCGCCGGTGCAGCGCGTGGAGCTCGCCACCCGAGGCTTCCGGGGCAGCACCCGCGGAGGGACCTTTACGGTCCAGGGCGCCGCAGGGCGCTCGCGCACGGTGCAGGCCCGCACCCTGGCCCACACCTCCCTGGAGAACGCCGCCCTCTTCCCCACCGGGGACGGACATTACCTCGCCCTGATGGGCTGGCGCTGGCCGGACCTCGGGGCCTTCGCCATCGTGGACCCGTACACCTTGCGGATGCAGGGCCACGCGGCCGAGAACCCCTGCGAGGGCCCCCTGGAACAGAGCCGGTGAAAAGGGCTGTAAGCCGCCCGCCGCGGGGGCGTTCCCTGCCACGAGACCGAAAGGGAGCCCCCATGAAGACCGTCCTGCCCGTCTGTGCCTCGCTGCTGCTGTTGTCCGGAGCCCTCGGGGGCTGCGCGGGGGTGTCCAGCGCCCGCGGGACCACGGGCTACGCCCGGAGCGATTACTCCGTGGGCACCGTGACGGCCCAGAGCTCCGGCGGGAGCTACGCCCCGTCGCCGTCGGGGGCGCCCGCGGCGCAGCCCACCGGAGGGTACGGCTCCACCGTCTCCGGTGACATGGTGGCCCCGGCCACCACCAGCGCGTCGCGCACCCCCTCGGTGGAGAGCAACGGCGGGGTGGCGCCGGGGTACGAGCCTCCGCCCTCGCAGCGCCAGGGCCTGGCCACGGAGTACGGCGAGACGCGCGCGTCGGCGATGACCTACACGCCCTTCGTGAGGGCGTCCTCGCAGCCCTTCGACACCGCGGCGGTCTTCTACAACGACGCGTCGGGCGTGACGGCCCAGGCGGCCTTCCACGCGGCCACCACGCTGCCGTACTTCGGCGTGTACAACAACGGCATCCGGGTTTCGCTCCGGGACGAGGGCAACAGCCCCCTCGCGGGCTACCGGGTGAACGACCGGAACTACGTCTTCGGCCACGCCGGGCAGCGGTACACCATCGTCCTGGAGAACAGCACCGCCGCGCGCTTCGAGGCCGTGGTCAGCGTCGACGGCCTCGACGTGATCAACGGCGAGACCGCGGGTTACACGCACCGGGGTTACATCCTCCCGCCCTACGGACGGCTGGAGATCGACGGCTTCCGGCAGGACCTGCACACCGTGGCCGCCTTCCGCTTCGGGGCCGTCGGGGACAGCTACGCCGCCCAGATGGGAAGCGCCCGGAACGTGGGCGTCATCGGCGTGGCCCTCTTCTCCGAGCGGGGTGTGGTGCTCCAGCCCTACCAGGACCCCAACGAGACCATCCTCCGCGAGACCGCCTCGCCCTTCCCGAACCAGTTCGCCCCGCCCCCCCCGCGCCGCGGCTGGTGAGTGCGCTATAGTGTCCGGGTGCCAGGGCTCCCGGCCACGCTGCGCAAGCTCCTGAAGATCCTCCCGGAGCCTCAGAGCCCACCCCCCACCCGCCGCCCCTCCATCCAGGTCCGGCGCTTCTCCGGCCCGGAGGCCTATGTAGGCGTCCTCGACGGCATCCGCGTCGCCCACCTCACGGACCTCCACGTCGGGCGCATCACCCCCATCGCCGTCCATCACGAAGCCGTACGCAGGACCCACGAGACCCACCCGGACCTCGTGGTCATCACCGGCGACTTCGTCTGCCACTCGCAGAAATACCTCGACGCCCTCCAGGAGGTGGTCGCCTCGCTCAAGGTCCCGGTCTTTGCCGTCCTCGGCAACCACGACTACTGGTCCGGCGCCGACGAGGTGCGGCATGCACTCCGCAGGGCCGGGGTGGAGCTCCTGGACAACGCCCACACGGTGATCACCGTGCGCCACCAGCGGCTCCAGGTGCTGGGCCTGGACGACGCGTACACGGGCCACGCGGACCGCCGCAAGGCCCTGCACGGCCTGCGCAAGGACCTGCCTACGCTCGGCCTGTCCCACATCGGCGAGGAGGCCGACGCCCTCTGGGCCGCGGGCGTGCCCTTGGTGCTCTCGGGGCACACCCACGGGGGGCAGGTGACCCTGGCGAGGCTCCACGAGCTGGCCATCGGGAAGCTCGCAGGGCACAAGTATGTACATGGCCTCTACGGGGACCGGGCCACGCACGGGGCGGTGTATGTGGGCGCTGGCATCGGCGCGGCGGTGATCCCGCTGCGCCTCGGGGAGCGCGGCAAGCGCGAGGTGGCCGTTTTTGAGCTGGGCGCCCCCGCCGGGGCCTTTGACGAGCACCACCGGGAGCAGACCCCGCTCAAGGGTCGGGCGCCTACGGCCTCCCTCATGGCCCGACGCAAGGCCGTGGTGGAGAAGAAGAAGGCCCGGCGCCACGCGAGAAAAAATTCCACGCGCTGAGACAAAGGCCCTCCTCGGGTCACCTCCCGCTGTGGAACTCTTCACGACCCCCATGGAAGGCCCGGACCCACCGCCGCCGGAGCCCGCGGGAGAGCCCTCTCCCTCGGACCTCTGGCTCCTGGACCGCGTACGGAGGGGCGCTCCGGGCGCCTGGCGCGCCGTCTTCGAGCGCCACGGGGCGCGCGTCTGGCGCTTCCTGCGGGCCCAGCTCGGGGACCGCTCGGCCGCCGACGAGGGCACCCAGGAGACCTTTGTCCGAGCGCACCAGGGCCTCCTGGCCGGGACCCCCGTAGAGCGGCTCCTGCCGTGGCTCCTGGGCATCGCCCGGAATGTGGCCTGGGAGCAGCGGCGCCAGCGCGCCCGCACGATCCCCATGGAGGAGCCCGTCGAAGACGGCGCCCCGGACGCCTCGCCGGACCCCGAGGCCCTGCTCCTGGCAGGAGAGACCCGCGCGCTCTTGGCGCGCGCCCTGGCGCGCCTCGGCGACGAGCGCCGCGCGGCGCTCCTCCTGCGGATCGATCAGGGCCTGGACTACGGGGACATCGCCACGGTGCTCGGCTGGAGCGTCGCCCGCGTGCGCAACGAGCTCCACCGAGGCCGGAGCCAGCTCCGGCTGTGCCTCATCGAAGAACTCAGCTCCAAGGAGGACGTCCATGCAGCGCGGGTGTGACACCGAGGCCCTCGAGGCCCTGGACCGGAACGAGCTCCCCACGGAGCGCCAGGAGGCCGTCCAGGCCCACGCGCTCACGTGCCCGTCCTGTGGCCGGGAGCTCGCGTGGCTCCGCGCCGAGAAGGCCCTCTTCGCCCAGCCCGAGGAGCCCGCCTCCATGGAGCGCCTCTGGGCGGGCATCGAGGGCCGACTCCAGCCCCGCGCCGCGGGTCCGGGGCCCTACCGCGCCGTGGCCCTGGTGCCGCCGCCCAGGCCCCGGAGCCGCATGGCCCTGGGAGCCGGACTCCTGGCCGTGGGGCTCCTGGCGGGCGCCGCCGCGGCCACCCTGGCCCTGCGCTTCGAGGTGCGCCGCCACCCGAACAGCATCCAGCTCACGCACCGCGGGGACCCGAACCCCCCGCCGTCGAGCGCCACGCTCCGGGACCAGCTCCCGGTGCAGGGCCCCGTAGAGCTCTCCCTGGAGACCTTCTCCGCGGACGTGGAGCTCGTCCCGGGAGACCCCCACCGGGTGATCGTCCGCGTGGAAGACGGCTCCGCCCGCCAGGTGCGGCTCGTCCAGGGCTCTGGCAATCGCGTCGCCGTGCGCTTCGATGGAGACAACGCCCTGGGCTCCGGGAGGGTCGTCCTCGAACTCCCCCCGGGGAGCTGCTCCGTGGTGCGCACCCGCTCGGGAGATATCACCGCAGGCGACATGCAGGGTGATGTAAGTGCGCATACTACCTCCGGGGATGTGCGCCTCGGGCGGGTGGCGTCGCTCCAGGTGCAGGCCACCAGCGGGGACGTGGAGGCTCGGGCGGTGAGCGGCTCGGCGGACGTGCGCACGGTGTCCGGGGACATCACCGTGACGCAGCTGTCGGGCCTCGGGATCCGCTTCGAGGCCGAGAGCGCCTCGGGGTCTCTCAACTGGACGGGCCTCTGCGGGGCCGGGTGTGCGTTCCGCTTTCGCACCGTGTCGGGCGATACGAGGCTGACGCTCAGCGCCGAGAGCTCGCTGCGGTTGGAGTTCCAGACCGTCAGCGGGGAGCTCCACGACAACGTGGGGCTCACCGACGGGCGCCTCGGCGCGGGCGACGGGTCCGTCGCGGTGACCTCCACCTCCGGGGACCTCACGCTCCGGCGGTGAGGTCACCCCTCGCGCTTCACCGACACCACCTCGAGCTGCACGGCCTCGGGGCCGCTCCAGGGGTCGGGCTTGAGCGTGCCCAGGACGCTCACCCTCGCGCCCCGAGGGGGCACCAGGCCGTCGCTCCGGGCGCTCACCCCGTCCCGGTAGAACCCGGGAAGGGAGCGCCTCCCGACGCCGAGGCGCAACCGCAGGTGCACGTCCCCCACCACCCGGTCGTCCGTGAGCTTCGCGTCGATGAGCGTCACCAGGGGCTCCGGGTTGGCCTCCCCGCAGGGCTCCAGGCACCGCAGGTCCCGGGCCAGGTGCTCGCTCCCCAGGTCGTCCTCGGTGAGCTCCGTGTCGGGCGCGGGAGCCGCCACCGCGGCCCCCTCAGTGCCCCCTGGCGCTGTCGCGAAGCGCGCCCTGAAGGCCTCCAGGTGCTCCCGGTGGACCTTGAGCCCCGCGGCCCCGTCGTGGCCGCCGAAGCCCTGGAGCACGTCCCTGCAAGCCGCTACGGCGTCGTAGACGCGCACCCCCCGCGGCGCCCTCACGCTCCCCACCCCGAAGGCGCCTTCAAACGCCACCACCGCCACCGCGGCCCCGAGGCGGTCCGTGAGCCGCCCGGCCACGATGCCCCCCATCCCCTGGTGCCACCCGTCGGCCGCCACCACCACGCCCGCGGGGATGCTCGTCCCGTAGACCTCCCGCACCTGCGCCAGCGCCGAAGTGATCATGTCCTGGGAGATCGCCCGGCGGCGCGTGTTGGCCTCGGCCAGCTCCGCCGCCAGCCGAGACGCCGAGGCGTCGTCCTCCGAGAGCAGGAGCTCCAGCGTGGGCCTCGGGGAACCCAGGCGCCCCGGGGCGTTCATCAAGGGCGCCAGCGAGAAGCCCACGTCCCTGGCCGAGGGCGCGTGACGCAGCCTCGCCTCGCGCACCAGGGCCCTCACGCCGGGGCACCCGAGGCCCTCACCGATACGCTGGAGCCCGGCGCGGGTGAGAATACGGTTGTCTCCCGTCAGGGGCGCCACGTCGGCCACCGTGCCCAGCGCCACCAGGTCCAGGTAGGCCCGCACATCCAGGGCCTTCCCCAGGGCGCCGCGCACCGCCGCGGCGATGGAGAGCGCCAGCCCCACGCTGGCCAGGCCCTTGTAGGGAAACCCGCAGCCGGGGCGGTGGGGGTTCAGGAAGGCCAGCGCCGGGAGGGCCTCCTCGGGCACCTTGTGGTGGTCCACCACGATCACGTCCACGCCCGCCGCGCGCGCCCTCTCCAGCCGAGGGTGGTCGCTGGTGCCGCAGTCGCAGGTCACCAGCACCGCCGGGCGCGAGGCCAAGACGCGCTCCAGCGCCGCGTCGGAGAGGCCGTACCCCCCCTCGAAGCGCGAGGCCACGTAGGCCGTCACCACGCCGCCCAGCGCCTTGAGGGCCCGGGTCACCAGCGCCGCGGCGGTGATCCCGTCCACGTCGTAGTCGCCGTACACCGCCACGGGCTCCCCGCGGCGGACGGCGTGGGCCAGGCGCTCGGCGGCCACACCTCGGTCGGCCATGGTGTCTGGGAGCGTCAGGTCCGCCAGCCGAGGCGAGAGGAACGCCCGGATCCCCTCCGGGTCCGTGAGCCCCCGGGAGGCCAGCACCCGCCGGCCGAAGGGCGACAGCTCCGCGAGCGAGGTCGGTGACGTGACGGTCCGGGCTGCGTGCAGGTCCATGGCGGTGGGGCGGTGTCCCTTCCGTCTGGAGTTATCGCACGGACCGCCCCGGAGGTTGCCTTTCCCGCGGAGGCCCCGCGGTCAGGTCTTGGCGGCGCTGGCGCTCGGGCCCTGGCGGGGCTCCGGCGCCGGGGTCCCGGTGTGGAAATACCGGGAGTCGATCCACTCCGTGAGCGGCGCGGCGACGTAGATGGAGCTGTACGTCCCGGCGATCACCCCGACGATCATGGCCCAGGCGAAGTCCCGGATCACCCCGGTCCCGATCACCGCGAAGGCCGACACCGACAGCACCACCGTGAGGGACGTGAGGATCGTGCGGGAGAGCATCTCGCTCACGCTCACGTTGATCACCTCCAGCATGCGGATGCCCTTGCGGCGCGCGAGGTTCTCCCGGATCCGGTCGTAGACGATCACCGTGTCGTTCATGGAGTAGCCCACCACCGTCAGGATCGCGGCCACCGTGGAGATGGTGACCTCCTTGCGGGTGACCACGAAGAACCCCAGGGTCACCAGGGCGTCGTGGAACAGGGCCAGGATGCCCCCCGGGGCGAAGCGCAGATCAAAGCGCAGCGCCACGTAGATCATGATGAAAACGATGGAGTAGAGCACCGCCAGGATCGCCGCGTCCCGCAGCTCCCGGCCCGCCTTGGGGGAGACCCACACGCTCGCCGAGAGCGTCCCGCGCACGCCCATCCCGCCCGCCTCGCGGGGGCCCGTGAGCCTGCTGAAGACCTCGTCCCCGATGCCCCGGAGCGGCACCTGCCAGCGGAGGTCATCCCGGGCCCCGATGGGAAGGGCCACGGCGCCCCGCACCGGCGCGCCCGCATCGTTCAACAGCTGCGCCACCTCCTCCGCCGAGGGGCTCCCGCCCGCGAACTGCACGATCAGGTGGTCCCCCCCGGGCGAGAGCTTGAACTCCGGCAGCGTGCGCCCGCCCCCCTCGCGCTGGAGCCGCTCGGTCACCGCACGGCGGAAGCGGTCCACGTCGCGCTGGGCGATGGTGGTGCTCTTCTCGATGCGCAGGATGAACTCGTTGCGACGGAGCGTGGGCACCACCTCCGGGCGCTCGTGCCCCATGCGCTCCAGGCTCCGGCGCAGGGCCCCCGCGTCCACCGGGCCCGCGAACTGGATCGTGAGCTCCGTGCCGCCCAGGAAGTCAATCCCGAAGCGGGGGCCGGGCTTCCAGAGCAGCACCGCGGACACCAGCGCCAGCACGATGGAGAACGTGATCCAGTACTTCCGGATCGACATGAAGTCGTAGACCTTGCCGCTCTTGTGGAACTCCATGGCGCCCTCTACCTCGCCGCCAGCAGGGTCTTGACCTTGAGCCCGCGCACCAGCCAGTCGAACACCACGCGCGTGGCGAAGACGCCGGTGAACAGGTTGGCCACGATGCCGATCAGCAGCGTCACCGCGAAGCCCTTCACGGGCCCGGTGCCGTACTGGAGCAGCACGATCCCCGAGATGAACGTGGTCACGTGGCCGTCAAAGATGGCCGTGAAGGCATGCTTGTAGCCCGCGTCCACCGAGGCCCGCAGGCTCTTGCCGCTGCGCTGCTCCTCGCGGATGCGCTCGTTGATCAAGACGTTGTTGTCCACGCTCATGCCCACCGTCAGCGCCAGGCCCGCGAGGCCCGGCAGGGTGATCGTCGCCCCGAAGAGCGCCAGCGCCCCGAGCTGCAACAGCAGGTTCAGGAGCACCGCCACGTTGGCGATCCACCCGGCCCAGCCGTAGTACACCGCCATGAAGGCCAGCACCAGCGCGATGCCCACCAGCATGGCGTTGCGCGCGCTCCGGATGGTGTCGTTCCCCAGCGTCGGGCCGATGTAGTCCTCCTTGCCGCCGGACAAGGGCGCCGGCAGCGCCCCGGCCCGGAGCACCACCACCAGGTCGTTGGCCTCGGCGTACTGCCGCTGCACGTCCCCGCCGCCCCCGAGGGTGATCCGCGCCTGGCCCCCCGTGATCGCCGTCTGGATCACCGGCGCGGAGTTCACCTTGTCGTCCATCACGATCGCGAAGCGCCGCTTCACGTTCTCCCGCGTCACGTTCCCGAACACCTCGCCCCCGCGCCGGGAGAACGTCAGCGACACGAAGGGCTGCCCCTCCTGCGTGTCGAAGCTCACCAGCGCGTCGGAGATCATGCTCCCGTCCACCTGGGCCACGGAGTACACCGTGTACGTGCGCCACACCTCCTCCCGGGACAGGGGCCTCCCCGGCGCCGCCCGGCGGTCCTCGCGGCCGATGAGGAGCTGGCGCTCGTTGGGCACCAGGCTCGCCACGCTGGTGAGGTACTCCTCCAGGGCCGCCCGGGCGTTGGCCCCGCTGGAGCGCAGGTACTGCGCGTACACCGTGCGCCCGGGGCCCGCCGTGGTCTGCTCGGTCTCCAGGGTGATCCCCGCCGGCAGGGGCCTCGGGGTGAGCGTGGGCGGCTCGGCCCCCGCGGGGGGCGTCGGCCCGCCGCGCTGGATGATGTCCTCCAGGAGCGTGCTCTCGTCGTCCAGGATCTTGAACTCCAGCCGCGCCGTGCGCCGGATGATGTCCCGGATCTGGTTGAAGTACCGCGGGTCCGTGCCCGGCACCTCCACCACGATGGTCTCCCCGCGGGCGGTGATGCTGGTCTCCTTGATGGCCAGCTCGTCAATGCGGTTGGAGATGGTCTGGATCGCCTGCTGGACGGCGTTCTGCTCCAGGGTCTCCACCTCCTCGTTGCGCAGCGCGAGGAGCACCCGGAGGCCGCTCTGGCTGACCCTGGTCAGGCCCCGGCGCTGGATCCGGTCCGAGGTGAGCCGCTCGGCGTCGCCCGCCGTGCGGAAGGTCACCGAGAACTGCCGGTTGTTGGCCTCCGGGCGGAAGGTCACCCGCTGGGACAAGCGGTTCATCTCGTCCGGCGTCACCCGCGAGGAGCCCGCGTGGATGCCGAAGACCCTCGCGAGCTCCTCGCGCAGGTCCTCCAGGCTGCGGTTTCTCCGGTCGGCGATGGCCTGGCCGATCTGTACGTCGTACGACAGCCGCGCGCCCCCGCGGATGTCCAGCCCATAGTTGAGCCGGTACGGGATGTGATTGCGCGCCCAGGGCGTCGAGGCCCTGGGGATGCTCGGCCACAAGATCGCAAAGGCCGCCACGATGGCCGCGAGCACCATCCCGAGGCGCCAGTACCAACCACGATTCATCACAGACTCCCGACGGAGGTTTTCACGGTTTGCTGGTGGCCGTGTCGCCGCTGGCCGCCGGCGTGCCGCCCGGCTGGTACCGCTGCGTGACGGTGTTGCGCAGGAAGGTCATCTGCACCCCGCGGGCGACCTCGAGGGTGACCTCCTGGGCCTCCAGGCTCACCACCGTGCCCACGATCCCGCTCTGGGTCACGACCCGGTCGCCCTTCTTGAGCCCGGCGTTGAAGCTGTCCTGCTCCTGGCGCTGCTTGTTCATCGGCCGGAGCATGAAGAAATAAATGAACCCCACGATCAGGATCATCGGGGCGAACTGCGCGATCAGCGCGCCCGGGCCCGAGGACCCCCCCGCGGCGCCCCCCGCGGCGCCGCCGCCGCCGCCGCCCGACGAGGGGCGCGTGGGGGAGGCGCTCGGTTGTAAAGCCAGGAGCGGCAGGAGCCTACCGGCGAGGAGCTGAAGCTGGGAGGTCACGAGGGACAACATTGCGGAGGTACCCGATGCTCTGGGTTGTGCGCAGGACTGCGGTGGCGCGCTGCTAGCACGCGGTACGCCACCCGGTCAACACGCCCCCCGGCAGGCGCCCGGGGTCGAAGGGTCGAACCCCCGGGTCCCCGTGGGCCTTCCCGGAAAAGCCCCGGAGGGCCCCTGCGGGGAGTCCCCCGCGGGAAAATTCGACCGTAGGGACCGCCGGACCCAAGGGAAATAGGGTCCGGCGGGTGGTACACTCGCAACCGTGGCCGGCAACCCCTCCCCGTTGAAACCGCGCAGCTCCGTGTTTCGGGCCTCCACCTCGGAGAACCAGGTCCCCAACGCCCACCGGACCCTCACGGCCGGGAGCGTGGTCCTGGGACGCTACACCATCCAGAAGGTGATCGGCCGCGGGGGCATGGCCACGGTGTACCTCGCCCGGAACCAGCAGACCGAGCGGCTGGTGGCGCTCAAGATCCTTGATCCGGAGATCTCCAACGACCCGAGCTACGTCGAGCGCTTCCGCCGGGAGGCCCGGGCCGCCGGGCGCATCCGGAGCGACCACGTGGTGTCCATCTACGACCTGGACGCCGAGGTGGGCGGCACCCTGGTGCTGGTGATGGAGTACCTGGAAGGGCAGACCATCCAGCAGGCCCTGCGCAACGGGAGGCTCCCCATCCCGCGCTCGCTGGTGCTCTCCCGGCACCTCTTCGAGGGCCTGGCCGCCGCCCACGACGCGGGGGTGATCCACCGGGACCTGAAGCCCGCCAACCTGTTCATCGAGCGGCTCACCGGCGGCAACGAGAAGCTCAAGATCCTGGATTTTGGCATCTCCAAGCTGGCCGAGGCCAGCACCCAGGAGCTCACCCGGGCCGGGCAGACCCTCGGGACCCTGGCGTACATGGCCCCGGAGCAGATCCGCGGCACGGTCAAGGGCAATGACCCGAGGATCGACCTGTACTCCGCGGGGGTGAGCATGTTCCTCATGCTCACGGCCAAGCGCCCCATCGACGCGGACGACACCGTGGCCCTCCTGCAGGCCGTGCTGGAGCGTCCGCCCCTGTCCCTCGCGGAGGCTACCGGGGTGCCCTTCCCCCCGGCGCTGGAGACCTTCATCGCCACGGCGCTCCAGAAAGACCCCGGGCAGCGCTTCCAGACCGCCCTGGAGATGCGGGACGCCCTCATCGCCACGGCGGCGGCGTGCGGGATGGACGCCGTGGCCGCGCTCCAGCCCCCTCCCATGACCGGCGGCCCCGCGGTGCCCGCCCCGGCGGTGGCCTACGCCCCGCCCGGCCCCCCCAGAACCTCCGGGCCAGGGCCAGGGTCCAACGGTGACGGCCCGGCGCCTGCCTACATGACCCCCTCGGGGGTGGTCTCGGTGCCCGCCAACGGCCCCCAGTCCCAGCGGCTCTTCCCGGCCTTCGAGGACATCGACGAGGACGACGACGAGGGCAAGACCGTGGTGCGCGCCCCCACCATGCCCCCGACGGGGCCCGGGGCGGCGCCCATGTCCTTCTCGCCGGAGGGCAATCGCCCGTCGGGGGCCTCGCCCTTGAGGGTGCCCACCTCGGCCCAGGGGCTCCCGGTGCTGCCGCCCATCCCGGTGGGGCAGGGCGCGGCCCAGCAGGTGGTGCGCACGCCCACCATCATGGGCATGCCGCCCGTGCAAAACGCCGGGCCGGGCCTCGGGGGGCCCGGGGTGGCCACGCCGCCGCCGTCCTATGGCCCGTCCTCCTCGGTGGAGGTGGACGCTGCCACGATGCTCAACGCCGTGCCCATCTCCGTGCCGCCGCCGCCGTCGGTGCTGGGGGGCGTGGCCTCGACGATGATCTCCCCGGTGCCGAATTTCGCCGGGGGCCCCTCGGAGATCTCCGCGGTGTTCGGCTCGCCCCCGACGGGACCTCAAGGGTTCACGCCCTCGCCAGGCTTTGGCCCTCCGCAGGGCTTCGCCGGTCCTCACGAGCCAACGCCCGCGCCTCGGGCGGGCCGCAGGGCGCCGGCCAACCTCCTGGTGGCCCTGGCCGGGGTGCTCGCGCTGGGGATGGTCTCCGCGGCGGTCTTCGTGGTGTACCGCACGCCCGGGCCGGGGCTCCGCCCGGTGGCCAACGCCGCCACGGCCCCGGCGCCCTCCGCGGCCCCGACGGAGCAGCCCACGGCCCCGGTGGCGCAGCCCCTGGTGCCCGCGGTGGCCCAGGCGCTCGTGCCCCCGCCCTCGGCGCCGACTCCCGGAGCCGAGGCCGCGCCGTCTCCCGGGGCCCCAAGCCCGACTCCAGCATCGCCGCCCGCGCCGGTGCCTGCTGTCACGCCCGAGGCCACGCCGCAGGCACCGCCCGAAGCGCCCGCGGTGGCTGGCGCCACGGAGCCGCCGAGCACCACGCGCCGGGGCGGCCGCACCCGGACCGGGCGGGACACCAGCACCGGGGACAACAACCCGCCTCGGCAGACGATCACCCGGGTGCAGACTGGGCGCGAACCCCAAGGGAACCCGAACCCCTCGGGCGGCACCGGCGGCCGAGGGGGCCGGGGCGGCCGCGGCCACGGTCAGACCGGGATCATCGTTCGCCCACCGTTCTGAGGCTGAGGTCGCGCTGGCCCACCAGCTTCCGCGGCCCGGCTCGGGCTTGCGTGCGGATCCCGCGGCGCGGTTCGAGCCTGCCCACCGGATCCCGCGGCGGGGTCCGAGCTGGCCCACCGGATCCTGCGGCCCGGCTCGGGCTTGCGTGCAGCTCCCGCGGCGGGGTCCGAGCCGTACGGGCGGCTTCCGCGGAGGGGTTGGAGCCGTACGGGCGGCTCCCGAGGCCGGGGACCGGACCGGGCACCAGCGTGCGCGGGCACCGTCGGCCTTGACGGTAGGCGTCCGCGGGACGGAACATCCGCCCGTGCGAACGTACATCCTGCCTTCGGTCCTTGGCGCGGTGGTGGTCCTGGCTGGCGCTCCCGCCCTGGCGCAGCCGTCGCCCGACGAGGCCCGGCTGGAGGAGGCCCGCACGCGCTACTCCGAGGGGGCCCAGCTCTTCCAGCGCCGTCGCTTCAGCGAGGCGGTGATCGCCTTCGAGCGGTCCTACCGCCTCCGGCCGCACCCGGCGACGCTGTACAACGCCGCCGAGGCGCGCATGAGGGCGGGGGACAACACCGGGGCGCTGGAGCAGCTCCGGACGCTCCTGGCGATGACCGAGCCCGCCCCGGAGGCGGAGCTGGTCACGCGAGCCCGGGGCCTGGCCGAGCAGATGGGCGAGCAGAACCTTCAGCCCGCGGCCCGGGAGACGCCTCGGGAGTGCCCGGCCTGCCCGGAGTGTCCGACGGTGCCGAGCTGCCCGCCGCCGCCCCCGCCGGAGCGCATCGAGACGGCGCGGCCGGGGCCGCTGGCGTGGGCCCTGGCGGGCGGGGCCGTGGCGCTGACGGCGTTCGGGGCGGGCTTCTTCGCGGTGGCGGTGGACAACGCGAGCAGCTTCCGGGACCCGGGGGCCTCCCAGGACCTGCAGCTACGGCTGCGGGACCAGGGCGAGGCCTACCGCGTGGTGGGGATCCTGGGGCTGCTCCTGGGAGCGGGCAGCGCCGTGGGGGCGGTGTGGCTCTTCACGCACCCGCCCACGCGCCCGGCGGCCACGCCCGTGGCGTCGCCCATGGCGGGGCTCCGGCTGGACGTGGGCCTCCAGGGCCTGAGCCTCTCCGGGCGGTTCTGACCGAGGGAGCACCCGCGGTCACCTCGCCGCGCGCTACCGCTTCGTCGGCGTGGCCGCGGGGATCGTCCCCGTGTTGAGCGTCACCAGGTTCTCCGTCACGAAGGGCGCCACCGTCGCGTAGAGCCGCTGCTCCTCCGCGCGCTTCTGCTCCTTCCACTGCTGGAACCCCTCCAGCGCCACCTGGACCGCCTGGTTGTTCGCGCGGATCCGCTCCCGCTGCGCCTCGAGGTGACGGTTCAGCTCCTCCTCGATGGCCGTGTTCTCCGCGCGCTTGTCCGCCTCAAGCTGGTTCACCTTGGCCGCCCACCAGGCCTCGAAATCGTCCAGGGCGTGGTCCTTGGCCACCGCGTCCGCGATCACGTCCTGGATCGGCACCCCGGCCACCTCCAGCGCCATCAGCACGCTGTTGGCCCGCACCCCCATCGGCATCTCCGCCAGCCGCGGGTTGGCCAGCATGGCCACCAGCTTGTCCACGTCATAGCCGTGCGCCGGCGCAGGGACCTTGGCCGCCCGGTAGATCGTCGGGAAATCCGGCAGCTCGCTGTTCGGTCCCAGCGACGCCCCCGCGGGCTTGAGCTGGAACACCGCGGGGGCCGCCACGTCCACCACCCGCTGCCCCCCGGGGAAGGGCCCCGGCGCGGCGCCCGGTGCGGTCCTCGGCGCCGGCCTCGCGGGCGACGGCTGCCCCTTCGGGGCCCCGCCCACGCCCGGAGCGCCCGGAGCGCCCGCGGCGCCCGGAGCCCGGGTCGGGGCGCTCCCCTTGGGCCCCTTCGGGCCCTCGGCTTCTTCCTCGGCCAGGATCTTCCGGAGCTCGTCGTCGGACAGCGACGGGCCCTCCGGGCCGGGCTCCACCTTCACGAAGTACTCTAGGAACTTCTTCATGCCTGCCATGGGTTTTGGCCCATTGGTGTCGCAGGCACCGCGCCCCCTGTCAACGCCACGCCGGGGCCATGGACAGAGGGCACCCCGAGGGGCCATGCTGCCCGCCGTGTCGGACCCCGGGCTCGCCGGTCGCTGCGGTCGCTGCGCGTACTTCCACTCCGTCCGGTGGGACCCGGACCGAGGGCTCAACGTCGGCGAGTGCGCCCACGGCGTGTTCCCCAGGGTCCGCCCCGAGAGCTCGACGTGCCCGGAGTACGTCCCCTCGGGCTCCCTCCGCGGCGCCCCGAGGCGCCCGCAGGGCACCCCACGGCATGAAGCCCCGGAGCCCAAGAGGGCCCCCCTGGACATTGAGGTGGACATGGACGAAGCGACCTTCCGTTCGGTGCTGCGCGAGGTGCTCCGCGAGGAGCTCGCGCTCTCGGAGCCCTCCCTCGCGGAGCGCTTCCGCGGCGGTGAGCTGGTGCTCAAGCCCGGCAAGACCGGCACCCAGGAGAAGCGCGTGCCCATCGACGCGTTCTTCCACAAGGTCGTCATGCTCCGGGACAAGCTCCGCGTCCTGGAGCAGAAGATCAACGCCCACCCGCGCCTCGCCGACGACGAGAAGGTCGCCCTCCAGCAGTACATCACCGGCTGCTACGGCTCCCTCACCACCTTCAACGTGCTCTTCCGGGAGGACTCCGATCGCTTCGCGGGCGCCAGCACCGAGTAGGCTCCTCGCGCTCTGCCTCGGCGCGTCCTGCGCGGCCGCTCCGGGGCCCTCGGTGCGCCCCACGGCCCCGGACGCCCCGCCGCCGTACTCCCCCATCGCCCTGGTGCTCCCCACCGCCCAGGGGACCTTCCTGGACCTGGCCGACGCCCGGGGCCGCGCCCTGGTGGTCGCTTGCGTCACCATGGACGACCTGGCCTCCCAGGCCATGCTCCGCGAGCTGGAGCTCCTCGCCAGGGAGCTCCCCGAGGACCTGCGGGTGGTGGCCGTGGTCGGCGATCGCCACCCCCCCAGGCTCCTGCGGGACCTTAGCCTCATGTACGCCCAGGTGGTGGGCCTGGAGCGCGTCGCCGTGGCCCTCGCCACCGACGAGGTGAGGGACGGCCTCTCCCCCCTCGGGGCCGTGGACCACGTGCCCTCGCTGTACCTCGTGAACCGCGCGGGGGTGCTCTCCCGGAGGGTGAACGGCGTGCTCACCCTCGGGGCGCTCCGGGCCATGATCGCACCCGCCCTCCCCGGGCGGTGAACCGCTACCGCAGCGCCCGGTAGCGGGTGTACACCCGGTCCCTCCAGGCGAGCGCCGCCGTGGCCTCGTCGGCCAGGTGCGAGTAGGTCCAGCACCGCCGCGTGGCCGGCCCCAGGGGGATGTACCGGTCGTCCACCGGGAGCACGAACTGCATGGCCGTGCACATGGCCAGGTCCGCGAAGGTGAAGCCGTCCCCCGCCAGGTGGTCCCCGCGGGAGAGGGCCTCGGTCAGGGCCTTGACGCCCTCGCGCAGGGTGCGGTCGTCCAGGGCCTCGTCCCGGTCGGCGATGGCGTACTTGCTGGTGAGGTACCAGGTCCCGAGGCGCGCGACGGGCTCCAGGCGGCTCCGGAGCGCCCGGGGCGCGGGCACCGCCTCCTGGAGGGCCAGCGGGTCGTGGGCCATGCGCCGCAGGAGGAGCGCCCTCCCGGCCGCCATCATGGCGTCACTCCGGGCGTTCCAGGCGCTCACCTCGTCGTCCAGCGCGGCCGGGAAGAGGCCGCCGGGCTCCGGGCTCCTCCCGTGGCGGGCGGCGTAGCGCGCGATGGTGTACGAGTCGTCGTGGACCTCGGCGCCGTCCAGGAGCATCGGGACCGTGACCTTCCCGCGGAAGCGCCGGGAGGCCAGGCGCAGGGCGGCTTCGCCCACCAGGGGGAGGTACTCCACGAAGCGGTAGGGGACCCGCTGGTGGTCCAGGGCCCAGCGGGCCTTCTCGGTCCAGGGTGAGTAGGTCAATCCAACGAGAGTGGCCATGAGCTTCCGGGGACTCTACGTGTACAGTGGTTTCGGACAAGGACCCCTCTCTTGACGGCTCACGGCTTCCCTTCACGGTTCATCAAGCTCCCTCAGGCCCGCGCGCGCTTCGGTGACCGGGTGGACCGCCTGGGGGCCTTCCTCCACGAGGGAGACCCCCTGGCCGACGCCGTGGTGGACGCCCTGGCGCCGTTGGACCGCCCCGCCCGCGAGAGCCTGGTCGCCCTGGGGCTCGCGCGAGGCCCCGGCGCCGTAGAGGCGCAAGGGCCCGCGGGCGAGCGCCTCGCGGTGCTCCTCGCGCACCTGGAGCGCACGCCCTTCTGGGTGGACCACGCCAGGGCCGACCGCGGCGGGGCGGCGTTTCTTCGGGCCGGGGCCCTCGGGGGGATGGTGCTGGGGACCTACTCGCTGGTGGCGGGCTACTGCTCGCCCGCGGGGAACAAGCCCCTGGCCTTCTCCGGGCGGCTCACCGAGGAGGCCCCACGGCGGCTGGGCGAGACCGGGCGCTACGTCCAGGCGGTGTGTACGCCCGGGGGCCTGCGGCGCCACGGCGAGGGCTGGAGGGCCAGCGTCCGCGTGAGGCTGCTCCATGCGAGCGTGCGGCGGCTCCTGGGGCGCCACCCTCGGTGGGACGCCGGGTGTTGGGGCGAGCCCATCAACCAGTACGACATGAGCGGCACCAACCTCCTCTTCTCCTGGGTGGTGACCGACGGCCTGGAGCGCCTGGACGCGCCCTTCACCGCGGCCGAGCGGGAGGACTACCTGCACCTCTGGCGCTACGCCGGGTGGCTGATGGGCGTGCGCGAGGAGCTCCTGGCGGCCACGGCGGAGGAGGCCCGGACGCTCTGGGAGCTGGTGAAGAGCACCCAGGGGCCGCCGGACGAGGACTCCCGGGGCCTGGCGCGGGCGCTCCTGGAGAGCCCCCTGGCCATGGCGCGCTCCGCCGAGGAGCGCCGCAGGGTGGCCTGGAGGGTGCCCTTCGGGTACGCCCTGTCGAGGCACTTCATCGGTGACGAGTACGCCCTCGCGCTGGGCTATCCTCCGACGGGGCGGCGCTGGAGGGCGGCCCTCTGGGCGCTGCGCCGCGCGGCCAGGAGCGGCACGGCGCTGGTGCGCGCGCTGCCCGACGCCGACCGCCGGGGCGTGAGCCTCGGGCTGCGGTACTGGGACCGCGCCATCCAGCGCACGGTGCCCCGCGCGGACGAGGCCTTCCCCCTGGCCGAGGCGCTGCGCCGTCGTTGACACCCGCGGGGGCTTTTGGTGAAGGTGGGCCTCCCTTGCGTCTCCTCCGCGCCGCGGCTTTGTATCTCTCGCTGTTCCTCTCCGGGGCCGCGGCGCTCATCTACGAGGCCTCCTGGGGGCGCATGCTCCAGCGGGTCTTTGGCGTGAGCGACCTGGCCGTGGCCACGGTGCTGGCGGCGTTCTTCCTGGGCCTCGGGCTCGGCAACGCGCTGGGGGCGCGCATCGCCGCGCGCTTCCGGCGCTCCCTCCGGGCCTACGCCGCCGCCGAGGCGGGCATCGGGCTCTACGCCCTGGCGTCCCTGGCGCTCCTCCCGCGGGTGCATGTGCTCTACGGCCTGGCGGGCCCGGAGGCGTCCTTCGGGGCCCTCTCGGCGCTGCGGCTGGGGCTGTCCCTGGTGGTGCTGCTGCCCCCCACGGTGCTCATGGGGGCCACGCTGCCGCTGCTGGTGGCCGCGCGCCCGGGCGAGAGCGACGCCTGGTCCGAGGGCGCCACGGGCTACTACGCATGCAACACCGCCGGGGCCGTGGTGGGCGCCGGGGCCTCGGGGCTGTGGCTGGTGCCGCACCTCGGGGTGAGGCTCACGGTGATCCTGGCCGCTGCGGCGAGCCTCACGGGCGCGGCGCTGGTGCTCTCGCTGGTGCGCGCGAAGGGCGCCCTCGGGGCCGCGGAGGCGACGGATGCGGCGCTGCCTGCGTCGGGCTTCCCTCGGAGGGCGGCGCTGCTGGCGTTCCTCGCGGGGGTGGCGTCGCTGGCCGGGGAGGTGGTCTGGACCAGGGCACTCCGGATCATCGTGGGGGGGACCACCCAGGCCTTCTCCGCGATGCTGGTGGTGTACCTCTCGGGGATCGCCCTCGGGAGCGTCCTGGGCGAGCGCTGGACGCGCGGCCGTGGGCGCCCGCTGGTGCATTTCGGGCTGTCGCAGGTGTTGGCCGCTTGCTGGACCATGGCGGCGCTGGGGCTGGCCCCGCAGCTCCCGAGGGCCCTGGGGCTCCTACACCGCGCCCCGGAGCTCGACGCCCACGCGCCGGGGGTGGTGCTCGGGCTCTCGGTGGTGCTGCTCCTGCCGCTGGCCCTGTGCGTGGGGGCCGCGCTGCCGCTGGCGTGGCGCTGCGCCGGGGGCAGCGCCGAGGAGGCCTCGCGCCGGGCCGGGGCGGTCCTGTCGGCCAACACCCTCGGGGGGCTCCTGGGGAGCCTCGGGGCGGGCTTCGCGCTGGTGCCTCTCCTGGGATTGGAACGAGCGGTGGTGGCGCTGTCGTGTGCGCACCTGGCCACGGCCGCGGTGGCCTTCCTGGCGGGGCTGGAGGGCCCGCGGAGGGCGCTGGGTGTGGCGCTCCCGGTGGCGCTCGGGGCGCTCTTTGTCGGGGCGCACCCCTCGCTTCACCTGCCCTTCCTCCTTGGGGGGCGCAACGACCCGCTCAAGGCCATCGTGGAAGGGCCGGGTCCCCACTGGTCCCGGGACCTGCTCTTCCTGGAGGAGGGCCGGAACACCACGGTGACGGTGCTCCGCGAAGGCGCGTTCCTGAGGCTCTACAACGACGGTCGCCCGGAGGCGGCCTTCCGCGCGGGGCGTCACGGCGCGGGCCCCGAGCAGGCCCTGCTCTCGTCGCTGCCGAACCTCCTGGCCGAGCGCCGGGAGCGGGCGCTGGTGGTGGGCCTTGGGGCGGGGCACAGCACCAACGTGCTCCTGGCCGGCCCCTGGCGCCGGGTGGACGTGGTCGAGCTGGAGGCCTCGGTGGTGAACGCCGCGCGCTTCCTGCACCGCCGTCAGGGGACGCCCTTCCCGCTGGACTCTCCGCGGGCGAGGCTCCTGGTGGACGACGCCCGCGCGAGGCTCGTCCTGGCGCCCTCCGGGGCCTACGACGCCGTGGTGTCGCAGCCCTCGCACCCGTGGCTGGCGGGCTCCAGCGCGCTCTACACCCGGGAGTTCTTCCGCGAGGTGCGCCGCGCCCTGCGTCCTGGGGGCGTCTTCGCCCTGTGGGTGAACCTCTTCCACAATGACATCGCCCACACCCGGGCCATCGTGGCCACGCTGCGGGAGGTGTTCCCGACGGTGCAGGGCTTCACCATCGGGGACAACTCGCTGGTGCTCAGCGCCTCCGTGGGCCCTCAGGCGCTCGACGCCAGGGTGGAGGCGAGGCTCTTCGGGGACTCCGGGGCCCTCGGGTTCCTGGCTCCGTACGGCGTACGGAGCCTGGCAGACCTGGCCTCGCTGCGAGAGTTCGAGGCGGCCTCCTCGGCGGCCTTTGCGGGCGAGGCGGAGCCCATCGTGGACGACCGCCCCACCCTGGAGTTCGACCTGGCGAAGCTCCCCGGGACCGCGCAGGTGACGCACCGCATGCTGGACGCCCGCCTCGGGGGAGGCCCGTGGATGACTCCGGAGGCCTTTCTGGCGCTCCCGGTGGGAGTCCGCGTGCCCACGGTGCTCCGCCGGATCGAGCGGGTGCAGGCGCGGCGCGCGGCGCTCGAGGCCGTGGCGCGCGCGCTCCCGGCGCTGGCCATGGCCGTCGACGACCAGGGGCTGGTGCAGGGGGCGCTGGCCCAGGCGCTGGGGGA
This sequence comes from Deltaproteobacteria bacterium, assembly GCA_016218725.1. Lineage (GTDB taxonomy): Bacteria > Myxococcota_A > Polyangia > Polyangiales > JACRDB01. The sequence continues at coordinate 73,782 of JACRDB010000162.1, forward strand.
CCCCCGAGGGGCGCTCACGACCTACGAGGGCTCCGGGTCTCCCGAGGCGGCCCTGCGCGCGGACCGCCTTCGGCTGGACAGCGAAGATTACGAGGGGCTCCTGGCTGTTGCCTCGCGTCGCGCACAGGCGCCCGCGAGCAGCCTGCCGGTGCGCCTGGCGGCGGCGGCCGTGGGGACGCCGACGGCGCTGGGCGTGGCTCTTGCGGTGGCCGGGAGGGTGCCCGAGGACGAGCGCCCGGAGGTCACCCGGGCCCTGGAGGCGATGGCCCGAGGGGGGTGTCCTGCGCTCCTGGCGCTGGGCGAGGCCCTGCGGGGACCGGGAGCCTTCGCGGAGTTCGCCTTCATGGTCGAGCGCTGCGCGGTGGGCGCGGGGGCGCCCTCTCGGGGGTGGGCCTCGCTGGCCGAGAGGGCGCGGCGCGCGGAGGCGCTGGCGCGGACCACCAGCGGCCAGGCATGTGTCACCGGTGGCAATGACCGCGCGGCCCTCGGGCACTTCCGCCGGGCGCTGGCGCTGAACCCTGGCAATGGCCCTGCGGCGGCGGGCGCCGCGAGGCTCCTGGCGGCCCACGGGCGCCGCGACGAGGCCGAGAGGCTGCTCCGGGACGCCCTGGGGGCCTCGCAGGGGCTGCCGCAGTCCTCCGCGGTGATCGTGAGCACCGCGAGGGAGCTCGGGCTGAGCCTCCGGGACCCCGAAGCGGACTCCGCGGGGGACACGTCGGGGAGCTGAGCGGTGGGAAGGAGGGACGGAGCGGGGGGAGCGTGAAGCCAGACGGCGCGAGGCTACTCGAGCTCGGCGGAGACGGAGACGGCGCCGCCCTCGACCTCGGAGGTGGTGCTGGAGATGGTCATGAGGCGGCGGAAGGTGCTGGCGGTCATGTCGCCGTCCAGGTCGCCGAGGGCGTCGATGGTGTTGGCCGAGG
>JACRDB010000159.1 GCA_016218725.1 Deltaproteobacteria bacterium
AATGGAGCCCCGGTGTGATGGCCGGGGAGACGTGGGCGACAGGGCGCTGGAATCCGGCTGGGGCCGGGCAGCTTCAATGGAGCCCCGGTGTGATGGCCGGGGAGACCACGCAACTCCCGCGACAACGCGGTGAAGGAGGCGTACCGCTTCAATGGAGCCCCGGTGTGATGGCCGGGGAGACGACCCGATGAGGAGCCCCGTCTCCTCTGTAGTCATGTGGCTTCAATGGAGCCCCGGTGTGATGGCCGGGGAGACCCGCGGGCGAGCTCCTCAGGCGCCGGGCTCAGGGGACCTTGGCTTCAATGGAGCCCCGGTGTGATGGCCGGGGAGACAAGCGAGCGTGAAGCGGTTGCAGCGTGCGGGGCGGGTGGCTTCAATGGAGCCCCGGTGTGATGGCCGGGGAGACGAGCACTCCCGCGCTCCTGCGGCGTGCTCAGCGCCGCGCTTCAATGGAGCCCCGGTGTGATGGCCGGGGAGACCGCCGGAAGAAATTCAGGCGCAGATTCGCGGGTTTGTCAAGGGTTCTGCGAGCACCCCACCAAAATGGCTCGCGCGCTGGAGGAGGCAGCGGCGGCTGCCGCTGATTCCGCAGTAGATTCACGTGCTTGCGTATAGCGAGCGACCCCCCAGGGCGGAGGCACCACCGGACCGCTCGCTGCGCTCGGGGGGGCAGATGATGCCCTGATTGTCAAAGACCGGAGGGGTCGTGGGTGCCGCCCCCTAGAGGATGCGCGCCTTGCGTTCCTCTGCCTGGTAGGGACGCCCCAGATGCTCAACCCGGGCGGCTTGGGTGTCGAGGGGACCCAGATCCACGAACAGGACCTGATCATCGCGGGTGTCGATCACCCCTTCAAGAGCCATGATGAGCTCCTGGCGACTGCGCGCCGAGAGGGCGCAGCGGAACACGCTCTTCTGAACGTGCTGCCCGGCTCCCAGCATGATCTTGTAGACCTTGCGGAGTCGATCAGGATCGCTGATGTCGTAGACCACGACGATGTCACGCTGCGCCACGCCACACCCCCTTCAACGTGTGCGGAACGGCGGGTACGCGGGCACCTCGCCCGAGAGCGCCCGCCCGAGGAGCCGCGCCTGCACCTCCAACACACGCCGGTAGCTCACGGCGTAGCGGAAGATGGGATGGCGCACCTCGGTGGTCATCCGCCGTTCATACGCAGCGATGAAGGTGCGGCGGCCATCGTCGGTGAGGCTGCAGGCGCCCGCCGAGCGTCGGAAGTGCCCGGCGCGCAACTCACCCGTGTTGACCGCCAGGAGCACCACCGAGTCCACCACGAGGGGTCGAAACTCCTCCATGAGGTCGAGCGCCAGCGACGCTCTACCCGGACGGAGCCGATGGAAGAGGCCCACCAACGGGTCGAGGCCCACGCTGGCGAGCGCTACCTTCACCTCGCGCGTCAGCATTGCGTACCCGAACGACAACATGGCATTCACCGGGTCGCGAGGCGGCCGACGGTTTCGCTCGTCAAAGCCGAACGCTCCATCGCCATCCTCCGGGGGGGCGAGCAGCGCGCCGAAGCGCTCGAAGTACAGCGCGGCCGCCGTCCCCTCCACGCCGAGCAGCGACTCCTCGTCGGCCGAGCGCGACGCCTTCTGGGCGAGACCCCGAAGTGCGTCGAGCGTCGGGAGCATGTCCTCGCCCCCGTTGCGCCGCAGGAGCGTGCGTGCGTTGAGGATCTTGCCCTCGACGAAGGACCGAGCGAACGGCAGCCGCAGCGCGCGGTCCGCAGCGGTCGCGAACTGGGCTACACGCAGGTGCACATTTTTCTCCGCGAGGTTGCCCACGGTGCCGTAGAACCACCCGTGCGAGGAGCAAAGCGAGACAGGGATCCCGCGCGAGCACAGCTCCTGCAGCACCGCAGGGGAGAGCTGCACGGAGCCAAGGACCACCACCTGGGAGACCTCCCGCAGCCGCACCGTGGAGGTCTCCCCCTCGGGGGAGCGCACCTCCAGGCACTCGCCCCTGCGATGGACCGTCGCCCCCTGCGTCGTGAGATACAGCGGCAACCGCTCATCCACGGCCGGAACGAGCCTGCGCACCGGTACCTTCGCCCCCCGAGACACGGACACTGTCTCGGGCGCGGCACCGCCGGTCGTAGCCGTCGCCTCTGCAGCCTCCAGGGACACCTCGTCGGGCGCTTCGCTCGCGCTGAGGTGCTGAAGCAACCGTGTCTCGTCGGGCAGGCACACCGCGGCGAGCGAACACCGGTGGCACTTGGGCGAGTCGTCGAGGGGTGGCGGCGCGATCGTCAGCGCCCGCACGCGGCGGGCCTCGTGGACGGTCGCGCGCACCTCGTCGACCAGCGCGTCATCGATGGGAACCTCCACCCGACGGCAAGACCCGGCGTACCAGACCACCGCGCGCGTGACCTCGTATCCGCGGGCACGCAGCGCGAGGGACTGCGCCCCGACCTGGACGCGGTCCGAGGGCCACACCCCGCCTGACGCGCGCTCCTCCCCAGGCGCGTCCCCGCGCTTGTACTCCACCGGGACCACCGCCCCGTCGTCCACCTCCAACACATCGGTCCGGCAAGAAAGGCCCTCCTCGGGGGCGGCGACCTCCACGGAGCGCAGGGAGGCGAGCTCGTCGGGGAGGGCGTCGGGCTCCGGCAGCGGTCTGCCGCCTCGGTCGACGCGCTTGTGGGCGCGGGTCCCGGCGAGGGTCTCCGCGCTCTCGTCCCACTCGCCCGCGACGACCTCAAGCCAGAAGCTCCGCGGGCAGAACACCAGCTTCGCCAGCTTGCGCGCAGGAACGGGGTCGTCGGGCGGCGTGTCCATTGTTAGTGGGACGCGCGGAGGGCGGCAGAGCTGACAGGGAAACGGGGGAGAGGAGATCAGCACGGGGTGGTGGGCGCGAAGACGCCCCCCTTGCCGTCGGCGCCCTTGGTCAGCTCAGCGGAGAACACCGCGACGAGACCCATCCGCGTGCGCTCGGCGGAGTCGAGCTTCTCCAGCGCCGGGTACCCGAGGAGTGAGCGCACCGTGCGACGATCGATCGGTGCCGACCACAACGGCCATACGAAGCGGCCGTTCTTTCGCTCGCCCCGGCAGCCCGTCGTCTGCGCCCGACATCCGGGCAGCACCGGCAGCAACGCGAGCGCGCGGAAGACCAGCCACTCACGCACGGGGTGGAGCCGCGTCTCCTTCACGGGGAAGATCGCCCCCGGGGCCTCGGCGGCATCGTCCCAACGAAGGGTCTTTCCTGGCTTCGGCGAGGGTCCGCCCACGGTGAGCGCCTCTTTGATTCCTTCTGCATCGAGGGACGCACGCAGCGACGCAACCTGATCGAGGAACGCCTCCCTGCGCGCAGTGAAATCGAAGAACGTGGGCGATGCCTTGGCGTCCAGCAGCGCAGCGTCGTCCGACACCTTCAGCGGCTCGCACTGCGCGACCGTCGGGCGCCTCTTCGGGTCGAGGAGCGCGGCCGGGGCCTCGGCACAAAGGCCCGCCCACAGCGCGAGGTTGACCGCCTCTCCCAGCGCGCTGCGCAGGGAGGCCCTCCACACAGCGCGCGGCGGTTCGAGTCCACGATGCATTCGGGGTCCCTTCTCCTCGATCTTCGGGTAGGCCGTCGGGAGTGCCTGCGAGGCGGTCAGCGCCTTCGCGTCCTTGAGCACCGCATTAGCGATCGCGTCGACATCCTGCACGCCATGGAGTACCGGCCGCCAGCGGCCGTGGCGCTCCCAGGCAAGCTTCGCGGGCCTTTCCATCGTCGTCAGCACGTCGAGCACACCCAGGGATGCCAGGACGCCCGGCGCGCTCCCGCCGTCCAACCCATCTAGCCGGACCGCGTTCATTCGTCCACCTCCTGCTTCGCCTCGCTGGCGCGGTGGTCCGCGAGGCGGAGCACCGCCTCCATCCAGGCAAGCCCCCAGTGCCCGTACTTCTCGACGAGGTTCCAGAAGCGCTCGGCCACACCGGAGCCCACGCTCGCGCGCCCGTGCGCCGTCGTCGTCGCGAAGCGCACGCCATCGTGTTGCAACGTCAACGGCACCGCGGGGCCCTCCGGCGCAGGCGGAGCGAAGGGCCGACACCACCCGTGGTGGCTGGCCACCAGATACCGCACGAGGTCCATGTCGTTCGCGCTCGCCAGCGCATCGGGTTCCGCTTCGAGCATGTGCAGCGACAACACCTCGTGGCGGTAGCCCTGCGGATACTGCGCGAGGGCGCGAGCCTTCGCGCGAGCGCGCGCGTCGAGGCCGAGGTCCGCGCTCTTTGCCAGGGGACCTGGGAGCGCTGCCACGCGCGCGTCGCTGCCGCCCAGCAACAACCGCTGGAAGCGAGGGTCGGCCTTGCCGATGTCGTGAAACCACCCCGCCAGGGCGAGGTCGCGCGCCAAGGGGTCGGGGAGCCCGAGGGCCTTCGCGAAGCGCTCGCACCACGCACGGACATCCTGGGAGTGCTCCGCGAGGCTCACCTCTCGGCCGAGGAAGGAGCCGCGCTCCTCCTCGGTGGTCGCCTCCGTGTCCTCCGGCTCGCGCTGTCGTTTGCGCGCGATGAGCACCCAGGAGTCATCCGGTCGCGCGACGCGACGGTGCTGCCGCAGCGCACGCACGATGGTCGGCCACGGCTGGGGCAGATCGCTCGGGAGGGCGGCGAACCACGCGCGGAGGTCCTGCTGCGCGTCGCGCACGTCGGCGTCGTCCTTCGGCACTCGCGGCAGGGTGCTGCGCGCGGAGTTTCCGAAGGCGACGGGGAGCACCGCGCCGTGGAGTCGGAGGGTGGCGCGTCCTCGCAGAAGCCACTGCACGAGGTCACCGAGATCCGTCACAGGGTCCGTCGAGTTTGGGTCCCAGGTGCCGTGGGCGATCCCGCCGTAGGTGCTGGGGACGACGAGCACCTGCCCCGGGCGGATGTCCTTCGGCGCCAGCACCTCGGACACCTCGCCTGCCCAGCGAAGGACGAGGCGACCCCGCGGCCTGTCCCTGGCGGGCGATCCGTCGTCCGAGGTCTCCTCGTGGGCACCGAGGACGTCTGACACAGGAGGCTCGCGGTCGCCTTCGAGCCAGGCGCGCGCCACCCGCAGTGGGACCGAGAGAGCCTCCAGGGAGCCCGGCGGACACTCCTCGAGAAGGGCTACCAGAGCGGAGGGATCCTCCACCTGCGCTTCGAGCGCCGCCGCGTCGAGGTCTGCGCGCCAGACGAGCTGCACCTCCGGGGCGCCGCGCTCCGGGCCGTGCAGGAACACGCTGGGCTCGGCGTCCGGCTCCGGGACCGGGCTGGTCTGCACCCAGGTGTCCAGGTACGTCGGCAACAGGATCGGGGCGTGTTCGACCGGCGCGAGGAGCTCGCGGAGCGTGTCCGCCGCGGGCAGTTTGAGGTGGTCCACGCCGAAGTTGAGTTGATTCCCCTGGCGCGTGCTCTTCTCTTTCCTCCTGCCCTCGCCCTTCTTCGTGTCCTCCTGTTCCGTCTCGCCGACCGCGATCATCCACTTCCATGTCGCTGCCAGCGCTGCGCCATAGACCGGGTCTCTTGCATTGTCGGCGATCTGGTCCTTGCGGGCGAGAATGACCGCCTTGGTTTGCCCCAACTTGCCGTGGCGGTTGAGGCGTCCGAAGCGCTGGCGGAGCGCGTCGAGGCTCGCGCACTCGGTGACCAGCGCGTCGAAATCGAAGTCCGCCCCGGCCTCGATGCACTGCGTCGCGACGAGCACCAGGGGACGATCCCCTTCGCCGCGCGCGCTGCGGTCCGTGAGGCGCTGTAGGAGCTCAGGCGTGAGCATCGCGTCGCGGTCCAGCGGGCGCATGCGGCCGGTGACGAGGAGGACGTCGGCGTCGTCGTGCTCGGCGAGCAGCGCGCGGACTCGCCGGGCGGTGTCCACTCGGTTCACCACGACTGCGAGGGTCTTCAAGTCGCTCCCGAGGAACTTCCGCGCGGCCCTGGCACAGGCCGCGGCGAGAGCCTCTCGGTACGCGGTCTCCTGGCGGTTCTTGCTCGTCCCCTTCGGCACTTCAACCGTCTCGAATCGCGCGACCTTGCTGGCGCCGAGCCGCAACGCGAGCACCCCCTTGGGCCTGCGGTCGTCGTCGCCCAGGTGGAACGAGCTCGTCGGGTCGGTGCTGGCCCCCGCGGTGGCCGACATGCGGGTGAAGCCGAAGCGGTTCGGGACACCCGCTGGGAACTTTCGGTGGCGCTGGGTGATCGCCTCCAAGGTCTCGCAGAAGGGCACCGACAGGTGCACCTCGTCGAGCAGGTACAGCACGTCGTTTCCCAGCAGGCCGGCGTGCACCGGGGCCATGCGCGCCGAGATGCCGTAGCCGCGGAAGAGCAACCGCGAGCCGACCTGGTCCACGGTGGAGACCGCGATGCAGGGGCGGTCGGGGCGACGAGCCCACGCGTCGTCACGGGGCATGCCTCCGCGCAACACCGCGACCTGAAAGGGCGGCTCGTCGGCGCTCGCGTTCGAGAGCGTTCGCAGGGCGTCCGCCACCCGTCGGAGGAGCCCGTTCGTCGCCTTCGTCAGCGCGTCGAGGATCGCGCGCGCGTGCTCCGCGGCCTGGTTCACGATCACGCGACGGTCCACGACGAGGACCACGCGGCGGGGGGCCCACGCCGGGGCCACGGCCAGGGCGAACAGCGCCACGTCGAGGGCGCTGGTCTTGCCGGAACCGGTCGGCAGGTCGAGCAGCGCGGGCCATGCCCTCTCTGCGAGGACCCGCCGCGCGAGGTTCGCCTGCCACGGGAATGGTGGGAACCCATGCACGCCCTGGTAGAACGCCGGGAATAGTTCAGCGTCCAGGGTAGCCTTCTCCGGCGCGACGGTCATGGCTCCTCGGCGGGACGCAGCAGGCCTAGCCCGAGGTAGCGCCCCGCGCCTAGCAACAGGGGGCCGCGCACCCGCTCGGCGAACTCGACGCAGGCGTGCACCTTCACGCGACGGAGCCGCCCCTCCTGCGGTGGGAAGGGCGGGAACGCGCGCGCCTTCTCGGAGCCCGCGAAGGTCACCGATGGGAGCACTGTCACGCGCTCTGGCAGATCGAGGCCCACGTCGCTGCAGGCCCGCGCCACGGTCTCTGCAGCAGCGCGCCACGCAGCCTTGGCCTTGCGAGGGTCTGCTGCGTGGAGCTCGCCGGGGTTGCGGTCGAGGGCGATGGGCGTGACGGTCATCCAACGCCGCGAAGGGCCGCACCAGTTCGTCGCGCGGAGCGACGTCTGCGAGGGGATACCCCAGGCGACCCGCTCCAGTTCGATCACGCCGACGGCGCCGAGTTGCACGGGGACGACGACCGGGTCTTCGTCGTCCTGGCGGTGTGCCGTTTCCCAGGCCGCCAGCGCGCGGAGGATCACGGACCGCTCGTCGTCCGAGGCCGAACGGGGGAGCACGAGGGCGACGCCGAGGACGCTCCCGTCGGCGTGGGGGTGAGCGACCCACGGCAGCGGGACGACGGCGAGGTGCGCGCGCGTGGAGGGGGCGCTGTCGGTCGCGTGGCCCGAGAGGACCTCGGCGCGCGATTCCGTTGCGTGCTTGAGGAGGGCTCCGCGGACGGCGCTGGCGATGTCCACCGCGCGGGTGCTCGGCAGGCGCGGCCCGCCGACGCGCCGGAGCACGATGAGCTCGTCAGAGAAGACGCTCTCGTGCACGGGCATCACCGAGTCTCCTGGGGATTGGTTTTGATACCGAACGAAGTCGCAGGGGAGCACCCGAGGCCAGGCGCCCTGGTGCTGTTTGAAGGACCTCTCGAGCTCACCGAGCTGCCCCGTCGCAGGGACCCGCAGGAATGCACCGCCGAGGGGGTCGGGCAGCCAATTGGGCTCGGGGGTCTCGTCCACGATCTGGCAGCGCACAATGGACGAGGAGTGACCGATGTTAACCACGCGCGACGCCAGCGCGGCGAGCGCCTGGCGCACCTCCGGCGGGGTGTCTGCGTCCCAGCGGAAGTGCACGACCGGGTCGTCGGGCGTGACGGAGGGGAAGTGTCGAGGTTGCCTTCCGCGCTCGGAAGGCAGGATGGCCACGGCGCGGTCCATCTCCGTACGGCTTGGCGGCTTCTTGCTGGTGTCGGTGGCGGACCTTCCCTTCGCGCCTGCGGCGGCCTTCCCCCTGGTGGCCAAGCTCTCTGGGACGTCAGGGACGAAGTGCGTGACGACGTCGCGACGGGAGGCGTCGCTCGCCACGATTGAGGGAGCCCCTTCCTTCGCCAGCCAGAGGAGCGCGGCGCGCTCGCACTCGCTCGGCTGGTCCTCACTCGCCCAGGTGGAGACGAGGGCGGAGAAGACCCGCGCGGGATGCGGCGGCCACTCGGCCTTCGTGCGGTTGTTGAACTCGCACGAATTGGAGCGCCCCGTGAGGTATTCGACGCGCAGGGCGAGCATCAGCTCTCCTCGTCGTCCTGGGCGTCTGGAGCCCTCTTCGCTGCTACCCTCCAGCTCTCGCGAACGAGTTCTTCGAGCTTCTTCTCGGGCCTCAGCGAGATCGGCTCGCGCTTCCAGCAGAGGCCCCGTTTGGCGGCGCACTCGCTCGCGGCCTTGAGCAGCGTGGCGGCGTCCGCGCGCCCGAGGCGAAAGCTCTCGATGGCATCGCTCGTGGCGAAGATCACCTCAAGGACGAGCGGGCCGCGGGTCTCGGGCACGAGCAGCGACCGGGAGCGCAGGTCGTGGCCACGTTCGTGGGCGAGCACGACGCCGTTGAGGGCGAGCGCCGCGAGCGCCGTGCGAGCAGCCAACTCTGCGGCGGGACGATCCAGCAAGGGCTTGCCGTCGGTGCCATTCTGGAAGCGTAGCCTCCGCAGCGCTGGGAGCGACAGGACGGTGGTCTGCTGGGCGTAGTCGAAGGTGACGCCCCCTGCGGTGATGTCGAGGGTGGGAGCGACGTTGCCGTGGTTGATCAGCGAGGGCCTACCGGGGTTCTTCTTGCTCCCGCCGGTGAACTTCTTGGGCTGCTCCTTCTTGTCAACAGTCTCCTTGCGCGCGCTGGCAGCGTTGGTGGTCCAGTCGCTGTCGTCGCCGTCGCGCTCATAGAGCACGACGCTGCTGGGGATGCCCAACGGATCCAGGCGGCTCTCGGTCTTCTTGCCGACAACGGCGCCGACGCCGACTATCTCCGAGACCAGCGCGCGCTGGAACTTGTTGCCCATGCCACCGCGTGGTCCGGTCGAGTCCCAGACGCCGAACACGAGCCCGGTGGGGCAGTACTGGAAAACCGCCGTGGCGTTCTTCGGGCTCGCCTCGGTGTACGCCTGGCCCGCCGTGGACTGGCGGAACGGCTTGTCCTTGTCGGGGCCGTCGCCGAGGATGCTGTCGCGGAAGATTGCGTCGGCGATCCGGTGCGGGGCCTGCAGTGTCGTGATCTTCCCGAGACGCTCCAGCCCCGCCACCTTCTCGAAGTTCACCGACAGCACAGGAAATTGGAACTCGGTCTCGCTACTCTCCCACGCTTCGAGCAACGCCTCCTCCATGCGGTTGGCCTGCGAGGCGACGGAGTCGAGCAGCACCGTGTCTACGGTGTGGCCGTTCACACGGCGCTGTTCCGTCGCGTAGCGCACGGCCCGCTTGTCGTCCTGGTGGTACGTGGGCGGGAAGACCTTGTCGCCCGGGCCGCCACCTGGCTGCAGGCGCGTGATGCAGCGGATCGCTGCAGCACCGGCGACGATCTCCTCAAGCTTCTCGATGGTGAGCACGGGCGGGTCATTCATCTCGATTCTCCTCTCTACTCCAGGTCGCAAAAGAATGGTGTCGGAGAATGTCCGACCGAACGCAGGGCAGAGCGTCGCCCAACACGCCGTCGTCTGCAACAGGGCCTTGGACATTCTCTGTCCGCGTGTTGGACCGGTCCTGTGCTTCTGCGTGAGGAAGGGGCTCGCCATCGTTCGGTCAACCCCTCTTACTCAGGGCCAGGATCCTTCGGGACGCGAGGCATCCTGAATTGCGAGCGATTTTGGGCCTCGTCGGGCAGGTCAGGCCTTCACCCAGTGGGTGACGAGGTCCTCATCGGCGTTCCGGCCGGAAAGGTCGGCAATTCTCGCCCCTCTTGCTGATTTTGAGCCGAGCGCGGTGAAGAGGGTGGGGTCAGGTTGCCGGGTGCCGCGGTGAGGCGAGCGCTCCTGCTACCAGGCTCGGGCCGCCAGCGCCCGGTCGTCGGCCTCGAAGCCCGGGTCGGGCTCCTCCGGTGGGTGCGCGAGGTGCCAACACACGGACCGTCGCAGGGCCTCGTCGGGGTCGCTCTCCCGCCACCGGAGCACCCTCCGGGCCTTGGAGGCGTCCACCAGGACGTGCTGCGCCATGGACCGGGTGACCTGCAGGTCGTCGGGTAGCTGCCCCTCGGGTACGGGCACGAACTCCACCCTCGCGCCTGCCGCCTCGGCGATGCGACGGAAGCGCTGGAGCACCGTGGGGGTGCGTCGCTCGCAGAGGTTGAACACCTCCCCTTCGACACCGGTCGCCTCCAGCGCGAGGCGCACGCCCTGCGCGATGTCTCCTACATACCCCATGGACCAGAGGAAGGTCCCGGGCCCCACGGGCACCGGTCGCCCGTGCCTCACCCGCCGGAGCACGGGCTCCTCCCGGCGCTGGTAGTCGTGCTCGCCGAACACCGCCGGGAGCCGCAGGGCCACGCCCCCCACCCGACGGTAGGCGGCCTCGACCTGGAGCTTCTCGTAGGCCCCGGGGTCGTAGTCCCAGCCCCGGAGCGACGCCACCGGGCGGGGAGGCAGGGCCTTTTCGCGAAGGGGGCTGTCCTCATCAATCGGCACCAGGTCCGTCTCGGTCTCCTCCACCACGCTACCGAAGGCCCGGTAGACGTCCACGCTTGAGAGCGCCACCCGCCGAACGCCCGTGGCCAGGAGCGCCAGCACGGCCTCGGCGTCCGGGCCCGTCATGGCGCAGGTGTCCACCACCCCTTCGGGCGCGTAGGCATCGAGGACTGACCGCTCTCGGGCGAGCTCCCGGCGGTTGCAGTGCAGGTGAGGGATGGTCGTGAGGGAGGGGTCCTCGTGGTCGCCCCGGTGGACGAGCAGCACCTCATGGCCGTGGGCCAGGAGCTCGTGGACGATCGCCCGACCGATGAAGCGCGTGCCTCCGAGGACCAGCACCCGCATCAGCGGTGCTCGTCCCCGAGGCGCTCCACCAGCGCGTGGAAGGCCGTGTGCACCGTCTCCAGGCTGCCGGCGACGTTCCCCCGGGGCGTGGCCCCGCAGGTGGCGACCAGGGCGCGCGTATTGGCCGAGAGCTGCGCGCTGGCGGTCATCCACGCCGCCTCCTGGTCCCGGATGGTCGCAGGCACCCGCGCGTCGGCGATGGCGTTGGCCCGGTCCAGGAGCGCGCCCGCTTGAAGGCACGTCGCCGCGTCCCGCGAGGCCCCCGGCGTGTCGTGCCAGAGGGGCCGCAGGACATCATGGAACGCAGCGACCTCGGGCGGAAGCGCGGGGTGCTCGTGGCGCTCGCCCTGGGCGCCGTGCGCGCCGTGCTCGCCCGACGCGTGGGAGCCCCCCGCGGTCTGCGCGCTGGTGCTCGCACACCCCGCCGCCCACAACCCCCACGCCAACACCAGGATTCCGTCTCGACGCATGGACACTTCTCCGTTTGTTCTCGATCGGGCGGCGCTCTAGCACGGCGGCCGTCGCCAGGGAACGGGTCCCCCGAGGGTGTGCTATAGGCACCGGCTGGAGCGCCCCGGTGGAGCATCTCGTGCGTCGATGGATCCCGGTGCTCGTGGCCCACCTCCTCGGGTGCGGCGGCCCGGACGCCCCGCGGGATGCGGGCGCCGCCCCCACCTGGAGGGACGCCCTCGGCCCCACGGAGGCCGCCACGGATGCCACCGATGGCGCCGTGCCGCCCCCCGAGGTGGACCTGGTCCCGTTCCTCGCCGGGGAGTTCCACCGGGTCTATACGCCTCCGGACGGGCGTTACCTCAATGACCACACGGTGCTCCCGGGGCCCGACGGTCGCTGGCACCTCCTCGGGATCACCGACGAGAGCACCGGAAACCCCTGGGGTGAGGAGAGCTTCCTCCACGCCACCGCCAATGACCTCCTCGGGCCCTGGACCCCGCAGCCCGACGCCCTGCGGGGTGAGCCCTCCCAGGGCGAGGGCTGCTGTGTCTGGGCGCCGCATGTGGTGCGCCTGGACGCTGGTACCTACGTCATGTTCTACACCACCCCTCAGGGGGGCACAGGGCAGCGCCGGGCGACGAGCCCGGACCTCCAGGGGTGGACCCGCGTCGCGGTGGATCGCGACGAGGCCCGGCGTCCCCCCGGAGGCCGCGACGGCTTCCTCCTTCGGGACGGCGACCGCTGGCTGCTCTATTCCACGGGGGTGAGCGCCGACCGCCGAGGACAGCTCGTGGTCACCGAGACGCGCGAGGACCCCTCGGAGACGACGAGCTGGTCCAGGCCCCCGAGGGTGGTGCTGGAGGACCCGAAGCCCAACTATGACTGGGGCAACCTGGAGAGCCCCTTCGTGGTGCCGTATCGAGGGCGCTACTACCTCTTCACCACCCGCACGGGGCCAGGGCCCAGCGACTACACCCGCACCTACGTCTTCCGCTCGCGGGTGCCCGAGCGCTTCGCCTGGGAGCCTATCACCGAGCTTCGGGGTCACGCCTCGGAGGTGGTGCTCGCCGGGGGGAGGATGTTCGTCACCTCCGGGGGTTGGACCAGCGCCCTCGGGGAGCGAAACCGCGGGCTCCTGGTGGCGCCGCTGGCCTGGGCTCCGGCGCCCTGACGGTTGCATAGGGGCGCGGGTGTGGGACCATCACCGCCCCATGAGCGCGCCTCGTATCCGAGAGTTCCGTCGCGTGGTGTTCTTCACCGGCGCGGGCATGTCCGCCGAGAGCGGGATCCCCACCTACCGCGGCGCCGGTGGCATCTGGAAGGAGTACGACTGGGAGGAGTATGCCTGCCAGCGGGCCTTCCAGCGCGACCCGGAGAAGGTCTGGGACTTCCATGACGTGCGCAGGAAGACCGTCGCCGCCGCGGAGCCCAACGCGGGCCACCGCGTCGTGGCCGAGGTCGAGCGCGCCCAGCCGGACACCTGGGTGCTCACCCAGAACATCGACGGCCTCCACCGCCGCGCCGGGACGAAGAACCTCGTCGAGCTCCACGGGTCCCTCTGGCGCGTGCGCTGCGACCGCGAAGGCAAGGTCACCGAAGACCTCTCGGTGCCCATCGCCTCCCGGCGCTGCGCCTGCGGGGCGTACCTCCGGCCGGACATCGTATGGTTCGAGGACGCCTTGAACCGCGCCTCCCTCGCCGCCGCCGAGCGCGCCCTGGAGGGCTGCGACCTCCTGGTCTCCGTGGGCACCTCCGGGGTGGTCTACCCCGCCGCCCAGCTCCCGGTGATCGCCATGAAGCGCGGCGCCGTGACCGTGGAGGTCAACCCCGAGGACACTCCAGTCAGCGAGCTCTACCAGCACCGCCTTCGGGGCCCCGCCAGCGCCATCCTGGCGTCGCTGTGGGAGGTGTAGGCGTGCCTACGTCCCTGTGGTCGCGGGTTCTGGGTGTTGCCTTCGTCGGAGCGTTCGGCTGCAACGGCGGTCCTGCGCCGCCGGTGCTGGACTCCGGAGCCATGGACCTCGGAGTGACGGACCTCGGGGCGGAAACCTCCATGGCTCCCGGGGACGTACCCCTGGATGGGGCGACGGGGGACGGCGCCCCCACGGACTCCCCGCCGTCGAGCACGGCGAGGATGTTCCGCGGGCAACCCCTCGGCATGCCCGACCGCACGCTCCAGGACGTGGACGCCGTCGGGTATGACCTGGACCTAGCCCTCGACGACGCCTCCCCCGGCATGGAGACGTACCGGGCCACGCTGCTCGGGGTGTTCATCGCCACCCGCGCCCTCACGGAGCTCTCCCTGGACCTGGAGGGCAACGAGCTCGACGGGGTCACCGTGGACGGCGTCGAGGCCCGCGCGACCCGCGCGGGAGATCGCCTGACCGTCGCGCTCCCTTCGCCCGTGAGCGACGGCCAGGGCTTCGTGGTGACCACCCGCTACCATGGCTCGTTCCGCCAGAGCCGCGGGAGCTCCAGCGGGTTCAACACCAATGGGGGACTCCTGGCGCTCCAGCAGACCGCCTCGCGCACCAGGATGTTCATGAGCCTGGACTGGCCCACCCGCGCCCGGCGCTGGCTCCCCGTCAGGGACCACCCCAGGGACGGGGCCATGGTGGCCGTGAGGGCCACCTTCCCCGAGGGCTACACCGTGGTGGCCAACGGGCGCCTGGTGTCCAACACCCCGGTCCCCGGGGGCCTGCGCGCCTGGCAGTACGAGGCCCTCACCCCGATGCCCGTCTATGACCTGCACCTGGCGGCCTTCGAGGGTTGGAGGGACACCGCCCTGCCCCCGGCGGCCAACGGCGTCGCGATCCATCACCTGGCGTACGCCGCCAGCGCCGCCAACAGCGCCAGGATCTACGCCGACGCGCCGGCCATGATGGACTTCTACACCGCGCAGTTCGGCCCCTACCGCTGGGGGACCATGAGCTACCTCCAGGAGCCCGCCATCGGAGGAGGGATGGAGCATGCCACGGTGGTCTCCATGGATGAGTCCCTCTACGCGAACGTCCCGGTGGCCCGCGAGGTGGCCATCCACGAGCTGGCCCACCACTGGAACGGGAACCTCGTGCGCATCGGCACCTGGAACGACCTGTGGCTCTCCGAGGGCTTCTGCGACTACTTCACCGCCCGCTTCATCGAAGACCACGACGGCGCCGAGGCCGGGCGGCGCGGCTGGGAGAAGCTCCTGCGCCTCGGGCTCCAGGCCGAGCACACGCCCGCCAGCGCCGCGGTGCTCCCCCTGCGCGCCGCGGACCCGGAGCGGGGACCCCTGGAGGTCTTCACCTCCATTGTCTACAAGAAGGGCGCCTGGGCCGTGCGCATGCTGGAGCTCACCCTCGGGCGCGAGGCGCTCACCCGCTTCCTGCGCGGGTGGTTCGACCGCCACGCCTTCGGGCACGTGACCACCGCCATGCTCCAGCAGGAGCTCCAGCGCGAGACCGGCAGGGACCTCACCGCCTTCTTTGACCAGTGGGTGTACGCCCCGTTCCACCCGGCGCTCACCGTGGACATGACCCCGGAGGACAGCGGGGCCATGGTCACCGTCCAGCAGGCCCAGCCCCGGGGGCCCGGCGGGGGCTTCCAGGTCGCCGTCCCGGTGGCGTTCACCAACGGCTCGGCCACCCAGCGCGTCACCGTGAACCTGCGTGGCATGCGCACCACCGAGAGGGTGTCCCTCCCGTTCCGGCCCACGGGCTTCACCGTGGACCCGGACCTGACCCTCTACGCCACCACCACCTGCGACGCCTCGCACCGCTGCCGCCTAGGCTGGACCTGCCGGGCCTTCACCGGCAGCGGGCTCTCCCTCTGCCTGCCACCATAGGGCCTCCCGAGGGCGCTCGGGTCCTGCTGGCGATTTTCCATCGGGTGCTCTAGCGTCCAGGCGGTGAAGCTCCGCGCTGGGTGTCTGGCGGGCGCCCTCCTGGTGGCGCCGGTGGTGTGCGAGGCCCAGGCGAGGGTCCCTCGGGTCGCCGTCGGGCCCTTCTCGGGGACGCGGGTGGAGATCGCCCGGAGCCTCGTCGCCAGCGCCCTCCAGGAGCGCGCGGGCGAGATCGAGTTCGTCGGGGTCTCGGAGTACAACACCGCCGCGGAGGGCCTCGGGTACACCGGCCAGATCAATGAAGAGGCCCTCTCCGCCGTGGGCCGGGAGCTCCACGTGGACGCGGTCATCGTGGGGAGCTTCGAGCGCCGGGGCACCTCCTGGCGGCTCCAGGTGCGGATCCTCCGTGGGAGGGACGCCCGCAGCGAGGGCACCGCGAGCTGGGAGGTCGCCCGCGCCGAGGAGCTCATGAGCCTGCGGCCCGAGCTCTGGGACCAGCTCTCCACCTTCCTCCGGGTGGACAACGGCAATGAGGCGCCGCCTCCGAGGGGCCCCGTCGGCCGCCGGGGTGGCTCCGAGGGGCCGTCCGGGCCGGAGCCCGGCGCGCGGGCGGGCACCCTGGGCTGGCTGGAGTTCCAGCTCGGGGGGGGCCTTGCGAGCCGCTCCTGGCGCCTGCCGGTGCTGGGCGAGGCCACCCCCAGGGGCTACGAGAACAGCGCCTACGGCGAGCTCCAGGGCCGCGCCGCGGCGTACCTGCGCTGGAACGGTGACCGCCTGGGCGTCGGGCTCGAGTTCCGCGCGTCGGTCCCCGTGGGGCTCTCGTCCCTCGGGCGCTCCACGGACCTCCGGGTGATCCCGCTGGCCACCTCCGCCGCGGAGGTGCTCTTCGGCGCGAGCCTCGCGCTGCGGCCGTCCCAGGGGGGGTTCGCGCGCTTCGGCCTCGGGGTGGTGTTCCATTCGTTCTCCGTGGACACCGCGAGGCTGGTGCCCGAGATGCGCCTGGCCAAGGCCACCTACGTGGGCCTCCGCGTCGGAGGCGAGGCCATGATCCCCCTCATCGCCAGCGGGGGCTTCGAGTTCGGTCCGCTCTTCGGCGGAGAGCTCCGGTGGGTGGGCGTGGGGAGCGAGCAGCGCCAGGCCTTCGGGTCCCTGCCGGGCACCACCCTGGGGCTGGGCACCTGGCTCGGGCTGTGCTTCACCATGGACCGCATCGCCCCGGGGCTGGGCCTGCGCGCCGTGGCGGAGTTCGTTCGCTATCGAACCAACTACGCGGGCCCCGCGGCGGTGGGCACCGTCAGCGACGCCGTGGACGACTTTACGCGCTTCATCGTGGCCGCCACGTACGCCCTCGGGGCGGAGCGTCCGGCGGGGGCGCGGTAGGGGCGCTCCGGGGCGCTGGCGGGGGCGGCGACGGGAGGGCCGAAGGGTGCTATCCACTCCCGGTGAGAGCGCCATGAAGACCCTGACCGCCAACGAGATCCGTACGATGTTCCTGGAGTTCTTCCGCGAGCGCGGCCACACCGTGGTCCCGAGCTCCGGGGTGGTGCCCAGGAACGACCCGACGCTGCTGTTCACCAACGCCGGGATGGTGCAGTTCAAGGACGCCTTCCTCGGGCTGGACAAGCGGCCGTACACCCGCGCCGCCAGCAGCCAGAAGTGCGTGCGCATGAGCGGCAAGCACAATGACCTGGAGAACGTCGGCCGCACCGCGAGGCACCAGACCTTCTTCGAGATGCTCGGGAACTTCTCCTTCGGGGACTACTTCAAGCGCGAGGCCATCACCTGGGCGTGGGAGCTCCTCACGGGGCCCTACGGGATCCCCCGGGAGCGCCTCATGGTGACGGTCTTCGGCGGCGAGGACGGCCTCGGCCCCGACGACGAGGCCCGGGCCCTGTGGCGCGAGGTCACGGGCTTCGGCGACGAGCGCATCGTGGGGCTCGGCAGGAGCGACAATTTCTGGTCCATGGGGGACACGGGGCCCTGCGGTCCCTGCACGGAGATCCATTACTGGTTCGGCGACGGCCCCGCGGACGTCTCGCGCCTCGGCCAGGAGCCCGGCCCCGATGGGGTCGGCTGGGTCGAGGTCTGGAACAACGTGTTCATGCAGTACAACCGCGCCGTCAAGGACGGCCCCCTGGCGCCCCTGCCGTCCCCCTGCGTGGACACGGGCATGGGCCTGGAGCGCATCACCACCGTGCTCCAGGGCGTGCGCAGCAACTACGACACGGACCTCCTGCGCCCCTACGTCGAGCACGCCGCGGCCCTCTGCGGTCGCGCCTACACCGCCACCGACGGGGACTACGACGTCTCGCTCCGGGTGATCGCCGACCACGCCCGGATGGCAGCCTTCTCCCTGGCCGAGGGCATCCTCCCCTCCAACAAGGACCGCGGTGCCGCCCTCCGGTCGGTGATGCGTCGCGCCATCCGTCACGGGCACAAGCAATGCCCCGGGGAGCCCTTCTTCCACAAGGTCGTGGACCTGGTGTGCGAGCGCATGGGCGTGGCCTGGCCGGAGCTCGTCCAGCACCGGGGCTTCATCGTGGAGGAGACCCGCAAGGAGGACCTGCGCTTCCGGGAGACCATCGCCCAGGGCATGGCCGTGCTCGATCGCTTCCACCAATGGGCGCTGTCCCCCGCCGGGGGGAGGGTGCTCCCGGGCGCCGTGGCCTGGGAGCTCAACGCCACCTATGGCTTCCCGCTGGACCTCACCGAGGTCATCGGCCAGGAGCGGGCCTTCACCGTGGATCACGAAGGGTACGAGCGCGCCCGCGAGGTCCACGCGCAGGTCTCCCGCGGGAGCACCATCCAGGGCGGCGTGTCCAACGAGGCCCGCGTGCGCCCCGAGCACCACCAGGCCCGCTCCCTCCTCGGCCCCGAGGGCACCACCTTCGTAGGCCACGACACCGAAGACGCCGAGAGCGAGGTGCTCCTGCTCCTCAAGGGCGCCCCGGAGGATCACGCCTGGACCTTCGTGGACAGCCTCGCCGAGGGTGACCAGGGTCAAGTCTTCACCCGCTCCACGCCGTTCTATGCAGAAGCCGGAGGGCAGGTGGGTGATGTGGGTGTCATCACCACACCCCAGGGGAGCTTCGCCGTGGAGGACACGCAGAAGCCCGGCGGTGGGGTGATCGCTCACTTCGGGCGGGTGACCCGCGGGGAGCTGCGCCGCGGTGAGGGGGCGAGGCTCACGGTGGACCATGAGGCCCGGAGCGCCACGCGCAGGAATCACAGCGCGACGCACCTCCTGCACTGGGCGCTGCGGCAGGTGGTGGGCTCCCACGCGCAGCAGAAGGGCTCCAAGGTGGGCCCCTCCACGCTGCGCTTTGACTACGCATCCAGCGGGCCGCTGTCGTCGGAGGAGGCCGCGCGCATCGAGGACCTGGTCAACCGCGAGGTGCTGGAGAACACCGAGGTGCGCACGGTGGTGACCTCACAGACGGAGGCCCGGTCGCGCGGGGCCATGATGATCTTCGAGGAGAAGTACGGGGACACCGTACGAATGTTGCACATCGGGAGCGGGAGCGTGGAGCTGTGCGGTGGGACCCACGCGCGGCGCACCGGGGACCTCGGGCTCTTCAAGATCGTGAGCGACGCGCCGGTGGGGGCGGGGGTGCGCAGGATCGAGGCGGTGACGGGCGCCAACGCGCTGTCGTGGCTGCGGTCCCAGAGCGCGACGCTCCAGGCCGCTGCGGCGCTGCTCAAGGCCACGCCGGGGGAGGTGCCCCAGCGGGTGGAGAAGGCCCTGGAGGCCCAGAAGGACCTCCAGCGGCAGCTCGAAGCGCTCCAGCGCAAGGTGCTGGAGGCGGGGGACGGCGCCGCGGAGGTGCGCCTCGTCGGGGACGTGAAGGTGGTGGCGCGGAGGGTGCCCGTGCACGAGAACGACGCGCTGCGGCAGTACGCCGACCAGCTCCTGCGGCGCCTCGGGGACGCGGTGGTGGTCCTTGGGGCCGTCACCCCCGAGGCCAAGGCCGTGCTCCTGTGCGCGGTGAGCCCCGGGCTCGTGGGCCGCTTCCACGCGGGGAAGATCGTCGGCGAGCTGGCCCGGGTGCTGGGCGGCCGCGGCGGCGGCAAGCCGGAGCTCGCCCAGGCCGGAGGCCCCGAGGTGGCGCGCCTCGACGAGGCCCTGGCGAGGGTGTCCGCGCTCGTGGCGTAGCGCGATTCTCGCGTGGACAGGGGCTTCGCGCTTCCGGTACGCTTCGGGGGTGACGGAGCATCGTCGCCAGGGTGAGCGGGCCGCCGTGGGGCTCCGCGTGCGAATGCACTTCAAGGACCTGGCGGCCTTTCTTGAGGGCTACGCGGACAACCTCTCCCGCGGCGGGATCTTCCTCCTGGGAGCGCCGCCGAGGGCGCCGGACACCGCGGTGCGCTTCGAGCTGGTGCTCGAAGACCAGACCGTGGCCCTCCGGGGCGAGGGGCGCGTCACCTGGGCGCGCACCTCGGGGCCCACGGCGGGCGTGGGGCTCAAGTTCACGCGCCTCGACGCGCGCTCCCAGGGCCTCCTGGACGAGCTCCTGGCCGCCGGTAGGATCTCGTCCTCGACCGTGCCGCCCTTGAAGGGCGTGCTGCCATCGCAGTCCGCGGCGGCCCGGAGTCAACCATCGATGACCGCGGAGCTCACCGCCTCCCTCGCCGCGCCACCCCCGTCCCCGACCACCGACGCGCCGCCCTCGGCGCTCTCCCAAACGGGCGTCGAGGCGAGCGCTCAGACCGCAGAGACGCCGCGAGGATCGGAGCTTCCGCCGGGACCCTCCGGCGCGTCGGACGTTCCGCCCCTGGAGCCGGGCGCCGCCAACGTGGTCGCCTGGAGCATCTATCCAGGGAGCTTGCAGGCGCGGGACGCCGAGCTCCTGGCGCTGGAGGCCATGGTGAGCTCCAGGCCGCCGCGCCCGTCCTCGGCGCCGCGCACGTCGCGCGTGCCGGAGGCCCTCGGCGCGCTGGAGGCGCTGGAGGCGCTGGAGGCGGAGCTCGCGCCGGCCACGCTGCGCCGGGCCACCTCCCGCGTGGCGAGCCCGCGGCTGGACGCGCTGCCCGCGCCGCCGGTGCTCCCGCTCCTGTCACCAAGCACCCTGCGCCCGCCGCCGAGGGCGGCGCCGCCGAGCGCCGCGCCTCCGAGCGCGTTGCCGTCGGAGGAATCCGCGGTTGAGGTAGCGCTGCGCGAGGCCGCACCAGAAGAGCCCTCGGGGGAGCCCGCGCAGAGCGTCCGAGCGTCCGCCTCGGAGCCCGCGCCGACGCTGCAGGAGTCCCCGACGGTCGATGCGACCCCGGAGGAGACGCCTCCGTCGTTGGCTCCCCAGGAGGCGCCTCCGGTCGAGGTGGTGCCAGACGTGACGGCCCCCTCCATCGAGAGCCCACCGACGGTGAGCTCGGAGCCCCCGCCCGAGGTGAGCGCCGAGGGGGCCTCGGAGCCCCCCGGGCCTCGTCGGGTGTCCGTGCTCGATGGCGAGGACCTCGTCACGCTCGGGGACGAGATCCTGGTGGTGTCCAGGCCCCTGCGTCCGAGCGTCGCGCCGCCCATGGTGGAGCCCTCCCGGGAGCCGGCGAGGCGCTCTACGATGCCCGCGGCGCCATTCCCGCCGGTGGAGGTGGCATCGTCCATGGCCGAGCCCGAGGCCTCGGTCCCCGCGGCGCCCCTGAGCCTGGACGACCTGGACCCCTTGCCCGCCGAGCCCGTGACGCCCCGGTCCCGGCCATCGACCCCGCCAGCGTACCGTGGGCGGCTGCCGGTGCGTCCGGCCTCCGAGGCGCAGCGGGCGCCGTCCCAGGAGACGCGCCCGGCGCTGCGGGCGCCGCCTCCAGCGCAGGACGCCCCCATGGACCTCCTGGAGCTCCTGGCCGAGGAGGCAAGGCTGCCGTCGCTCCGCCCCCTGGGCAGCTCCACGAGGCCCCCGAGGATGGTGCTCCAGGACGAGGCTCGGGAGCCCGACGCCGAGGACGCCATCGAGATCGATCCGGTGGAGATTGAAGACGTGCGGTCCGAGTCACACCCACCGGGGCCGCTGTTTCCGCGGGGCGCGCCGAGGCCCCCGGTGGCGCCTCCGCCATTGCCCGGGACCCGGGCGGGGATCACCCCACCAACGCCCCCGGAGGGCGCCATCCGGAAGCGTACTTCGTAGGGGGTAATGGTGTGGTGAGGCTTCGGGAGGGAGCGATCAGAAGTAGAACATCGCGCCGAACTGCGCGGTGGACCCGATGGAGGTGTTGGTGGTCTCCACGCGGCCGTCCTGGACCCGGGTGAACTCCGGGGTGTTGGTGTTGCCGTCCACCCGCGTCCGGAGGAAGCCCCGGAGGTCGGTGTACAGCGAGAAGTTGGGGCTCACCTGCCACTCCAGGCCGAGGCCGAGCTGGCCGCCCACGTACGCATAGCCCACCGACGGGTCTCGGCCGATGGCGCTCGGCGCGCTGGTGCCGTTACGGGTCACCCCGGCGAAGGACGCCCCCACGCCAAAGAGGCCGTAGAACTGCAGCCGGTGCTGCGGGTTGAAGTACACCAGCTCGTTCAAGGTCACCGGCACCTCGCCGCGAGTGTCACCGTTGTAGTCCCGGCCGCCGTAGAAGCCCAGGGTGGCCTCCGTGGCCAGCCACGGGTGCGTCCGAACCCGGAGCGAGAGCCCCGCCCCGCCCATCCCCGCCGAGCGGTGCCCGTCACCATCGGACCCGCGGCCCGACAGGAGCATCCCCGAGCCGAAGGCCCCGACGCCGAAGGTGCGCGAGCGGCCGTTCATCCAGCCCCACTGGTAGGTGTTGGTCACCACGTACTGCGGCGCCTGCTGCTGGACCACATACGTAGGCTGCGGCTGCTGGATCACGTACGTGGGCTGCGGCTGCTGGATCACATACGTGGGCTGCGGCTGCACCACGACCACCGGCTGCGGCTGCACCACCACGGGCTGCACCACGGGCTGCACGGGGGTCTGGAACCCTGTGGAAATGGACACGTCCGCGCAGAGCCACGAGCCCGGAGGACACCCCTGCGCCAGCGCAGACGAAGAGACCAGGTACAGCGAGCCGGACAAGAGGGTGGAGAGCGCGATCTTCTTCATCGTGGTGACTCCTTTCGGGGAGTACCCCGTTGAATGCAACCCCGGGGCCAGACACCGCAGCCGCCAGGGCCTCCCCGTGGAATCCCGGGGAAAATCGGTAACTGACGGATATCATTCAGGAAATTGCCGTCGGGTGGGGGCTCCGGGCCATCTCGACCGTGAAAAAATGGTTACGGGGTGGTTGTGAACCGCCATGGTCCGGCTCAAGAACCCGCCGGGACGCACCGTTTCTCCGGGGTGTGCAACACCACCAGATGATGAACGCCGTATTGATGGTGGCCGGGAGGGATCTCACGGTCTGCCGGCCCCTGGGCGAGGCCCTCTCCGCCGCGGGGCTAGGGCTCCAGCGCCTGGTCACCCGCTTCGATGACCCGGACGCCCTGCTGGCGAGGGCCGACGCCGAGGGGGGCGTGCCCGTGGCGGTCACCTGGGACGCCGGCGGTGACGGCGTCGAGCTGCTGGTCCGGCTCCTCCTTCGGGACCACTTTCACAGCCGGCCGTATGTGCTGGTGGTGCCCACGGACGTGGTGGCCGGCATGGCCGCCGAGGAGCTCGAGCGCGCCGCGCCCGACGGCGCGGAGAGGGTCCTGGTGGTCACCCTCGGGGACCTCGGGAGCCTGGGGACCCAGCAGCTCATGAACATGCACGTCGAGCGCGCGAGGCCCTCGGTCCTGGGGCTGGAGCCCGCGAGGCTCCGGGCCGTCCCGGCGCAGGTGACGGATTTCCCCCACACCGAGCGCGGGGTGGCCAACATCGACCGCCGCGCCATGCAGCGCGGGGCCTTCAAGGTCCAGGCCCTCCGTACGCCCAGGTTCTGAGCACCACCGAGGGCCGTGCTACCCTCCCGCCGTCATGGAGGAGGTGGTCTTCGAGAGCCCTCGGGTCTCCATTGCACAGAAGGTCCTGGCGTCCTTTGGTGCAGGCCTGGCGCTGGCGGCGCTGGCGGCCTTCTCGCGCTGGGGCTTCCACCCGGGGAGGCACCTCCTGGCGTGGCTCCCGGTGCTGGCCCCGGGGGCGGCGGTGACCGTGGTCATGCTCGTCGCCGTGGTGCTGGGCCGCACCGTGCACCGGGTCTCCATCGAGGGTGACCGGCTCAAGCTCCACCGTGACCCGAACCACCTGGACGTCTACCCCCTGGAGGCCGTGAAGGCCTTTACCAGCGAGCCCGTGGTCGGAGGCTGGAGCCGCGACCCCAGCGAGCGCCTGGTCCTTCACCTCGCGGACGGCTCCCGGAGAGCGTACGCGCTCCCCGACGAGGCGGACACGCCGGGGATCGTGCGCGACCTGGAGGCCCTGCGGCGCGCCCGGGAGCCCCGCGAGGGCGCCACAAATGCCGCCCCCAACGAGGCCGTCGGGTAGAGTCCCGGGGCGTCTGATGGCGTCTCCCCTGCGCGTTCGGTCCCTGTCCCTCCAGACCCGGTGGACCGCGGCGCTGGTGCTCGCGAGCGCCCTGCCACTGGGGCTCCTCACGTGGCGCACGCTGGGAATCCAGCGCCGGAGCGTGAGGGACCTGGAGCGCTCGACGCAGCTCTCCGCGGTGGACCGGCTCTCGTCGCGCATCGATGCCACGCTGGACCCCGCGGCGGAGGCCACGCACCGCGTCGGGCTGCTGCTCTCCGAGGGGCGCATCGCCGACCCGGAGCTGCGCCTGGCCCTGGCCCGGGACACCTTCGCCCGCGCCTCGGCCCTGGACGCCGTGGCCGTGTACACCGCCCGGGGCGCCCTGGTGGACACCGTCTCCCGGGTCGACCGCCCGCCCCTGGCGTCGCTGCAGCGCATCCCCGAGAGCATGCTCAACGCCCGGGACCCCGAGGGCGCCTGGCTGCCCCTCTCGGACACCGCCCGGGGCCCCGCCCTGCGCTACGTCGAGCCCGTCCAGGGGCCCGAGGGGCTCCGCGCCTGGGTCGTCGGAACGCTCGACCCCGCCGTGCTCCCGGAGCTCTGCCGGGACGAGAGCCGCTCCCGCTACGCGGCC
This sequence comes from Deltaproteobacteria bacterium, assembly GCA_016218725.1. GTDB lineage: Bacteria > Myxococcota_A > Polyangia > Polyangiales > JACRDB01. The sequence continues at coordinate 24,340 of JACRDB010000159.1, forward strand.
GATGGGAGGGTGCTGCTCACGGACACCGCCCTGCGCCTGGTCGCCGGTGGGAGCCAGCGCGCCGGCAGCTCCCTGGCCGGCCGGGACCTCTTCTCCCAGCGGCAGGGGGCCTTCAATTTCACCAACAACGTCGGGGTCGAGGTCGAGGCCCCGCAGCCCGACGGGAGCGTGCTGGTAGGGGTGCTTCGTACCCTCCCCCGGCACGGGATCATCGTCGTGGTGCGCAGGCCCGAGGCCGAGGCCTTCGCGGAGTACTACCAGGCCAGGACCCGGCTCCTGGTGGCCCTCGCCGCGAGCGTGGTCTCGGCGCTGGCCTTCGGGCTCCTGGTGGGCTGGAGGACCACCCGGCCCGTCGCCGCGCTCCTCGGGCTCACCCGCGCCTACGCCGCCCGGCGCTTCGGGGCCCGCTCCACCGTGCGCTCGGGGGACGAGCTGGAGCTCCTCGGCGGAGCCCTGGAGACCATGGCCGACGAGCTGGTCGCCGGGGAGGCCGAGCTCAAGCGTCGGGCCAGGATCGAACAGGACCTCTCGCGCTACCTCCCGGCGGAGGTGGCCCGGCGCGTGGCCGCGGGCGAACAGCCCCTCGGCCTCGGGGGAGAGCGCCGGGAGGTCACCGTGCTCCTGGCCGACGTGGCGGATTTCACGGCCTTCGCCGAGCGGAGCTCGCCGGAGGCCGTGGTGGGCTTCCTGAACGAGCTGTTCACGGTGCTCACCGAGGTGGTGTTCCGCCACGGGGGCATGGTGGACAAATTCATGGGAGACTGCGTCATGGCCGTCTTCGGCGCGCCGGGTGAGGCCCACGGTCACGCGGAGCGCGCCCTCGCCTGCGCCGAGGACATGCAGCGCTTCGTCGAGACCAGCGCCCCCGCGTGGAAGGACACCTACGGCTTCGACGTGCGCATCGGGATCGGGCTCAACCTCGGCGAGGCCCTCCTGGGCAACCTCGGGAGCGAGACCAGGCTGGAGTACACCGTCATCGGTGACGTGGTGAACGTCGCCGCGAGGCTGGAGGCCCTCTGCCGTGGCGGCCAGACGCTGGTCACCGCGGCCGTGGCGAAGCGCGCCGGGCCGGGCTTCGTGTTTACGCCGCTGGGGACCCACCCCCTGCGCGGCAAGCGCGAGCCCGTGGAGCTCCTGGAGCTGGTGCCGTGAGGAACTCCGCGGACACCGCCGCGTTCCTGAGCGACAGCGGCCTCCAGGTCGTCCACTGCGGCACCTGCGGCGCCGAGGTCGAGGTGGACAAGAGCTGCGAGCGCTGCGGCGCCCCCGCCCCGGACCGGCACCTCGGCTGCGTGATCGACGGGCGCTACCGCGTGGACGCGCTCCTGGGCCGCGGCGGCATGGGGGCGGTCTATTGCGCCTGGCACCTGTCCCTCGGCGAGGCCGTGGCGGTGAAGTTCCTCCTGGCCGAGCACGTCGCCCGGCCCGAGCTCCGGGAGCGCTTCCGCCGCGAGGCCCAGGTGCTCTCGAAGCTACGCCACCCGGGGATCGTGACGGTGCTGGACTTCGGCGACCACGAGGGCGAGCTCTACATCGCCATGGAGCTCCTGCGCGGCCGCGCCCTGGACGTGTTCGTGGGCCCCGGGCGCCAGCGCCTCAAGGTCAACGCCGTGGTGGACGTGATCGACCAGCTCCTGCAGGTGCTGGAGGCCGCCCACGCGCACGGCGTCGTGCACCGGGACCTCAAGCCCGAGAACGTCATGCTCCTGGACGACCGCGGTCGCGTGAAGGTCCTGGATTTCGGCATCGCCGCGGTGGACGCCCCCGGCGCCGGCGCCCTCCGGCTCTCCGCCACCGGCACCGTCCGGGGCACGCCGTACTACATGTCCCCGGAGCAGTGCACCGGCCGCGGGGTGGGGCCCTCCTCGGACATCTACGCCGCGGGGGTGATGCTCTACGAGCTCCTCACCGGGCTCCTGCCCTTCGAGGGGACCAGCGTCGCGGAGGTCATGGCCCAGCAGATGTTCACCGCCCCGCCGCGCTTCGCGGAGCGGACCCCGGGGCTCGAACTCCCCGCGGCCCTGGAGGCGCTCTGCATGCACGCCCTGGCCAAGAAGCCCGAGCAGCGCCCGACCGCCGCGGGCTTCCGCGAGGGCCTCGCGGCCGCCGTGGGCGGCGCGGACCCGCTCGACCGCAGCGCCCACAACGCCGCCGAGCGCGCCCGCGTGGCGGGCCTCGGGCGCGCGGAGCGCGCGCTCCGGTCGCACACGGCGCCCACCTCCACGGCCCCGCCCCCCGCCGCGGACGAGTCCGGCGCGGCGGTGCCAGTGGCCCTCTGGGGCTTCGGCCGCGAGCGGGCCAGCCTCCTCCGGAGCGTCCTCGGGATGCAAGGCATGGTCGCCGTCGAGTGGTCCGGCGAGGGCCCCCCGGCCCCGCACCCCGACGGGGTCCCCTGGCGCTGCGTGCTCCTGCCGGGCACGGACACCGCCGAGGCCCGCACCCGCCTCTGCCGCGCGGACGCCCGCCTCGGTCGCACGCCCGTGGTGGTGCTCGACGCCCGGGACCCCCTCGGCGCCGCGGCCCTCATCCGCGCGGGCGCCAGCGACGTAGCCCTCGGGCGCGTGGACGACCTCACCGCCTGCCAGAAGGTCCTCCGGGCCGTCCGGAGGGGACGGTGAGACCCCTCCGCGCGCTGGCCGTCGCGCTCCTCGCCGCGCCCTGGGCGCGCGCCCAGGTGCCCCGCGGTGGAGAGTCCGAGGCGACCATCACCTACACCGTGCGCGCGGGGGACACCTGCGCGTCCATCGCCCAGCGCCTGTGGCGCGATCGTCGGCTGAGCGTGGTGGTCGACGGGTACAACCCCTCCCTGGGGCGCAGGCCCCACCGGCTCCGGCCCGGGATGACCCTGAGGCTCCCGAGGCGGCGCCCGAACATCGCCAACCCGCCGGACGCCAACCTCACGGCCCTGCACAACGACGTCGAGGTCCGGGCGGGCACCGCGCGGCACCGCGCGCGGCCGAACGAGCAGCTCAACCAGGGCTACCAGGTCCAGACCGCCGACCAGTCCACCGCGGAGGTCACCTTCGCGGACGACTCCCAGCTGCGACTCTACGCCAACACCGCCGTGGTGATCCTCGGGGACACCTCCGGGCGCACGCGCCGCACCGCCTCGGCCAGGGACACCACGCTCCAGACCGGCGCCCTGCGGGCGTTCCTGGGCGAGCTCGCCGGGAGGAACCAGCCGCAGCTCCCGGTGACCACGGCCAATGGCACCCGGGTGCTCCTGGGTCCGGGGGAGACCCAGGTGGAGGTCGATCCCGCCAGGGCCACCACCGTGAGCGTCTACCGCGGCCGCTCCAGGGTGCGCCTGCGGCGCCAGACCGTGGACGTCAACGCCGGCTTCGCCGTGCGCGCCGAGGAGGGTCGCCCCATCGCCTTCCCCAGGGTGCTCCCCGCGGCGCCGGTCTGGCGCGCGGCGCCCCCGGAGGTGCTCTTCGGCGCCCCCGCGGCCACGGTCACGGGCTCCTTTGGACCGGGCGCCCTCCCCCCGGGACGCACGGCCCCCGCGGCCGCCACCTGGCACCTGCAGCTCGCCCGCGACGAGGACTTCGGGGACCTCCTCCTCGACGCCAGGGTGCCCGCCTCCGTGGACCGCCTCGAAGCCCGGGACGTCCCCGCGGGGCGCTTCCACGCCCGCGTCAGCGCCGTGGACGCCGAGCGCTTCGAGGGCCCCTATAGCCCCGTGGCCTCGGTCACCGTGGTGTCCCCCCGGCGGGTCCCCACGGCCCGCGCCCACCGCGCCGTCATGGAGCTCCCGCCCGCCGTCGCGTGCGCCATCGATGACGCCCCGCTCGCGCCTTCCACGGGAGTGTCAACTCCATTTGACACGCTCGAAGCGCACCGTCTCCGGTGCGCGCTCACGCCCACCGGGACCGCGGCGGAGGCGCCCATCGAGCCCGAGGGCCTCGGCGCCCTGAGGGTGGTGGCCCACCTGGACCGGGAGACCTCCGGGGCCTCCGAGGGGCGCCTGCGGGTGCTGGTGCTGGATCGCGAGGGCGAGCGCGTGACCCGTCCGGGGCTGCGGCTGGTGGTGCCCGAGGGGGTGACCGCCCTGGGGGCGGTGGAGCCCTCCGCGGAGCCCGGGGTGTACCTCCTGGCGGTGCGCTGGACCGTGGCCACGGCGCGCTTCGCGGTGAGGGCCGAGCTCGAGGGCCTCCACGCCGAGAGCGCCGCGGTGGACGCCAGGGTGCAGCGCCCGCCCGTGGTGAGGCTCCCCACGCTCTGGAACCGCTTTGACCTGCGCGGCGAAGCGGGCGTGGGGCTGGTGCTGTCGCAGTACCAGCAGAACGCGGACCCCTCGCGCTTCGAGGGCAACCTCCTGAGCCTGGGCCTCGCGCTCCGGGGGATGCTCCACCTCGGCTTCCGCGTGACCCCCACGGTGGCCCTGCAGCTCTCGGCGTCGCAGCTCGTGTTCCCGTCGGGTCAGAGCGAGCTGCCCGCGGGCCTCGCCAACGAGTACCAGCTCGGGGCCCGCTGGGCGCCCAGGCTCTCGCGCCGGGTGAGCCTCACCCTGGAGGGCGGCGCGGGCGTGGCCTTCACCGGGAGCCTCGTGCGCTTCGGCCTGAGCGCCGCCGCCGGGGCCGAGGTGCACCTCGGCCGGGCCCTGTCCCTCGGCCCGGTGCTTCGCTTCGCCCAGGTCGTGCAGCCCGACGCCCCGGACGCCGACCCCACGGAGAACATCGACGAGGACGCCCGCTACCTCACCGTGGGGCTCCAGGTGACCGCCCGCCTCCCGGAGCCCTGAGCAGCCGCAGAGGCACCTCCACCGTGGCCGCAGGGCCCTCCCCGAGGTCCACCGTCGGCAACTCCGCGCGGAGGCACGGCACCAGGCGGTAGTCCCTCGCCCCCGTCACTCGCGTGGACAACACATGTCCGCGGGTGTCAACTGTAATAGACACCCGGAGCTCTTCCGGTGGGTGCTCCGGGGCGCGGGACACGCTCCGCCGCCAGCACTCGGCCACGACGGGGCTGCGCTGGAGGGCCGCGGAGAGCTCGCGGTGGCGGCGGGCGAGGGGGCTCTCCCGGGCGCAGGCCCCGGGGCCCAGGAGCGCGAGCGCGAGCGTACACTCCGCGGTGATGGAAGCGCCCCGGGGCCTCGATGTGATCCTCCAGCGGCTGCTCACGGGGTCACCCGAGGCGGTGATGGCACCTCCGCCGGGGCCCGTCCATACGGTGTACGGCGGCGCCCAGCTCTTTCGGGCGGACCTTGTCGCGCGGGTGGGGGCCCAGGCGCGGACGCAGCTCGAGACCTACGGCGGCGGTCCGGTGGACTTTGTCCGTGCATGCCGGGAGGGCGTCCCCGGGGCGTTGGCGGAAGAGGTCCATCGGGCCGTCGTCGAGCGGCTCACCACGCGCCCGGTGGACGACTACCGGGTGGACTTCGAGGACGGCTTCGGTCCTCGGTCGGACGAGGAGGAAGACCGCGAGGCCCTGCGCGTGGCGGCCGAGGTGCTGCGAGGGATGAAGGAGGACACCCTGCCTCGGGGCCTTGGCATCAGGGTGAGGGCCCTGGAGCGTCCCACCGCGGCGAGGGCCCTGCGGACCCTGGAGCTCGTGGTGGGGACGATCGCCCGCGGCGCCGGCGCGCTCCCTCGGGGCTTCGTGGTGGCGCTGCCCAAGGTGCGGCAAGAGACGGAAGTGACGGCCCTGGCGGACGCCCTGACGGTCCTTGAAGGGTCCCACGGGCTCGCGCCAGGGAGCCTCGCGCTGGAGCTCATGGTGGAGACCCCGGAGGCGCTGGTGTCCCACGGGAGGCTCCGCCCGAGGGCCCTGGTGGACGCGGCCCGGGGGCGCTGCGTGGCGGTGCACCTTGGGGCCTACGACCTCACGGCGCGGCTCGGCGTGGGCGCCAGGGACCAGCGCCTCGGGCACCCGTACTGCGCCCTGGCGCGGCAGGTGCTCGCCCTGGAGCTCCACGGCACGGGCGTGGCCGTGAGCGACGGGGCCACCACGAGGCTCCCGGTCCCGCCGCACCGCGGCGCGGCTCTGGACGAAGCGCAGCGAGAGGCCAACGCCCTCGCGGTGAGGGCCGCCTGGAGGGCCCACGCGGACAACGTCTCCGAGGCCCTCGGGGTCGGGATCGACCGGGGCTGGGACCTGCACCCGGGGCAGCTCCCGGCGCGCTTCGCGGCGCTTTTCCTGCACCACCGGGAGGGCTTCCGGGACACCTGCGCGCGGCTCCGGGCCTTCCTCGCCCGCGGCGCCGTCGCGAGCCTCCACCAGGGGCTCATGGACGACGCGGCCACCGGGCAGGCGATGCTCAACGCCGTGCTGCGCGCGGTGGACTGCGGCGCCGTCGCCGAGGCCGAGGCCGCCGAGGGGGTGGGGTGCTCCCTCGGGGCGCTGCGGGGGCGGTCCTTTGGGGACCTCGTCCGTGGCGCGGGCGCTTGACGCGAGGGGCCGGAGAGGGGACACGTTGACCATGGCGATGAGCGCGGAGGGCCTCGAAGGCGCGGCGGAGGACGCCGCGAGCGAGCGCCGCCGGAGCGCCCTGGAGAGCCTCTTTCGCGCGCTGTCGCACGCCCCGAGGCGCGAGGCCGAGCGGCGCCGGGAGCGCGTCCAGGGCTTCCTCTCTGCGCTCGCGGGGCTCCACCGGGAGCGGGCCCCGGAGCCCGGGGAGCCCACGGACCTGCTCACGGCCCTGGGGCTCGGGCACCGCGCCGAGACGCATGCCGCGCTCCTGGCGTGGCTCCTGTCGCCGGGCGAGGCCCACGGGCTCGGGGAGCTCCCCGCCACCACGCTCCTGGCGGCCGTGGGCGTCGCACCGGAGAGCCTGGGGCGGCTCCTGCGCGTGCGGCCCCGGGGCCGCGCGGTCACCCTCGACGGCGCCCTCGGAAGGGTGGAGCTCCGGGTCAAGACCCCCACGAGGGCGCAGCGCCACGCCCGCGCGCTGGAGCCCTCGGGGCACACCGTGTGGGTGCCGGTGACCACGGCCCCGGAGCGCGTGGGTCCCGAGCCCTTCGGCAGGGACCTGCCCCTCGGCCTCGTGGCGGCCGTGGTAGACGGCCTCTCCGGCGCATGCGCGCCGGTCGCCCGGAGCTTCCTGGAGGGCTGGAGCGCCGCCCTCCGACGCGCCACCCTCGGAAGGACCACCATGACCGAATGGAAGGGCTACAGCCCCGACGTGCGCTACCTCCTGGAGCACTGGCAGGACTACCTGGACGTGCTGGCCGTGCGCGAGCAGCTCGACCGGGAATTCACCGCCCAGCGGCAGCACATCCTCGACGCGGTGCGCGCCCGCTGGCCCGTAAACGACGGCTGGGACGCCACCCTCGACGAGGACTGGATCCTCCTGAGGCGGCGCCACTGGCCCGTCCCCGGCGAGGAGTGGCTCGCCTTCGTGGTGGTGCTCTCGGACATCGAGAGCGTCGTCACCGACGGCCGCGAGGGCTTCTGGAGCGCGCTCTCGCTCCCCACGGACGCGGACTTCGACGGCGAGGCCTTCACCACCCTGGTGCGCGCCCGGCTGGACCCCAACGCCTGGCGCCCCTGGCTCCACGCCACCTGGCCGGGCTACGCCCTCGGGCGCCACCTGCCGCGCATCGATGGCGCTCAGCTGCTCGGCCAGAGCCTCGAACAGACCACCCTGGAGGAGCTCGCGCGCTACGCCCAGCTCGTGCCCGTGGTCGAACAGGCCCTTCGAGATATGGGGTGACCTGAATTCCAGGCTTTCATCGCCCGGTCTGGTGCTATGCTTGTGCTGGAGCCGGTCCTGGTGAACCCATGATCCTGTGCGGGCGTTGTCGCCACGAGATGCCGGACACCTGGCAGGGGACCACGTGTGAGCGCTGCGGGGCGCGGCTGCGGCCCCGGTCCAAGCGGATCTCAGGCTTCTCGCACCCGGCGACGGAGCCGCCGCCGTCGGCGGTGCCCACGGAGGACCGCTGGGACCTGCCAGACGCAGGCGCCCGCCCGCAGGGGTCTCCGCCGCCGCTGGTCCTGCCCATGACGCCGGGGGCTCTCAAGGCCCCGGCGATCCCGTCGGGCTTTGGTCGCCCCGGGATGACCACGCCGGGGCACCCCTCGGCGGCGATGCGCAGCACGCAGTCCATGGGCCTCGACGAGATCAGAACGGAGGCGCTCCGTCGGGGCTTCGTGATGGACGACGAGACGCCCGTGGTGGCGCTCCAGGTGCCCGTCGAGGCGGTGCGCGAGGGCTTCGCGCCGCCGCCGGGAACCCGGCCGCTGGAGACGCCCCCGTCGGACAACCCGGACAGCGCCCGGGTCAACGCCGCCCTGAACGCCGCGCTGGACGCACTGGACTGGAGCGACCTCAACGAGAGGCCCTCGCCCGCGCCCTCGCTGGGCCTGCCGAGCGGCGCCCGCTCGGACCTGCGCGAGACCATGACCGGCATCACGAGGCTCCCGTCCAGCGACGCCCCCACGCGTCGCCCGGAGCCGCGCAACCCTCCGCCCGTCCCGGTGCCCGGGAGGCCCCCGGGGCAGCGCGGGACGCTCTTGATGGGCCCCGACGCGCGCCCGGCGAACTCGCCGCCACCCACACCACCCACGGCCCCGGGACCTCAGACCCCGAGAGCCCTGACCAAGACCATCAATTTCGGTCCCCCGAGGGGCGCCTCGGCGCGACCGCCACCCACGCCGCAAGCCTCCGCCGCTACGCCACAAGCCACGGTGGCCATGCCACAAGCCTCCGTCGCGACCCCGCAGGAAGCCGGGCCCTCGTCCGCGGCTGCTGCGACCGAGGCGCCGATTCCGTCCTCGGGGCTGTCCGAGGCGTATCTCTTCGATTTCGCGGACCTGAACCCGACGCCCGAACCCCCGCCGGTGGAGCTCCCTCCGGCGCCGGTGCCCCCGCCTGCGCCGAAGGTGCCGCCGCCGGGGACGCGCGCCGGAGCGCCGCTGCGCGCGCCGGAGGACTTCCCCGCGCGCCCGGTGCCGCTCTCGGGGTCTCGTCGCCGCGCCGAGGGCAACGCCCACAGCGTCCAGACACAGAAGCTCAAGGCCGTATCCCTGGAGACCCTCCAGGACCGGCACATCAACCCCGAGGTGGGCGCTCCGCGGTTCCGGGTGGTGGTCGCCCTCGCGGGGGCATTCCTGTGGCTGGCGGTGCCCCTCGGGGACGTGAGGGATCCGTGGCACCTCGTGGGCTACGGCCTCCCGGGTCTGGTGGCCCTGGGGTGCGGCCTGGCGCCCTGGGGTTACGCGCCCCGCGCGTTGGTGGCCCTGGGCTTTGCGCTCCCGGCCCTGGGCCTGGAGCTCCTGTCGGCCTCGTGGCTGTCGCGGCCGGGTGTGGGGCTCCTCCTCGTGATGGCCGTCGCCCTGCCCGGGGGCCTCCTGCACCGCGCGGAATTTCGCGCCTCGCTCTCCGCGCGGGGCCTCATCACGGCGGGCGCCCTGGCGGGCCTCCTGTGGTGCCTGCTCCCCGGAGCGGGCGCGGTGTTCAGCGCGAGGACGCTCACGGAGCTTGTCCCGGTGCTGGGTCTCGGGCCCCTCGTGCTCCTGGCCCTGGTGGCGCTGCGTCCGGCGGACCGCTGGACTGGCAGCCGCCTCTGGGCGTCGGGGTTGGTGCTCGCGCTCGCGCTCCCCGCGGTGCGGACCCTCGCCGAAGCCGACGCCCTCTCCTGGCGCGCGCTGGCCTCGCATGCCCTCGGCGTCGCGGGCCTCGGGGCCGTGGTGAGCGTGGCCACGGCGGCGCTCCTTGCCGTGTACACCGCGCCGGACGAGTCAGGCGCGTAGGGCGGCCTCGCCCATCCCCGCGGCGCCGCACAGGGCCAGGACGCACTCCTCCAGCACCCGCTGGTCACCGCGGCGGGAGCCCTTCAACGCCGCGTCGGTGGCGGCCAGCACGCGCAGCGCGCGCGCCATGGCGGTCGGAGGCCACCGCCGGAGGTTGGCCTTCACGCGGTCGGCGCCGTCAAAGATCCGGAGCTCCTGGGCGAGGTTGGCGTCGGGGTTCATCGCCAGTAGCTGCTGGGCCCGCGCGAGCTGACGCACCTGCCACGCCAGGAGCCCGAGCGTGGGCAGGGCCTCCTGGCCGCGGCCCAGGAGCTGATGGAGCACCGAGAGCGCCGCCCCGCGGTTCCTGGCCACCACCGCGTGGGCGAGGTCCCAGGCGGGCACCTCCCGCACGGAGGTCACCACCAGGTCTACGTCCCGGGTGGTCACCGTCCGGCCATGGGCGTAGAGCTTCAAGCGCTCCAGCGCGTCCCCCAGGAGCCCCAGGTCCGGGCCGATGGCCAGCGCCAGGGACTCCACCACCCCGGGGCCCAGCTCGGCCCCCACGGCCCGCGCCTCGCGCTCGATCCACCCGGGGAGGGCCGCCTCGGAGATGCGCTCGGCCACCACCAGGAGCCCCTGCTTCTTCGCCTCCATCACCAGCTTGCGACGCGCGTCTACCTGCGAGAGCACCAGCAGGAGCACCGTGCTCGGCGACGGGTGCTTGAAATACCCGACCAGGCCGTCCACCTCCGGGGCGGGCAGCTCGTTGGCGTCCCGCACGGTCACCAGCCTCCAGCGGGACATCATGGGCAGCGTGCGGCACGCCTCGGTCACCGTCTGGGCGGTCACCTTCGGTCCGTCGAACACGTCCTCCGCAAGGCCCCGTACGCCGCCCCCCACGGTGGCCTTCCGAATGGCGTCCAGGCACCGCCGTAGGAGCACCTGCTCCTCGCCGCCCAGCACGTACACCAGCCGCACCTTGCCCTGGGCCGCCTCCTGCGTCGCCTTCAGGATGTCCATGGAGAAGCTCTCGTAGCACCCCGGGAGCACCCTCGGGACATTCTGGACACCTACATGTCCCACATGGTCATGCGCACGGTGTGCGGTGAGGTAAGGGGACTTGCGCCAGGGGCGCTCGGGGCTCACCCTCGGCGGCGAAATGACCACGCGCATTTTCATCCTTCGGGGACCGGGGCTGACCGTGTCGGCGATTCTGGGGCTCTTTGGTTGTGACGGGCCTGCGTCTTCGGCGCCTCCGGCCATGGATGCGGCGCCGGAGGTCTCGGCCGACGCGGCCACGGACCAGGGCGCGGACACCGCGGTGGACGCGCCGCTGCTGCCTGGGCTTGAGGGGCCCCCGACCTTCGAAGACCGAAACCCCGACCCGAGGGTGGTAGAGGTGGACCTGGTGGCCTCCGCGGGGGACGCGGAGCTGGTGGCCGGGAGGATGACCCGGTCGCTGCTGTACAACAACCGCACGCCGGGTCCCACGCTCCACGCGAGGGTCGGAGACCGGGTGAGGGTGCACTTCCGCAACGACCTCCAGGAGCCCACCACCATCCACTGGCACGGGCTGCGGATCCCCGCGGAGATGGACGGCAACCCCATGGTGCAGCCGCCGGTGATGCCCGGGGGGACCTTTGACTACGAGTTCGTGGTGAGGGACCCGGGGACCTTCTGGTACCACCCGCACGTCAACACCATCGAGCAGCTCGACCGAGGGCTCTACGGGGCCATCGTGGTGCACGAGGCGGAGCCCCCGCGGTTCACCGCGGAGAGGGTGTTCGTCCTGGATGACGTGAGGCTCGACGCCCGCGGCGCCATCGCGCCCTTCGCGTCCGGCGGGCACGACGCGGTCCACGGGCGGGCGGGCAACTACCTCCTGACCAACGGGGCCGCGGCGAGGGCGTCGCTCACGGCCCCCCGGGGCTCCATCGAGCGCTGGAGGATCGTGAACGCCGCGGGCTCCAGGGTGCTCACGCTCTCGCTCCAGGGCGCGTCCTGGCGGGTGGTGGGCACCGACGGGGGCCTGCTCCCGACGGCGTGGGAGCCCTCGCGGCTGCAGGTCGCCCCGGGCCAGCGCTTCGACCTGGAGGTGACCCTGAACGACGCCTCGGGCGTGACCGAGCTCCTGGCCCACGTGCTCACCCAGACCGACGCGGGCGTGCAGACCGTGCCCCGCGCCCTGGTGGAGCTGCGCTACGAGGGCGACACCACGGCGACGCCGCCCGTGTACCCGACGGTCACGCTCCCACCTCGCGCGGAGAGCCCCATGCTCCAGACGATCCGCCTCGGGGCCAACACCGACGGAGGGCTCGCGTTCACCATCAACGGCAGGGTGCACCACGAGCACGCCGCGCCGATGGAGCGCTACGTCCAGGGCGAGCCTGTGCGCTTCACGATCATCAATGAGATCGGCCCCGAGCACCCCTTCCACCTCCACGGGCAGTTCTTCCAGATCGTGTCGCGCGGTGGCCGTGACGCCGACGAGCTGGGCCTCAAGGACACCGTGCAGCTCGGCCCCATGGAGCGCGTGGTGATCGAGACGCGCTTCGAGAACCCCGGGCGCTGGATGTACCACTGTCATATCCCCGAGCACGCCGAGCACGGGATGATGGCCGAGCTCGAGGTCACCCCCGCGCCGTAGGCTACGGCGACCGCACCTGCACCGCGTCCAGGCCGAGGGCGGGCCCCGTGGCCCTCACGCGCACGAAGCGCCCGGCGCGCACGCCGGCGGCGTCGAGGTCCACGCCCCGGGAGCCGGAGAGCCCGTCGGCCACGGTCACGAACTCGTCGTGGCCGACGCCAACCTCCACCCGGTAGGGCCCCGGGCGCGCGGGGTCCACGGTGATTTGAAGGTCCGGGGACGGCGTGCCGTCGGACACCAGGTGCGCGCCCGGCGGGACCTGGAGCGTCACGAAGGCCCTGACCGTGGCGAAGCGCCCGTCCGGCGCGCCCGTGGCGTCCCCTGCGGCAAGAGCGCTGCGGGCCCAGTGGACGGCGCTCATCCCCTCGGTCGCACCAGGGGACGCCAGGGCCCCGTGCTCCGGCCTCGCCGGAGAGGGCCTCACCGCCGTGGGACGGACCGACGGCGTCGGAGCCGTGGTGAGCGCCACCGTCGGCGGCGGGGCTCGGGAGGGCCACCGCGCGGGCGCAGCACGGACCGCGGCCGCCACCGTCGCCCCGACCAGCAGCGCCGCCCCGAGCGCCACCAGCCACGCGGGGCCGCGGTCCCGAGGGACCTCGGGCGGGGGCGCGGACGGCTGCGCCGGCGCCGGGGCCAACGCCGGAAACGACGCCGGAGCCAGCGCTTGCGTCGCTTCAAGGGCCCGCGGGGCGCCGTCGGGGACGCCCGGGATGGTCACGCCCGTCTGCGTCGGCGGCAGGGGGCTCCTCGGGCCGGATGGGAAGAGTGACCCCAGGGCTGCGGGCGACGCCGTGAGGCACGCCCCGCAGCCCACGACGCCCGTGGGGACCGCCCGCCCGCAGCGAAAACACGCGCTCTGCATGGACACCTCGCCAGCCCATGGACGCCGGCACCGCGCGGTTTCTTCACCGGGTGGGAGAGAGACCTACCCTGGCGCCAGGGGACAGAGCGGCGTGCCCAGGGCCTCCAGGAGGCTCCGGGCCACGGCCAGGGCCCGCACGTCCTGGCCCCTGGGGGCCACGAGCTGCACCCCCACCGGGAGGCCACCGCCCTCGGGCCAGAGGGGGACGGAGGTGCCGGGGTTCCCGCTGGCGTTGAACACCGCGGTGAAGGCCCCGAGGGGCGCGGCGCCGCGGAAGACGCCCTCGGGGGTGGCGTCGCGCCAGCAGCCCACCCTCGGGGGCTTCACGGCCACGGTGGGCGTGAGCCACAGGTCCGTCTCGCCGAACCACTGGTCCACCCGTTGACGGAAGAGCTCCCGGCGCTCCAGGGCGGCCTGGAGGGTCACCCCCCGGCCCTGCTCGCGCAGCCACCGGGTGGCGGGCTGGAGCAGCCCCTCGAAGGGCACGAACATCCCCCGGGCCAGGTAGCAGAACATGGGCAGGAATTCGTCGATGGTGCCGTGGAAGGGCTCAGCCTCCTCCACGTGGTGCCCGAGGGACTCCAGGGTCCGGGCGGCCCTCTCGACGCAGGCGGCCACCTCGGGGTCCGTGGCGACCACCGGGTTGCGGGTGGTGACGCGCACGCGGAGCCCGGTGGGAGCGCGCTCTACGGCGCTCTGGAAGCGCACGCCGGCGTCGTCGCCGACGAGGGCGTCCAGGAGCGCGGCGGCGTCGTCTACGGAGCGGGCGTGGGGGCCGAGCACCGAGAGGCCCAGGTTCTCCATCCGGGCGAAGGGGTTGGGCACCAGGCCCCGGGTGGGCTTGTGGCCCACCAGCCCGCAGAACGCCGCGGGGATGCGAATGGACCCCGCCCCGTCGCTGGCCACGGCCAGGGGCAGCATGCCCGCGGCCAGGGCCGCCGAGGAGCCCCCGGAGGAGCCCCCGGAGTAGCGCTCCGGGTCCCAGGGGTTCACCGTCGGGGGCCCGAGGTCCGTGTCGATGAAGGGCAGGATGGCCAGCTCCGAGGTGGCCAGCTTGCCCGTGAGCACCATGCCCGCCCGGCGCACCGCGCGGGTGGAGACGTCATCCAACGGGGTCCAGAGGTACCGGAAGGCCCGGGAGCCCAGCCGGGTGAAGGTCCCCCGGACCAGGTGCAGGTCCTTCATGGCCGTGGGCAGGCCCCACAGGGGGCCCCGGCGCTCGGGCACGGGCACCCGGTCCAGGGCCCGGGCGCGGGAGAGCGCCCGGTCGGGCTGGAGCTGGGTGAAGGCCCGCAAGCGCCCGTCCAGCCGCGCGATGCGCACGAGGTAGGCGCTCGTCAGGGCCTCCACGCTCAGCTCCCCGGCGCGCAGGAGCGAGGACTGGGCGAGGGCCGAGCGGGCGATGACGTCGTCCATGGGTGGGGGCGCTTTTGCGGTGACGAGGGGGTGGGGGGGCGCTATGCTACCGCGCCTGGCACGGAGACGGTGATGCGCACCATCGAGGATGTGGAAAGGTTCCTACGCAGCGGGTCCATCCCCTTCCAGGACCTTGGGGACGGGATGTTCGTCGTGGGTGACGAGGCCTCGGGGCTGCGAAACCTGGCCATCAAGGTAGAGAGCCCGGTGGTGGTCTTCCGCCTCCGGGTGATGGACGTCCCGGAGCCCGGGGCCCCCGGGCGGGAGGCCCTCTTCGAGCGGCTGCTCAAGATCAACGGCACGGGGCTCCTGCACTCGGCCTTCTGCCTCTACCCGGACGGGATCTTCCTCACGGCGGCCCTGCCGCTGGACAACCTGGACGCCAACGAGCTCCAGGCGGTGGTGGATGACATCGGCATGGCGGCCTCGCAGCACCTGCCGGCGGTGCTCTCGGGACCCGTTGGCTCGGGCAACGGCGCGGCGGGAAGGGAGTAGGCACCTCCATGGGGATCTTCGGCAGGCTCGCGTCACTGATCAAGAGCAACCTCAACGACATCATCTCCCAGAGTGAAGACCCGGAGAAGATGCTCAACCAGGTCATCCTGGAGATGAACTCGCAGCTCGTCGAGGCCAAGAAGCAGGTGGCCTTCGCCATCGCCGACGAGAAGCGCCTGGCCAAGCAGTTCGAGACCGAGCGCGCCACTGCGGAGGAGTGGGAGCGCAAGGCCATGATGGCCGTCCGGGCGGGCGACGACGACCTGGCCAAGGAGGCCCTCCAGCGCAACAAGGAGCACGAGAGCCTGGCCGCGGAGCTGGAGCGCCAGTGGTCCAAGCAGAAGGCCGCCGTCGAGCAGTTGAAGGGCGCCCTGCGCGTGCTCAACAACAAGATCGAGGAGGCCAAGCGCAAGAAGAACGTGCTCATCGCGCGCAAGAAGCGCGCCGAGGCGCAGAAGGCCATCCACGAGACCATGGTGGGCCTGAACAACGAGAGCGCCTTCGAGACCTTCAACCGCATGGAGGAGAAGATCGTCCAGCTCGAGTCTGAGGCCGACGCCCAGAGCGAGGTGGCCGAGCAGTACAGCGGTGACGTGCTCTCGCAGAAGTTCAAGGACCTGGAGGCCAACCGCGGCGCGGACATGGCCCTGGAGGAGCTCAAGCGCAAGATGGGCCTCGGGCAGGCCGCCGCCCCGCCCCAGGTGCGCGTCGCCGACGCCCCCGCCGCCACCACCCAGACCTCCGAGGAGGAGGAGCTCGACGCCGTACTCCAGCAGGCCAAGGCCCGCCGCGGCGGGGCCTAAGGCCGCCCGCACAGCGCCGCACAGCACCACACAGCGCCACACAGCGCCCTACGGGGAAGGTGCCAACGGGGGGAGAGTGTGCTATGCGGGGCAGCCCGGCGTCGCGGGCGTCACCGCGGCCGTGGGTCACCGTCACGGAGCTCCATCGCCCCATGGAACAGGACTTCGGCATCAATCAAGCCTTCGTGGAGGAGCTGTTCCTCCGGTACAACGAGAACCCCCAGGCCGTCAGTCACGCGTGGCATGCGTACTTCGCCCGCGCGCAGGAGGTCCGGAGCGAGCGGCCCAACGGTCACGGCCTGGGCAACGGCCACGGCAACGGCCACGCGGAGGCCCGCGTGCTGGAGCTGCCGGCGCTCCTGGGGCAGAGGCCCGGGCTGAGCCTGTCCACGCCGCCGGAGGCCGTGGGTGGCGGCGAGGCGCTCCTCAAGATCGCGCAGAACGCCCAGAGCCTGGCGGACGCCTTCCGGCTGCGGGGGCACCTGTGGGCCTCGCTGGACCCGCTGGGGCTGCGCGAGCTCCCGCCGCGGGAGCTCACGCCGGAGCACTTCGGCATCGCCACGGAGCACGTGGACACGGTGATCCCCGTCGGGGACGTGGCGGGCCTCGGGAGCCACGCGCGCGTGCGGGACCTGGTGGCGCGCATGGAGGAGACCTACTGCCGCACCATCGGCGTGGAGTACATGCACATCGAGGAAGACGACGCGCGGGAGTGGCTCCAGCGCCGGATGGAGTCCAGCGCGAACCGCCCGGGGCTGGACCGCGGGCTGCAGCTCCATATCTTGAACTGCCTCGTGGACGCCGAGGTCTTCGAGCAGTTCCTCGGGAAGAAGTTCCAGGGCCAGAAGCGCTTCTCCCTGGAGGGCGCCGAGGCCCTGATCCCGCTCCTGGACCTGATGATCGAGCGGGCCGGCGCCCGGGGCATCCAGGAGCTGGTCATCGGGATGGCCCACCGCGGGCGGCTTAACGTGCTGTGCAACATCATGCGCAAGAGCCCCAAGGACGTCTTCGCCCGCTTCGAGGACCGCCACGCGGAGGCTAACATCGGCCGCGGGGACGTGAAGTACCACCTGGGCTACTCGTCGGACCGGTCCACCGCGAGCGGCCACACGGTGCACCTGTCGCTGGCGTTCAACCCCTCGCACCTGGAGTTCGTCAACCCCGTGGTGGAGGGCCGGGTGCGCGCCAAGCAGGAGCGCCGCGGGCCGAGCGGGCGCAAGGAGGTGTGCGCGCTGCTCATCCACGGCGACGCGGCGGTGATCGGCCAGGGCGTGGTGGCCGAGACCTTCAACCTCATGAGCCTGCCGGGGTACTCCACCGGCGGCACGCTCCACGTGGTGGTCAACAACCAGATCGGGTTCACCACCAACACCGACGACGCGCGCTCCACCCGCTACGCCACGGACCTGGCCAAGATGCTCGAGGTGCCGGTGTTCCACGTGAACGGCGAGGACCCCGAGGCCGTGGCCCAGGTGGCCTGGCTGGCCCTGGACTTCCGCCAGGAGTTCGGGCGGGACGCCGTGATTGACATGTACTGCTTCCGGCGCTGGGGCCACAACGAGGGCGACGAGCCGCGGTTCACGCAGCCCACCATGTACGCCCACATCGACAAGAAGGCCTCCGTGCGCAGCGCGTACGTGCGGTGCCTGATGGACCTGCAGAAGGTCACCGAGGCCGAGGTGAACCTCCTGGCCGAGCGGCGCCAGAGCCTCCTGGAGCGCGACCACCAGGAGACCCGCGAGCAGAACCACAGCCCCGAGGCGAGCGCCTTCGCCGGCCTCTGGGGGCGCTACCACGGGGGCCCCGACGTGGGCGTCCCGGAGCCCGACACGCAGGTCCCGCTGGAGCGCCTGAGGGCCCTCCTCGGGGACCTGACCACGCTGCCGGAGGGCTTCCAGAACCCGAAGCTCGCGCGCATTCTTGAAGACCGCGCGAAGCGAGCCCACGGCGTGCCCCTGGACTGGGGCGCCGCCGAGGCCCTGGCCTTCGCGACGCTCCTGTCCGAGGGGGTGCCCATCAGGCTCTCCGGCCAGGACGTGCGCCGGGGGACCTTCAGCCACCGCCACGCCGTCTGGACCGACGCGGCCACGGGTCGGCGCCACTCGCCCTTCACCGCCCTGTGCGCCAGGGGCGCGCGCTTCGACGTGTACGACTCGCCCCTGAGCGAGACGGGCGTGCTGGGCTTCGACTACGGCTACTCGCTGGACTCCCCCGACGGGCTGGTGCTCTGGGAGGCGCAGTTCGGGGACTTCGTCAACGGCGCCCAGGTGATCATTGACCAGTTCATCGCCTCCAGCGAGGACAAATGGAACCGCCTGAGCGGGATCGTGCTGCTCCTCCCCCACGGCTTCGAGGGCCAGGGGCCCGAGCACTCCAGCGCGCGGCCGGAGCGCTTCCTGCAGCTCGCCTCGGAGGACAACCTGGTGGTGTGCAACCTCACCACCCCCGCCCAGCTCTTCCACGCCCTGCGGCGGCAGGTGCATCGCGCGCTGCGCAAGCCCCTGGTGATCATGACCCCCAAGAGCCTTCTGCGCGCCAAGGACGCCGTGTCTCCCCTGGAGGAGCTCGCCCAGGGGCGCTACCAGCGGGTGCTCCGGGACACGCAGACGGAGCCCTCGGGCGTGCGTCGGGTGCTCCTCTGCACGGGCAAGGTGTACTACGACCTCGCCGCGGAGCGGTCGCGCCTCGGGGCCCGGGACGTGGCCATCCTGCGGCTGGAGCAGCTCTACCCGCTGTCCCAGGAGGCCCTCACGGAGGCCCTCGGGGTCTACCCCCAGGGCACGGACCTGGTGTGGGTCCAGGAGGAGCCCTTCAACATGGGGGCGTGGTATTTCCTCTGCGCCCGGCTGCCGGAGCTCCTCCGTGGGAGGTTCCCGCTGCGGTGCGTGTCCCGGGACGAGAGCGCCTCGCCCGCCACGGGCTCCCACGCGGCCCACAAGCTGGAGCAGTCCCTGCTCCTGGCTCGGGCGTTTGAGGTATAATCCCCAGAGGCACTTGCGCTAGACTGGTAGCTCCATGAGGGCCCTGGTCCTCCACAGCGACGCCCACACCCTGGAGGCGCTCCAGGCCGCGCTCCAGCCCCGCGGCTGGACCGTGCTGGAGCGCTGCCCGGACGACGGCGACGCGCCGGCGGACCTGGTGGTCCTCGGCCCCGAGGGGGACCTGGCCTCGCTGGTGCGCGCGTGGAGGAGCCGCACCTTGAAGGCCCACACGCCGCTCCTGGCGGTGTGCCCGGCGGGCAGCAGCGCCGCCGCGCTGGTGGAGGCGGGCTGTACGGACTACCTCCGGGCGCCCGTGGACCCGGAGGAGCTGGCCACGCGGGTGGCCCTGGCCCGGCGCCAGGCGCCCCTGCGGCGGGAGGCCCGGGGCCTTGAAGACAAGCTCCTGCAGGCCGACCGCCTGGCCACCGTGGGCACCCTCGCCGCGGGCGTGGCCCACGAGGTGAACAACCCGTTGATGTACGTGATCGCCCACCTGGACCTGGTGGCGCGGGCGCTCACCCACGGCTGGCTGGTGCCCGCCGAGGAGCACCGGGAGCGGCTGGAGCGCGCCGTGGCGCAGGCCCGCGAGGGCGCCGAGCGCGTGAGGCTCATCGTGCGCAACCTCGGGACCTTCTCCCGCGGCGACGAGGACCACC
Organism: Deltaproteobacteria bacterium; assembly: GCA_016218725.1. GTDB lineage: Bacteria > Myxococcota_A > Polyangia > Polyangiales > JACRDB01. Next base: position 43,878 of record JACRDB010000159.1, read on the forward strand.
GCCGGCCCGTGGCGGTGACCGAGGTGCTGGACAGCGCCGTGGACCTGGCCTTCAACCAGCTCCGGCACCGGGCCAGGCTCGTGCGCGCCTACGAGCCGGTGGCGCCGGTGGAGGCCAGCGAGTCGCGTCTGGCGCAGGTGTTCTTGAACCTGCTCCTGAACGCCGCCCAGGCGATCCCCGAAGGGAACGCCCGGCAGCACGAGATCCGGGTGGTGACCCGCTCGGACCCCGACGGCCAGGTGGTGGTGGAGGTGCAGGACACCGGCGTGGGCGTCAAGCCCGAGGACCTGAAGCGCGTCTTTGATCCGTTCTTCACCACCAAGGCCGTGGGCGAGGGGACGGGGCTGGGGCTCGCCATCTGCCACGGGATCGTGACCAGCCTCGGGGGCGAGATCGCCCTGGAGAACGCGCCCACGCAGGGCACCATCGCGCGGGTGAGGCTCCCCCCGGCGTCGCGGGCGCGGGTGGAGACCAGGCCCCCGCCGAGGTACGCGACCGGGGCGCCCTCCCTCACGCCGCCGCCGGGCGCGCGGAGGCTCCGGGTGCTGGTGGTGGACGACGAGGCCGCGGTGCGCCACGCGCTGGAGCAGCTCCTGCGGGGCACGCACCACGTGGAGACCGCGGAGCACGGCCGGGCGGTGCTCGTCAGGATGGAGGCCGGCGAGCGCTTCGACGCGCTCCTGGTGGACCTGATGATGCCGGAGATGGGCGGCATCGAGCTCTTCGAGGCGCTGGCCACGGCGGCGCCGGAGCAGCGGGAGCGGGTGGTGTTCCTGACGGGCGGGGCCTTCACGCCCAGGGCGCGGGAGTTCCTGGTCTCGGTCACCAACCGCTGCCTGGAGAAGCCCTTCGGGATGGCGGCGCTCCAGGGGGTGCTGGACGCCCTGGGGCCTTTGTCACCTTCGTAGAAAGTGCGCTAGGGTCGCGCCCGATGCTGACCCTCTACACCTTCCAGGGCGCCCACGGGCTCTACGACGTGTCGCCCTTTGTCACCAAGGCGGCGACCTGGCTCCGCATGGCGGGCATCGAGTTCACCGCCAAGCCGGGCAACCCCCGCCAGGCCCCGAAGGGCAAGATCCCCTACATCGACCATGATGGGACGATCCTCGGGGACTCGTCGCTGATCATCGAGCACTGCCGCGAGGCCTTCAAGGTGGACCTGGACGAGGGGCTCACCGCGCGCGACAAGGCCCTCGCCCGGGCCGCGCAGTCCATGCTGGAGGAGCATATGTACTTCAACGCCCTGGTCCTGCGCTGGGGAGACCCTCGGGGCTGGGCGGTGATGAAGCCCTTCGTGATGGAGCTCGCGGGCACCCTGGGCGTGCCGGGCTTCCTCCGGGGCCTGGTCGCCGAGCAGATCCGTAAAGGCCCGCTGAAGAACGCCTGGTTCCAGGGCGCCGGGAGGCACGCCTACCCCGAGGTGGAGCACACCGCCTGCGCCATCGCGGACGCCGTGAGCGAGCTCCTCGGGGACAACCAGTACTTCCTCGGCGAGCGCCCGCGCACCATCGACGCCACCGTGTGGGCCTTCGTCAACACCGTGCGGGTGTTCCCCATCGACAACAGCGTGCGCGCCCGCATCGCAGGGCACAAGAACCTCGTGGACTACTGCGCCCGCATGGAAGAGCGCTTCGGCCCGAAGCGGTAGCGCTTGACAGAGCGGCCGGCCGTGGCCACGTTACAAGCTACGGCCATGACTCCCCGACACACCGACACCTACATCACCCCCACGCCGCTGGCGTGTCGGGCGGTGGTGTGCGCCCGGGCGAACGGCTGCCTGCGGGAGCTCCTCCTGACGCGTTGAGCCCGCGGAGCGGGGGTGCCCCACGCGCTCGTGCGCTGCGCCCACCGCGGACCGCCTCTGCGCCCGTGACCGCCGCGGGCTCGTGGTCCCCGACTCCGCCGACAGACCCCGACCTGTGACCCGCGCAGCGGCGGCCGTCGCCTGCCCAGGCGGCGCCGCGCGGGACCGGGACGATCCATTGCTACCATCGGGCCGCGCGAGCAGCCCAGAGGACACGACCATGCCACGCGACATCCCCCTCGAACGACTCCGGAACATTGGCATCATGGCCCACATCGACGCGGGCAAGACCACCTGCGCCGAGCGCATGCTGGTGCTCGCGGGGGTCCTGCACCGCGCGGGCGAGGTGCACCACGGCGACACCGCCCTGGACTACCGCCCCGACGAGCGGCGCCGCGGGATCACCATCGGCGCGGCCGCCACGCACTTTCTGTGGACCCCCACGGTGGGTCCTCGGGAGGCCCAGCGGCACCGGGTGAACCTGGTGGACACCCCTGGCCACGTGGACTTCACCGTGGAGGTCGAGCGCTCCCTGCGCGTGCTCGACGGCGCCGTCTGCGTGCTGGACGCGGCCCGGGGCGTGGAGCCCCAGACCGAGACCGTCTGGCGCCAGGCCAACCGCCATCGGGTGCCCAGGGTGGTGTTCGTCAACAAGGTGGACAAGCCCGGCGCGGACTTCGCCCGGTGCCTCGTCTCCCTGCGCGAGCGCCTCGGCGCGCGCCCCGTCGCCGTCCAGTGGCCCTGGGTGGAGCACGGCGAGGTGCGCGGCGTGGTGGACCTCCTGCGCGCAGAGGCCCTCGTGTGGGACGACGCCGCGGGGCGCTCGTACCACCGGGAGGCCGTCCCCGAGGCGCTCCGAGGGGCCGTGACCGCGGCCCGAGAGGCGCTCCTGGAGGCATGCGCGGAGCTGGATCCAGGGCTCACCGATCGGTACCTCGCGCAGGGCGGCGGCGCGCTCTCGCCCGAGGAGCTCACCCTGGCCCTGCGGCGCGCGACCCTCGCGGGGAGCGTGGTGCCGGTGCTCTGCGGCTCGGCGCTCAAGAACCGAGGGGTGCACCCCCTCCTGGACGCGGTGTGCGACTGGCTCCCTTCCCCGTTGGACCTGCCCCCCGTCGAGGGCCGGGACCCGAAGGACGACACCGCGGCGCGACGGCCCGCGGAGGACGACGCCCCGGTGTGCGCCCTGGCCTTCAAGGTCACGCACCGCCGCGGCGCCGGCGCTCACGTCTATGTGCGGGTGTACGCAGGCACGCTGCGCACCGGCAAGGAGGTGCTTGACATGACCCGTGGGAAGACCCTGCGCGTGGGGCGTATCCTGGAAGTGCACGCGGACGACTACCGAGAGGTCTCCGAGGCCCCCACCGGGGCCATCGTGGCGCTCCTCGGTATGAAGAACGTGCGCACCGGGACCACCCTCTGTGACCCGAAGCGCCCGCTCTTGCTGGAGGCCATCGACCTGCCGAGGCCCGTGGTGGAGCTCGCCCTGGAGCCCTGCACCCACGAGGACGAGGCCAGGCTCCAGGCCGGCCTGGCGTGCATGACCCTGGAGGACCCTTCGCTCCAGGTGGGCGTGGACCCGGAGACCGCCAGCACCGTCCTGCGCGGCATGGGCGAGCTCCACCTGGAGGTGGTCGTCGAGCGCCTGCGCGAAGACCACCACGCCCACGTGCGCACCGGGGCCCCCAAGGTCGCCTGGCGCGAGACCCTGCGCGGCCCCGGAGAGGTGTCGTACCGGCACATCAAGCAGGAGGGCGGCTCCGGCCAGTTCGCCTGCGTGACGCTCCGGGCGGCGCCGTCGGCGCGCGGCGAGGGCTTCGTCTTCACGGACCGCACCCGCGGCGGGGTCATCCCCCGGGAGTTCGTCCCCGCCGTGGAGCGCGGCGTGGCCGCGGCCCTGGAGCGCGGCGCGAAGGGTCACCCCATGGTGGACGTCTCCGTCGAGCTCCTCGACGGCGAGGCCCACTCCCAGGACTCCAGCGCCGTGGCCTTCGAGGCCGCGGGCTTCTTCGCCTTCCGGGAGCTCTGCGAGCGGTGTGGGTGCCGCACGCTGGAGCCCATCATGGCCGTCGAGGCCGTGACCCCGGAGCCCTACCTGGGCGAGGTGCTCGGTAGCCTCCAGGCCCGCCGCGGCACGATCCGAGACGTCACCGCCTCGGACACCGACCGCGTGGTCCAGGCGGACGTCCCCCTGGCGCGCCTCTTCGGGTACGTCACCGACCTGCGTGGCCGCACCCAGGGCCGCGCCAGCGCCTCGCTGCGCTTCTCCCACTACGCCGCATGCGATTGACCTCGCGGCAGTCCCACCGTCTCCTGCACGTCCCTAGACATCATTGATCCGCCAGAGGTACCAGCTCGCCACGGAGCGGTAGGGCCTCCAGCGGGACGCCCTCGCCACGAGCTCCTCGTCGGTAGGCAGGCGCCCGCGGAGGAAGGCTCTGCCGAAGCCCTTCTTCACGCCGTAGTCCTTGACGGGGAGCACGTCGGGCCTGCCGAGGCCGAAAAGCAGGTACATCTCCACGGTCCAGCGACCGACCCCGCGCACCGCCGTCAGGCGCTCGACGACCTCGTCGTCTTCGAGGTGCGCGAGGTGCTCGGCGTCTGGCAGCGAGCCCTCGTGGGCGCGGCGACCGAGGTCCTGGAGCGCGGCGGTCTTGGCTTGTGAGAGGCCCGCGGCGCGCAGGCGCTTCGGGTCCTCGGAGGCCAGGGCGCCGGGCGCGGGCGTCCCTCCGCCGAAGAGGTCTTTGACGCGCCCGAGGATCGTGGCCGCGGCCTTGCCCGTAAGCTGTTGGTACACCACCGCGCGCAAGAGGGACTCATACGGGGTCACCGTTCGGTCCACGGTGAGCTTCAAGGGCCCCACGCGGTCCATCCAGCGCGCGAGCGAGGGGTCGGCCTCGCGCAGCCAGCCAAGGGCCTCCGCGGGGTCGTAGCCCGTGGAGAGCCCCTGGCGCGCGGCCAGGAAGCGCGCCTCGCGACCCAGGAGCCGGGCCTTGGCGTCGGCCCCTCCGTGCGCGGAGAAGCCATGGAGGGCGCGGCGAGCGCCCAGCACCCGGTGGCAGGGAACCACCAGGGGGAGGGGGTTGGTGGCCATCGCCTGGCCCACGGCCCGCGAGGCCCCCGGGGCGCCAACCCCCTCCGCGAGGCCCTGGTACGACACCGTGCTCCCGGCCCCGACACTCCGCGCGCGCGAGAAGACCCTGCGCTGGAAGGGCGTCCACCGGGAGTCATCCACGGGCACGCCGGAGAGGTCATCCCCGCCGTCCGCGAGGTGCGCCCGGAGGCTCTCCAACGCGCGACGGATGGGCTCCGGGGCGTCCTCCGGCGGGACCCTCGGACCTGCTCCCGCAAGGCGCTTCGCCGTCGCCTCCGGGGTCGCCTCCGGGAGCTGCACCCGGGTCAACCCCCTGGGGCTCCAGGCCACCCCCAACGGTCCGAGGGCCGTCTCCAACAGCGTCCATCCGTGGTCGTTCATGGCCCCGGGAGCCTACCGCAGACTCACGCCGGAGGAGGGACAGAGAATGTCCATCAGACCCTGGCGCGGGAGCGTCGCGGGGTGCATCGATAAGTGCTCATGCATGCGTCAACACCTCGTGCTCGCCCCGTAGGAGGCTCCGTGATCCCAGCGAGGGCGATGGCCTCGAACACCAACGCCAGGGCGCCACGGTCCACGGTGGTGGTGGCGCTCGGGGTCACGGTGGCGGGCGCGACCACCGTGGTCACGCTCCGAGGGATCGAGACGGGCAGGGTGTATTTCTCCCGAGGGGCCCGCACCGAGGAGGGCCTCGTGCGCGCCACGCTGCGGGCGGAGCGTACGTGCGTCGAGCGGGGCTTCGTGCTTGTGAGCCCGCCCGCGGCGCAGGAGACAGACCCCGGAGAGACGTAGTAGCGTCCCGCTCAAGAATCGAGACCCCTCGCCATGAACTCCGCCCACCTCCCTCCCGGCACGGTCTTCGCCGGGTTTCGTGTCCTCCGCACGCTCGGCGAAGACCAGCTCGGCGTGGTCCACGCCGTGGAGCAGCTCGGCGCCGGGCAGGTCCGGGCCCTGCGGGTGATGCACCCGCACCTCGCCATGGACCCCAACGCCCGCGCTCATTTCGGCCAGGGCGTCCAACCGGGCACCCGCTTCGAGCAGTTCACCATCGGCGGCGTTGGGGCCTCGGGGCAGGAGGGCACCGTGCCCTGGCTCGCCCTGGAGCTTCACGGCGCCGAGGGGCTGCTCTCGGCCGGGGCCTTTGGCGCACCAACACCCACTTCAAACCCTGGCATCGGCTCCACCGTGGCCATTTCCATGCCCCCCATGATGCCCTCCGGGGTGCCCCCCATGGGGGCGGGCGCTCCGCCTCCGTCGGGCTGGCTCGCGGGACCGCCGTCCAACCCCGGCGTGAGCCCCACGGCGTTCATGTCCGCCATGCCCTCCAACCCCGGGGCCGGTCCGTATGGGCCGCCCATGGGCTATCCGCCCCAGCCCAGCGCACCGTCGTCGGGCAACGGGCTGATCCTCGTGGCCGCGGGTGTCGCCGTCTGCGCCGTGCTCATGGTCATCGGTGGCGCCGTGCTCATCCTCCGTCACAAGAACAACCGCGATGCCAACAACGAGAGCAACACCACGACACCCGCGCTGACGCCCGTACCTCCACCTTCATCACCCTACAATTACCCACCTCCACCCACGCCTCCCACCCTCGGGGGTGGGACGCCTCCGTCGTTTGCGCCGGTGCCGCAGACGCCTTCGCCGACGGCTCCGCCGTCGATGCCGCCGTCGCCGCCCGTGGTGCGCCCGTCACCGCCGCAGCCTGCGGGCTTTGCGTGCCTCGGGAGCTGGAGCGGCTCCATCACCGAGACCACCGGGGCCTATGGCTCCGTGGGGGTGGTGCTGACCTCCCTGGGGGGGCCCTCCTGCGGCGCCTGGACCGAGCGCTGGACCAACAGCGGGCACACCTGCCGGTACCGCTTCGCGGACTGTCGCCTCGTGGGATCGAGGCTCTCGGGCCGGGGGGTGGCCACGTCTCCGGGGTGCGTGCCCACGGTCAACGCGTCGGTGCTCTGCGTGGGTGACCGCGCGGTGTTCCGCGAGGTGGCCCCCAACGGCGTGGTGGACACGGCCTCGCTGCGTCGGCGGTAGCGTCGCAGGGGTGTGGTAACCTCACCTTGATGAGCCCCACGCGCGCCGCGCTTCACGCCCTCGTGGATCAGATCCCCGACAAGGACATCGGGCGCGCGATCGCGGCGCTCGCCCCATTCTCGGCCAACGACGCGCTAACACCCAGCGAAGAGGCGTCGCTTCGTCAGAGACTCCAGGACCTGGCTGAAGGGAGGGTGATCCCAGCGTCGGTGGTCTTGGCGGAGCTGCGCGCCAAGCTCGCGGCGCGATGAAGCCGGTCCCTTGCGTCGTCACCCAGCACGCACGCGATGACCTCGACGAGGCGCTCGGCTACGTCGCGTCGCGGGACTGCGGTCACCTACACGCGGGGTAGCGTGCCGCCCACCCGGTCCTGTGTGCCCTCACCGCCCGGCGAGGAACTCCGGCAGGAGCCTCGGGAGGTTCGCGCCCGGGGTGGGCCGTACGCAGGGCCGCAGCGTGAGGTCTCCGCTCCAGGTGCCCTGGGAGGTCGTGACCAGCGGCCAGCGCACGCCTCCGCGTTCGAAGACCTCCACGCTCACCCAGCCGCCGTCGCGCGCGCGGACGAGCGTGAGGGCCCCGCCAGCCAGCGCCAGGACGCTCCCGTCGGGGCTCCACGCGGCCGCGGAGACCACACCGCGCAGCGGCAGGCGCCCTCGGTCGGCCATGGTGCGCACATCTAGAAGCACCAGCTCCTGCGCGTTCCAGACCGCCAGGAGCGCCTCGCGGGTCCCGTGGAGCATGCCCACGGAGTTCAGGGGCTGCCCGCGCGAGGGCTCCGGCGGGCGGTACCAGCGCCGGTTGGGGACGCCCCCGACGGTCACGTCCCAGAGCTCCACGGAGCCGTCCGAGCGCCGCGCGGCCAGGAGCGTTCCGTCGGTGCTCCACTGCACGCTCGCGGGCGCAGAGTCCTCCGGGGCGGCCGCCGGAGAGCCCTGCGAGAGCTGCTGTAGCTGAGCGCCGGAGACCCCGTTCCAGAGCGCCAGCGCGCCGCGGGCGTCCAGCGTGGCCAGGCGCGCGCCGTCGGGCGAGAAGGCCAGGGAGGCGTGGCGGTCGCAGCTCCCGTCCCGGTCGGGCACCGCCCGCTGGAGCACCCTCCGGCGAGCGAGCGTGGGACCCGTGCGGAGCTCCACGCCGAGGTCGCCGGTCTCCAGCGCGAGGCGCTCGCCGTCAGGAGAGAACACCACTTGCGGAGGGTCGTTCCCCGCGCACCCGGCGGGGCGCAAGGTCCTCGGTGGGCCGTCGCGGCCGAGGCCAAAGAGCTCCACCGCGCCCACGGAGCGCGTGAGGACCAGCTCGTCCCTCCGGGGCCTCGGCACGAGGAGCACGCCCTGCTCGGCGGCGCCCTGCTCCGGGCTCACCGCGTGGGCCCAGCGCTCGACGCCGGTGGCCGCGTCAAAGACCTGGAACTCCCCGTGGAAGCCCGGCACCAGGAAGCGCGTCCCGTCGGGCGACAGCACCGGGTCCTGCACCGTGTCCGACGCGAAGGTCGGCCCCTGGCGCAAGGTCCCGCCTCGGGCGTCCCAGAAGCCCAGGTGACCTTCGCCCGCCGTGACGTTGTCCACGATCGCCAGCAGCGTCGCCCCGTCGCGGCTGTAGGCCAGCGCGCGGGTGTTGCCCTGGTGCGGGAGCGAGCGCGCCAGGGTGCCGCCCAGCGCGTCCCACACGTCCACCGCGAGGGAGCGCGCGTAGCCCACGGCCAGTCGACCGCCGTCCGGGCTCCACGCCAGGACCTGCGCCGCCAGCGGCTCCTGGGGGCAGGCTCCGCCGGGCGGAGCGTCCGTGGGAGGGGCCGCGTCGGTGCCCGCCTCCGCGTCCGGGACGACCACGGGCTCCGTGGACGCTTCAGGCACCTCGACGCTCCGTCGCGCGCGGCAGGCGAGCACCCCGAGAACCACGAGCACCCACGCCCCAGGTCGCATCCCCGGAGGATCGCACCGACGCGGGCGCGGCGCTACACCACGATGTCCCCGCCCTCGCCGACCCGGAGGGTGGTCTCCCGCAGCGCCGGGTCCCGGGCCAGGAGGGCCGCCAGCGGGGACATCACCCGCTCCTCGATCACCCTCCGGAGGGGGCGGGCGCCGCGCGTGGGGTGGAAGCCCTCGTGGGCGAGGCGCGCCCGGGCCCCGGTGTCCACGTCGAGCCGCAGGCTCCTGCGCACCAGGCCCGTGCGCCCGGCGGCCTTCTCCAGCTCCAGGTCCACGATCTTCAGGACATCCTCCGGGGTCAGCCTCCGGAAGGCGATCACGTGGTCAATACGGTTGAAGAACTCCGGGCGGAAATGCGCGCGAACGGCGCGCAGGCCGTCGTCCCCGCGCGCCTCGGAGAAGCCCACCGGGGAGAGCTCCGTCACCCCGAGGTTCGAGGTCATCACCACCACGCTCATCCGGAAATCCACCGTACCGCCGAAGGCGTCCGTGAGCCTGCCCTCGCCGAGCACCCCGAGGAGGAGGTCAAAGACCTCCGGGTGGGCCTTCTCGATCTCGTCGAGGAGCACCAGGGACAGGGGCTGCTCACGCACCCTCTGGGCCAGGCTCTGCACCCCGGCGCCAGTGTCCAGGAGGCGCTGGGCGCTGCCAGGGAACATGTACTCGCTCATGTCCAGGCGCACCATCCGGGCCTCGTCGCTGAACATGAAGCGCGCCAGGGCCCGGGCGAGCTCGGTCTTTCCCACCCCCGTCGGGCCCACGAAGAGCAGCGTCCCCAGGGGCCTCTCGGGGTCGTTCATCCCGGCCTTGAAGCGCGCCAGGACCCTGGCCGCCACCGCGCAGGCCTCGTCCTGTCCCACCACCGAGCGCCGCAGCACGGCGGAGAAGCCCTGGGCGCCGGGGCCCTCGGGCAGGGGCTGGTCCCCCGCCAGGAGCTCCGCCGGGAGCCCCGTGCTCCGGGCGTAGAGCAGCGAGACGTCCTTGGGGTACAGCGTCCTGCCGCCCGCGCCCTGAGCCCCCGGGGCGGCGCCCGATTGCATCCAGTCCACAAACCGAAAGGCCTTGCCAGGGAACGCCGCGTCGCGCTGGAAGGTCTCCAGGTGGTGCAGGAGCCTCCGCAGGGCCGCCGGGTGGAGCGTCACCCCGGGCGCCCGGCGCGCGAGATACAGATGCACCAGCGGCGCCAGCGTGGCCCTGGGGGGCTCCGCCACCCGCAGGACCTGGAAGCCCTCCACCAGCGACGGGAAGCGCCGGCGGCAGCGCTCATACTCGGGCTCCGTGCACTCCGCGATCACGCTGAGCTCGCCGGTACGAAGCGGCGGCAGCAGGAGCTCCCCCAGGGAGCCCCCGTCGGGCTGCGGCTGAAGGAGCGGCACCAGGCGGTCCACGTAGAGGAAATCGTCCTCGTGGGTGAGCTCCCGCACCACCGCGAGGCACCGCTCCTGCCACATGCCCAGGTACACCATCCCCGCGATGAGCCGCGTGGCGCTCGTGGACCACAGCCTCGGGACGTGCTGCTCCGTCGCCTTCGCCGCGCGCTTCAGGTGCAGGAGGGTGCGGGCCAGACGCCGCACCCAGGTGCTCTTGCCCACGCCCGGAGGGCCCACCAGGAGGAGCGACGGCGGCGGTGAGCGCCGGGCCAGGGCCTCCAGGTCCGGGTCCTGCTCGGCGCCCACCACGGGGGCGAGGCGCCCTCGGGCGGCGCGCTCGACCAGGTCGTCGGCGATGGAGCGCACGGTGGCCAGGGCGTCTTCTTCGGCCACGGCGTCGTTGCCCGCGCGGGCGTGGAGGAGCCTCGGGGACCAGGCCCGCACGTACTCCTCGCCGTCCCGACGGAAATCAAAGAGCGAGCGGGCGTTCTCCCCGAGGAGGGCGCCGGAGACCACCCGGCGAAGGACCTCCGGCGCCAGGGCCAGCTCCTCCAGCACGAACCACCACCCGAAGCGCGGGAGCATCACCCGGTAGCCCCCGGCCTTGACCTGGCTCCAGGCGTAGGTGAGCCGCAGGGGGATGTCCCGGGCGCCGATCACCAGGCGCTTCTTGACCGCCGTCTGCGGGTGCACGGAGACGTTCACCTCCCGGGTCTGGAAGTCCTCGTCCCAGAGGTAGCGGTCGATCTTGTCCTTGCCGCTGGCTTCCAGCTCCAGGAGCAGCACCTCGAGCTGCGCCAGCACGTCGTCCTCGGAGTCCCCGATGGCCGCGGGCGGGGGGAGGTCAAAGCACCAGTCCCAGGTGCGCATGAGGATCCCCGTCCGACGCCCTCCGGCGTGGATCACGAAGTAAACCCTCAGCGACTTCTTCTGCGCCACGGCCCGCAGGTGTAGCAGCCTTCTCCCCACCGCGCAGCGCCAATCCGCGAGTGACAGGATATGTCAATGGCCCCCTTGCGGCGCGGGCGGGGAGGAGGCACCTCTTGTCCCTGTTCGGCGCGGACACCGGGTCGGACAGAAGGAGCGTTGGTGCCATGGACTTCTCACTCACACTGGTGGACCTGAACCCGAGGATGGTGGCGGCGTGGCGGGGCGTCTTCGCGGAGGCCGAGGGGGTGAGGGTGCTCCAGGGCTCGCTCCTGGCGGTGCCTGGGGACGCCTGGGTGAACCCCACCAACGCCCGCTGCGCGATGGACGGCGGCCTGGACCTGGCCATCAAGAACCACCTCGGGGCGCCGATCCAGGCGAGGGTGCGCCGCGCGGTGCGCACGCTCTTCGGGGAGGCGCTGCCGGTGGGGCGCGCGGTCTGCGTGGAGACGGGGCGCGAGCGGCCCCGGTACCTGGTGTCCACGCCCACCATGCACGGCCCGTCGGAGAACGTGAGCGCGACGCTCAACGTGGCGCTGGCATGCGCCGCGGCGTTCCAGGCGGTGCGCATGCTCAACGAGGCGCGCCCGGGCGCGGTGCGCAGCGTGGTGATGCCGGGCCTCGGGGCGGGCACCGGCCGGGTGCCCCCGGAGGTGTGCGCGGACCTCATGTGGACCGCGTGGGACCTGTTCTCCAGGGAGCACTTCGAGGACTTTGACCACGTCCGGGAGGCGCTGGAGGCGGAGCTGGGCGCGAACGATGCCCGGCCCGTCTACGCAGGTCCGAGGCGGGTGGTGCCGGAGGACCTCCGGCACCGCGAGGTGGTGTGAAGTACCGCTACGGGTGCGCCCCGGGGGGGGGCGCGCCGCCCGCGCCGTTGCGCTGCATCTGCTCCATCGCGCGACGGATCTGCTCCATGGCGTCCGGCGAGAGCCCCTGGGCGCCACCGGGACCGCCCGGACCACCCGGCGGGGGCGTCGGCGGAGGCGTGGGGGCCGCCGCGGCCGCGTCGCTTGTGCCCGCGTCGGTCACCGGCGGGGCCTGAAAATTCGAGAGCTGCGGGTTCAGCGAGTCGGCCATGGTGCGGCCGATGATGTAGACGATGTCGCTGCCGTCACGCCGGACGTGGGACTCGTTCTCACCCGCGGGGCCGCCCAGCTTCAGGGTGATGGTGCCGCCGCCGTCCCCGTCGGTGGTGATGGCCACCGAGGGCGACGTGTCCGTGAGGCCCGTCTGGGCGCTCGCCTCGGCGAAGTCCGACGCCCGGAGGTTCAGCACCGAGTCCACCAGGCTCCCGACCCGGGCGGTGTCCAGGTTGGGGACCGTGGTGCCCGCCGCGGCGCTCCAGCTCTCGCCGTTGCGCTCGAAGCGGAAGGTGCCGTGGCTGTTCCTCCACTCCACGGAGCGCACCCGCGCCCGCTCCAGGTGCGTGATGTCCCGGTCCCGCCAGTCGCGCGGGGCGCGGTTCACCATGAAGTGAATGGACTGGTCCGCCCGCCAGACCTCCGGCCGGTTGGGCACCCGCACCGCCGTGCCGTTGTCCACGCTGGCGCCCACGTACAGGTCCATGAGCGACGAGCCGCCGTTCTTGAGCGTGACGCGCACCGCGTGGGCGTCGTCGATCTCGAAGTCCGTGTAGCTCGCCGCCCGCCGCGCCGCCACCGAGGTGACGTGCATGCGCGACAGGTTGTCCAGGAGCTCCTGCACCGCGTTGGGCTCCGTGGGGCCGCTCCCCGGCGCGGTCATGCGCCACGCCCCGTCGCGCTTCTCGAACTCCATGGTGGTGGCCTGCGTCCCCGTGGTGCCGGGGCGCACCACCGTGACGTGGTCCACCCGGTCCTTGTCGAGCCGCTGCCACGGGTCCCGGACCTCCTCCGCGGAGTCCGTCGCCGCGCGGGGCTTGTAGGCCACCGCCGTCGCGGCGCCCAGCACCACCAGGGTGCCGAGCGCGATCATGATTCCCTTCTGGTTCATCGCGTGCGTCCGTTGCTTCAGCGCGAGGGCTGCGAGAGGTAGTTGGCCATCGTGAAGGCCTGGCGACGCTTGTTCCGCAAGGTCGACAGCGCCAGCCCGAGGAGCCCGATCAGGAACGGCATCCCGAGGATGCTCCCCCACTTGAAGGCGTTCTTCCTACCTTCGGTGACATCACCCGACAGGTCGGGCTCGGCCACGGTCTTGGCGCGCACGGCCAGGAGGTCCGGGTCCTGGCTGAGCCAGTCGAACACGTCGAGGAGCATCTCGATGTTCGTGGGCATGCCCTGCTGGAGCGGCGCGATGGCCCGGAGCTGGTCGATGCCGAAGAGCTTGCCGGAGCCCACCACCAGGAGCCTGGCGGGGTGCTCGGCGGTGGCGTGCGAGGGCACGTCCGCCGGGGGGGTGCCGGTGGCGCCGCCGTCGCCGCTCGGGGGAGCGGCGCCATCGAAGGCGCTGCGGAGCTGACCCTCGAGGGCCACGGCCACCTGGAAGGGTCCGCCCCCGCGGCTGAACACGGTGTTGCGCCGCTGCCACAGCTCCATCGCCTGGAGGTCGAAGGTGTCCCGCTGGGCCGTGGAGCCCGCGCTGGTGCGCCCGATGCGCGTCAGCGAGGTCCCGTTCTGCCGGGCCCGCCCCTCGTTGAGGGTGAGCGAGGACACGAACGGCGTCACGATCATCGGGAGCCGGAAGACCGTCGGGTGGCTCTGGTCCAGGCCCTCCTGCAGGAGCGCCGGGTAGGTGAACATGCGGATGCGCCCGCGCATCTCGCCGTACTGCACGATGGCGTCAATGGACCGCGGGTCGATCACCAGGTCGGGGTTGATGGTCACGCCATAACCCTCCAGGAGCTGGTTCAGGTTGTGCTCGGCCCGGGCCCCGGTGGGCTCCAGGTCGCTCCCGGTGGTGTTCACGCCGCCGGCGAAGACCGCCACGGCCCCGCCGCGCATGAGGTACGCGTTGATGCGCCGGAGCTCGCGCTCCTCGATGCGCCGCGTCGGCCCCATGATGATCAGGCCCTTGATGTCCGCGGGCACGTCCTGCTCGCCGCCGTGGAGGTCCACGGTGGTGGTGCTGTACGACAGGTGCGCCTCCTGCATGATGCGGGAGAGGTACGGCAGGGCCTGCTCCGGCGAGGCCTCGTCGTGGCCCGTCAGGAACCCGATGCGGCGCTCGCCGTCGAGCATCTTCTTGATGATCGTGGTGATCTGGTACTCCAGGCCCTCGGCGCCGGGGACCACGAACTCCAGCCGGTCCGTGTGGTTCTTGTACTGGAACGTCACGCAGCGGTAGACGTCCATGAGGGTGGCCTGGCCCTCCTGCACCACCTGGATGCCACGGTGGGGGCAGCTCGCGCTGTCCGCCTGGCGGCGGCGGCCCTCGTCGTTGTCCGTGGTGACGTACCGCAGGACGACGTTCCCGTTGGACGCCGCGGCGTACTCCTCGAGCTGCTCGCGCAGGAGCCGCTCGTCGTTGGCCGGCGGGGGCTGGTTGGGCGTCCAGTAGACGGTGACCGTCATCTGGTCGTTCAGCCGGTTGAGCGTGCGGTGCGTCCCCACGGAGAGGGAGTAGAGCCCGCGCTTCGTCAGGTCGAAGCGGAGCTTGTGCAGCACCTTCACCGCCAGGAGGTTCACCGCCACCAGGCAGCCGATCACGATCAGGACGAAGGCGCCGCTCTCGACGCGGGCCCGTGCGTTACGTTGCATGGCTCAGCTCCACCTCCGGCTGTCCAGGGACCGTGCGGTCGCCAGGAGGCACGCGGAGATCACGCTCAGGAAGTACACGATGTTGCGGGCGTCGATGACGCCGCGAGAAATACTGGCGAAGTGGTAGTCCGGGCAGAGGTACTCCACCCAGGGCGCCGCCCAGGTCGGCAGGAACATCAGGGCCTTGTTCATCAGGAAGAACACCCCACCCACCACGAAGGCCACGAAGAACGCCGTGATCTGGTCCTTGGTGTAGGAGCTCACCATCACCCCGAAGGCCACGTAGGCCCCGCCCCCGAGGAGGAGCCCGAGGTAGCCCCCGGCCACCGGGCCCCAGTCGAGCTCGCCCCAGCGAGAGACCACCAGGGGGTAGGTCACCGTCGCCAGGATCGCCACGGTCAGGAGCCCCAGGGCCCCGAGGTACTTCCCGAAGAGCACCTCCACGTCCCGCACCGGCTGCGTGATGAGCATCTCCAGCGTGCCGGTGCGCTTCTCCTCGGCGAAGGTGCGCATCGCGATCGCCGGGGACATCAAGGGCAGGAGCCACGAGATGGCGTTGAACATCGGCGTCAGCGACGCCTTGCGCAGCACCAGGAACGCGAAGGGGAAGAACACCAGCACGCCCACCAGCAGCAGGAACATCCCGATCACGATGTACCCGAGCGGCGAGGTGAAATACGACGCGAACTCCCGCTGCGCGATCACCGCGGTGTTGTGCATCCACGAGCCCACGCTCCCCGGGGGGATCGGCCGCTGGGGGTCGCTCTTCGACGCGGCCTTCTCGGCCTTCTTCGGCGCGGCGGCCTTCTCGGCCTTGGTCTCAGCCTTCTCCTCGGCCTTGGTCTCGGCCTTGGCGGGCCTCTCCTCGGCCTTGGCCTCGACCTTCTTCTCCTCGGTCTTCTTCTCTTCGACCTTGGGAGCCTCGGCCTTGGTGGGCTTCTCCTCGGCCTTCGCTTCGGTCTTCTCTTCGGCCTTGGCCTCGGCGGGCTTGTCCGCCGCCTCGGCGCCCTCGGCCTTGTCGGTGTCAGCCATGATCGATCACTCCTTGCCCTTCGAGGTCTTGCCGTTCGAGCGCTTCTCGTCCCCGGTGGTGAGCTGCCGGAAGACGTCCTCGAGCTGCAGGGTCTCCCTGCGCAGCTCCAGGAGGTTCCAGCCCCGGTCCACCGCCAGCCGGAAGAAGTCCTTGCGGTGGTCCTTGTTGCCGCTCACGGTGACCTCCACCACGTGGGCGCGGTCGTCGCTGGGCAGCTCCTTCACCGAGGCGCCCGGCACCACGGTCCCGCAGGCGTCCAGGACCTCGCGGGCCCCCGTGGGCGCCTGGCGGTAGCTCCCGCCCGAGAAGAGTCCCTCCTTCTCGTCGATGGTCACCAGGTAGCGCACCACGCCGGACCGGGACGCGAGGTCCTCCGGCGCGCCGTCCGCCACGATCTTCCCGCGGTTGATGATCAGCACCCGCGCGCACGCGGTCTTCACCTCCGCCAGGTCGTGGGTGGACAGCATGATCGTGCGGCTCTTGCCGATCTCGCGGATGTACTCGATGACCTCCGCGCTCTCGTTCGGGTCGAGGTCCGCCGTGGGCTCATCCAGGATGAGAATCGGCGGGTCGTGGATCAGCGCCTGGGCCAGGCCCACCCGCTGGCGGTACCCGTAGGAGAGCTGCCCGATCTCCTTGTGGAGCGCCTCCTTGAGGCCGCAGATCTCCGCGACCTCGCGGATCTTCTCCCGCTGGCGGCTCCGGGGGATCGCCCGGAGGGCCGCGGTGAACTCCAGGTACTCCACCACGCCCATCTCGGTGTAGAGCGCCGCCCGCTGCGGCAGGTACCCGAGCACCGAGCGGGCCTCCAGGGGCTGGTCAAAGACGTCGTAGCCCCCCACCCGCGCCTCCCCCTGCGTGGGGGCGATGAAGCACGTCAGGATCTTCATCGTGGTGCTCTTGCCCGCCCCGTTGGGGCCGAGGAAGCCCACCACCTCCCCCCGGCGGATCTGGAAGCTCAGGTTGTCCACCGCGCGTTGGGACCCGTAGAGCTTGGACAGCTCGCGGGTCTCGATCATCACGTCGTCCGTTGCCATCGAATCGCCCCTACGCACCCGCTCATCTCAGGGTGCCTGTCTGTGCAATCCCCGCGGCGCCACGGCGGGGTCCTGTGTACAACACCACCGGACCGGTCTGGGACCTCCGGCGGGGCGCGGATCCTAGTCAAGGCGGCCCCCACGTCAACACCGGGGTGAATCCAAAGGGGGCCCGCGCGCGAAACCCGGTCCCCGGCCGGGCTATTCCCTTCCTGGCGCAGATCCCGTAAAGACCCGGAGCGGGAAGGACCGGCACCCCGTCAATGCACCGTTACGAACGACCCGTGCGCTTCGCCGAGGTGGACGCCGCCCGGATCGTGTTCTTCTCCCGCTTCCTGGAGTACTGCCACGACGCCCTGGAGGACCTCTTCGCGAGCCTCGACGGGGGCTACCCCGGGCTCACCATGGTCCGGGGCCTGGGCATCCCCACGGTGCACCTCACGGTGGACTACCGAGGGCCCCTACGCTACGGCGACACGGCCCTGGTGGATGTGGTCGTCGAGCGGGTGGGCAACACCTCGGTGACCTTCCTCCACCGGATCACCCGAAAAAACGACGGGGCCCTCTGCGCGGAGCTGCGCCACGTGGTGGTGCTGGCCCGGCTGGACGCCATGGCCCCCACGGAGTTCCCACCGGACGTAAAAGCCCTCCTGGAGCGGCACCTCACGATTTCGGCGGTCGCTCGGTCTTCCCAGGCAGGGGCTTGATCATCCGGAGCCTCACGGTCTGGAAGCCCATTTCCTCGTAGAGCTTGCGGGCCACCACGTTGTCCGCGTCCACGGCCAGGCCCAGGGAGCAGGCCCCGCGGTGGCGGGCCTCGTCCTCGGCGTGGTCCACCAGGAGCCTGCCCCAGCCCCGGGAGCGGTGCTTTGGGACAATGGCCATGGTGTTCACCCAGAGCCTCGGGAGCCCCGTCAGGGGGTCGTCCCGGAAGGACACCCAGAGGTGCCCGGCGTAGTCCCCGTCGTCGTCCTCCAGCACATGGAGCCGGGCCTCGTCCAGGGTAGGGCCCTCGGGGCCCCAGCCGAAGCGCGCCTTGAGCTCCTCGGGCCAGCGGGCCTGGAAGGCCTGGCGCTCCTTCTCCGTGGCATACCGGAGGGTATGGAGGCCGGTCTCCACGTCCAGGGTGACGAAGGCGTCCCAATCGGACGCCCGGTACGGTCGGATCCGGGGCATCGCCGCCGATGGTCGTCCCGAGCGGCGCCCATCGTCAAGCGTCCGTTCACGGCGTACGGTGCCCCATGGACACGCGACGCCGCGCCCTGATCGCCGGAGGGCTCTTCCTGACGGTGGTCCTCGGGGTCGCCCTGGACTGGCTGATTGTCACCGACCGGGAGCGCATCGAGGCCTTTGTCTCGTGCATCACCGGGACCCTCACCGAGGCGAAGATTCGCCGGGCCCTCACCTACACCGACCCGGCCGTGCAGCCCCTGGAGGTCACGGTCCTCGGCGAGACCACCCTCTACGGCCGCGAGGACGCCAGCGCCCTCCAGCGCCGCGCCCTGGGCCTGGGACGCTCCCAGGAGGGCAGCGTCTGGAGGGCCCTGCGGCGCACCATCGAGCTCCAGGGGCCCGCTGGCCGGGTGACGCTCCAGCTCGTCTCCAGCGAGGGCACCACGGACGCCGAGTTCGTGTTCCACAAGCACGGAGACCGCTGGCTCCTGGGCGAAGCGCGCTTCCGGTGAGCGCCCCGGTCAGAAATAATATCGCGCGTGGAGGGCCCCCGCGAAGGCGATGCCCAGCTCCACGGAGCTCGGGGTGACCAGGGCCAGCACGGGCACCAGCTCCAGAGAGACCTCCACCGGCGCGCGCTGGAAGCCCACCACCAGCCCCACCGGGAGCTCCACCCCGAGGGTGAAGCCCCGGTCCTTGCCGAGCCCGAGCCCCACGTTCACCCCCGGGCCCAGGTACCAGCGCAGCACGGCCACGCGCCCGGTGGCCAGCGGGCGCATCCAGAAGAGCACGTCCGCCCGGAGCCCCAGAGTGCCAGTGCCGTACTCGTCCCGGCCCTTGTTGCGAACGTGGTAGCGAAGGGCCCCGTCGAGCTGGAGCGAGGTGGTCCCGGTCAAGAAAATGTTCCCGCTCAGGCCCGCCTGGGGGTACCCCAGGGCCACCCCGAGCCCCACCCTGCCACTGGCCACGAAGGCCTGGCCCAGGGCGCTCGGAGTCCCCAGGACCAGCGCCCCGAGGAGCACAACCACCCCAGGTCTCACACCAGCTCCAGGGTCGCCTGGACCATACGCTGGAGCCCCTCGGCCAGGTCCGCGAGGCGCGTGGCCGAGAGGTACGCCGCGGTGCTCACCACGCGGTTCTCGCGGTCTACCACGATGTCCCGAGGCCCCGAGGGGCGGTGCCGGGCCCCAAAAGACTCCAGGTCCCCGGCGAGCACCGGGTCCGTGCCCACGGTGAGGGTCACCCCTCGGGGTCCGAGGGCCCGGGCCACCACCATCACCGCGGTGCATGCGCACCCGATGGGCACCCTCCGCGCGTGGGCATCCTCCAGGAGCGCCTGGAGCTCCGGGAGGACCTTCATCCCCCGGCCCTCGGCGGTGTGGTCGGACAGCACCTTCACGGCGCCATAGCCGCCGGGAATGATGAGCGCGTCCACGGTGGAGAGCTTCACGGCGCTCAAGGGCGTCACCGCTCCCCGCGCGAGCCGGGCGCTCTCCGAGAGCACACTCCGACGCTCATAGGGGTCCTCGCGCCCGCGCTGGTGGTCCGTCACCGCGGGCACCGCCAGGTCCGGCGCGGCGATCAATACCCTGGCCCCCGCGCGGTCCAGGGCCAGGAGCGTGAGCACCGCTTCGTGAGGGTCCGAGCCGTCATAGGTCCCGCACCCCGACAGTACCATACATGCCCTTACAGGGCCCTTCATCGGCGTACCTGTAGGTAGAGGTACCCCGCGGCACCGACCACGGCCAGGACGGCCAGGGCCACGGCGAGGGAGCCTCGGAGGCGCTCGGCCCGGAGGCGCTCGCCGGGGGAGGGGCCATCCTCCTGGTCCTCGGCCCAGGCGAGGCGAGCGCGGGCGTCGGGCTCCGTGTCCGTGGCGTCGCGGGGAGAGGGAGTGAGCCCATCCACCAGGGTGTCCGTGGCGCCCGAGGCGCCCACTTCGGGCTCGGCCCCGGCCAGGAGGGCGCCCTCGGCGGCGTCTTCGTCCACGGGGGGTTCTCGCAGGACGGGCTGGGCGCCTCGCTGGTGCTCCCTCACGAGCCTGGAGAGCATGCGCCGCCCGGCGGAGCGGTTGAGGGGTACGAGCAGCGAGAGGAGCTCCGAGGCCAGGGCCCCGTGGGTGGTGATGGAGCCCTCGCGCACCCTGGCGTGGAACTCCAGCACCGTGGCGGGCGGCGGCAGGAGGAGCGAGGAGAGCACCTCGCCGACGCTCTCCACGCTGGCGGCCTCGGAGCACCGAGCGGCGGAGGAGAGCACCGAGACGCTCCCGTCGGGGTGCACGGAGAGGGCGCCGGGGTCGAGCCGTACCGGCGCGCTCCCCATGGCCTCGACGGCCTCCAGGAGGATGAACAGCACGCACTCCGGGGTGACGGGCACGGCCCGGCGTCCCATCCCGGCCACCAGCTCATCGAGTCGCACGCCATCTGCCATGAGGGGTTACCCGCGAGGTTCACACATCTCGCACCGGAATGCCCGTTTGGCGCAGGTGCCTCCGGGCCTCGGCCAGGGTGTGGCGCCCGTCGTGAAAGATGGTCGCCGCCAGGGCCGCGTCGGCGCCGCCCCCTCCGAGGTGGGCGGGCCTCAGGGCCTCGGCGAGGTGCTCCAGGGTGCCCACCCCTCCGCTGGCGATCACCGGGATCCCGACGGAGCCCGTGATCGCCCGGAGGAGCGGGAGATCATAGCCGAGGCCCGTGCCGTCCCGGTCCATGGACGTAAGAAGGATCTCTCCCGCGCCCTGGCGGTCGACCTCCTCGGCCCAGGCGCGCACGTCGAGCCCCGTAGGGCGGCGCCCTCCGTGGGTGTAGACCTCCCACCCTCCCTCGCGGGCTCGGGCATCGATGGCCACCACCACGGCCTGGCGCCCGTAGGCGTCGGTGAGCTCCCGCAGGAGCGCGGGCCTGGCGACCGCGGCGCTGTTGAGCGCGACCTTGTCGGCCCCGGCGCGAAGGACCGCGTCTACGTCCTCCCTGGAGGCGAGGCCTCCGCCCACGGTGAGCGGGATGAACACCACCTCCGCGGTGCGCGACACCACGTCCAGGAAGATCCCTCGGGCCTCGTGGGTGGCAGTGATGTCCAGGAAGGTGAGCTCGTCGGCCCCGTCGCGGTCGTAGGCCTCGGCGCAGGCCACCGGGTCCCCCGCGTCGCGGAGATTCACGAAGCGCACGCCCTTGACTACACGCCCCGCGCGCACATCCAGGCAAGGGATCAGCCTTCGGGCGACGGTCACCGCGGGGCCCCCACGCTCAGGGCCTCGGCCATGGTGAAGCGGCCCTCCAGGAGCGCCCTGCCCACGATCACCCCGGCCACCGAGGGAGCGCGAACCAGCGCGCGCAGGTCTTCCAGGCTGCCCACACCGCCCGAGGCAAAGACCCCGACGCCGGGGAGCGCCCTGCCGAGGGTCTCCGTAGCCTCCACCGCGGGGCCGGAGCCCATGCCATCCCGGGCGATCTCCGTGAAGAGCACGCTCCGGGCGCCCGCCTCCACGCACACCCTGGCGACGTCCGTCACGGTCCGTCCGGAGTCCCGGGTCCAGCCCTCGACGGCCACGCGGCCATCGCGTCCGTCCACGGCGACCATGACCTCACAGAGCGCCGCGGCGGCGGTGACAAACGCCGGGTCCTGCACCGCGCGAGTGCCCAGCACCACCCTCGACGCGCCCGCGCTCACGTAATCCCTCACCTGCTCCAGCGTGCGGATCCCTCCGCCCACCTGCACCCGGGCCCCTCCACCCACGGCCAGCATCTTCTCCACGAGGGCTGCCTGCGACGCCCTCCCTTCCCGAGCGCCTTCAAGGTCTACCACATGCACCCACGAAGACCCACAGGTGGCATATTCCCTTACCTTCTCCAAAGGATCGATCGGGAAGGTGGTGACCTGGTCATAGCGACCCTGGCGGAGGCGCACCACGCGGCCACCGAGGAGGTCCAGGGCGGGGATCACCAGGAAGGGGTTGCTCACGACGGCGCTCCGGAGAGGAAGGCCCGGAGGAGTGACAGCCCAGCGCGGGCGCTCTTCTCGGGGTGGAACTGCACGGCGAGGAGATTCCCTCGGGAGACTGCGGCGGTGAAGGGCTCGCCGTGGGAGGCGGTGGCGAGCACGAGGGACGGGTCCTCGGGCACCACGTGGTAGCCGTGGACGAAGTAGTACCAGTCGCTGGTGACAGCGTGGTGGGGGCGCGCGGAGGTGACCTTGTTCCAGCCGACGTGGGGGACCTTGCAGGTCATGCCGGTCTCGTCCCGGAGGCCCTCCCGGAAGCGAAGGACGGAGCCAGGAAACACCCCGAGGCCGGGGCACCCCGGGGCCTCTTCGCTCGCATCGAAGAGCACCTGGAGCCCGAGGCAGAGCCCGAGGTAGCGCCCGCCATTGGAGAGGTGAGCGCGCAGGGCGAGGGCGAGCGCTCCGCCGTCACGGCCGAGGGCGCGCGAGGCGTCGCCGAAGGCTCCCTGGCCTGGGAACACCAGGGTGTCTGCGGGGGAGAGCCCCTCGGCGTCGCGGGTGACGCGCACGGAGGTGCCCGGGAGCGCGTGGCGCAGGGCGCGCTCGACGCTCCGGAGGTTCCCGAGGCCGACGTCCAGGAGCACGGTCTCTGGCGCGCGGGCGGTCACTCGGTGAGGGTCCCCTTGGTGGACGGCAGGGCGCTCCCTTCGATGCGAACGGCGTCCCGCAGCGCGCGGGCGAGGGCCTTGAAGGCGCCCTCGACGATGTGGTGGAGGTTGTCGCCTTCGAGCTTGCGGACGTGGAGGTTGCACCGGGCTCCTCGGGCGAAGCCCTCGAAGAACACCGAGGCGAGCTCCACGTCGAAGGAGCCGAGCTTGGCCTTCGGGAGCGCGAGGCGATCGACGTAGTACGTACGCCCCGACAGGTCGAGGGCGCATTGGAGGAGGGCTTCGTCCATGGGGAGCGTGGCCTCGCCGTAGCGTCGGATGCCCTTCTTGTCACCGAGGCACTGCTCCACGGCGCGGCCCAGGACGATGGCGACGTCCTCGGTGAGGTGGTGGCCGTCGATTTCCGTATCTCCCTCGGCCTTTACGGTGAGGTCCAGGGCGCCGTGGCGGGCGAGCTGCTCCAGCATATGGGAGAGAAAGGGCAACGGTGTGGCGATGGCCCCGCGGCCGGTGCCGTCCAGGTCCACGGTCACGGTGATCCGGGTCTCGGTGGTGTCTCGGGTGACGGTGGCGCTGCGGCCCATGGGGGTGCTGGACCGAGGACATACCACGGCGTGACGGCGACCTCACCCCGCGCTGCCGCGCGCCCCCTCTCCCTGGCGAGAGAGGGGGCTGTAACATGTTGAAACGTAACGGGAAAACTGGAGCGCCGCGACGGTGTCCGACTGCCCCCACCGCCACGGCGCCCCCCGCCCCACCGCCCAGCCCACCGCGCTCCCAGGTTTCCTGTTTGGGTTCAACATGTTACAGCCCCCTCTCTCGCCAGGGAGAGGGGGCGCGCGGCAGCGCGGGGTGAGGTCGCCGCCCAGGCAGCACTCTCCGCCGCCTCGTCGAGGCCGGTTCCGCAAAAAGCGATAATTCAATTGACGCCCGTCAAGAGGGAATCGGACACTTCCGTCGTCATGGCTCATCTTCTGGCCGGACTCCGGATACTCTTTCCGATCCTATTTGTCCTCCTGCTGGCCTCCTGCAATGGATCTTCGGTCGTGGGAGGGCGACCCGCTGCGGTCGATGCCGGGGCCGACCTGCCGGTGGAGGTGGCGCTGGACGTCACACCTCCGTGCGGCGCGGACCAGCAGCGCTGCGGCGCGACCTGCGTGGATGTGCGCGCCGCCCGGGAGCACTGCGGCGCATGCGGGCGCGCATGCGAGGTCCTCCAGGTGTGCGTCGCGGGGACGTGCCAGCTCACGTGCCCGATGGGGCAGCTCATCTGCGACGGGCGGTGCACCGTGGTGCAGAGCGACGGGGCCAACTGCGGGGCCTGCGGTCGCGCGTGCCCCGTGGGCCAGGTGTGCTCCATGGGCGCGTGCGCCCTCACCTGCGACGCGCGACTGACCACCTGCGGAGGCGGGGACGCCGGGGTGCCGGTGTACTGCGCCAACCTGGAGACGGACAACCGCAACTGCGGGGCCTGCGGGAACGAGTGCCCCGTGGGGCGCAGGTGCGCGGACCGGATGTGTCGGCTGCTGTGCTCCGTGGAGCAGACCGTGTGCGGGGGCGCCTGCCGCGACACCCGCACGGACCGAGCCCACTGCGGGATGTGTGACCGCGCGTGCGCCGCGGGCGAGGTGTGCGTCGGCGGGGCGTGCCGCACATCGTGCGGGGCGGGGCTGACGGACTGCATGGGGAGCTGCCGGGACACGCAGACGGACCTGGCCCACTGCGGGGTGTGCGGTCGCGCTTGCCGCGCCGGGGAGCTCTGCTCGCGCGGGGTGTGCTCGGTGTCGTGTGGCGGAGGGCTCACGGCGTGTGGGGGCACCTGCCGGGACGTCACGACGGATCGGGCTCACTGCGGCGGCTGCGGGCGCTCATGCGGCGCGGGGGAGGTGTGCTCCGACGGGGCGTGCCAGGCGTCTTGTGGGTCCGGGCTCACGAGCTGCGGAGGCACCTGCCGGGACCTCACCACGGACCGGGCCCACTGCGGTGGGTGTAGCCGCGCCTGCCGCGATGGCGAGGTGTGCTCCCGCGGGGCCTGTGCGGCCTCCTGCGCGGGCGGCACCCGCGACTGCGACGGAGTCTGCCGGGACCTGGCGACGGATCGAGGCAACTGCGGGGCCTGCGGGACGCGCTGCGCCCGGGGCCAGGTGTGCTCGCTGGGGACGTGTCAGGCGACCTGCGGAGGGCCCCTGACGGACTGCGCGGGCGTCTGCCGTGACCTGTGGCACGACCGGGACCACTGCGGCGCCTGCGGGGTGCGCTGCGCCGCCGGGAGGCTCTGCGCGGAGGGGTCCTGCGAGCTGTCGTGCCAGGCGGGGCTCACCAACTGCGGCGGGGTCTGCCGGGACGTGCAGACGGACCGTGCAAACTGCGGGGCCTGCGACCGCGCGTGCGGCGCGGGGCAGGTGTGCTCCGGAGGGACCTGCGCGACGACCTGCGGGGCGGGGCTCGCGCTCTGCGCCGGCGTATGCACCAACCTCCAGAGCGACGAGCAGCACTGCGGAGCATGCAGCATGCGGTGCCGTCCGGGCACGCGGTGCGTGTCGGGCGCGTGCGAGACGACCTGCGCGGGGCACCTGGCGAGCTGCGGCGCTGGCGCCATGGCGGCGTGCGCGTACACCGCCTCGGACCCGCGCAACTGCGGGGCCTGCGGCCGCTCCTGCGCCCTCGCCAACACCGGCGAGACCTCCTGCGGAGACGGGGCCTGCGGGATCGTGCGGTGCGCCGCGGGCTTCGGGGACTGCGACGGGGCGCCGGAGAACGGCTGCGAGCGGGACGTGGCCGCCGACCCCGCGAACTGCGGGGGCTGCGGTCGTGCGTGTAGTTTCGCCAACGCGGCGGCGACGTGCGCCGCGGGGGCCTGCGGCCTGGGGGCTTGTGTCACGGGCTTCGGCAACTGCGACGGGATGCCTGGCAACGGGTGCGAGACGGATACGCGCACGGACGGCGCGAACTGCGGAGCATGCGGCATGGCCTGCGCCAGCGGCTCCGTGTGCTCCGGCGGGGTGTGCGTGACCGCATGCACCGCCCCCTACGCCACCTGCAGCGCGGGCACCACCACGGTGCGCTGCGCCAACACCGCGTCGGAGGCGTCCAACTGCGGGATGTGCGGGATGGCCTGCGCGCTGGAGCGGGCTACCAGCGGCTGCGCCGCGGGGCTGTGCGTGGTGCAGTCCTGCGCCTCGGGGTACGGCGACTGCGACGGGACCGCGGCCAACGGCTGCGAGACGGACCTGACCACAACCGCCGCGCACTGCGGGAGCTGCGGGCGCGCGTGTACCCTGGCCAACGCGGTGGCCACCTGCGCCGCGGGCTCCTGCGCGGTGGCGACCTGCGCCGCGGGCTTCGCGGACTGCGACGGCGCGGCGGGCGACGGCTGCGAGGCGGACCTGCGCACGGACAACGGCAACTGCGGAGGCTGCGCGGTGGCGTGCCCCGTGGGGCAGGTGTGCTCCCGCGGGGGGTGCTCTGCGACCTGCGCGTCGCCGCTGACGCTCTGCGCGCCCACGGGCGGCCCGCGCGGCTACTGCGCGGACACGGCGAACGACCCGAGCAACTGCGGGATGTGCGGGCGGGTGTGCGCGCTGCCGCACGTGGCGGTGCATGCGTGCAGCGCGAGCGCCTGCGGGGTCCTGCGCTGCGAGGCGGGCTACGCGGACTGTGACGGGGTGGCCACCAACGGCTGCGAGACCGATACGCGCACGAGCGACGCGCACTGCGGGGGCTGCGGGCGGGCCTGCGCGCCGCCGAACGGGACCGCGTCGTGCCGGGCGGGTGTGTGCAATGTGGGGAGCTGCCTGCCGGGCTTCGCGGACTGCAACGGGATGCCGGTGGACGGCTGCGAGGTGAGCACCGAGTCGGACCGCGGCAACTGCGGGCGCTGCTCGATGCGCTGCGCTGCCGGGCAGGTGTGCGCGTCGGGGGCCTGCGCGGCGAGCTGCGCGGCGCCGCTGGCCACCTGCGGAGCCGGGCCGGGGGCGTACTGCGCCAACACGGACAGCGACCCTGGCAACTGCGGGATGTGCGGCACCCGCTGCGCGCTGGCCAACACCTCCACCGCGGCGTGCCTGGCCGGGACGTGCATCGCGCAGAGCTGCGCCTCGGGCTTCGGCGACTGCGACCGGATGGCCTCCACGGGCTGTGAGACCAACGTGCAGACGTCGGCGATGCACTGCGGGGCCTGCGGGCGTGTGTGCTCCCTGGCGAACGCGACCGCGTCCTGCGCGGCGGGGCGCTGCGCGGTGGGGGCCTGCAGCGCGGGCTTCGGAGACTGCGACGGGGTGGCCGCGAGCGGCTGCGAGACCAACACCGGCAACGACCCTGGCAACTGCGGGATGTGCGGCCGCACCTGCCTCTCGGGCCAGGTTTGCTCCGGCGGGAGCTGCGTGTCGACGTGCCCGCCGGGGCAGGTCAACTGCGCGGGCACCTGCGCCAACCTCTCGATTGACCCGGACCACTGCGGCGACTGCGCCACCGTGTGCGCCGCGCCCGCGGGCGCCTCGCGCTACTGCGCCGAGCGCCGCTGCGGGACCACCTGCGCCACGGGGCGCGGCGACTGCGACGGGGTCGCGACCAACGGCTGCGAGGCGGACCTCACGCTGGTGTCGAACTGCGGCGCCTGCGGCAGCGTGTGTCCGGCGCGGGCCAACGCCACTCCGGGCTGTGCCCGCGTGGCCTGCGCCATGACCTGCAACACCAGCTTTGGGGACTGCGACTCGGATCGTGGCAATGGCTGTGAGACGGACACGCGCACGACGGCGGCGCACTGCGGGGGCTGCGGGAATGCGTGCCCGGTTCCCTCGAACGCCTCTGCGACCTGCGCGGGTGGGGCCTGCGGCTTCACCTGCGCTACGAACTTCGGAAACTGCGACGGGAACCCCGGCAACGGCTGCGAGGCGGACACGCGCACGAGCGCTGCGCATTGCGGGGGGTGCGGCAACACATGCCCTTCCGGCCAGTCCTGCGTGGCGGGAGTGTGCACGCCGGTGTGCACGGCAGGGCAGTTGCTGTGCTCCGGGGCCTGCCGCTCCATCGTTACGGACCCAGCTCACTGCGGCGGCTGTAACATCGCGTGCCCCGCGGGGCAGTCCTGCGTGGCCGGGACTTGCACCCTGGGATGCACTGCCGGAACCTCAGCCTGTGGGGGAGTATGTCGTAACCTCCTGACGGACATCGCGAACTGCGGCGGCTGCAGCTCCGCTTGTCCGGCGCGGACCAACTCGAATGTGACGTGCACCAGCGGGGTCTGCGGCTTCACCTGCAGCGCGGGCTTCGGCGACTGCGACGCCGACCGTACCAACGGCTGCGAGACGGACACGCGCACGAGCGCTACACACTGCGGGGGCTGCGGGCGGACCTGTGCGGGAGCCTGCTCCGGCGGTGTGTGCGGGACGGAGGGTTCAGCCAGCGGTCTGGCACTTGGCAGTGCGCATTCCTGTACACGATCTTCGTCGGGTTCGGTCCTTTGCTGGGGCTACAACATTTTCGGCCAGCTTGGTGATGGTTCGACGACGAGTCGCTTGTCTCCCTCTATAACGGCGGTACTCACCAACGCGGTCGACCTCGTTAGTGGCCTTCATCATGCCTGCGCTCGCAGGGGATTGGGAGAGGTCCTCTGCTGGGGCTACAACCGCTATGGCCAGCTAGGAGACGGTTCGATGACGAATCGGTTGTCTCCCCCCATGACTTCGGTCTTCACCAGCGCGGTCGAGATCGCTGCTGGGCGCTTTCACACTTGCGCTCGGAGGGGATCGGGAGAGGTCTTCTGCTGGGGCAACAACGGTTTTGGCCAGCTAGGAGACGGTTCGACGACAGATCGGTTGTCTCCCCCCATGGCCCCGGTTTTCACCAGCGCGGTCGAGATCGCTACTGGCGATGGATATACCTGCGCTCGGAGGGGATCGGGAGAGGTCTTCTGCTGGGGCAACAACTTTTCCGGCCAGCTAGGAGACGGTTCGACGACAGCTCGGTTGTCTCCCCCCATGGCCCCGGTTTTCACCAACGCGGTCGAGATCGCTACTGGGGCCTATCACACTTGCGCACGGAGGGGATCGGGAGAGGTCTTCTGCTGGGGCCACAACGGTTCCGGCCAGGCAGGAGACGGTTCGACGACAGCTCGGTTGTCTCCCCCCATGGCCCCGGTTTTCACCAACGCGGTCGAGATCGCTACTGGGGCCTATCACACTTGCGCACGGAGGGGATCGGGAGAGGTCT
>JACRDB010000160.1 GCA_016218725.1 Deltaproteobacteria bacterium
GACGGCGCGGAACCGGGGCGGACGCGCATCGAGCTCGGTCCTCAACGCCACAGAAGCGCCACCAGGGCGCCGTGGCCGTCGCCTCCACCGATCGCCTTGATTTTACGGCCCGTCCTGAGATGTGTCCCGACGTGAACCATTTATGGAGAGGGGGGTGGGGGGGGGGTGAGGTCGCCGTGCCCGGTCCCAGGTCGGTGGCCCGCGACCGTGACCATCGAGGCGCCCGCGCTGGTGGGCGCGCACCGTCTTGCGTCTGCTTCGCATCGATGAGATAGCGCCTGCCGACCTGTCGCTTCCTGCGGCGGGCTCGCTCTTCTGCCTGGAGTTGCTGCCATGATCTTGCGCACCGAGCGGCTGCAGCTCCGGCCCTGGACCGCGGCCGACCTCGACGACGCCCGCCGGCTCTGGGGCGACCCCACCGTGATGGCGCTCCTCGGTGGCCCGCTGTCTCCCGAGCGCATCGAGGAGCGCCTCGCGCGCGAGCTCGCCTCGCAGGCGGAGCACGGGTTGCAGTACTGGAGGGTCCAGGACGGCGACGCCTTCGTCGGCTGCTGCGGCCTCAAGCGCACCGACGACCCCGACTTCGGCGCCGTCACCGAGCTCGGGTTCCAGCTCCTGCCCGCGCGCTTCCGCCGCGGCTACGCCACCGAAGCGGCGCGCGGCGTGGTCGCCTACGCCTTCGAGCGACTGGGCGTGCCCGCGCTCTACGCCGGACACCACCCCGAGAACGATGCCTCACGAGGCGTGCTCCACAAGCTCGGCTTCGTCCAGGTCGGCGAGCGCCACTACGCGCCCACCGGGCTCATGCACCCCTGGTACCGCCTCCAGGGCGGCGCGGCTTGACGCGCGGACTACGTGCGCGCCGCCCCCGGCGTCGCCGTCACGCCCGGGGGCGCGGCCCCGCGCCCAGGTCGGGGACGGCGTCGAGGCCGCCGGCACCGAAGACCTCACGCTCGACGGCCTGGGCGTCCGGGCGCCGGGTGGTCTCCGCGGAGAGGAACGACCGCCCGACGAAGCCGGGGCGCGTGGCCTTGCAGTACCGGTTGAAGCTCCAGTCGAGGAGGCGCTCGAGCTGCCCGCGGGAAAGGCCGACCTTGAACCCTACGCGGTCGGCCAGGAGCAGCACCTTGCGCGCCAGCGAGCCGCCGAACTCGCAGGCGTCGATGCCGAGGGTGGCGAGGTCCTCCTCGATCCAGAACAGCACCGGGACGGCGGGCAGCACGAGGCTCAGCCGGCGGAGCTGGGCGCGGGGGTCGTGGCTCTCCCACCAGGTCATCGGGAACTCGGCGAAGTAGTTCTTCGGCAGCGCGGTGTGCCGCGCCTCGTCGAGGTGGAAGAGCCCCAGCACCTCGAGGCCCGGCAGGTGGGCGAGCAGCCCGAAGAGGCTCAGGGCGAAGCCCTCGACGACGACGTTCATGCCGAAGAGCTTCTCCAGCCCCGTGGACTTGTAGGTCCGCTCCAGGAGCAGGTACTCCCAGCCGCACATCCTCGGGATAGGCATGTCGAACGCCAGGAGCAGCTCGCGCAGCACCACGAAGTGCTTGGCCTCCTCGAGCACCTGCATGGTCAGGGCGGCGCGGGCGCCGGTGCTCTTCACCTCGTTGAGCACCTCGGCGGAGACGAGCCAAGCGTAGGCCTCGCCGTGGCCGATGAGCGACAGGATGTTCACCACGGCGCGCTTCTGCGCGGGGGTGTACTCCCGGTCGAGCATGGCCTTGAAGTCACCCTGGCGCATGCGCGCGACGGCGCTGCTCTCGGTGCTCGTGAGCGCCCGCTCGGCCACGTCCCGGAGCTGCCGCTCCTGGGCGCTGCAGTCGGCGAAGTCGCTCCACGGCAGGTGCGCCTCGGCCTTCCAGAGGTTGCGCAGGCTCTTGTCGTAGTGCCGCTTGCGCAAGGTGTCGCTCGGGCCCCCGAGGAACTCGTAGCGGTCGTCGTCGTAGGGCGCCTTGCGCCCCTGCATCCCGAGCCCGGACCGCACCCGGTCGTAGCTCCGCAGGACGCGGTTGACGCCCTCCTCGATGCGCCGGTTGCGGCGCGTGGCCTCAGGCTGGATCGGGATCACGTCGAACTGCATGGCCTCCTCCGTTGTCTTCCCGTGGCGCGTGGCCAGGCGCCGCCGTGACCCGAGGGCGGGCCGACGGTCGGGCCACGGAGAGTGTTCACCCGGTGTCCGCCACCCCGAGCAGGGCCTCGGCGAGAACCGTCGAGTGGTGGCCGCCGCCGCCCCACAGGGGGGCCCGCAGCGGCCCCGCGATGGACCACAGCATCAGGTTGGCGACGGTCTGCATCAGCGCCGACCGCAGCGGGAACTCCGCAGGGATGCATGCGCCCGCGCGGAGGTGCGCCTCGACCTCGGCGAGGATCGGCGCCGCGTGCCGGGCGACGAGCTCCCGCCCCGGCCCGCAGCCGTCGAGGAGCTCCCGCAGGAGAAGCCGCCCGACCCCCGCGCGCCGCTGGAGGAACGCCTCGAAGCGCCGGGCCGGCAGCGTGACGCGGTCCGCGAGGGTCACCGCCTCGGCCAGCGCGCCGACCACCTCCCGGCCCACGTCGGCGAAGGCCCGCTCGACCACCGCGGCGTAGAGCGCCTCCTTGGTGGCGAAGTGATACAGCAGCGACGGGCGGCGGATCCCTGCGCGCGCGGCGATGTCACCGAGGCGCGCCCCCTCGAACCCCGCGTCGCCAAACGCCACCTCGGCGGCGTCCAGGATGCGGTCCGGCGTGTCGGCAACGTCCTCGCGCTGAACCGGCCGAGCCATGGAATTCATACTAACCGACTTATAAGTAGATTTCAAGGCCCGATCTTCCTGCCCACTGCGCACAATGTGCGCGATGGAGGTCACGGTGGGTGTGCTGCGGTGCCGGGCCCTGGCCATCACCACGGAGGGGAGAGACACTCGACCCATGCGCAGGGACCGGTCCAGAGGGCGCGGCGCCGACGCGACGTGGCGGGCCGTGGGACTGGCGGCGCTGGCGGCGTGCTCGTCCTCGGCGGGTTCCGGTGCGTCCGGCGGGGACGCCGCCGCGGAGCTCTCCGTGGTGGACACAACCACCCCTCCGGGGTGCCCGCTGCCGGACGGGCGCACATGCCCGGCGGGGAACCTCTGCGCCGCGGGAGATCGCTGCAACACCTGCACCTGTCCGCCAACCGGGGGCGCCCCGGTGTGCACCCGCGCGGCCTGCGCGGACGGCGGGGGCGCGGAGGCGAGCGTCGACGGCGGCGCCCCCGACGCGGCGTCCCCAGGCTGTCGACGAGGGGCCGACTGCGGACCGGGGCGCATGTGCCACTTCCCGGTGACGGGCTGCGAGGCCCTGGGGCGGTGCGAGGCCCCGACGCCCTGCGCGGAGCCCGCGGAGTTCTGCGGCTGTGACGGGGCGCGTTACCTCGCGTGCGTGCCCGACCGGCCGACGCGGAACAACGGCCCGTGCCCGTGAGGCTCACGCGCTCGGGGGGCCGTAGCAGGCCACCATGCGACGGATGCGACCGTCCGGGGCGAGCTCCGCGGTGTCGGTCACCAGCGCGCCGTTCTCCCGGCGGTAGACCACGCACAGGGCGCCCACGCCGAGGGTGACACCCACGAGCTCAAAGCGCAGGGCGGGGTTCTGGAGCCCGAGGGCGAAGTACCCCCGGAGGGCGTGCTTGCCGCGGAGCCACCCGTCGGCGTGGCCGAGGCGCTCGACCACCCTCGGGGAGCACAGGGCGATGTCGTCGGTGTAGTGCGCGAGGATGGCCTCGAGGTCGTGGCGGTTCCACGCGTCGATCCACGAGGCGACGTGGGCGCGGAGGGCGTCGGGGTGGTGGGGCTCCATGACCCGGAGGGTCGCACCGGCGCGGAGCCTGACGCAACCACGGCGTGGAGTTGCGGGTTCCCGGGTGTCTGTGGAACAGTAGCAAGGTCGTGCACCTCCGACGTGTTGCTATTGAAAACGTGAAGCGCTTCGGCGAGGGCGATGCCCGCCTGGACCTCACGCTGCCGCCCCGGGGTTGGATCGTGGTGGCCGGGCGCAACGGAGCGGGTAAGACGACCCTCCTTCGGGTCCTGGCGATGGCGCTGTCCCAGCTGTCCCCTGATTACGCTGAGACAATGTTCGGGTGGCTACGACCAGGGGCGAAGACCGGGAGCTCGCGCCTGGTGCTGGTTCCCTCCGACGAAGACCAACTGCAGAGAGATGTGAAGCTGCTCTCGACGAAGGCCGCAGACGACGACCTGGAGGTGGGCGACACGTGGGAGCCTGGCTTTGGTGCGATGACGCATAGGAGAGAGAGCGACGGAAACCGCGCCTTCGCGGGCCCCTGGCACCCCGAGCCCAGGGGCTGGTTCGCGGTCGGTTACGGACCACATCGTCGCCTTTTCGGGGCGGCCGCTGGCTCCGAGCGATGGTCCACCGGGACCACCCGCGAGGGATCGTTCCTGACGCTTTTCCGTGACGACGCCGCGCTGACCCACCCGATCCGATGGTTGATGGAGCTTCACCACCGCAAGTTGGACCCCCACGCGACCAAGGCTGAGCGCTCCGAGGCCGGGCAACTCCTCCGCGGCACGCTAAGGCTCTTGAACACCGGGATCCTGGCGGACGTCGAGGTGCTCGACGTGGACTCCAAGGGTCTCTGGATCCGGCAGGATGGGCACCGCTTCGCGGTGTCCGACCTCGGCTCCGGGGCCCAGCTCGTCCTCGTCCTGGTCTTGGACATCGTGAGGAACATGTGCGCCCGGTTCGGCGCGCGGGGGCTATTCCACGGGGAGCGCGCCATCGTCAAGCACGGCGGGGTGATCCTCCTCGACGAGGCCGACGCGCACCTCCACGTCTCGTGGCAGCAGCGCCTGGGCCCGTGGCTCACGGAGCACTTTCCCGGCATCCAGTTCATCGTCACGACGCATAGCCCCTTCATCTGCCAGAGCGCCGTGGAGGGCGGCCTCGTGCTCCTCCCCGCGCCGGGCTCCTCGGAGCGGGCCAGGGTGGCCCCTCCGGCCCTGTACAATCGTGTGGTCAACGGTAGCGTCGATGACGCGCTCCTGTCGGAGCTCTTCGGCATGGAGCACACCTGGTCCGAGGCCGCTGAACAGCGCCGAGAACGCCTCTCCTTGCTCGAAGGCAAGGTCCTTTCAGGGCGTGCGAGACCCGCCGAGATCGAGGCGTACCAGAGGCTCCGTCACGAGGTGGCGCTGACCCTGCCAGAGGAGGTGTCGCGAGTCGCGGCGCGCGCTCTCTCGTCCGACGGTCGCCCGACGAGGCCATGAGGCACCTCGGTCGCATCGCGTTGCCGCGGCGGGTCCTCGACGCCTTGCGCGCCTACCAGAATCGCCTCGACCGCGAACTGGCGTCCCTGCGGAGGACCGGTGCACCGGAGCTGGTCGCGATCACCGAGGGCGCCTGGGAGCGCCACCGCTCCACCAAGGCGGTCACCGCCGTGGTCCTCGCACTGGACGCGATGGCCTCGGGCCGGGCGCGCTGCATGTACTGCGAGGACAGCCGCGGCTGCGATGTGGAGCACTTCCGCCCGAAGGCGCGGTTCCCCGGCCATACCTTCACCTGGATGAACCTCCTCAAGGTCTGCACCGATTGCAATCGCCAGAAGGACGCGGCCTTCAATGCCCAGCTCCTCGACCCGACCGTCCTAGACCCTTACGATCACCTGCTCCTCACGTTCTCCACAGGCCGCTATAGGGCCCGCCAAGGGAGTTCGCGGGGAGCTGCCACGCTGCGCATTCTACCTCGTCTCAACCATGCCCAGGTCCTCCAGGAGGGCCGCCGCGATGCGTGGGTCAAACTCAAGGAGTTGCTCTCGCGTTTCGATCAGCTCACTGAAGCTGGTGATCACGCGAGGGCCTCCAGCCTTCGTCAGGTGATCGTCAGGCTTCCCTTCAGCGGTGTCTTCGCTGCGGCGCTACGCGCCTCGGAGGAACCCGGCGCAGCGACGGTTCTCGGCGCCGACTTCATGGCCGTGTTGAAGCGCCGCCCCGAGCTTCGTCGGTGGCTGCAGGACGAAGACAAGGCCCGAGCGACACAGGCCGACCCAGGGATCCAGGACGCCGCCCGTCGGATCCGGCTCAGGCGCTAAGGTCCAGACGTCTGCCGCGAAGTCGCACGCATCCTCCGCACGCACCGGCTCACCCGCCCCGCGCCGTGAGGGCCTCCGCCAGCGCGTCCGTCGGGTCCCGTAGCGCCTCGGGCCGGCCCTCGCCGTGGCGCCACCAGACCGCCTCGCGGGCGCCTCGCGCGTAGAGCTCCAGGTGCAGCATGGTCACGGGGAGGCCCTTGTCTCTTGCAAGTACGCGCCGCACGCGGCCGACGAGATCCCCCGCGCGCAGCGCCCGACCCTCCCGCACGCCCTCGGCGGGCGCGAGCTCGCCGTAGAGCACCACCCCGGAGGCGCCCTCCACCAGCACCGCCAGGGTGTCCCTCCACCAGGGCGACCCCGCCGCGGGGCCCGTGAAGCGCTCCACCGCCACCACCAGCCCGTCCTCCACGGCGAGCACCGCGGCGTCCTCGTCGCAGTACAGGTCCAGGCCCGTGTGCACGTCGTGGCGCCGCGTCGCGCCGAAGGCCCCGGGGTGCCCCGGGGCGAGCGTGGGCGGCGCGCTCGCTCCGTCTCCCAGGGGCCAGCGCCAGGGAGCCGGCAGGAGCTCCCGCAGCGGCGCCTCGGTGAAGATCGCCCGCAGCGGCGCCAGGAGCTCCTCCGGGAGCGCCGCGCGCCACGCCACGCGCTGGCCCGTGAAGGGGTGCGTGACCGCGAGCCTCCAGGCGTGGAGCGCGAGCCTCCCGAGCCCGAAGCGCTCGCGGTACCAACGGTTCAGGTCTCCGTGACCGTAGTTCGAATCTCCCAGCACCGGGTGCGCCAGGTGCTTGAGGTGCCTCCGAACCTGGTGCATGCGCCCGGTGTAGGTGCGCACCTCCACGAGGGTGCAGCCCGGCTCCGGCGCGCTCGCCAGCGGGAGCACCAGGCTCCGGGCCTCCCGGAGCGCGCCGTGGTCGTCCCTGAGAGGGTGGTCCACCAGGGTGTCCTCCCGGACGTACCCGCGCGCCAGCGCGAGGTAGCGCTTGTCCGTCGTCTCGCGCCCGAGGGCCTCCTGCCAGGAGGCCGCGCAGCCCTCCCGCGCGAAGAGCACGAGCCCCGAGGTCCCGCGGTCCAGCCGGTGCACGGGCGAGAGCGAGGCTCCCTCCTGAGCGCGAAGGAGCTCCGTGCACGAGCGCTCCCTCGGCCCGGCGAAGGACCCGTTGTGCACCAGGAGCCCCGAGGGCTTGACGCACAGGCATGCCGTGGCGTCCCTCCAGGGCACCTCCAGGGTCACGTCGCGGGTCATGCCGCGCGTTGGTGTAGCACGGCGGCCCCGCTACGGCTCCGGCGTCAGCGCCGCGTGGCCGTAGGGCGAGAGCCCCGCGCGCAGCACCCGGTAGCCCGCCTCCCGCGCCTCGGCGCGCACGTCCTCCACGGAGAGCCTCACGGCGAAGCCCGCGTTCCACAGGAAGGTCCCCCCGGGCGCGCGCTCCGACGGCGCCCCCAGCGCGCGGCAGGCGCCCCGGAGCCAGCGCACGGAGCGACCCTCGGCGGCCTCGGCGGTCCTCGGGAGGAAGCTCAGGAGCACGGGCCCCCGCGGGCACACCCCGCGCGCCGCGCGCAGGAGCGCCACGCGCGCGTCCCTCTCGCAGACGTGCGACAGGCTCCCCCAGCCGAGCACCACGGCGTCGAAGGGCGAGCCCTCCAGGAGCCCCCGGAGCGGGCCGTCGCCCTGGCGCTGGAAGCGCACCAGGTCGTCGTAGGCGCCGCGCTCCACGCGCGCCCCGGGGTCGCCTTCGCAGGCCTCCCTCGCGCGCGCGCAGAGCGCCTCACAGGGCTCGAAGGCCCGCACGGTCCAGCCACGGGCGCGCAGCGGCCCCAGCTCGCGCCCCCCCCCGGCGCCGCCCAGGAGGAGCGCCCCCGGCGGCGCGAAGGCGTCCAGCGCGAGGAGCTCCTCCTCCCAGGGGAAGAGCCCCCTCGCGTAGAGCGCCCCGCGCGGCGCGTACGTCCCCTGCGCGGCGTAGAGCGCCGCGGTCACGGCCGCCCGCGCCTCGGGCGGCGTGAGGCCCCACGCCAGCTCGTCCCGCACCAGCGCCTCCAGCGCCTGCGCCTTCGAGAAGCCCCGGTCCAGGGACACGATGCCCCGGAGCCACCACGGCACCGCCGTCGCCATGGCCGACTCTACCGCCGTGGCGCGCCGGGCTGGCCAACCCTCGGGCAGGGAACGCTCGTTACTGCGCCGTAACCACGTAGAAACATAAGTAATTCCGCGAGGTTATGCGCTCATGGCAGGAGCGGCGGGGCGTCGCGCCGGGGCTCCGCGGGGGCGCTCTCGGGGAAGAGCGTCGGGCGCCCGGAGCGCACGGCCAGGACGCCCCCGAGGCGGGTCCTCGCGGTGCGCTCGCTCACGCCGTCGAGCAGGTGCCAGGCGGCCTGGAGGCGCTCGGGGGTGACATCGAGGAGGATGAAGCCCCGGCGGGAGAGGTCTACGAATTTGAACTGGGGGTTCGACGCCCGGATGGTGGTCAGCAGGCTGGTGCCGAGGTCCGGGAACCCGGGCGCGCTGACGGCCGGGGTGACCAGCTCCACGCCGACGGAGCCCCGGCCGGTGGCGGGGTCATAGGCCATGGGGTCCCTGGGGCGCTCGACCAGGTCCGCGCCCCAGGAGCTATGGATGTCCCCGGTGAGCACCACCACGTCGCTCACGCCCATCTCCCGGAGGAGCCCGAAGAAGCGAGCGCGCGCGGCGGGGTAGCCGTCCCACTGGTCCACGTTCACGAACTGCTCGACGCGGGTCATCATCACCTGCTGGCCGACGAGCTTCCAGCGGGCGCGGGACGCTCGCACGGTCTCGCCGAGCCAGCGCTCCTGGTCCGCGCCCAGGAGCTGCCGATCGGGGGTCGCCACGCCGCCGTCGGTGAAGGCCGGCTGCTCCTCGCGGCCCCAGCTGCGGGTGTCCAGGAGCACCAGCTCGGCGAGGTCCCCGAACGCCAGCGAGCGCCAGGAGCGCCCGTCGGGCGAATCCCGGGTGGGCATCCACTCGAACCACGCCTGGGTGGCGGCGGCGCGGCGGTCTGTCCAGCGGCCCTCGGTGGCGGGGTCATGGTTCTCTGCGCCGCCCTGCCAGGCGTTGTCCGCGAACTCGTGGTCGTCCCAGATGGCGATCATCGGGTGCTGGCGGTGCACGGCGCGCACGTCCGGGTCCCGGCGGTAGTGGGCGTACCTCCGGCGGTAGTCCGCGAGGGTCCTGCACTCCGTGGGCGGGTCGTAGGTGCGCACGCCGCCGTACTCTCCGTTGCCGTACTCGTAGATGTAGTCCCCGAGGTGCACCACGGCGTCCAGGTCCGCCAGCCGCGCCACCTGGCGGTAGGCGAAGAAATACCCGTGGGCGTAGCTGGCGCAGGACACCACGGCGAGCCGGAGCCTCGCGGTGGCGCCCAGCGGGGCCGTGCGGGTGCGCCCCACCGGCGACGTGGCCCCGAGGGCGCTGAAGCGGTAGTAGTACGTGCGCGCCGGAGCGAGGCCCGTGGCGTCCACCTTGACGGTGAAGTCCCGCGAGGGGTCCGCGCGGGCCATTCCACCGCGGGGGTTCTGCGTGAAGCCAGGGTCCTCGGCCAGCTCCCAGCGGACCTCCACCGGGGCCATGGCGCCCGCGTCTGGTGTGACGCGGGTCCAGAGCACCACCGCGTCGGGGAGCGGGTCACCGCTGACGACCCCGTGGGCGAAGCGGGGATTGGGGTCGGGCTCCGTGGACGCGGGCACGGGGCTCCAGCCCTCCTCGGCGGCGTCCGGGGTGTCCGCCGCGGTAGCGTCCATCGGGTCTGGCACATCGCGCATGGCGTCCACCGTAGCATCCCCGGGCGGCGGCACGGCGTCCTCGCAGCCCGCGGCCGCGGCCAGCGCGGCCACCTGGAGGAACGCGCGCCGAGAGAGCTCTTCGTTCATGATCGATGGTGCATCGCCCTCGCGCGCAGCCCCGTCAAGAGCGCACGATGTTCGGCGCTGACGTTGATCAAGGGATGCGCTCGGGGCCGAGGCGGTCCAGGAGCCCGAGGAGCCCATCCAAAATCGTGTACGGGTGCGGCGGACAGCCTGGGATGAACAGGTCCACGGGGACCACCGAGGAGGCACCCTCGTGGGCCTCCGGGTGCCCGGCGTAGGGGCCGCCGGAGATGGCGCAGGCCCCGACGGCGATCACGATCCTGGGCGCAGGCACCGCGTCGTAGGTCTTCCGGAGCGCCAGCTTCATGTTCTCGGTCACCGGTCCGGTGATCAGGAGCCCGTCGGCGTGCCTGGGCGAGGCCACGTATTGGATCCCGAAGCGCCCCAGGTCGAACACGACGGTCCCCAGCACGTTCACGTCCGCCTCGCAGGCGTTGCAGCCCCCGCAGCTCACCTGCCGGAGCTTGAGCGAGCGCTTGAAGAGCTTCAGCATCTTGTGGTCCAGGGCCTGGACCCTGGCCAGGGCGCTCCCTCGAAGCACCAGGTCCTCTCGCTTGCGCGCCGCCAGGCGGTGCTCGGTGCCAGGAGTGATCGCCCCTTCGGGGCACGCCAGGGTGCACGCCTGACAGAAGAGGCAGCGCCCGAGGTCGAGCCCCAGGCCCTCGGCGTCCACCTTGAGGGCGTCCGTGGGACACGCCTCGACGCAGTCCCTACAGCCCTCGGGGCAGCGCGCGGGGTCCAACGCCGGGCGCCCACGGAAGCGGTCCGGCAGGGTCGCCGGCGCCTCGGGGTACGCCACCGTCTGGTGCCCCTGGTGATACCTCGCCAGAAGAAGGTGCAGCAACGGTTCCTCTAAAGGTCCTGCCCGCAGTAGGACAGGTTGAAGCTCTTGTTACAGAGCGGAAAATCCGACAGTTGCTGGCCCCTCATGGCCAGCGCCAGCCCGGGCCAGTTGTGGAACGACGGATCCACGACCTTGTAGGTTGAGAAGCGCCCCGCTTCATCGGTCAGGGCCACGTGGCAGAGCTCACCCCTCCAGCCCTCGACCAGCGCCACGGCGAGGTGCCCGCCCCGAGGCGCCGGGCACTCCCGCGCGGTGGGCCCCCTGGGCAGCTCGCCGAGCTGGGCGCGCAGGTACTCGATGGAGCGCTCGATCTCCAACCAGCGCACGTACGCCCGCGCGAACACGTCCCCGGAGTCGGCGGTCGAGATCGGCAGGTGTACGAGGCGGTAGATGCCCGCGGGGTGCGTCTTCCTTACGTCACGACGCAGCCCGCAGGCGCGGCTCGCCGGACCGACGAGCCCCAGCGCCGCGGCCGTCGCCGCGTCAAGGCGCCCCGTGTCCTCCAGGCGGGCCATCACCGACGGCGCGTCCCAGAGGAGCTTGACCGCCTCGGTGACGTCCCTCGCGGCGCGGTCCAGCCGCTTCCGGAGCTCCGCCGCCCGCTCCGGCTCCAGGTCGAAGGCGACCCCTCCAGGCCGCAGGAGCCCGCGCCCGAAGCGACTGCCACACAACACCGCGGTCATGTTCAGGAAGTCCCCACGAAGGCGCCCGCAGTAGGACGCTGTAGGTAGGAAACCTACATCCCCGGCGAGCGCCCCGAGGTCACCGGTGTGGTTCGCCAGGCGCTCCAGCTCCAGCGCCACGCCGCGCAGCGCGCATGCCCTGGCCGAGGCCCCGCTGGCCCCGAGCGCCTCCCGGAGCTGGCAATAGGCCGTCGCGTGGCCGACGGTGGTGTCCCCGGCCAGGGTCTCCATGTAATGAATGGTGCGCTTCCCGGGGCCTCCCAGCAGGCTCCTCTCGACGCCTCGGTGCTGGTACCCGAGGGAGACCTCCAGGTGCATGACATGCTCGCCGTGGCACTGGAACCGGAAGTGCCCGGGCTCGATCACCCCCGCGTGGACAGGCCCCACGGCCACCTCGTGGACCTCTTCCCCGTCGACGCGGAAGAAGTCCATCACGCCTACGGTGAGGGGGTCCTCGGGCGCGCGACCCCAGGCGTCCCTGGGCGCGCGGTAGCTGCGGTGAAAGCGCACGGGCTTGAACCACGGGTGCCCCCGGGGCACGACCCCCCACTGCTCGGCCACCTCGCGCTCGAAGAGCTGCACCTCCGGGCACGACGGGGTCATGGACGGGAACTCGTCCCCGTCGAGCGTCGCGGAGCCGCACTCCAGGAGCCCCGCGGCGTCGTCCGCGAGCACCACGTACAGCGCCAGGCGCTCCCCTCTCGGCGCGCCGAAGAGCGCGCTCACCCGGCGACCGCGCGCCGACGCCGTCTCGATCGCCTCGCGGAGCGCGTCCAGGGTGAGCTCGGGCACGGCGTTCTGGGACACGGCCGCGCCGTTGGGCAGCGCCAGGAGCGCCTCGGTCATCGCCCGGTCTCCACGAAGAGCGCCGCCGCGCGCAGCGCCTGGTCCAGCCACGGCGGCACCCAGACCCCGAGGACCAGCTCGGCCAGGAGCAGCGCCGCCGCGGGGCCCACGGTGCCCGGTCCATCGCGGTACCCGGAGGAGGGCAGCGGCTCCCGGGGCGTCCCCTGGGCCACCGCCAGCACGGTCCCTCCCATCCCCACGAACACGACGAACAGCAGCAGCAGGAACGCCGCGGCGACCCCGGGGCGTCCGGTGGCCACGGCGCCCCGGAGGATCGTGAACTCGCTCAGGAAGTGCCCGAAGGGCGGAGACCCGGTGGCCGCGAAGAAGCCACCCAGGAAGAGCGCCCCGGAGGCGGGCACGCGCCGCAGCGCGCCGCTGACCTCGTCCAGGGACTTGCTCCCGTACGATCGGTGGATGTTCGCCGCCGCCAGGAACAGCACCCCCTTGGTGAGCGTGTTGTTCACCAGGTGCAGGAGCGCCCCGAAGGTCGCCAGGCCCCCGAGGCCGATCCCCAGGAGGAGGATCCCCATGTGCTCCACGCTGGAGTACGCCAGCATGCGCTTGAAATCTCGCTGCCTGGCCATGAAGACCCCCGCCACGGCCATGGACAGGAGCCCCATCGCCACGAAGAGCTCCCGCGCGAAGGCCCCCTCGCCCGCGACCGCGCAGAGCTGGTAGAAGCGCAGGAGCGCCAGGAAGGCGCAGGTGGTCAGCCCCCCCGCCAGGAGCGCCCCCACCAGCCCCGGCGCCTCGCCGTAGGCGTCGGGCTTCCAGGTGTGCATGGGCGCCAGCCCCATCTTGGTGCCGTACCCCACCAGCAGCAGCACGAAGGCCGTATGGAGCCACGGCCGCGAGAGCCGCGGCGCGTCGATGAGGAGCGTCGCCGTGAGGAGCGATCCCTCGCGCCCCGCCTGGAGGCCCGCGTACGCCAGGAAGAAGGTCCCGAGGAGGGCCAGCGCGATCCCGATGGCCCCCAGGAGGAGGTACTTCCAGGTGGCCTCCAGCGAGCGAGGGTTCTGCTTGAAGTACAAGAGCGGCGCCGACGCCAGGGTGTTCGCCTCCAGGGCCACCCAGAGGAGCCCCAGGTGCTGCGACACGATGCTCAGGGTCATCATCGCGAGGAAGGCGAGGAGCGCGGCGCAGAAGAGCCTGTTCGGGCGGTCCGGCTGCCCCGCCAGGTACGCGGGGAGATACAGCGAACAGACGAAGAAGAGCCCGGACACCAGCGGCAGCGCGACGCGGCCGAGCGGGTCGATGGCCAGCCAGGCCCCGGCCGGCGGCGGCGGTCCCTCGAGCGCCACGAGCACCAGCGAGAGGTGCGCCGCGGCGCCGAGGGGCACCAGCCACGCCCTCCCCCTGCCGCCCGGCCACAGCGCCGCGGCGGGCGCCAGCAGCAGCGGTACGAGCACCAACGCGAGCTCCACGGTCACTCCTTCAGGGCGTCGAGGCTCGCCACGTCCTGGGAGGCGAGCGCGCGGTTGAGGTGTCCGATCACGATCCCGATGACGAAGGTCGCCACCAGGAGGTCCAGGAGGACGCCCACCTCGACCAGCGAGGGCATCGCGTCATGGAGGGTAAGCCCCATGATGAAGACGCCGTTCTCCAGCACCAGGTAGCCCACCACCTGGGTGATGGCCTTGCGCCGCGTGCAG
Organism: Deltaproteobacteria bacterium; assembly: GCA_016218725.1. Lineage (GTDB taxonomy): Bacteria > Myxococcota_A > Polyangia > Polyangiales > JACRDB01. The sequence goes on from JACRDB010000160.1 coordinate 13,966, forward strand.
AGCAGCAGGAACCCGGTGAGCACCGTCGCCAGCGAGGCCGGCACCAGGAGCGAGCCCCGGTGCTCGGGCGCCAGCGGAAGCCGGTCGGTGAAGAGCACCGCCGCGCCGAGCGCCAGGGCACCCAGGAGCAGCGACGCCACGAAGCTCACGTAGGGCTCGGTCTCCCGCCGGATCGAGGCGTCCCGCAGCGCGCGGTGCAGGAGCCACGGGATGAACGCGCCCTTGATCGCCACCACGGAGGCAGCCACGAGCGCCGGGCGCGGCGCCAGCCCCCCGTGCACGAGCACCGTCAATACGCCCAGGAGCACTCCCTGGAGCGCCGTGGCGTTGATGGCCGCCCGCAGCCGGCTCGTCCCGAGCGGGAGGAAGTTCATCAGGAGGACCAGCACCAGCAGGGGGTCTACCGCGGAGGACATCGGGTCACCGCACCAGGAAGAGCGGCCCGAAGGCCGCCAGCACGCACGCCGCGACCAGCAGGCTCGGCACCTTCGGGAGCCGCAGCCGCGCCATCACCCCTTCGACCACGCCCACCGCCGCCGCGAGGCCCAGGCTCGCCGCCGCGAAGAGCGCCCAGGCGAGCCACGGGTCCAGGCCTCCGAGCGGCGCGGCCACGGCGAGCACCAGCGCGCCGAAGACGAAGAGCTTCATGGCCGCGCCGTAGTGCACCAGCCCGAGCAGGGGGCCGCTGTGGTCGAGCACCAGCACCTCGTGGATCATGGTGAGCTCCAGGTGCGTAGCAGGATCATCGAAGGGGATCCGGCTGTTCTCCGCGAGGAGCACCACGAACCAGCTCACCACCACGGACGCGAGCGCCGCGCCCGCCGTGCCCCAGGCGGCGCCCACCGCGGGGCCGAGCATGCCCGAGAGCGAGGCGGACCCCGACGCGCGCCCGAGCACCAGCAGCCCGAAGAACAGCGACGGCTCCGCCAGCGCGGAGAAGGTCGCCTCGCGCGCCGCCCCCATGCCCTCGAAGGCCGAGCCGGTGTCCAGCGCCGCCGCGATGGTGAAGAAGCGCCCGAGCCCGAGCGCGTACGCGAAGAGCACGAAGTCACCCTCGAAGCTGATCGGCGCGCGGTGCCCCCCGAGCGGCACCAGGAGCGCCGCCAGGAGCGTGGTGACCAGCCCCACCGCCGGCCCGGCGACGAACACCCAGGTGGTTGTACGACTCCGCACCATCCCCTTGCGCAGCAGCTTCGCGAGGTCATGGTAGGGCTGCAGGAGCGGCGGCCCCCTGCGCCCTGCCAGGAGCGCCTTGGTCCTGGCGATCACCCCGACCAGCAGCGGGGGCATCGCCAGCACGAACACAAGGTGGACCAGCACGTGCGCGGCTCGCACGGTCACCTCCAGAAGAGGAGCGCCACGAGCGTCCCCAGGATGTAGAGGATGTACAAATGAATGCTCCCTCGATGGATCGGACGAAGCGACTCAAATACACGATAGATGAGCTCAAATACCGGCCGAAGTACCCGATCCAGCACGGCGTCGGGGACGTGGCTGTGGTAGCTCGCGCGGGTCGGGAAGGGCCCCTGGAGTGAGGGGAGCTGCTCGGTCGGGCGCAGCGCCCACGCGAAGAGGCCCACCAGGAGCTCCGCGAAGGACGACGCCGTGTACTGCATCCGGGCCGTCGGCGCCGCGTAGCCGCAGTCCCAGGTGCCCTGCGCGCGCGGCGCGGCCCGGATCAGGGGCCCGAGGAGCGCCGCCGCGAAGGCGAGCGCTGCCAGCAGGGCGGCGCTCGCCGCCGACACCGGACCGAGGGGCGCCACACGCGCGAGCGTCGGGGCCGAGACCTCGGGCGCCCAGGCTCGGACAGCGGCGTCGAGGGCGGGCGCCAGCAGCGGCGCCCCGAGCCCGACCACCGCGCACCCCCCCGCGAGGAGCGCCATCGGGAGCAGTAACAAGGGCCCCGCCTCGCGGGCGCCCTCCGCGGCGGAGGAGCGCGGGCTCCCCAGGAAGACCACGCCGAAGACCTTGACGAAGCATGCGAGGGCCAGGGCCCCCGCCAGGGCGAGCGCGGGGGCCGCCAGCGCGCCCGCGAGCCACGGCCCACGGCCCCCGGAGCCGAGGCGGAAGAGCCCGAGGTACACCAGGAGCTCGCTCACCAGGCCATTGAGCGGCGGCAGCCCGCAGATGGCGACGGAGCCCACCAGGAACGCGAGCCCCGTGCGAGGCATCGCCCGCCACAGCCCGCCGAGGCGGTCCAGCTCCCGGGTGCCCGTCGCGTACAGCACCGCGCCGGCGCTCAGGAAGAGCAGGGCCTTGAAGAGCCCGTGGTTCCACACGTGGAGGAGCGCCCCCGCGAGGCCCAGGGCGACCAGGGCGGGGTGCCCGGTGCTCCGGCCGAGCACCGCCACCCCAAGGCCCAGGAGGATGATCCCGATGTTCTCCACGGAGTGGTAGGCCAGGAGGCGCTTCAGGTCGTGCTGCGCGAGCGCGAAGCCCACCCCCAGCACGGCCGACAGCACGCCCAGCGCCACCAGCGCGTAGCCCCACCACGGCGGCGGCGCCGCGCAGGCCGCCGTCAGCCGCACCAGGCCGTAGACCCCGGTCTTGATCAGGACGCCGGACATCACCGCGGAGACGTGGCTCGGCGCGTTGGCGTGGGCGCCCGGGAGCCACACGTGCAGGGGCATCACGCCGGCCTTCAGGCCGAAGCCGCAGAGGCCTAGCGCGAAGATCGCGTCGCGCGCGGGCGACGCCATCGCCGCGCCCCAGCCCCGGAGGTCCAGCGTCCCGGACGCCGCGCCGAGGAGGGCGAACATCGCGAAGAGGCACAGGGTCGCGAAGCGCGTGGAGAGGAGGTACAGGTAGCCCACCTCGCGCACCTCGGGCCGCTCGTCCTCGGTGCTCACCAGCACGAAGGCCGCGAGCGCCATGCTCTCCCAGCCGACCAGGAACAGCACCGCGCTGCGGGCGACCGTCAGGAGGAGCATCCCGGCGGTGACCACGCCGTAGAAGGCCCGGAGCTTGCGCCCGTTGGCGGCGCGCTCGCGCTGCGGCCAGTACCCGAGGCCGTACCAGGCGCCGAGCGCGGTCAGCACGGCGATCTGGAGCACGAACACCGCCGCCAGGGCGTCCACCTCCACCGCGAGGTGCCCCCCGGGGACCGGCCACGGCGCCGAGAGCGCGGCGCCTCCTCGCCTCGCCAGCGCCCCCACCGAGGAGGCCGCTGCGCAGGCGGCCCCGAGCGTCAGGAGCGCCGTGCACAGGCGCTCGAAGGCCCGGGTCTCGCGCGGGCACAGGAGCCCTGGCAGCCCGCTCGTGGCCGTGAGGGCGATCGCCGTCAAGACCAGCCACACGCTCACGGCGCCGCACCGTCGCGCACCGCCGCCCAGGTCAACGCCCCCACCGCGGCGGCGAAGACGTACAGGATGTAGACGTGCACGTTGCCCTGCTGCAGGAACCGCAGCCGCGCGGAGCGAGCCTCCCAGGCGATGAGCAGGGGACGGTACAACGCTCGCGCGAGCGGATCCGCGGGCTCGCTCGGAGGCCCCGAGCGCGCCCAGCGGGGCAGCACCAGGGCCGCGGCGAGCCCCGCGAAGGACGACGCCGTGTACTGCATCCGGGCCGTCGGCGCCGCGTAGCCGCAGCCCCAGGTCTCGTCCTCCCGGGCCCCGCGGGCACACCAGCCCAGGAGCGACACTGCGAGGAGCCCCGCCACAAGCAACACCACATTGGCCCACACCAGGGGAGTTGTCTGTTGAATGACCGAGGACACCTCCTCGGTTGAACCTCCGAGTTGGAGGATGACGCTCGCCTCCGCCGAGAGGAGCGCCGGGGCACCCGCGGCGCCGAGGACGCAGAGGGCCGCCAGGAGGGCCGTCGGCGCGGCCATCGCCGCCGGCGCCTCGCGGGCGCTCCCGGCCCCGGCGCTGCGGGGCGACCCCAGGAGGGCCACGCCGACCAGGCGCACGAAGCACAGCGCCGCGAGGCCCCCGACCAGGGCGAGCGCGGCGGCGCCCGCGGCGGCCGCCACGGCGGGCTTCGCGGCGCCGTGGCGCCCCACCTGGGCGAGGGCGCAGTAGAGCACCCACTCCCCGACGAAGCCGTTGAGCGGCGGCAGGGCGCTCAGGGCGACGGCGCCGACGAGCACGGCCGCGCCGGTCCAGGGCATCCGGCGCAGGAGCCCTCCGAGGCGTTCGAGGTCCCGGGTCCCCGCGCCTCGCGCCACGCTGCCGACGCCGAGGAACAGCAGGGTCTTCATGACAGCGTGGTTCCAGAGGTGCAGGAGCCCACCGGCGAAGGCCATGGCCGCGAGCGGAGAGTCCCCGCGCGACCGCGCCCAGAACCCGAGCCCCAGGGCCAGGAGGAGCACCCCCACGTTCTCGACGCTGGAGTACGCCAGGACGCGCTTCAAATCCCGCTGGCTCAGCGCCAGGGCGATCCCAAGGAGCGCGCCCGCGACGCCGAGCGCCATGAGGAGCACCCCGAACCACGGCCCCGGGGAGACCCACAGCGCCGTGCGTAGGAGCCCGTAGATCCCCGAGGTGATCAGCACGCCAGAGAGGAGCGCCGAGACGTGCGACGGCGCGGCCGCGTGGGCCTCCGGCAGCCACGGGTGGAGCCCCACGACGCCGGCCTTGACGCCGAAGCCCAGGAGCGCGAGCGCCAGAGCGGTCCCTCCGGAGGGCCCCGGTCCGCGCCAGGCGAGGGCCAGGGAGGCGAAGTCCAGCGCGCCCCCGGCGCGGCTCCCGAGCACCAGGAAGAGCGCCACGAGGGCCGTGACGGCGACCCGCGAGGCCAGGAGGTACCCCCACCCGGCCCTGCGGACCTCGCCGTCGCCGTGGTCCAGGGTGACGAGCAGGTACGCCAAAAGCGTCATGGCCTCCCAGGCGACCAGGAAGAGCAGGGCGTGGCGCGCCAGGAGCACCAGCGCCATCGCCGCCAGGAGCAGGCTCAGCCCCCCCGCGGGCGCGGCCCGCGCGCCCAGGTACCCATGACCATAGACCGCGCAGAGCGCCCCGAGGGAGAAGAGCGGGAGCAGGAAGAACGCGCTCAGCGGGTCTACGCCCACCACGACGCCTCCCCCGAGGGTCCTGCCCGAGACCGCCAGGACGTCGACACCACCGTCCCGGAGCACCCGCATCGACGCCACGGACCCCAGCGCCCCGCCGAGGACCGACGCCCCCACGGCGATCGCCGTCCCAAGGCGCGGCGCGCGGTGCAGGGCCAGGGCCAGGGCCCCACCCAGGGCCACGAGGCCCACCGCCGCCAGCGTCAGCGTGAGCGCGCTCACCGCGGCCGGGGCCCCTCCGACGCCGCCTCGGGCCCGGGCGCCACCTCGACGCGCGCGGCCTCCGCGACGAGCTCGTCCGTGGGCGCCCCCCGCTCGATCGCCCGGCGAAACCCGCGGTCCTGGAGCGCCCTCGCCAGGAGCGCCAGGAGCTGCAGGTGCGCCCGCACCGTGGGGGTCACCAGGAGGAAGATCGTCCGCACCGGGACCCCGTCCGGCGCGCCGAAGGGCACCGGGGTTCGCAGGTGGGACACGCTCACCGTGGCCGCCGCACCCGGCACCACCATGGGTTGCCGCACATGCGGCAGCGCCAGACCCTCACCAATAGCCGTGGAGCCCGTGGCCTCGCGGGCCACCAGCACCTCCAGGATGAACTCCCGGTCGACGCCCGGCGGCATCGGGGTCCGGGCCACCACCCGGGCCAGCGCCTCCTCGCGGTCTGCCGCGGGCACCGCGTGGTGCACCCCCCCGCGGGCCAGCGCCGCGGCGAGGTCCTGACGGCCGAGGAACAGCGCCGGGGACAGGGGCCGCCCGTGCGCCGTCCCCCACTCCAAGAGGTCCGTGCGGCTGAACCGCACCTGCTCCAGGACCCGCCGGTGCGGGAGCTCGCCCTCCTCCACCCAGCGGTACACCTGCCGCTCCGTCGCCCCCAACATCGCCGCCGCCTCGCGCACCGTCAGTAGCACCAACGCCTCCTTGGGAGGAGAGAGAGCTTCAACACACATCCATGGGAGGTGGCCCTTGGTCTCAAGAACCTTCGCCACTGCCTCGCTCCGTTCCTACGCCCCGCGCCCAGGGGTAGCAAGAACACCGCGCCGGAGGTTTCCCCGGGGGGCGTGCGCTTGTCGCACCGGGGCGCCATGGGTCGGCCCCCCGCTGCGTGCGCAACTCGCACTCCGGCCAGGCTCGCCGCGCGCGCCGGGTGCAGAACTCGCACTCGCTACTTTTCACCGCATACATTTTTCGACCATCAATAGCCGCGCTGGAAAGTGGCTATAACGGGGCATCGTGTCCCGTGAAACGAGCGCGCCGACCTGCATGCGGGGAGTTCTGTCCCGGCACCTGTCTGGGCGCTCATTTCTTGCGGCGGAGGTCGTACTTCTGGAGCTTCTCGTGCAGGGTGCGCAGGCCGATGCCGAGCGCGCGGGCGCTGTCCTTGATGGTGGGGTAGGCCTCCAGCGTTCGTCGGATGACCTCGCGCTCGGCGTCTTCCATGCGCGTCCCGACGTGGAGCACGATCTCCGTGGCCGCAGCGCCGCGGACCTCCGGGGGCAGGTCCTCCAGCCCCAACACGGGACTGACCACCAGGAGGGTCATGCTCTCCAGGCAGTTCCGGAGCTCGCGGATGTTCCCGGGCCAGGGGTAGCGCTGGAGCTGCGCGAGCGCCTCGGGCGTCAGGCGCTTGGCGGGGACCCCGGCCTGGCGGGCGATGTCCGCCAGGAAGCGCTCGGCCAGGATGGGGATCGCCTCCCTGCGCTCCCTCAGCGGCGGCACCGCGATGGTGACCACCTTCAAGCGGTAGTACAGGTCCTCCCGGAAGGCCCCGCGCTCGACCGCGGCCTCCAGGTTGGCGTGGGTCGCGGCCACCAGGTTCAGGTCCGCGACGCTCCGGCGGACGCTGCCCGCCCGGCGAAACTCGTGCCGCTCAAGCACCCGCAGGAGCCGGGCCTGGACCCCGAGGCCCATCTCGTCCACCTCGTCCAGGAAGAGGGTCCCTTCGTGGGCGGCCTCCAGCACGCCACCCCGGGCCTCGTCGGTGCCGGGAGCCGCGCCCTTCTCCTGGCCGAAGAGCTCCCGCTCCAGGAGGTCCTCGGTGAGGGCCGCGCAGTTGATCGGGATGAACGGACCCCGGGACCGCGGGCCGAGCGCGTGGAGGGCCTGGGCAAAGAGCTCCTTGCCGGTGCCGCTCTCGCCCGTGATCAGCACCGTCGAGCCGTGGGGCGCCACGCGCTTCAGCTTGTCAAAGAAGTCCATGATGGCCCGCGAGTAGCCGATGATCCCCAGCCGCTCCATCTGCGAGGCCGCCTCCGAGGGAGGCGTCGGCACCGCGCCCCGCTCACCGGCCCGCGCGAGGTGCTCCGCGAGGCGCTCCAGGAGCGCCTCTGGCTTGACGGGCCTCGCCAGGAAGTCCGCCGCCCCGCGCTTCATCGCCAGGACGGCCTCGTCCACCGTCGCGTCGGCGCTCACCATCAAGACGGGCAGGCCCGGCGCCAGCGCCAGGACCGTGTCGAGCACCGTGAGCCCGTCCATGTCCGGCAGGCGGCGCTCCAGGATCATCCCGTGGAGCTGCTCCCGCCGCGCCAGGGCCACCGCCGTGCGCCCGTTCGCGGCCTCGTGGACCCGGTACCCGCTCGCACGCAGCGACGATGCCAGACCCACCCGGTCCTCGGCGTGACCCTCGACCAGAAGGATGGTGTGCACGACAAGCGCGGTCCTACCGGGGTGGGCCTCGACCTGCAACGCTCCCGAGGGCCGCGGCGATCCAGCTCCAGCCACTCATACCTACGTGTGTGGTGATGTGGGTAATCGTAGGTGTCTGCGTAGGGCGGATGCGGTGTGGTCGGTGTTCTCTGCGAGGGCTACCTCGCGCACGGGTCCGAGAGCCATGCGTCGAGCTCCGGAGGCGCGAGGTCGAACACCACGTCCCCGAGGCGCTCAGGACCCAGGGCCACCAGGCGCACACGCAGCACCTCCTGTTCCCCCTCCGTGAGCGATCGCGCCAGACGCCGCTCGAACTGCCGAACCAGCGGAGCCAGCCCCTCCGCACGTCCCTTGTTGGTGGCCTTGCGTTCCCACTCGTCCAGAATCTGCTGTGCGTTGCTCACGAAGTCCTCCTCGTCGAGGGTCCTTGCGGCGGGCAGCTCGGGGACCTGCGTCCGCCACTGTAGCAGTATCGGGATCAGCCGCCGCTCCCAGGCCTCCTCCGGGAGCGCCAGCACCTCCTTCGCCGCTTGCCCGAGCACCGCGCCGCGACCGAAGAGCCGCAGCGCCAGCGAGTCCCGCGCCACCGGCAGCCTCGAAATCACCACCAGGCGAAGCCCGAAGCCCGAGGCCGCGCCGAAGACCCCCTCGGGCCAGCCGCGCAGACGCCGCAGCTGGAAGGCTCCGCGCACCCCCACTGGATCCCCTGCGGCCACCAGCCAGAGCGTCGCCTCGTCCCGACCGTCGCGCAGGGTGTGGCGCCAGGCGAGGTACTTGCGGTGGCAGTCCCGCACCTCCTCCTCGTCCGGCGCCTCGTGGAAGGCCTCCAACATGCATGGAGTCAGGCCCATCCGACCGAGGAGCCCGCGCGCCGCCAGCACCGCCTGCCTTGCCCGATCCGGCTCGAAGGTGGTGTCCGCACGCTGCGGCGCGGCGCTCACCGCCACCTCGGCCAGCACCCTCCCGGCCTCTCCAAGGGTGCCCCGCCACAGGTCCTTCGCCAGGCTGTCGAAGCGCGTCCGCATCGCGCCCTGTTATCGCGTCTGCCCTCACCGAGGTTGCGCGCGCGCCAACGCCAGCGCGTGCTCCCTCCGCGGCGCCGCGGCGAAGGCCCTCGCGCTCACCGCGTCGTACGCGCGGCGCGCCTGGGAGGCCCTCGCCTTCAGCGCGAGCCCCTCGGCCGCGCCCAGCTCCGCCAGGAGCAGCTCCGCGCGCAGCGCCCGGTCCCCCGCCGCCCCGTCGGCCATCACCACCACGCAGAGCCCCCCGGGGCGCAGGACCCTCGCCATCGCCCGCAGCCACCGCGAGAGCTCGTCACCAAAGCGCCGCGCCCCGGCCTCCGGGTCCGTGAACCACCGCGACGCCCCGAGCTCCCCGCGCTCCAGGAGCCCCGCGTCCAACCCCAGCCACCCATACCGACGTGTGTGGTGATGCAGGTAATCGTAGGTGTTTGCGTAGGGCGGAGAGGTGATTACAATGTCTACGGAGGCGTCTCGTACGGTGGGGAGCGCCGTGGCGTCGTCCAGCAGCACCTCCGCGCGAGGCGTACCGCGGGGCGTAGCCTCGGCCAGGGCGCGCAGGCCCTCTTCCAGCTCCCGCGCCCTCGCCGCGAAGAGCCGCAGCGCCGCGCCCGGCGGGGGGTCGGCCTCGGCCCTCCGCGGGTCCGTCTCCGAGCGCTGGCGCGAGACCCTCACCAGCACCGACGAGAGCAGCATGCGCAGGGCGTCGCGCACCACGCCCCGGGCGCGCTCGGTGTATGCCCGCAGCCCCGCCAGCTCCGCGAGCGTCCCAGGCGCGTACCACTCCCGCTCCGACGGCGGCGCCGGGAAGGCCCTCCCCGCCCGGAGCGCGTCGCGCACCTGGGCGCTCACCCGCGAGGCCTCGCGCACGATGGCCTGACGCTCCTCGCGGGTGGTCCCCCGGGTCTTGATCCGCGCGAGCTCCACCGCCAGCGGGGACAGGTCCCGGCCGCGCACCGCGAGCCCCCGCGCGAGCCCCTCCACCAGCACCGTGCCGCTCCCGCAGAAGGGGTCCAGCAGCGCCGCCCCGGGCGCCGCCAGCGCCTCCACCAGCGCGCGCGCGGTGCCCGGGTGCAGCCTCGCGGGGTACGCGTGGAAGGGGTGCGTGAGCGTCGCGTCCCCCTCCGCCGGCGCCACCGCGAGCGCGCGCGCCAGCGCCGCCGCAAGGGTCGCCTCCCCGGCGGTCTCCACCGCGCCCCCCACCTGCACCAGGGCCCGACGCCCCTGCGGGGGCATCGGTCGGTGCGCCGTCGGGCGGTCCCTCGGCGAGGTCACCGCGGGGCCCCGCCCCGCCGCGGAGAGTCCTCGGGCATCGCGTGGGCCACCAGGACGTTCAGGAGCCCCACCCCCGCGAGCACCCAGAACAGCGGCAGGAGCGCGCGCGACAGCGCCTCCGCAAGCGCCGCCGGGTCCCCCGGCAGGGGCTCCCCCCGGCGGTCGGGCCGGAGCAGGGCCTGCACCGTCTCGAAGGGCAGGAGCCCCAGGAGGCGCCAGGTGAGGAGCGCCCCGAGGGCCCCGGTGCCCACCGCGCTGCCGATGGAGCGCCCGAAGGCGTTCACCCCGGTCACCACGCCCCGCCGCGAGGCGTCCACGGAGGTCTGCACCACCAGCAGCGAGGCCGTGTTCGCCACGCCCATCCCGAGGCCGTAGAGCACCATCCACGCCTGGAGCGACCAGCGCGGCACCGCGGGCGAGAGCGTCGCCGCGATGCCCAGGAGCGCCGCCGCCACCACCCAGGACCCGAGCAGCATGGGCCGCCGGAAGCCCACCTTCACCAGCAGCCTCGCCGTGACCGCCGAGGCGATGGGCCACCCCACCAGCATCGCCGCCACCGTGGCCCCGGCCTGCGTGGGCGTCGCCCGGAGCACGCCCTGGGCGTACAGCGGCATGAAGGTCAGGGCCCCCATCATCGCGCCGCCGAGGAGCATGGTGCTGGCGGTGGTGACCGCCACGGTGCGCTCCCGCAGGAGCCCGAGGGGCACCATCGGGTCCTCCGCCCTGCGCTCCACCAGCACGAAGAGCACCGCGGCCAGGGCGCTCACCGTGAGCGTCACCGCCGGGCGGTGCCCGCCGCACCCGAGGAGCAGGCACCCGGCGGAGAGCCCCAGGCTCGCGGCCCCCTGGAGGTCCAACGCCGCGGGGGCCCTGGCGGGCCGGGCCTCGCGGTACCCGTAGAGGAACACCAGCGCGCCCAGCACCCCGAAGGGGATGTTCACCCAGAAGACCCAGCGCCAGGAGAGCCCCCGCAGGAGCCACCCGCCCACCAGCGGCCCCACGATCCCCGAGACCCCCCACACCGCGCCGAAGAGGCCCTGCACGCGCCCCCGCTCCTCCAGGGTGTACAGGTCCCCGATGAGGGTCATGGTGGTGGGCTGGATGGCGCCCGCCCCGAGGCCCTGCAGGAGCCTCGCGGCGATCAACACCGGGATGCTCCCGGAGGCCCCGCAGGCCAGGCTCCCCAGGAGGAACATCGCGATCCCCGCGAGGAACACCGGGCGCCGCCCGTAGGAGTCCGCGAGCTTGCCGTACACCGTCACGCTCACCGTCACCGCCAGGAGGTACGACGCGGCCACCCAGCCGTAGTACGCGACCCCGCCGAGCTCTGCGATCACCGTGGGCATCGCCGTGGACACCACCGTGGCCTCCAGGGCGCTCATGGCCATGACCAGGAGAATCGCCGCGGTGGTCAGCCTGCGGTGCGTCCGAGGCGCGTAGGGCGCGTTCACTCCGCCAGGTGACAGGCCACCTGGTGACCTCCCCCGAGGGGCCTCAGGGCGGGCGCCTCCACCTCGCAGAGGCCCTTTTTCGCCCGCGGGCACCGGGGGTGAAAGGCGCACCCTGGCGGGGGCTCCAGGGGCGACGGCACGTCCCCCTCCAGCACCAGCCTCACGCGCCGACGCGCGGGGTCGGGCACGGGCACCGCGCTCAGGAGCGCCTGGGTGTACGGGTGCCTCGGGCTCGCGTAGAGCGCCTCCGAGGGCGCCAGCTCCACCACCCTCCCGAGGTACATCACCGCCACCCGGCGAGAGAGGTACTCCACCACTTTCAAGTCGTGGGCCACGAACAGGTACGCGAGCCGTAGCTCCTCCTGGAGGTCCTTCAGGAGGTTCACGATCTGCGCCTGGATGGACACGTCCAGCGCGCTGATGGGCTCGTCGGCCACGATGAACCGCGGCTCCACGGCGAGCGCCCGGGCGATCCCGATGCGCTGCCGCTGCCCGCCCGAGAACTCGTGGGGATACCGGTCCGCCTGCTCGGGCCTCAGGCCCACGCGCTTCAAGAGCGCCTCGATGCGCCCCTGGCGCTCGCTCCCGGGGGCCCCCAGGCCGTGGATCTCCAGCGCCTCGCCGACGATGTCCCGCACGCGCATCCGGGGGTTGAGCGAGCTGTACGGGTCCTGGAAGATCATCTGCATGCGCCGCCGCAGGGGCCGCAGGGCCGACTGGGACAGGCGCGTCACGTCCCGGCCCTCGAAGGTCACGGTCCCGCGGGTGGGGTCCAGGAGCCGGAGCACGGTGCGGCCGAAGGTGCTCTTGCCGCAGCCGCTCTCGCCCACGAGGCCCAGGGTCTCGCCCTCGTCCACGGTGAGGGACACGCCGTCCACCGCGCGCACGGTGCCCTTCGGGCCGAAGAGCCCGCGCTGCACCTCGAAGTGCGTGCACAACCCGTCCGTCGCCAGGAGGCTCACCTGCGCGCCTCCGCGGGGAGCTCGGCCCGGTGACACCGCGCGCTACGCCCCGCGGACGGCGTCGTAAGCGACGGCTCTGCCGCAGCGCAGGGCTCGTAGGCCTCCTCGCACCGGTCCCGGAAGCGGCACCCCGGCGGGAGCCTCCGGAGGTCCGGCACCACGCCCTGGATCGTGGGCAGGCGCCGCGCCCGGGCGTTGTCCCCGTAGGACGGCACGCTCCGCAGGAGCCCCCGGGTGTAGGGGTGCAGCGGCCGCGCGAAGAGCTCCGCCACCGGGGCCTCCTCCACCACCCGGCCGGCGTACATCACCACCACGCGCTCGGCGAACTCCGCCACCAGGCCCAGGTCGTGGGTGATCAGCACCACGGCCATGCCGAGCTGCGCCCGGAGCCTCCCGAGGAGCTCCAGGATCTGCGCCTGGATGGTCACGTCCAGCGCCGTGGTGGGCTCGTCGGCGATGAGCAGCGTGGGGTCGCAGGCGAGCGCCATGGCGATCATCACCCGCTGGCGCATGCCCCCGGAGAGCTGGTGGGGGAAGGCGTCCACCCGGTCCGAGGGGGAGGGGATGCCCACCAGCCCCAGGAGCTCCACCGCGCGGTCCCGGGCCTCCCGGCGGGATCTTCCCTGGTGGAGCCTCACGCTCTCGACGATCTGGTCGCCGACGGTATACACCGGGTTCAGGGAGCTCATGGGCTCCTGGAAGATCATCGCGATGCGCGCGCCCCGCAGGGCCCTCATGGCCCGCTCCGGGAGCTTGAGCAGGTCCTGGCCCTCGAAGAAGATCCTGCCCGACGCGATGCGCCCCGGGCTCTGGATGAGCCTCAGGAGCGACAGGCTCGTCACGCTCTTGCCGCACCCGCTCTCGCCCACGATCCCGAGGGTGGCGCCCGCTTCGATCTCGAAGGACACGTCGTCCACGGCGCGCAGGACGCCCTCGTCGGTGTGGAACTCGGTCACCAGGTTCTGCACGGACAGGAGCGCCACGGCCAGACCCTCTACCGGGGCCCGAGGAGGAAGGCCAGCGCCCCGGGCAGCCGGGAGGCCCAGGCGGCCTCGGTGTGCGTGGCCCCGGCCTGCACCACGTGGCGGAAATCCCCGTCGGTGTAGCCCGCCGCGCGGTACGCCAGGGCCAGGGCGCGGGTGTTCACCACGTCGTCCATGGAAGGGCCGCTGTCGCCGCTGTCTACGTACACCCTCAGGGCGCGGGCGGGGCGCGACGGCACCGACGCCACCTCCCGCAGGAGCATGCGATTGTCCCACCAGGTGGACGGCGAGAGGGCGCCGATGAGCCCGAAGGTCTCCGGGCGGCGCACCCCTCCGTAGGCCGAGATCAGCCCCCCGAGGGAGGACCCCACCAGGGCCGTGCGCTCTGGCCCCGTCAGCGTCGGGAGCTCCCGGTTGACCAGGGGCATGAGCTCCTCGACGAGCATGCGGAGGTAGCGCTCGCCGTCACCGCCGGCGTCGCGGGCGGCGTCCCGGGTGGGGGTGTACTCGTTGATGCGCGCTGGGGTGTTCTCCACCCCCACGGCGATCACCTCTCGGATGGAGCCGTCCTCGGCGCCGGTGTCCAGCGCTTCGGCCACGCGCCAGGTCACTCCCCCAAAGGCCGTCCTCGGGTCAAAAAGGTTCTGCCCGTCATGGAAGTATACCACCGGAAAGCGCGCCGTGGGGTTCTCCAGGTGGGTAGGTGGGAGGTACACCCACACCCCCCGGGTGTTCCCGAGGATGGTGGACCGAAAGGCCGTCCAGCGCCGGGAGACCGAGCCCGCGGTGCGTTCGAAGTGCGGGTAGACGTCCACGGTCTGCCCGGGGCGGGCTCGGTAGTTGGGCCCTCGGGCCCAGGTGCGATCGCCCAGGAGGGGCTTCCACTCCAGCGGGCGGTCGAGGGCGGTGGTGACGTACTCGTAGGTGTCTTCCCCCACGAAGGTCATGGTCTGGCCGCGCTCCCAGGACAGCCCCGCGGCGTCGCCTCGGAGCCCCACGGGGTTCACCTGCCGGGGGTAGTGCACCCGCAGCACCGTGCGCGTCCCTGCGGGCGCGGTGTCCACGGGTGCCGTGCTGGTGTCCCTCTCGGTGTCCCTCGCGGTGTCCCCTCTGGAGTCCCCGTTGGCGTCGGTGAGGGGCGGTGCGACGGTGGTGTCCGCGAGGGCCTGGGTGTCCATGGGCGGGCCCGCGTCTACGTCTGTGGTGGTCACCGCGGTGTCCGCGGTGCTGTCCTCCGCCACGGCGGGCGCGTCGGGCGCGGGGGGTGTGGGTGCTGGCGGAAACGCGGGTCCCTGGCCGCAGCCCGCGAGGAGCACCAGGACCCACACGCCGCGCATGGCCGTGGTGATACCCGTCACCCTGGCATTGTCAACAACGCGCGATCCAGCATCCATCGAGGTTTACGACCGACCACCCCCGAGGGATGGTAAGCCCCGCGGGGTGCGCTACCATGCGCCGCCGTGAACCGTAAGTCCCTGACGACGACCCTGGGGGTGCTCCTGGCGCTGGTGGTGGCTGGTCTGGCCACCGTCGGGCTCTGGAAGCTCCGGAACAAGAACACCAGCGCGGACCCCGCCCACAGCGCCCGCCTGCCCCGCGACACCGCGGTCATCGTCCAGCTGGACATGGCCCAGGTGCGCCGCTGGGGCACCTCCGGGAGCCTCCGGAACTGGCTCCAGCGAGGCACCGAGGGCCCCGCCAGGGACCGCGCCCGGCGCTACAACGAGATGGTCCAGGGCTGCGGCTTCGACCCCTGGGACAAGCTCGACCGCGCCACCTTCGCCCTGGACCGGTCCATGCTCCAGGGCACCTCCAGCGACGCCCGGGTGCTCTACCTCGACGGCACCTTCACCCAGGACCAGGCCCGCGCATGCGCCACCTGGTTCGTCCGCCAGGACAGCGAGCGCAATGAGCTCCGGGCCCTCACTGTCGGCCGCCACCAGGTGTATTTCCCTTCGCCCCCGGACCTCGCCCCCCCGGAGCGGGGGCCCCGCTTCGCCTTCTTCGGCGCCTCGGCCCTCTACGCCGACGCGCCCTACATGACCCGCGCCCTCCAGCTCTACGACGGCGAGCAGCCCGGCCTCGAGGCCACCGCCCCGGTGGCCACGCAGCTCGCGCGGCTGTCCCAGGGCGGCATGCTCTACGCCAGCATGGACGTCCAGGCCGTGCGCATGCAGAACCCCCAGGACCTCGACGGCTTCGTGGAGTTCCTGATGCAGCTCTCGCCCGGCACCCCCAACCTCGACCTCGCGCGGCGGGTCAACACCGCCGGGGCCTCCCTGGGTACCTCCCAGGGCGGCACCACGCTCACCCTCCGGGCGGAAATGCCCGACGCCGACGCCGCCCGGACCTTCTCCACGGCCCTCCAGGCCCTGCTCAACGAGAAGAAGCCCGAGGCCCGCAGCGCCCTCCGGGAGTTCCAGGGCCAGCTCGAAATGATGCAGGGCCTCGGGGCCCTCGGGCGCTCCCTCGGGGCCGGGGCCCCGGACCTGTCCGCGCAGTTCCGCCAGGTGAACCAGGGCCTGAGCACCCTGAGCGAGATGCTCGACCAGATCACCGTCCGCGCCGATGGCACCTCGGTGATCGCCACCCTCACCGCCAACGCCCAGCAGGTGACCACCCTGGAGTCCGCCGCCCGCGCCGGCACGGACATCCTCGAGCGCCTCCCGGCCCAGCGGGGCCTCCCAGGGCGGTCGCCGCCCCTGGAGGACGCCCGTCCCCCGGAGCCCCCGGGGCCTTCTGGGACCCCGGAGCCCGCACCGTCCGCGCCCACCCCCGGTCGGGGCCCGGGCCAGGCGCCGAGGGCCGACGCAGCGGTCCCTCGGTGACCGGGTCACGTAACCCCGAGGCCTCGGCAGGCGTCTCTCTAGAAGACGCAGCGGGGCCCTCCTCGGGTCTCGCTTCAAGTCCAGCCCCCACCCCCGGAGGCAAGGACGAGCGCCCGCTGGAGACCCTCATGGAAGCCTGGTGCCAGGGAGACACAAACGCCTTCGAGGCGCTCTTCGCCCGAGTGGCCCCTCGCATCGGCGCCATGCTCCTGCACATGACCCGGGACCGCGCCCTGGCCGACGACCTCGTCCAGGTCACCTTCCTCAAGGTCCATCGGGCGCGGGACGCTTACCAGAAGGGCGCCCCGGTCATGCCCTGGATCTCCGCCATCGCGCGCAGGACCTTCCTCGACGCCCACCGCGCCCGGCGCCGCAGCCGGATCACCCTCACCCACGAGGGTGACCTCCCGGAGCCCGAAGCCTCGCCCCCCGAGGGCGACGCCCTGGGCCAGCTCTCCGATGCCGATCAGAAGCTCCTCCAGGACACCATCGAGGCCCTCCCGCCCCAGCAGCGCGAGGCCCTGCACCTGCTCAAGGTCCAGGGTCTCTCCCTCAAGGAAGCCGCCGCCGTCACCGGCGCCACCGTGGGGGCCATCAAGCTCCGCGCCCACCGCGCCTACGAGGCCCTCCGGCGCGTGCTTGGTGCCCGGAGTGACGGAACTACAAAACCCGACAACACCCCACAACCCCCTACCTCCAAGCGGTGAACCCTTGAGTCCGCCCGAACCGTCTTCTCTTTCGCTCCGCGAGGCCTCCCTGGGGCTGCCCGAGGACCCGAAGCTGGACCGCGCCCTCTCGCGCCTGGCGCTCACGGTGAAGCCCGGGGCGGCGCTCCGGGCCGTGGTGGGAGAGAGCTCCGGGCCGGTGTCCCGTCCCTCGACGGTGGCCCGGGTGCTGCCGGTGCTGGCGGCCTCGGGGGTGCTCGTGGGGCTCTCGGCGCTTCTGGCAGGGCCCTCGGCGGGGGTCTCCTGGGCGGTGCTGGGCGCCACCGGGGCGCTCTTCCTGGTGACCCTCGGGGTGGTGTTCTACCGCGGGCCTCTGGGGCTCGGGCCCCCGAGGGCCCTGCGCTGGGCGCTCACCCTGGTGGCGCTATTTCTCTTTGGCGCGGTGTCCGCGGTGGGCGCTCGCCCGAGGACCGAGACCCCTTCGCACGACGAGCCCGCCACCAACGGGAGCAAGCACCAGCTCCGCGGAGCCTCCAACGGCGCCGAGGGCAGCGCCATCGAGGGCATGGACCGCACCAACGGCGAAGACGCCGGGGGCCTCGGGGGGAGGGGAGTCCACGGGCTGGTGGTGGCCGCGCTGGCGGGGCTCGCCATTGTGTATGGCGCGCGGCGCACGGCGCCGGTGGCGCCCACGGCCACGGGCGCGGCGGGGGGCCTCGCGGCGGGGCTGGTGGGCGCCATGGCGCTCCAGGCCCAGGGGCCCGGCTCGGCGCTGGCGCAGGTGCCTCCCGTGGCGCTGGGGGTGTGCCTGGGGGCCCTCCTGGGGCGGCGCTTCTTCGCCCCGTAGGGGAAAGGGTATGCTCCCGGGATGGCCGTTCTGTCCCGACCGAAGCCCCTGGTGCTGGTGATCCTTGATGGTTTTGGTGACCGCGAGGGCCGCGAGGCCAACGCCGTACGCCTGGCCCGCACGCCCACCTTTGACCTCCTGGACGACCGGTTTCCACGGACCGCCATCGGGACCTCGGGTCCGGACGTGGGCCTGCCCCCCGGACAAATGGGCAACTCCGAGGTCGGGCACATGAACTTCGGCGCGGGGCGCATCGCCATGATGGACATCTCCCGCATCGACGCCACCGTGGCCGACGGGAGCCTCGGGAAGAACCCCGTGCTGGCGGACACCGTCGCCGAGGCGAAGCGCCAGGGCGGCGCTCTGCACCTCCTCGGGCTGGTGTCCGCCGGGGGCGTGCACAGCTCCCTGGAGCACCTCCTGGCGCTGATTGACCTGGCCGCGGGCGCCGGTGTCAGGGTGTGGGTCCACGCCTTCCTAGACGGGAGGGACACCCCCCCGCGGTCCGCGGGGAAGTACCTCGACGCGGTGGCCCGCGCGCTGGAGGGAAAGGGCGCGCTGGCCACGCTCTGCGGGCGGTACTACGCCATGGACCGGGACAAGCGCTGGGAGCGCGTGGAGCGCGCGTTCTCCGCGGTGGTGCATGCCAATGGGCCGCGCCGGGCCACCTGGGCCGAGGCCCTCGGGGCGTCCTATGACGCGGGCCAGGGCGACGAGTTCCTGGAGCCCGTGACGCTCGGCGCCTACGACGGCGTCGCGGCCGGGAGGGACGCGGGTCTCTTCTTCAATTTCCGGCCCGACCGGGCGAGGGAGCTGTCCCTGGCGCTCACCGCGGAGGACTTCAGCTTCTTCCCGCGGGGGGAGCCCCGGCGCTTCGCGCGCTATGCGTGCATGACCCTGTACGACGCCTCCCTCGGGCTCCCGGTGGCCTTCCCTCGGGAGACCTACCCGGAGCTCTTCCCGGAGCTCCTGTCCCGCGCGGGGCTCGCGCAGCTTCGGTGCGCGGAGACCGAGAAGTACGCCCACGTCACGTATTTCTTCAACGGCGGCCGCGAGGCGCCCTACGACGGCGAGGAGCGCCGGCTGATCCCGAGCCCCAGGGAGGTGGCCACCTACGACCAGAAGCCGCAGATGAGCGCCCCGGAGGTCACCCTGGCGGTGACCGAGGCGGTGCGCTCCGGGCGCCATGATTTCATCCTGGTGAACTACGCCAACCCGGACATGGTGGGGCACACGGGGGTGCTGCCCGCGGCCATCGCCGCGGTGGAGGCCGTGGACACGGGCCTCGGGGAGCTCTCCCGGGCCGTCCTGGACGCCCACGGGGCGATGATCATCACCGCGGACCACGGCAACTGCGAGCTCATGGTGGACCCGGTGACCGGCGCGCCCCACACGGCCCACACCACCAACCCGGTGCCCCTGTGGCTCGTGGGCGAGGGCTTCTCGCGCCACGGCACCCGGCTGCGGGCGGGCGGGCGTATCTGTGACGTGGCCCCGACGCTCCTGGCGCTCCTTGGGATGGAGAAGCCCGCGGTGATGACCGGGGTGTCGCTGCTGGGTCAGTAGGCCCCGGGGCGATCCGGGAGCATCCTTGGCATGCCGTCGCGGTTCCTGCGCAGGGTGTTGGTGGCCATGCCCTGCATCACCCCGGGGGGGCGCGCGGGCACGCCGTCCCAGAGGAAGGGCGTGACGGGCATGCCCCGCGCCATGGCCACCATGCCGCCCGGACGCGGCCGGAAGTCCCCCATCTCGGGGTTCATGAGGTCCGGCTCGAAGCGGTTCCAGGTGTTGTCCCGCGCGACGATCGCGGGGCTGCAGGTGGCCGTCTCGCCGGTCTGGAGGCAGCCCGTGGACCCCCCGAGGAACTCCGCGGCCTCGCGCATGGGGTTGTCGTAGAAGATGTTCCCGCGGATCCGGAGGTTGGTGTCCGCCCGCGAGGGCCCCGGCACGTTGCTCATCGCCGGGGGCGTGGCCACCCCGTCCACGTTGACGGTCTGGAAGCGGGTCATCACGCCGCGCGGGTTGTAGAAGATGTTGTTGTAGATATAGACGTTGCGGCTGGGGATGTACTGCTCCTCCTCGCCGTCCACGCCCCAGCCGCCCATGCGGTTGAACTCCTGGCAGCGGTCGTGGGTGCCGTCGCAGCCGCGCCGGCCGTGGACCACCTCAAGCATCGAGGCACCGCCCTCCAGGAAGGCCCCCACGCGGTACAGGGTGTTGTGGGCGATGAGGATGTTGAACCCGCCGTTGACCCCCACGCCCGCGCCGCCGGTGTTGCGCACGATGTTGTTCACGAACTTGATGTCATACGCCTCGTAGTGGAGGTACGGCGGGTTCATGAACTCGAAGCCCGTGCCCTGCCCCGCGGTGAAGCCCCCGGAGGTGCCGCGGACGTTGCAGTCGTAGTACTCGTTGCCCTCGACCACGAAGTGCGCGCTGCCGCCCTTGAGGTACATGCACCAGTCGCCGGAGTCGTGGAAGCGGTTGTTCAGGAAGTGCCCGTGCTGCACGCCCACGTAGTCCAGCGGGTTGTCCCAGGCGCCCGCGATGTCTGAGTCCTCCACGTACAGGTAGGTGCACTGGTTGGCCTTGAAGGTCTCCTGCGTGCCCCCGTCGCCGTTGCGGCCCTGGAGCCTGACGCCCCGCAGGAGCCCGTGGTCCACCAGCTCGAAATGGATGCAGTCGAAGCCCCCGGCGAGGGTCACGTTGATGTTGATGAAGTACAGGTACGACACCCGCAGGCCGAAGAGCTCGATGTTGAAGTTGGCGCGGTTCATCGGGTCCGCGGACTGGATGATGATCGGCCGCTCGCGGGCGGCGTTCATCTGGCGCCCCTCCAGCCGGATGGAGCGGCCTCCGCCCCCGTGGGTGCCGGGCAGGAGGTTGATCCTCCAGCCGTTGCGGGAGCGGTCCATGGTGCGCTCCCAGGCCCCGTTCAGGGTGGCCAGCGGGCGCATGCGGTTGGTCCCGGGGTTGGGCGTGCCGTCGTCCCCGCCGGAGGCGGCCACCCAGAGGTCCACCACGTTCACGGCGCCGATGTCGTACGGGGCCCGAGGGATCCCGGGGCCCATGTCGGGCATCTCCGGGATCGTCGGGAGCGGCACCATGGGCACGTCCGGCGGGGGCGGCGGGGGCGGGGGCAGGGGCACGTCCGGCGGCGGCGGCG
Source organism: Deltaproteobacteria bacterium (assembly GCA_016218725.1). Classification (GTDB taxonomy): domain Bacteria; phylum Myxococcota_A; class Polyangia; order Polyangiales; genus JACRDB01. The sequence goes on from JACRDB010000160.1 coordinate 34,813, forward strand.
GCGGCGGCACGTCCGGCGGGGGCGGCGGCTGCGTGTCGGGCATGCCCGAATCCACCATGCCGTCTTGAAAGGGCGCCGGGCACCCCGCGGTCACGGCCAGGAGAACGCCAAGGAACCTCGCTCGGGCAATCATTGGGTCGGATGATAGCGCCGACGCCCACCGGCGCCCATGGGGGCGGGCTATGGGTCCTGAAGGACCACCAGGAGGTACTCCCCGGCGCGTTCGACCCCGCCCGACACGTAGGTGTCCAGCACCAGGTGCCAGGTGCCCGCGGGGACCTCTCGGGTGACCACCCGGTCGTCCCGGGCCACGCAGCCCTCGGGGCGGAGGCTCGCGTCCATCAAATGCACGTCCACGTCGGTGGTGCCACGGGTGACCACCACGGCCCGCAGGCGCGTCGGGCGGTCCACACGGAGGCGGTAGTAGTACTCCGCCCCGCCCTCGTCCGCGGCGCTCATGCACCCGGGGTAACGCCCCAGGGCCCTCACGCCCCCGGTGGCCGTGTTGCGCAGGTCCCCGAAGGGCAAGGAGGTGATCTCGTAGGGCTCCGACGGGGTCCCGCTCCCGGAGAGCCTCGGGGCCTCCCGGTCCGGGGCTCGGCCATCCCTCAGGGCCCCAAGGACGCGCTGAAAGGCCTCCAGGGTGAAGAGATTCCGCTGGTTGTGGCCGTAGCGCAGGCCCTCCGGGGTGAACACGCACCCGCGGGCGGCGCCCCCCTGGGTGTACACGTTCAGGTGGATCCCGTCGGAGCCCAGGCCGTGGGTGGGGAGCATCCGGAGCGAGCGCTCCAGGTCCACGAAGGGCAGCCCCCGGGCCTGGGCCACCACGCGCATCACGGAGACGTAGCGAGGCACCCACAGGTCCGCCGCGGCGGAGTCGTCCCGGGGCGGGATGGACGTGAAGATCGGCACCACCCCCCGGGCCGTAAGCTGGTCGGCGATGTCCAGGAGGTTGGCCCCGTACCGCGGCAGGTCCCGGAACCCGATGTCGTTGGTGCCAAAGAGCACCGTGGCCATCCTCGGGCGGGCCGTGTCCACCTCGCGCGTCAGCGCCGAGGGCGTCCCCTGGAGCACCGCGAAGGCGCTCCACCCGACGGTGGCCGCGAGGCTCGTGCGGGTCAGCGCGCTCGCCCCCGCCACCCTCCCCTCGCGCACGAAGTCCAGCGTGGGGCGCAGCGCGTCCCGTCCCGCCAGGTCCACGTTGGAGCCCGCGAAGCACGACAGGAAATTCGTGTTCACCGAGTTCGACGCCCCGACCCTGCTCACCACGTGGTCGTCCAGCGTGGGTCCCCGCGCCGCGATGGCCCGCAGCCCCTCGACCAGCTCCGGCGTCAACGGCGCGTGCGTCTGCGTCGCGGGATAGAGCACCGCGCCCCGCGTCGTGGTGTCCCCCGAGGGCGCGTCCAGCGCTCCGTCCCCGGCGCCGTCCGTCGCCCCGTCCAGGGTCGCGCCCCCGTCCAGGGTCGCCTCTGGCGCGGTGTCCACCGCCGCGTCCCGCGGGGCCTCGCGGTCCGGCCCGGGAGCGTCCCCCACCGGGGCGTCGGGCGGCGCTCGCTCCGCGGTCGCCCCGTCCAGCGCCACCGCGTCCGTCGCGTCCAGAGCGCCGTCCAACAGCGCCCGGGCGCCGTCCGGTCGCCGGTCGCCCCCTGCGGGGTCCTCGCCACACCCCGCCAGCGCCAGCAACAGAGCCCCGAAGCGACGCATCAGTTGGCCTGTGGGGGTGTTCTCGCGCCGAAGATCCGCGCCCAGCCGTCGCGGTACGGCTCCGAGGTCACCCTCGCCGGGCCGGGGTGCGCAGAGGTGGGAGACGTAGGCGGTGCAGGCGGGGGTGTGGGAGCCGGGAGGGAGAGCTCGGTCTTGACGTCGGCGAGCCAGGGGGTGCCCTCCCGCGGGGTGAGGCGCACGAGCTCGCCGCCGTGGAGGGCGGCGCCGTCCTTGAGGGGGCGGGCGACGCCGGCCTCGACGCGGCCTTCGCGTGCGCGCAGGACGAGCATGCCGTCGCCCGCGGGGGCGGGGCCACACAGGAGGGCCACGTCCGTGCGGTCCTTGGGCTCGCTCACCGGGAACAGTGTTCAGGAATGGGGCAGAGGGCGCAAGGGGGGTGTGGTAGGCTTCAGCAACCGTCCACGGCGGCGCTGGCGCGCTGCGCGGGAGCCAACGCACCGATGGCGCTCAACATCGACCAGGACCACGCGCGCTTCCGGGACATCGTCCGCGGGCGCATCCGGCAGAACCTCAAGCGATACATCTCCCACGGGGAGCTCATCGGCCGCCAGGGCAAGGACACGGTGAGCATCCCGGTGCCGCAGATTGACATCCCGCAGTTTCGCTTCGGGAGCAAGCAGGCCGGGGGCGTGGGCCAGGGCGAGGGCGAGCCCGGGGACCCCGTCGGCGGCGAGGAGAAGGAGGGCAGCGGCAAGGCCGGCAAGGACGCCGGCGAGCATGCCCTGGAGGTGGAGGTCACCCTGGACGAGCTGGCCACGATCCTGGGCGAGGAGCTCTCGCTCCCGCGGATCGAGCCCCGGGGGCAGACCCGCATCGTGGCGCAGAAGGACAAGTACACGGGCATCCGGCGCACCGGGCCCGAGAGCCTGAAGCACTTCCGTCGGACGTACCGCGAGGCCCTGAAGCGGCAGATCTCGTCGGGGCTCTACGACCCGGCCAACCCGGTGGTGGTCCCGGTGCGGGACGACAAGCGCTTCCGGAGCTGGAACACGGCCCTGCAGCCCGTGGCCAACGCCGTGATCATCTACATGATGGACGTGTCGGGCTCCATGGGCGACGAGCAGAAGGAGATCGTCCGGATCGAGAGCTTCTGGCTCGATACGTGGCTGCGCTCGCAGTACAAGGGCATCGAGAGCGTGTACCTCATCCACGACGCGGTGGCCCGCGAGGTCGACCGGGACACCTTCTTCCACACCCGGGAGAGCGGCGGCACCATGATCTCCAGCGCGTACAAGCTCTGCGCGGACATCATGCAGAAGCGCTACCCGCCCTCGGACTGGAACGTGTACCCCTTCCATTTCTCCGACGGGGACAACTGGTCCGTGGACGACACGCTCAACTGCATCAACCTCTTGAAGGACCGGGTGCTCCCCAACGCCAACATGTTCTGCTACGGCCAGGTGGAGAGCCCCTACGGCAGCGGGCAGTTCATCAAGGACGTGCGCGAGCACCTGGGCGCCGACGAGCGGGTGATCACCTCGGACATCCGCGACAAGGACGCGATCATGGACAGCATCAAGGCCTTCCTCGGAAAGGGGCGCTGACGGTGGCGGACTACTCCCGCCGGCACGAGCTGCCGGCCTACCTGCGCGCCTGGCAGGAGAAGATCGAGGCCTACGCCCGCGCCCAGGGCCTGGACTTCTTCCCCCAGGTGTTCGAGATGCTGTCCTTCGACGAGATGAACGAGGTGGCCTCCTACGGGGGCTTCCCCACGCGCTTCCCGCACTGGCGCTGGGGCATGGAGTTCGAGCGCCTGAAGAAATCCGGCGAGTACGGGCTCTCCCGCATCTACGAGATGGTGATCAACAACAACCCGTGCGTGGCCTACCTCCTGGAGGGCAACTCCCTCGTGGACCAGAAGCTGGTCATGGCCCACGTCTGCGCCCACAACGATTTCTTCAAGAACAACTTCGCCTTCAAGGTCACCGACCAGGACCGCCGCCCGCCCGCCGGCGCCGAGGACCTGGTGGTCTCCCGCCAGGGCCGGGTGCCCACCCGCAAATGGATCGACACCTTCGCCAACCACGCCGCCCGCGTCCGCGCCGCCATGGAGCGCCACGGCGTCAACCCCGTCGAGGAGTTCATCGACACCTGCCTCTCCCTGGAGAACCTCATCGACCCGCCGGGGCGCATGCTCGAAGGCCGCCAGGAGCTCCCGAAGCCCGAGGACCCCGAGCCCATCGAGGTCCCCAGGCTCAAGGCCCGGGGCTACATGGACAGCTTCATCAACCCCGAGGAGTACCTCGACACCCAGCGCAAGAAGCTCGAGGCCGAGGCCGAGAAGTCCAAGGGCCGCTTCCCCCAGAAGCCCGCCCGGGACGTCCTGCGCTTCCTCCTGGAGAACGCCCCCCTGGAGCGCTGGGAGCGCGACGTCCTGGAGGTCGTCCGCGAGGAGGCCTACTACTTCTGGCCTCAGGCCCAGACCAAGGTCATGAACGAGGGCTGGGCCAGCTTCTGGCACTCGCGGATCATGACCGGGTACGCCTGCGACGGCGACGAGATCATTGACTACGCCGAGCGCAACGCGAGCGTGCTGGGCGGCGGCAAGACCCTCAACCCGTACAAGCTCGGCGTGGAGCTCTACCGCTTCATCGAGGAGCGCTGGAACAAGGGCCAGTTCGGCAAGGACTGGGAGGACTGCGACGACCTGGAGGAGCGCCGGAGCTGGGACCTGCAGCTCGGCCAGGGCCTGCGCAAGGTCTTCGAGGTGCGCGCCCTCCACACCGACGTGACCTTCATCGACGAGTTCCTCACGCCGGAGTTCGTCGCGGCCAACAAGCTCTTCACCTTCGGGTGGAGCAACCGCAACGACCGCTTCGAGATCGACTCCCGGGAGTTCAAGGCCGTAAAGGACAAGCTGCTCTTCCAGCTCACGAACTTCGGCAACCCCTTCATCCTCGTGGAGGACGCCAACCTGGAGAACCGCGGGGAGCTCCTCCTGCGCCACGACCACCACGGCGTGGACCTCGACGCGGAGAAGGGCCGGGACACCCTCCGCGCGCTCTTCCGCGTGTGGAAGCGCCCCGTGGCCATCGCCACCGCCATCGAGAACCGCCCCACGCTCCTGCGCTACGACGGTAAAGAGCACAGCACCAAGCAGCTCAAGTGATGCGCCGCCCCGGGGGCGCCGGGGCCCTCGCGGGGCTCCTCGTCGCCGCGGGGCTCCTCCGGCTCGTCCACCTGGAGCGCGTCCCCAACGCCGCCCACGACGAGGGCAACTGGCTCCTGGCCGCCTGGGACCTCTACCAGGGTCGGCCCGCGGAGCTCCCGCCGGACGCCCGCTTCGTAGGGATCCTCTTCGCCCGGCTCCTCGCCTTGAGCTGGCGCCTCGGGCACCCGGGCTTCGCCTGGGCCCGCGCCGTGCCCGCCGTCGGGTCCCTCGTCGGGATCGCCCTGGCCGCGCTGGCGCTGAGGAGGCTCCACGCCCCGAGGGCCTCCTGGGTGCTCGCGGGCACCCTGGGCTTGCACCCCTGGGCGGTGCTCTGGAGCCGCAACGTGGTGAGCCCCTACGCGCTCTCGCTCGCCCTGGCCGCGCTCTCCACGCTCGCCGTGGCCCACGCCTGGGAGCGCTCGCCCCGTTGGCCTCGGGTGGCCCGCGTCCTGGCCGGGCAGCTCCTGGCCCTGGGCTTTCAGTTCTCTCCGCTGGCCGCGCTCCCCGTCGCCGGGTGCGCGCTCTACGCCGCCCGCGCCCGGCGCCTGGGGGCGTGGCTCCGCGCCCCGGGCACGGCCCTGGCCCTGGGCCTGGCGGCGCTCCAGGTCGCGCCTGTGGCGCTCTCCGCGAGCGCCGTGGCCGCCCGCGGGAGCACCCGCCCGAGCGCCCTCGCGGACCACCTCCCCGCGAGGCTCTTCAACTACGCCCGCACGCTCCTCGGCGCCCTGGACGGCGAGGCCACGCTGCGGGACTTCACCGGCCGGGAGCTCCCTCCCGCGGGGGAGGCCCTCGCGGCGCTGGCGGTGGTCACCGCGCTCGTGGCGTCTCGCTGGAGGCCGCCGGAGCGTCACCGGGCGCTCCTTGACCTCGCCTGGTGCCAGCTCGTGACGGGGGCGCTGGGCCTCGCGGTCCTGCTCGCGCCCCTGAGGCAGTGGCACCTGCCCTCGGTGGACGCCGAGCGCTACGGCTTCGTGGTGCTGGGCCCCGCGGCGCTGGTGTTCGCCCTCGCCTCGGAGCGCGTAAACGCTGTCTGGGGCGCGCTCTGTGTGGCCCTTGCCGCGCAGGGCTCGCTCCGCGCGGCGCGCTTCTTCGCCGGGGGAGGCTCCCCCGACCGCGGGGTGTTCACCGCCCTCGGCGGCGGAGGCTCCCGGCGCTGGAAGGTGTGCCAGGAGCACGAGGCGCTCCCGGGGCTCCTGGTCGAGGCCGCCTGGGCCGCGGCGGGGAGGCGCCCCGCGGTGCTGGTGGTGGCGGACTACGTGTTCCACCCGCTGCACTTCGCCAACCGACACCGTCACCACACGCTGGTGGACGCCTCCTGGCAGGCCATCCCGGAGGGGGGAGGGACGTACGTGTTTGTCCTGTGGTCGCCGGGGGTGTTCGCGCCGGGCTTCGCGCCGAGGGCGATGCCCGAGGCCAACGCGCGCCTGCGCCTGGAGCTGGAGCGCGGGCCCTGGCGGGATCGTCGGAGGGTGCGGGTGCTTGTGCAGCCCGACGGGTCTCCGCTGTTGGAGCTCTGGGCGGCTACTCGGTCCGGCAGTTCTGGAAGCTGAACTCGCCGAACATGGGCTCCATGGTCTGGCCCGCGGCGCCGCGGATGAAGCGCAGGCGGTAGGGCACCTCGCTGGAGCGCACGCGCTCGCAGTTGATGCGCCCGCGGAAGCTCTGGCCGGAGATGCCGTCCACGAAGATGTGGCATGCGCCCGTGGGGCCGACGGTGCCCTGGTCCCGGCCGACCTCCCAGCCGTTGCCGCGGAGGATGGCGTAGCCGGTGTCAATTTCGCGCCCGGCGCCCGCCACGCTGCCGTTGACGGCGATGCCCTCGGAGGACAGGTCAAACGAGGTGGCCCCGCCGGAGAGCGTGCCGGCCTGGAAGAACACGTCGTAGCCGCCGCCGGTGAGGGCCGGGCGGATGGTGCAGTCCACGGCGAGGTTCGGGGCCCCCTGCTGGCCGGTGACCAGGTGGTTCTGGCCCACGCAGGCCCCGAGCATGCGGGACAGGTCCGCCTCGCAGCCGTCGGTCCAGAAGACGCGCACCGTCAAGGGCTTGGGGTCCTCCCCGCAGGAGACCGCCAGGCCCACAAGGATCGCCATCGAGCGAAGTGACTTCATCGAACATCCTCCAGGCAAGGAAAGGTGCCTTGTAGTCTAGCGTGATACCTCGAAGGCGCGAGCCAGGTCCGCCTGGAGGTCCTCCACGGCCTCCAGGCCCACGGAGGCCCGGAGGAGCCCGTCATCGATGCCCAGGAGCGCGCGGGTCTCCGGCGGGACCGAGGCGTGGGTCATCACCGCGGGCAGCTCCATCAGGCTCTCCACCCCGCCGAGGCTCTCCGCGCAGGTGAACACCTTGAGCTCCGCCAGGAAGCGCCTGGAGCGCTCCAGCACGCTCCCCCGGGGACCCGCCCGGAGCACGAAGGAGATCATCCCCCCGCCGTGGGCCATCTGCTGTTGGCAGAGCGCATGCTGCGGGTGCGACGGGAGCCCCGGGTAGTACACCCGGGCCACGTCGGGCAGGGTCTCGAGCCACCGGGCGAGGTGAAGGGCGCTCTTTCCGTGGCGCTCCATGCGCACCGGGAGGGTCTTCAAGCCCCGCAGGACCAGGAAGCAATCAAAGGGCGAGGGCACGGCCCCCAGGGCGTTCTGGAGGAAGCGCAGGCGCTCGGCGAAGGCGTCGTCTCGGGTGACCAGGAGCCCCCCCACGACGTCCGAGTGGCCGTTCAGGTACTTGGTGGAGGAGTGCACCACGGCGTGGGCGCCGAGCTCCAGAGGGCGCTGGAGGACCGGCGTGGCGAAGGTGTTGTCCACCACGACGCGGGCCCCGGGGGCCCGGGCGGCGGTGTCCGCGCAGAGGGCCTTCAGGTCCGCGAGCTTGAGCATGGGGTTGGTGGGGGTCTCGAGCCACACCAGGGCGGTGTCCGGGCGCAGGGCCTCGCGGAGCCTGCCCAGGTCCGTCATGTCCACGTAGGAGACCCGCAGCCCCAGGGGGACCATGACCTTGTCCAGGATGCGAAAGGTCCCGCCGTAGACGTCGTCCCCGCACACGACGTGGGAGCCCGGAGGCAGCGTGTGGAGCACCACCGTGGTGGCCGCGCAGCCCGAGGCGAAGGCCAGCCCGTGGGCGCCGCCCTCCAGCGCCGCGGCGCAGGCCTCCAGGGTGTTGCGGGTGGGGTTGCCGCTGCGGGAGTACTCGTAGCCCTTGTGGTTCCCGGGGCCCTCCTGGGCAAAGGTGCTGGACAGCACGATGGGGGTCATGACGGCGCCGGAGACCGGGTCCGGGTGCTGGCCCGCGTGGATGGCCAGGGTGTCGAGCTTCATGGCAGCGGGGTGTATACAAGCTTTCGCCCTGAGAAGGGAACCCGGCGTACACTCCCCCCAAGGGAGATGGCAGGGGTCGAGCTCACTCCGGGGACGGTCATCGGCGGGGACTACCGCGTGCTGGGCCCGCTCGCCCAGGGGGGGATGGGCTGCGTCTACGCCGCCGAGCAGCTCTCCACGGGCCGCCGCCGGGCCGTCAAGGTCATGCACCCGGAGCTCGTGCAGGACGGCATGGCCCGGGAGCGCTTTGCCCGCGAGGCCACCCTCGGGGCCCGGATCCAGAGCGCCCATATCGTCGAGGTCTTCGGCGCCGGGGTGTGCCCGACCACGGGCCTTCCGTGGCTGGCCATGGAGCACCTGGAGGGCGAGGACCTGGGCTCCAGGGTGCGCCGCCAGGGGCCCTTGAAACACACTGAAGTACTTGAAATTATTGAACAACTCGGCGAGTGCCTAGGGGCCATCCACCGGGCGGGGGTGGTGCACCGGGACATCAAGCCCGAGAACCTCTTCCTGGCGACGGCGCGGGGCGGGGCGGGCCCCAGGCTCAAGGTGCTGGACCTTGGGATCGCGCGGCCCACGCTGGCCTTCGGGTCCGACGGAGCGCTCACCGGGGCTCTGGGGTCACCCCGGTGGATGGCGCCGGAGCAGTGCCACCGGGGCTCTCCGGGGCCTCCTGCGGACGTGTGGGCCTTTGGGATGGTGGCCTTCTACCTCTGGACGGGGACCAGTTACTGGCTCGCGGCGCAGGGCGAGGAGCGCCTCTCGGAGCTGCTTTTGGAGGTGCTCGCGGGCCCCCTGGAGCCGGCCTCCCGGCGTGCCGAGGCCCTTGGCCGCGGGGGGCGGCTGCCGCCGGGCTTCGACGGGTGGTTTGCGCGCTGTGCGGCGAGGGACCCTTCCGAGCGCTTCCCGGACGGTGCCTCCGCGCTGGAGGGCCTCCGAGCGGCAGTGCCCGCGGGGGCGGCGTCGCAGCCCGCGGCCACCACGCTGGAGCTCCTGGCGCCTCCGAGGGTACCCATGACCGCGGCGTCGGCGCCGTGGGCAGCGCCTGCGGTGTCTCGTCGGAGGGTGGCGGCGTTGGGGGCGGTGGTGGCCAGCGCGCCGTTGTTGCTTGGGGTGTTGGGGGGCGTTCTGTACTGGAACCTCGATGGCTCGCTGGCGAACGATCGCCCTCGACCGGCGAGGACGGCGCCTGCGCGGAGGTCCACGGTCGCGCCGGTGCCGCCGCGGGTCGCGCCGCTGACGCCCGTGCCCGTGCCCGTGCCCGTGCCCGCGCCGGTCCCGACCAGGGTGCTTGATCCCTTCCCGGACCACACGGAGCGCCGCTGGCAGGGCGAAGGGGTGGACGAGGGCTGGCGCTACGATTTCGTGCTCACGCTGCGCCGCGAAGGGATGACGCTGAGCGGGAGCTTCTTGTGGACGCTCCGGGTGGCGCCGGAGCGACGGATGCAGCGCCACGTCGGGGAGAGCGGGGAGGAGTACCTCCGAGGCACCTACGACCCGGAGGTCACGCGCGTCCAGGTAGTGGGCACGCGGGTGACGGCGCCGAGGATCATCGCGACGGACCGCTACCGGATGACGGTCAGCGCGGACGGGACGCTCGTGGGGCTGATCCAGACGCCGCGGAGGGACTGGCACGGGACCGTCCGCGGGCGGGCGTTGTAGGGGGCAAAGGCCAGGTCACGGCTCCAGCGCGCAAGAGTGTGTTGACAAGCGACTACGGCGCGGGACCGAGCAGGTCCCAACGGTTGCCTGCAATGTCCAGGAATACCGCGACCTGGCCGTATGGTTCCAGGCGAGGCGGCCTCACGAACTCGACGCCTGCTCCGGCCAATCGCTCGTAGCAAGCAGAGAAGTCGTCTACGCGCAGGAAGAAGCCAACACGACCGGCGTGCTGGTCTCCAACGACCGTGGCCTGGCGCTCACCATCTGCACGGGCCAGCAGCAGCCCCGTCTGGGCGCCCGGCGGCCGCACCACGACCCAGCGCTTCGGGCGACCGACGGTGGTGACGGCGGGCGAGTCCTCTAGGAGCTCGAACCCCAGGATGTCAACGAAGAAGCGGATGGCTGGATCATAGTCATGGACAACGACCGCTACAAGCTCAAGATAGGTCAACGACGCACCCCGGTCATCGAGCCGCGCGACTGCGGAGCGATGAACGAAAAGGGCTCGCGCGGCAAAGGCGGGGAAGCCCTGATGCCCAAGGTCCTGTCTTGGCCCCTCGTGTCCGCCGAACGACCAGGCTCACCTGCCCGGCCCGGCTTTGCAGGTCCGGTCAGGTGCCGCGCCTGGTTCGGCCCGCTCTTACGATTGTCCACGCCGGGCTTCGCGGTCCAAGGGGTTGGCTGCGACCCTCGCGGCGAAGCCGCTGTGGACGAACCTCGCCGCCAGGCACCGAGGCTTGCGCTTCGCCTGGTCGTCAAAGTACCCGATGAATTCTACGCCGAGGCCCAGTCGTGGATACCGGGCCAGCACGTCGGCACGAAGGTCAGGGGGAATCTCCTCGGTACGCCGCCCCGAGATGTCCATGCCGGTCGAGAGTTCGAGGAGGTAACCCTCGGGGTCCTTCGCGACGTCCACCGCGTCCCACATGTGCCGCACGATGACTTCGGCGGCGCGTCGGCGGCGCTCCACCGGCCACCCGGCTGCCGCGCCGAACACCCAGGCGACATGTCCGCCCGCCTCCTCGAACGGCAGCGTGTGATTGTCGAACTCCTTCACCAGGGCGAGGTCGTGGAGCATGGCCGACACGTAGAGCAACTCGGCGTCGAAGGCGATGCCTTGCTCCAACCCGTACCCCGCCGCCCACAGGTAGGCCCGTATGGAGTGGTTAAGTAACGCCGGTGAGCAATACGCTGTGGCCACTTCGAGCGCAGCGCGGCAAGCCGGGGTCGCAGGTATCTCAAGGTCGTCGAGTTTCATGAGTCGCCCCCGGTCCGTCAGCATCCCAGCCGCTCGCTCATCGCTCAACCCTTCATTTGCGCTTGCACTCTCGAGACAGCGCCAGAGCGACACGGCCAATCAGCTCGATGGGAAGTGGCTGACTGTGGGGAAAGGACAGGTTTCCCTTCTCGTTTCGATATGGCGCGAGCTCTTGCGCGAGGGGTGCGTCTTGCGTGACGGGCGGATAGATACCGATGTGGTTCTTGAATGCAGCGAAGTAGAGGAACACGCGCCCATGCTTGAACGCAGGCATGTTGTAGCGTATGCACCGGGAGGCGCCGGGCACCAACGCCTCAACTCTTGCCTGAATGGATTGGAGCAAGCGGCGCGGGTCAGGGGACAGCCTCGCGAAGTACTCCTCGTGTGAAGCGAAGGCCATGGTGTGTTCCGCGCTGCCTGGCAGAAGCCTTCTCTCGCGCCCGGCCAGGACCACGGGCGGAGACTACCGCAGCATCCGTCGGGATTGCAAGCGCCAGAAGCCGGGCGCCAAAGGACGCCGTCGGACAAACCTCGGGGCCTCAGCGAGCGACGGCACGGCTGGTGCTCGGGGATTTGAATCCCGACCGAGCGCTCCAGGGGATTGCGGCCGGGTGGGCGGCGGGGCGGTGGTCGATGGGAGGCCTGCCTGGGTTGGGGGGACATCCCCGATCTCGCGAGTGGCGGCGGGCCTGCAACAGGCACCCGGACGCGCGCGACTCGGGCCGGCGCCGCGGTCGGCAAGAGGCGAACCCAAATGGGTCAGGACTGGCATTGGGCTGACTCCTCGCGCCCCGGAGTTGCCTTCGATCTTCGCGCCTGGTCGTGCTCTCCATTGGTGACGTGCACAACCTCTCTAAATCGCGAACGATGGCGCCTCCCTTCGGTGCTGTGGCGGGAGGGATGCGCGTCCGCCCCGTGGCCGCACCGTCCTCGATGCGCGGCCGTCGCCTCCCTCGATCTCCCTCATTTCACGGCCCTTTGTGAGATGTGTCCCGAGGTGAACCTGACAGGGAGAGGGGGCCGGGGCATAGGCGCCAGGCGCCTATGGGGAGCCGGGGAGAGGTCGCTGTCCATTGCTCGACGCTCAGCCCGGCGGCGGTGGGGGCGAGCGGCACCAGAGCTGCGGGATGGAGCGCCCGCTCCGCCTGGCGCTGCAGCGCAAGCGATAGCCCTGGAGTCGGAGCCGCGGGCACGACTCCCTGGCCGTCGTCGCGCCGACCACGCAGAAGACACAGTGCTCGCCGCGGCGCTGCTGGCGCCTGACGGTGCAGGTCTCGACCCACCCGGGCGGCGGGGGGAGGTCGGCCCGGGCGAGGGACGCTACCGCGAAGAGCGCCGCGAATAACTGGACCGGTGAGCGTGCCATCCCGCGATGATACCTGCCCCGCCGCCCCGCGGGAAGGGCGCCACGCCGCCCCGTCCGCGTGGGCTGCACACATCTCCCGCAGTAGTATTCGCTCTTCTCTCCTGAAAACCACCCTGGACGGGATGAAGGATACACCGTGTATACCCTTCACCCCAGGGCGCCATCCCTGCGGAGGTCCCGGGCGAGGAGCCATGCCACGAGGGCGGCGCCCGCGAGGAGCGCGGCGCCCTTGAGCCCTTCACCGAGGACCACCTTCCCGACACCGAAGAGGGACAGGTAGATCAGCGCGCAGCCGAGCGCCCAGTCCCGGAGGCGCACGGGCAGGCCCGGCCCCGAGGGGCCCACCCTGGCGTTTGCCGCCACCGGGGCCCAGCCGGGGCCGTCGGGCCGGACGCGCTCGTAGAAGCGCACCAGCGTGTCCATGGGCTCCGGCGGCGTGGCGTAGGTGACCGCGAGCCAGGTGCAGGTGGTGACCGCGAGGGTGCCCAGCATCAAGTGGGCGAAGCCCAGGGGGTCGTCGGGGTCGAGGCCCAGGCCGTAGCGCAGGGCCAGCGAGGCGACGAGCGAGGCCACCATGGCGCTGAGCTCGCTCCAGGCGCTCACCCTCCACCAGTACCACCGTAGGATGAGCACCAGGCCCGTGCCGGAGCCCAGGGCCAGGAGCACCTTCCACGCGCCGGCCACGGAGTCGAGCACCAGGGAGACGCCCCCGGCGAGCACCATGGTGAGCACCGTGGCCACGCGCGACGCGCGGACATAGTGGTCCTCGGAGGCATCGGGACGAAGGAAGCGCTTGTAGAGGTCCCCCACCAGGTACGACGCGCCCCAGTTCAGGTGCGTGGCCACGGTGGACATGTACGCCGCAAGGAAGCCCGCCATCATCAGCCCCCGGAGGCTCGGCGGGAGGTGGTCCACCATGACCCTCACGTAGCCCTCCTCGGGGTCCTGGAGGTGAGGGTAGAGCACCGCCGCGGAGAGGGCCGTGAGCACCCAGGGCCAGCTCCGCACGCAGTAGTGGGCCACGTTGAACCACAGCGTGGCGTAGACGCCCTCGCGCTCGCTCCGAGCGGAGAAGATCCGCTGGGCGACGTAGCCGCCGCCGCCGGGCTCGGCCCCGGGGTACCACGCCGCCCACCACTGGACCCCGAGGTACACCGCCAGCGTGAGGGCCGGCATCCACGCGGAGCCCGCCTCCGGGAGGAAGGTCAGGCGCTCCGGGGGGAGGGCCTCGCGCAGGTGCTCGACGCCCCCCGCGGCCCGCACGGCGTACACCGCCAGGACGATGGTCATCCCGAGCTTGACGGCGAACTGCAGGACGTCGGTGATGAGCACGCCCCAGAGGCCCGACACGGACACGTAGGCGCCAGTGAGCGCGAGGCACAGGGCCACCGAGGGCACGCGCGGCAGGCCCACGGTGAGCGCCAGGATCTTGGCCATGGCGAGGTTGACCCACCCGAGGATGATGCAATTGATCGGCAGGGCCAGGTACGCCGCGCGGAAGGCCCGCAGGGCCGAGGCGGGGCGGCCGGCGTAGCGCAGCTCGACCAGCTCCACGTCGGTCATGACGCCCGCGCGGCGCCAGAGGGCGGCGAAGAGGAACACCGTGAGCATCCCGGAGAAGACGGCGTTCCACCAGAGCCAGTTGCCGGCGATGCCGTTGCGCACCACCATGCCGGTGACCGCCAGGGGCGTGTCCGCGCCAAAGGTCGTGGCCACCATGGAGGTGCCCGCCAGCCACCAGGGGACGTCCCGCCCCGAGAGGAAGAACTCGCTGACGCTCCCGCCCGCGCGGCGCCCGTAGCGCAGGCCCAGGGCGAGGTTGAGCGCGAAGAAGCCGGCGATCACCGCCCAGTCGACGACGGTCAGGTGCATGGGACGCTCGGGGGTTGGTGGTGCACAGGCGCTAGTCGGGCCAGGTGCCCACAAAGGCGCGGCCCGCCACGCCCGGGGAGGTGGGTGCGCACCCTGACACCAGGGGAGGGTCGAAGGTCCCGCCGAGGGAGCAGCCCGCGGGGGTCACCGAGAGGCGGAGTCGCCCGGGGCCGCCGGCGCCGCCCAAGGTGCCCGCGGCCCCGCCTCGCGCGGAGACCGCGGCGCCCGCAGGGATCTGGAGCACCGGGGACGCCAGCACCACCACGCCGCCGGAGCCACCGCCGCCGTTCGGAGCGCCGCCGCGCCCGCCGTCGACCAGGAGCCTCGCGGCGGGGCCGAGCGTGATGCGCACGGGCGAGGAGACCCGCAGCGCGCCGCCGCCTCCGCCGCCCCCGCCGCCCATGACGTACTCGAAGCCCATGCTCGAGAATCCGACGCACCCGCCGCCGCCGCCGCCTGACCCCGCGCCGAAGGTGCGCGTCACCGCGAGGTCCTCCGCGGCCGCCGTCCCGATGGAGCCGCCGGCGCCGCCGCCCGCGGACCAGCCGAAGGCAGGGCCGCAGGAGGCGGTCGTGGGGGTGCTGCCATCGCGCCCGGCGTAGAGGGCGACGGAGGCGGGTCCTCCCCGGGCCGGGGTGCAGGCGGCCTCCATCACCGAGAGCGCGCGGCACGTCCCCCCCGCCCCGCCGGCGCTGCCGCCCTCGGACGAGGCGCTGAGGCAGTCGCGCCGAGCGACGCCTCCGCCGCCGCCGGACAGCCCCGCGCCGCCGACGCCTCCGTGAAAGAAGCGGAACTCGAGGTCGATCCCAGAGACCGAGAAGCCTCCGCCGACGCCGCCCGTGGTCACCACGCCGCGGTGTCCCGCGGCCCCGGCGGCGCCGCCAGGGCAGGTGTAGGGCTCCGACGGGGGGGCCGCGGAGCGGCAACCCGCCGATTGCCCATCCCCGCCGGTGAGGTCCACGACGCCAGAGATGCTCACGGCGCCCGTCGCGCGGAGCTCCAGGACGCCGTCTCCGTGGGTGCGGACCGTGACCCCCGGGGGGATGGTGACGGTGGTGAACTCATGGACCCCGGCGGGGAGCACCGTGTCCGCGGTGGGGGCGAAGGCCCCCTCGCGGCCGCTGCTCGGGTAGGGGTCGCACCCCAGGCCCACGCAGCAGCGCCCCGCCACGCAGCGCTGCCCGGCGGCGCAGGCCCGTCCGCAGGCGCCGCAGTGCGCGACGCTGGTCGCCACGTCCACCTCGCAGCCGTCATCGACGCGGCCGTTGCAGTCGCCCCGCCCGGGGTCGCATGCGGCCACCGCGCAAGCGCCCGCCGCGCAGCGGGGCCGGGCCCCGGGCGGCGCGCACACCACGCCGCAGGCGCCGCAGTCGGACGCGGTGGTCATCAGATCCACGCAGCGCGCTGCGCACAGCGTCTGTCCGGCGGGGCAGGTGCAGCGCCCCGCCACGCAGCGCGCCTCGGTGGGGCAGCGCTCGTCACAGGCCCCGCAGTTCGATGGGTCCGTCGCCAGGTCCACGCAGACCCGCTCCAGTCTGACGAAGCACCCCGTCAGGCTGTCCGGGCCATGGAACTCACAGCGCCCCGCGCGGCAGCGCTCCAAGGCGCCGC
Organism: Deltaproteobacteria bacterium; assembly: GCA_016218725.1. Taxonomy (GTDB): domain Bacteria; phylum Myxococcota_A; class Polyangia; order Polyangiales; genus JACRDB01. The sequence continues at coordinate 50,770 of JACRDB010000160.1, forward strand.
AGGTCGCGCCGCAGGCGCCGCAGTGGGTGTCCTCTGTTGCGACGTCCACGCAGCGCTCGGCGCAGAGCCGCTCGGCGCCGCTGCACACAGGCGGCGCCGCGTCCGGCAGGATCCTCACGAGGTAGGCGGCGCGGTCCCCCGAAGCACGGAGGGCCTGGCCCACGTCCGTCACGCCGGAGAAGGACCCCACGGCGTAGAGGGCGCCGTCGGGTCCGAGCGCCAGGGCCTCCAGGCGCTCCTCCCCGCGCCCTCCGAGGGAGCGAGCACGGAGGACCTCCCCGGCCGCGGAGAGCGACGCCCACCAGCCGTCCCTGCCTCCTCGCGCAGGGATGCTCGCGGCCCCGAGGGTGGTCCCCGCGCCCTCGGAGGTCCCTCCGGCGACGCGTCGGCCGCCCGCCGCCGCGGCGCCGAGGCCCTCCGAGGGCCCCAGGCCACGCAGGTCGAGCCCGAACCGTGGGGCGCCGTCGCCGCCGAGCTGGGCCACGAAGGCCCGCGTCCCCGAGAGGGACCGGAGGGTCAGGGCGCCCAGGCGAAGGGTCCCGCTGGAGCGCCCCACGAAGAGCCAGCCGCCCTCGCCGTCCGCGGCCACGGCGCCCCCGCGGGCCACGCCGAAGGTGTCCGTGCCCGCCGCGACGCTCCAACGATGGCCCCCGTCGCGATCCAGGGCCACCACCCCGAGGAGCTCTCCGTCGGCGGTCAGGCGCGTGGCCCCGAGGTCCAGCGCGCGCTGGGCGTTGACCAGCGCCACGAGGTCCCCGGAGGGCTGCGACGCGACGGCGACCCCCTCGCTGGAGAAGCTCCCGGAGTAGCTCCGAGACCAGCGGTACGCGCCCTCCGCGGTGTAGCTCGCCACGAAGGCAAAGGTCGAGCCCACGCCCCGCAGCAGCTCCCCGCCGAGGGAGGTGGCGCCGCCCAGGTGCCCGACGACGTAGCTGTTCCCCGCGCCGTCCGCCGCGACGCCGTAAGCGTGAGCCCGTCCCGCGCCCTCGTAGCGTCGGGCCCAGCGGCAGGAGCCGTCGGGGTTCAGGGACACGAGCACCACGCCCTCGGACCCCGAGGACCCGCCAGTCGGCCCGCAGCCGAAGTCTGCGCCGCCGTGTGCGTGCCCCGCGTACATGACCCTGCCTGTAGGGTCCGCCGCGAGGCCGAGGCCCGGAAACCACCCCGTGGATCCCAGCGCGCGGGCCCAGCGCAGGTCCCCGGCGGCGGTGAAGCTCACCAGGAAGGTCCCATAGGTGCTGGTCGGCGCGGGGAGGGTGACCGCGCCCAGGGTCATGGTCCCCTCGTAGCGACCGCCGACGTAGACATTCCCCAGCGGGTCCGTCACCACCGCGAGCGCGACGCTCCCTCGCGCGGCGCCCAGGGCCCTCGCCCAACCAGGTCCCAGGGGGCGCGGGGGCCCGTCCGGTCCCGCCTCGACGGCGGCGTCCACCGCGGCGTCGCGCGTCCCGTCGAGCGCGTCGAGGGGCGTGTCGGGTGCAGCGTCGGGAGGCGTGTCGGGTGGAGCGTCGGAGGTCGCGTCCAGCGCAGCGTCGAGCGTTGCTTCCGTCGCGTCGGGGTCTGCCCTGTCGGGGGGCGCCTCCGGGGTGACGTCCGCGACGGCGTCGGGTGCCATGGACGCGGGCTCCCCCGGCGTCACACAGCCCACCGCGAGCGCCACAAAGACCAGGTGCGTCGCCGATCGTACACAATCCCTCATGACGCCTGATGGTGCCAGGGGAGAGGCCTCGGGCACCAGCCCCGAGCGGGACCCTCCGCGGCGCGCCCCCGGGCGCCCTCGCGGGTCAGCGGGCTACAGGGTAGCCGCCCGAGAGGGCGCCCGAGGCCCCGAGGAGGTAGCGCTCCAGGCGCCGCGAGGGCCGTTGTTGATAGAGCAGCCGGAAGCGGTTGTTGGCGCGCACCAGGGCGGTCTGGGCGCTGTCCCGGCTCTGGACCACGGCGAGCTCGTCGCGGCCCTCGGAGCGCAGCGCCAGGGTCTCCAGCGAGAGCGCCAGGCGCATGTCAATGATGGCCAGGGCCTCGTCCAGGGGGTAGGTCGGTTCCATCCTCCGGGCCTCCTCGGCCATTTCCCTGCGCAGCCCCGCGCAGCGCTGGGGGTCCCCTGGGAGTGGGTAGTCGTCCACGCCGAGGAGCTCCCCGCAGCGCGCCTGCATCGACCAGGACACGAAGGCCCGCTGGGACATCGGCCCGAGCCTCCGCAGGGACTCCGCGATGGGCTCCACGTGGCCGCTCTCGGGCGTGGGCACGGCGTTGCGCTCCCAGCGCAGGTCGAACCACGCGCCCTGCACCGCGCGGTGCGCGGCGGCGCCGCGCCGCGCGCCCACCAGCCCGTGGCGCCGCGCGATGCGCACCAGCGGCTCCCGCGCGCCCGCCGCCTCCCCGTCATCGGCGCGGTCCGCCGCGCGCAAAAAGCGCCCGCGGGCCACCGCCCGCAGGGCCCGACGCTCCTCCGCCCGCCCGGTGCCCGCGCGCAGGAGCTCCGCAAAGGACCGCTGCGCCTCCTCGATGCGGGCGGGGTCCTGCCGCAGCCGCGCCCGCGCCAGGAGCTCCCACGCGCGGAGGAGCTCCGGCGCGGCGTTGGGCAGCGCGCCCGGAGGCGCAGCTTGTTCGCGCAGCGCCGCTGTGCGGTCATAGCGCAGAGGTGGGAGCTCCACCGCCACCGCGGGGACCTTGTGCGACAAGAACCCCACGAGGCACACCACGCACACCACCAACGCCAACGCCACCGCGGGCGGAATGTCGAACGCGGTCGGTCGTTGGTCCTTGCGCGAGGGCACCATTCGGGGTGAAGTGTACCGCTGGAGTGTGCACCGTGGGCATCGAGAAGCGCGCGCACGTTCGGTTCGAGGCCAGGCTCCGGGTGGAGCTGGAAATTGAGGGTGCTACGCTCACCGCGTACACCCGGGACCTGTCCCTCGGGGGGATGTTCCTCCAGGTGCCCAGGGGGTTCCCGGTGACCTTCGGGCAGGCCCTCACGGCGAGGGTGTACTTCCCAGCCCTGGCGGCCCCCGCCCCGGTGCGCTGCGTGGTGCGCTGGAGCACCGCCACGGGCGTGGGCGTGGCCTTCGAGGTCCTGCGCGCCGCGGAGACCTGGGCGATCAACCAGCTCGCGGTGTACTACAGCCCCCAGGCCAGGCCGTGAAAAACCGCACCGCGCTCCCGGGTCGTCGCGCCGCCAGGAGCCCCCGGGCCGCGTGGGGCAGCACCGCCACCACGGGGTAGCCCCCGGTGGTCGGGTGCTCGGGCCCGAGCACGATGGGAACCCCGTCCTGGGGCACCTCCACGGCGCCGGGCACCATGGGCCAGGACCCGGGGCGGTCGCAGAGGGTGGGGAGCCTCGGGCCCTCCAGCCGCGTCCCCCGGCGGTCCAGCCGCGCGCTCACGGTCCAGACTGCGCCAAGGAGCACCTCCAGTGCGCCGGGAGGGAGCGCGTCGGGGCCCGGCACCACCGGGAGGGGCGCCCCGAGGCAGGGGTCCCACGCACAGACCTTGAGCGCCCCCAGCGGCGTCGGGGACTGCGCCGGGAGGAGGTCCCCCACGCGCAACGCGCGGCCCTGGAGCCCTCCCACGCCCGCGCAGAGGAGCGTCCCCCGGGCGCCCAGGGCCACGGGCACCGCGACGCCGCCCGGGAGGGCGAGGTAGCGCACCGCCCAGGGCGCGGGGGGCACGTCCAGGGTCTCGCCGTCGCGGAGCGCGACGGGCACGCCGTCCAGGGCCACGGTGAGGGCGCCCACCGCCCGGAAGCGCGCCCCGTGCAGGGGGAGCTCCACCGTGGCGCTTCCCTCGGGGTTCCCGAGGGCCAGGTTGGTGCACCGATGCAAGGGCTCCAGCCAGGCGCCGCCCACGGGGACCGCCTGCGTGAGGAGCCCTCGCCGCCCGAGGTCCTGCACGGTGGCCCCGGGGCCTGCCTTGAGCACCGCGAGGGCGCTCACAAGACGCGCTCGAAGCGCACGCGGTCCCCGAGACCCAGGCGCGCGCCGAGGGTGGGCTCGAAGGGAGCGAAGCCCACCGCGGTGCCCAGGAGGTTCCAGCCCCCGGGGGAGTCGAAGGGATAGACCCCCGTGCGGTCCAGGGCGACGGCGACGCTCCCGGCGGGCACGCGCGCCCGGGGGGTGCTCCTGCGGGGCAGGCGCAGGGCCTCGGGCACCGGGCCGAGGTACGCGAAGCCCGGCGCGAAGCCCAGGAGCTCCACGGTGTACGTCACCGACGCGTGGAGCGCGGCGGCCTCCTCGGGCCCGAGCCCCGCGTGGAGGGCCACCGCGCGGAGGTCCGGGCCGTCGTAGCGCACCTTGATGACGTGCAGGGCGGGCGGGGCTGGCGCCTCCCGGGGGGTCTCCCGGAGGGCCGCCAGGAGCGATGCAACGAGCGTCTGGGGCGGCGTTTCCGTGAAGGTGACGGCCACCGCGTGGTCCCCGAGGACCAGGTCCTCGACGCCCGCGAGGCCCCGGAGGCGGGAGACCAGCGCCCGGGCGCTGCCCTCGGGGCGCGGGAGCCTCAGGGCCCGATCCCCCATCCACTGCGCGCCATCGGGGAGCTCCACCGTGGTATGATACCGCCTCAGGGCCGATGAGCACCCAGCCCCCGGACGAGCGCGACGACCTGTACTACGCCACCGTGCGGCGGTTGATGGAGGCCCACGCCTATCGGGTGCTCGGGGCCGCGAGGCTCCTGGGCCACGGGGTGCAGCACGTGCGCTCCATCCGTTGGATGAAGGTGGTGCTGGTGCGCGCCCGGGAGGCCGTGGACCACTACGAGACCATCGGGAGGATGTACGAGGCCTTCGCCGCGCAGAGCCTGGAGCCGGTGGTGCTCGCGCGGCTGGAGGAGCGCCCTCCGGCGTTCACGCAGGACGTGGAGGAGCTGGCCCTGGCGAATTTTCTCTACGGTCGCAGCGCGTGGTGGATCTTCCGCGAGCACGAGCAGTGCAGCTTCGTGCCGTACCGGGAGGTGGTGCTGCGCATCGCCCGGGACCTGGGGGCCCAGCAGGCCCTGGCGGAGAAGCTCCTGGCCGAGGCGCTGGCGGAGCCCGGGGACCCCGCCCGCCGCCGCGCGCACCTGGAGCGCTGGTTGCGCTTGAGCCTGGCGTCCTTTGGGCGGCCCAACACCCCCGGGAGCGGGTACGCGCTGACCACGGGCCTGCGTCGTCGGGACGCGGGGATGGTCATCCGGGACTACCTCTCGGACGTGCTGCCGCACCTGCAACAGGCGGGGGTGGCGGTGCCGCCGTTGTCGGGCCTCGGGCTGGACCTGCCCGCTTCGCTGGTGCACCCGTCGGGGGCGCCGTCCCAACCCGAGGAGGAAAGCGTGCTATGAGTCCGGCGCCCGTGGTTCTGGCATGGACCACGGCTGGAGGTTGCATGATCCAGGTCCGACGGGGGGGCACGCTCTTGCTTCTGGTGGGTCTCGGGGGCTGCCCTTCGAGCACCACGGACCCGGGCTCCGACGCCGCCCCGGGCCAGGATACGTCTCCCTCGGACGCGGCGGCGCCCACGGACACCCCGGACGCGGACCCGGTCACCGACGCGTCCATGCCGAGCGGCGTGGGGACCGGTTGTCGGCAAATGGGAAACCCCTTCCCCCCGCAGCAGGGCTCGTGCCCCGCGGGGCGCCTGTGCCTCACGGAGGCCCTGGGCTTCCGCGGGGGGTACTGCACATCACTGTGCGTGGGGGCCTCCCGGTGCCCCGCGGACAGCGTGTGCACGGCCTTCGGGACCGGGTACCAGCTCTGCCTCCAGCGCTGCCAGAGCAACGACGACTGCCGCCGGAGCGAGGGCTACGTGTGCCAGCGCCCGGAGGGCAGCGGCGAGCGGGTGTGCCGCTTCAACGACGAGCCTCGGGGCGAGCGCCCGGACGGGGGCGCGTGCTACACCACCGCCGCGGGCGAGCACCAGCTCGCGGCGCTGCCCCGCACGACGTTCCCGAGCGCCAACGTGTCCACCTCGGCGGAGCGGGCGGACACGGTGATCGAGGCCGAGGGGAACATCGCGATCAACCCTCGGACGGGGCACGTGGCCAACGCGTACATCGCCGCCTCGGGCCGGGGGTCCTTTATGGGGGTGTCCCACTCCATGGACGGTACCGCATGGCTGCGCAACGGGAGCGTGGTGGACGGGGTGCTCAACGCCGCCAGCGACCCGGTGCTGGACTACACCCGCGACGGGCGCCTGCGCATGACCTTCATCGGCCTCCAGCGGGACGGCTTCGGCCGCGTGCTGGACGCCCACGTGCGCGTGGCCCTTAGCGCCAACGACGGCACGTCGTGGGAAATGGCCCGGCAGGTGGAGCCCCAGGGGACCTGCATGACCGGCTCCGGGGGACTGTGCGACAAGCCCTGGATCATCTCCGGCCCGGCCCCCATTGGCGTCGGAGGTGGCGTCGGAGGTGGCGCCGGAGGTGGCGCCGACGGGGGCGCCGCGGAGAACCTGTACATCTCGTACCTGTCCGCGGGCCGCATGGGGGTGAACCTGGTGCTCCAGCGCTCCGAGGACGCCGGCGCCGCGTGGCTCCCGCCGGTGACCCTGGCCAGCCAGGGCTTCCTCCTCGGGGCCGTGAGCTCGCCCAACCTCGTGCAGCTCGCGGTGAACGCCAGCGGCGTCCTGGGCGCCGCCTGGGTGAACCTCGCGGGCATGAACGAGGACGGCTCCTCGGCGCGCTTCGGGTCCCTGGACAACCACATCATGTTCCGCCGGAGCACCAACGGTGGCCGGAGCTTCGAGCCCCTGAGGGTGGTCTCTCGCCCGGAGGACCAGCCGGTGTACGAGCAGCCGCCGGTGGTGCTCGACGGCTCCGTGATCCACGTGGCGTACGTGAACGGCACGGGCAACCCGGGCGCCTGGGACCTGGTGCTGGCCACCAGCGTGGACGGCGGCATGTCCTGGCGCCACCGCCCGGTGAACGACGACCCGGAGCCCTGCGCCACCCACGCCTTCCCGGCCATGGTGGTGGACGGCACCACCCATGACGTGCACCTCATCTGGCTCGACAACCGCTTCGGGGAGGGCCAGGTGGCCTACGCCCGGTGCCCCGGGGACCCCTCGCGCCCCTGCGGGCGCAACGAGGCCGTGACCGACCGCGCCTTCCGGTTCACCACCGGGCGGAACCCGCAGACGTGGCACGGGGACTACCTGGGCCTGGCCATCGCCGCGGATGGCACCCTCTGGGCCACCTGGAGCGACACCCGCGAGGGCTCGCCGCACATGTACGCCGCGCGGGGCCGCGCGCGCTAACGGCCCCTCTGCGCTTCCTTGAGGGCCTCGTGGCGGGCGGCCTGCTGGGCCAGGAAGCCCACGGCCACGGCGGTCATGCCGAGGTCGTCCAGCCAGCCCACCACCGGGGCCAGGTCCGGGATCACGTCCAGCGGGAAGAGCACGTACGCCAACGCCAGGAGGGCCGTCACCTTGGCGCCCCTGGGGGCCTCGCGGTCCCGGAAGAAGCGCCACAGGCTCGTGGGGCTGGAGAGCATCGCCAGCATCCCGCGGCGCTTGGGGGAGGTGCTCAGGGACACGACGGGCAGGGCGGCGGCGGTGGTCATCAACAGGTCCCTACGCGGGCGCACGGAAAAGGTTACACTCGGGTGCCGTGATGCAGGTCCATGTAATCCCTTGTCTGACAGACAACTACGCCTACCTGCTTCATCCCACGGGCTCCCGGGAGGCGGTGGTGGTGGACCCCTCGGAGCCGGGGCCGGTGCTGGAGGCTCTCGGGCAGAGAGGGCTCACGCTCCGGGCGGTGCTGTGCACGCACCACCACCTGGACCACGTGGGGGGCGTCCCGGGGTTGTGTCGGACGGTCCCCGGGCTCCGGGTGTACGGCCATCGCTACGACCAGGAGCGGCAGCGCATCCCGTCGCAGACCGACGCGGTGGAGGACGGAGAGACCGTGGCGCTCCTGGGGACGGACTTTCGGGCGTGGCACGTCCCGGGGCACACGCTGGGGGCCGTGGCCTGGGAGGTCGACGGGGAGCTCTTCACCGGGGACACGCTCTTCCTGGCGGGGTGTGGGAGGCTCTTCGAGGGGACGCCCGCGGGGATGTACCGCTCGCTGGTGGAGGTCCTCGGGGCGCTCCCGGGGGACACCCGGGTGTGGTGCGGGCACGAGTACACGGTGAAGAACCTGCGCTTCGCGCGGACGGTGACGCCGGAGGACCCGGGGCTCCTCGCGGCGCTGGAGGAGGCCCTGGCGCGGCGCCGGGAGGGCGCCCCCACGGTCCCCGGGACCCTCCGGGGGGAGCGCGGGCAGAACCCCTTCCTGCGCTGCGCGGACGGGGCCTTCCGTGCGCGGGCGGCGCTGCCGGAGGGACCCGTGGAGGCGCTGGCCGCGGTGAGGGCGCGACGGGACGTGTTCTAGGGGCGCGTTCGTGCAAGACTCCGCGGTCATGGCGACCGCGTGGAACCTTGTGACCACCGACGGCTTCGACGTCGAGGACGTGGACAACCCCCGCACCCTGGAGGGGCCGTGCCCCGGATGCGCGCGGCGGGTGCGCTTCACGGAGCGCGAGCTGGTAAAGAACTTCCGGCTCCTGGCCCTCTCGCTGGTCACCCTGGAGAAGGTCCGGCGCGTGGTGCAGTGCCCCGCTTGTGACGCCTGCTTCGAGCTGCCGGACACCCCTCCGGGGGACCTCGCCCCGGCGCGCTCGGGGCCGCCCATGGAGACCCTGAAGAAGATCGCCGAGCTCTCGCGCGCCCTGGCTCGCTACGACGAGGAGCAGGCCCTGTGGAAGCTCCGGGCCGAGCTCGCCCGCAAGAAGGGCGCCCAGGAGCTCGCCGCCGAGGCCCAGACCCTCCTCGAGGACTTCCGCGTGAAGGCCTGGCAGGCCCGGGAGGAGCTCTGCCGCCTCCGCGGGGACCCGCCCCCGCCGCCGCTCGCGCCCGCGGAGCCTCCGGCGGCAATGCCCGCGGCGCCCACGCCTGCGGCGGCCGAGGCCCCTGCGGTGTCCGCGCCGCTGCCTGCGCCCGCGGAGGCCCCGCCCGCGCCGAAGGAGCCTCCGCCCGAGGAGGACGAGCTGGCGGCGCTCAAGCGCAAGCTCAAGAAGAAGAACTGAGGGGCCCTCTTTTGGGTGGGATACCCTCGGGGGGGAAAAACCGCTATAGGCGCACCCACCGCCGGTGACGACACGCGCTCAACCGATCGTGACGGTAGCCCCGCAGCCCCAGGGAGGAGCCCTCCGGGCGTGGCTGGTGCCGTTTGTTTGCTTCTTCCTGTCCGGGGCCTCGGGGCTTGTCTTCGAGGTGCTCTGGACCCGCAAGCTCACGCTGGTGTTCGGGGCCTCGACGCCCGCGATCTCCACGGTGCTCAGCGCCTTCATGGGGGGGCTGGCGCTAGGGTCCTGGCTCTTCGGTCGGGTGGCCGACAGGCTGAAGTTCCCGGTGCTCACCTACGCCGCCATGGAGGTGGGCGTGGGGCTCTTCGCCCTGGCGGTGCCGTTCATCGTGGACGGGGTGTACCCCCCGGTGTCGCACTGGATCACCAACCACGGCGGCAACCGCTTTGATGTCTTTACGCTGCTGCGCTTCCTGGTGGTGGCCCTGGTGCTCCTGCCGCCCACCACCCTCATGGGGGCCACGCTCCCGCTCCTCACCCGGCACTTCGTCCAGAGCGACGGGCGCCTCGGGCAGCGCGTGGGGGCCCTCTACGCGGTGAACACCTTCGGGGCCGTGACGGGCACCTTCCTCGCGGGCTTCTTCCTCCTGCCGAGGGTGGGCCTGGCCTGGACCAACGCCCTGGCGGCCCTCACCAACCTCACGCTGGCCACGCTGATCGTCCTGTCCCGCAGGGCCCTCCTCGGGGACCGCTGGCCCTCCTCCTGGCGCGAGCTCCTCCCCAGGCCCCGCGGGGAGGCGCCCGAGCCGAGCGCTGTAAAGCCCGCAGGGGACGCGCTCCCCGAGGACCCCGAAGAGGAAGAGCTGCGCGACGAGGACGACGAGCTGGAGGAGAAGCTCACCCGCGCCACCCGCTACGCCACGCTCCTGGCCGCCGCCGGGAGCGGCTTCGCGGCGCTGGCCTACGAGGTGATCCTCGCGCGCGCCCTGGACATGGTGATCGGGTCGTCCATCTACTCGTTCACCATCATCCTGATGGCGTTCCTGATCGGGATCGGGGGCGGGAGCGCCCTGGCCTCGTGGATCCTGCGCACGCGCCCCGGGCCGGGGGCCACGGTGGCCGTGGCGGGGGCCCTGGAGGGCGTGGCGCTCCTGCAGTTCGTGGTGTACCGCACGCAGCTCTCGGAGCTCTTATGGGCCGCGGTCACGGTGGTGGTGCTCCTCGGGACGGCCATCGCCGCGGCGTGGCGCAAGCCCCTCCTGGCGCTGGCCTCCACGCAGCTCATGATCGCGGGCGGGGCGGTGGTCACGTACTTCTTCCAGGACCGCATCCCGCGGATCTTCGTGTGGCTGGCCCTCACGGTGACGGGCAACTGCAACAGCGACCAGCCCGTGCGCTTCTCCGACGACGTGAACCTCATCCAGTTCTTGTCCTTCCTGGTGGCGCTCCTGTGCGCGCTGCCGCCCGCGGTGGGCATGGGGGCGGCGTTCCCGCTGGGGGTCCGGGCCTTCTCCCGCGGGAGGGAGCGCGTGGGCGGGGACACCGGCGCGGTGTACTCGGTGAACACCGTGGGGAGCATCCTGGGGAGCTTCCTTACGGGCTTCGTGGTCATGCCCTACGTGGGCATGGAGACGGCCATGTACATCGCCGTGGCGGTGAACCTGGCGCTGGCCCTGGCGCTCCTGCTCTCGTCCGAGGGCGAGGAGCCCGTGAAATACGTGCTCGTGCCCGCCGCGGCGGTGCTCCTGGCCATCACCGGCGTGGGGGCCGCCCTGGGGCGCGAGGGGCGCATCGCGCGCTCCAGGGGGACCCTACGGCTCTTCCCACGGGCCTGGGACCAGGGGGAAATGACCACCGGGGTGTTCCGGCTGTCCCTGGCCGACGGCATGATCCAGCGGCGCGGAGGGCGGTGCCTGGAGACGGGCCCCGGGGACCGCGCCCAGGGCCTCGGGGGCGACAACCCGATCTATTACCGCGACGGGGTCACCACCACGGTGACCGTAGAGCGCTGGAGCCTCGGGCGCGAGCGGGTCCACTACGCCCTGAAGAACAACGGCAAGGTGGACGCCTCCAACGGGGACGACATGCCCACGCAGGTGCTGGTGGCGGGGCTGCCGCTGCTCCTGCACCCTCGCCTGGAGGACCCTCGGGGGCTCGACGTGGTCGTGGTGGGCTTCGGCAGCGGGGTGACCCTCGGCACGGCGCTGCAGTTCCCGATCCGGCGCCTGGACGACGTGGAGCTGGAGCGCTGGATCCCGGACGCGTCGCGCTACTTCGCGGACGTGAACCACCTGACGTACACGCCCGAGCGGCGCTTCCCCTTCGTGCGCATGCCCCGGCTGCAGGTGCTCAACAACGACGGGAGGAACTACCTGGCCGCCACGGACCGGCGCTACGACGTGGTGATCTCCGAGCCGTCGAACCCGTGGATCACCGGGGTGAGCAACCTCTTCACCCTGGACCATTTTCGCGCGGCCCGGCAGGCCATGGCCCCCGGGGGGATCTTTGTCCAGTGGGTGCAGCTCTACGAGATCAACCCGGACAACATCAAGACCATCTACCGCACCTTCGCGGAGGTCTTCCCCCACGTGAGGGTCTTCGCCGCGGACGCGTACAGCTCGGACACGATCATGCTCGGGTCCTTTGAGCCCCTGGCCCTGGACGTGGGCACGCTCGAGCGCCGGATGAACCTCCCGGCGCTGCGCCGTGCCATCGAGCCCGCCCACGCCGAGCGCGCCACGGACCTCCTGGCGCGGATGCTCTTCGCCGACCGCGGGGAGGTCCTGCGCTACGCCCAGCTCGAGGAGCGCCGCGAGCAGGGCGAGTGGCGCCCGATGCTCCGCGCCACGGGCCTGGAAGAGTGCCCCCAGGCGTCGTGTCGTCGGCGCCCGGCGCCGCTCAACACCGACGACAACGCCCGCATCGAGTTCGCGGCCCCGAGGGACCTGGTGGGCTTCGACGCCTTCTCGGGCTACGTGGAGGTGATGTACGGGATCGACTGGTCCTACGGGCGCGTGGAGGACCACCTGACGGGCCTGGGCGAGGGCGCGGACCGTATCCGCGCCATGGCCTTCCTGGGCGAGAGCCTGCTGGCGGCCGGGCGCCCGAACCGCGCGGAGGAGGTCCTGCGCCGCGCCCGGGAGCTCCGAGGGACCGACGGGCACCCGGTGCACGTGCCGGAGCTGGCCCGCGCCAACGCCGTGTGGAATGAGATCATCGCCTCCAGGGAGCCCACGATCCGCCTGGAGCCTCCGTCCCCTGGCCCGGAGGTGTCCCCGGACGGCGCCAGGCTCCTGTCGGAGACCTTCGAGCGCGCGCGCCGCGCGGTGGACGACGGCGCCTACGGCCTCGCCTTGGAGACCATCCACGGCCTGCCCGCGAGCGTGAGGGACCACTCGGGCCCGTCCCTGCGGCTCCTCTACGGGTACCTCCTGTACCGCTCGTCCCTGGCCGACGGGGCCGACGCCCACTTCGCCGAGGCCGCCGAGGTGCTGGACTCCCTCGGGCACGACGAGCCCGCCTGGTGCACGATGCACCCCGAGCTCCACTGGATCATCGCCCGAGCCCGCTTCCGCGCGGGGGACTTCGCGCTGTCCGTGCGCGCCATGGGGCGCTTCATCGATCAGGCCCAGACGCCAGTCCACGGCGAGCACGAGCTCCCCGCGGTCCCGAGGGACCTGGAGGAGCCCCCGGAAGCCACCGCCCCCACCACCAACGCGCCGGGGGAGAGCCCCAAGGAGAATCGTGGTTAGATTCCTACCAAAGGCCCTCGTGGTGTCCCTCGGGTGCGTACCCGCTTACACGACCCCACCGCAGACCACCAACACGCAGGTGGCCATGGCGGCGCCCACACCCGCTGCGGTGTATGCGCCGGTGCCGACGCCGGTGGCGCCCGCGGTGGGGGCGCCGCCCGCGGGGGTGCGCTACGTGGTGGTGCTGGGGCCCATCGCCAACAACGACACGGCGGCGGACCCGCTGCTCCCGACGCTTCGGCGGGTGCTGCTCCAGGAGCTCCGGGGGCGCCCGACGATGCTGGTGCGGGAGGAGCGCTTCGAGGCGCAGGACGTGCCGATGGCGCAGGCGCACCACCTGGCGATGTACGGCCTCCAGGGCGGGGTGAACGAGCTGCACATACGGTATCGGCATCACCGCTTGAAGGTGCGCGCGGAGGTGAACCTGGTGATGGTGGCAGAGCCCCAGCATGCGATCCTGGGGATGCTCTCGGCCCGCGCCGAGACCGAGGGCCCGAGGGGCGCGCCGGACTCGCCCGAGGAGCGCCAGCGGCTGAGCGCGCTGGTGGTCGAGAGCGCGGCCTCGGGGGCCCTCGGCGGCCTGGACGCGGAGCTGGCCTCGCGCGCGCGGTGAACAGGAGAGCTACTTCCCCAGGCGCTTGCCCGCCTGCTCCAGCAGCATCTTGGCCACCATGTTGGGATGGTACCCCGCGGGGAGCCGCACCAGGGGCTTGTCGTTGGCGTCGCACGCCGTCTGCACCTCGGTGAACGCGTGGCTCGACCAGCGGATCGCCAGGAGCACCGCCGCCACGTCCTCCCGCGCGATCGCCGGCTCGAACACGTGGTGCGACTCGTGGGGCCTCGACGCCTGCCAGTCCAGCCGAGAGAGCCCCAGCGCCTCCACCAGCCTCCGCCCCGCCTCGCGCCGCTCCTCGCCGCCGATCAGCACCAGCGCCCGGCCCTCCACCAGCGCGCGGGCCTCGCGCACCTCCGGGGCGTCCGCCACCGGGGCCTCGGCGTCCGTGGTCAGGGCCTCCTGCGCCGCGAGGTAGCGGTCTATCTCGCGCAGCACCGGCTGGAACTCCCGCACCCGGGGCTCCTCCGGCGAGAGGTCCGTCGGGAGCGTGTCCAGCACGTCCAGGAGCAGCCCCCGGAGCTCCGTGTTGCTGGGCTTCGCCCCCGCGCGCAGGAACGCCGCGCTCGCGTCCAGGATCGAGTTCCACTCGCGCCCGCGGCTGGCCTCGTCGGCCCCCTTGAGCTTCTTCACGTGGTACCGGAGCTTGTCCAGCGCGGCCTTCTGCTCCCGGTTCGAGCGGTAGCGCTGGTCCAGCGAGCGCTCCGCGGTCGAGAGCTTGGCAGCGAGCGCCGCCCAGGCCTCCGGGTCCGCGGGGTCCTCCAGGCGCATGTACCGCGGGATGTAGATCTCCCTCGCCTGGGTCTGCTCCCGCAGCCACAGGAACAGCGACACCTGGTCGTTGTCCTTGGGCTCCCCCACGTGCTCCAAGCCCACCCTCGTGGCCGAGAGCGCCTCCGCCAGGAGCGACAGCACCGGCTGGAGCTGGTCCGCCGCGTCCGTGCGCCCGATCGCCCCGTGCACCAGCCCCACCGCCCCCGCAAGCGTCTGGTAGCACCCCGCGAGCGCCTCCATCCTCGCGGGCTCCGGCTGCGGTGACTCCGGGCGGCACATCCACATCCAGCAGCCCCCGGGCAGCGCCCTCGCCCGATCAATGATGTCCCGGTCCCCGGGCGCCACCTGCGCAGGGAAATCCACGCCCCGGTCCGCCAGGAGCTTCCTCCGCTGGAGGTGCCACCGACACCCGTCCGCCTTGAGCGAGAAGCGCGCCGCCAGGAGGGCCAGGTCCACCGGCGCCCTGGGCACCGGCAAGGGCGCCGGGGGCTCCTCCCGTGACGTGACAGGCGCCCTCGCGGGCGGGGGCAACGGCGCCGGTGGCGCAGGAGGCGCAGGAGCCGCCTCTTGTGTCACGGGCGCGGGGGCCTCCTGCGGGGTGCGTGCCGCAGCGGCCGTGGCGGTGGGCGCCTCCAGGGCCGCGAGGCACGCGCCCACCGCGCGGAGGGCCTCGCAGAGCTCCGGGTCCGTGCGTGCGCGCGCCAGGAGCAGGCTCCACAGACGGACGAGTTCGGGAGGGGCCGAGGGGTCTTGCACGCGAAGGCTCTGTGAGGCCGAGGCCACGCCTGCGTCAACGGGCCTCCGGGGGGGCGGTGCTCTAGCATGGCCCTCCGGGCGAGGGAACACCCTCGGAGGCCGTCCGGCGCTAGAATTTGTACGTCGCGCCGAGGCGGGCGAACATCGGCAGGGCCGCGCCCCAGAGGTTGGCCGTCAGCGCCCGGCGGGCCCCACCGGACCCCGGAGGAGGCACGGCCATGGTGGGGTCCACCGGCGGCGCGAGCCAGTAGTCGAAGCCCCCGAAGACGTTCCAGTGCCGCGAGGCGCTCACCTCCAGGAGGAGCCCCAGGAAGCCCCGGGTGGTGCTGGAGATCACGCAGGTGTCCAGGGGCTGCATCGCCGAGAGCTGCATCTGCCGCGCGGCGGAGTTCTCGCAGAGGGACACACCCCCCACGTAGAGGTCCCGCCCCTGCGAGATGGAGTCGTTGGCGTACTCGAAGCCCAGGTGCGCCGAGAGGTTCATCCCGAGGTAGTTGAGCGCCTGCACGTCGGAGTCGTCCCCCTCCTCGCGCCGGGGCTGGAGGTGGATGGTCACGTTCACCTGGCTCGCGAAGCCCGACCCGGCGCCAATGGACAGGGGCGACGGCAGCACCGCCCAGAGCCTGGCCTCGACGCCCGCCGAGAGCAGCGGGTGCGGGCGGATCCCCCCGCGGCCGCGCAGCTCCATCTCCTGCCAGTCTCCGCGGGTGCGGAACCCGATCCCGAGGTCCGCGCCGAGGAGGGAGGTGCGCGGCAGGAGCCCCGTGGTGGCCCGCACCTCCAGCGGCAGGAGCCCGAAGCCGAAGGCCATGTCAAACGTGAAATCCGTGGACGCCAGCGGCAGCGCGCCCCAGGACGTCACCGACGCGCGCCGCGAGGCCACGTCCGCCTCGGACAAGCCGTCGCGCCGGAGGTTGATCTCCAGGGCGGGGTTGTCCCCTCGGCGCACCTCCACGGAGCGCGTCTCCGGGCGGTAGCCCCGCGCGCTCACGGTGACCCGGTGGGCCCCCACGGCCAGGCCCCCCACGTCCCCGAGGGGCCTCGGGGTGGTCTCCGCGTCCACCGTCACCTGCGCGTTCGGGGTGCGGGATGAAACCCGCAGGCTCCCACGCTCCACGCTGCGCTCGAGCTCCAGCGCGCAGGGCGCCGCGGGCTGGCCGGGCATGGCGCCGGTGCACTCCTGGCGGCGCTCGTCGTAGCCAGGGGCCCGGACCAGCACCACGTGGGGCCCTGGCCCGAGGTCCGTGAACTCCGCCCTGGGGCCCGGCCGCTCCACGCCCTCCACCGCCAGGGTGGCCCCCGGCGTGGTGGTGGTCACCACCAGCGTGGCCCGCGCCGGGCGCAGGTCCGCGTCGGTCACCGCGAAGGTGGTGCTCTGCCCGGCCCTCACGGTCACCGTGCGCTGCAGGGGCGCCCGGCCCGCGAGCTCCACCCGCACCACGTGGTCGCCCTCGGAGAGGTTCTCCGCGGTGGCGCCCTGCACGGCCTGGCCGTCCACGGTCACCGCGGCCCCCGTCACCTGGAGGTCGAAGCGCACGCTCCCGGTGGTGGGCAGCGCGTCCTCCAGGTCGATGCGCACGGTCTGCGTGGGGCCGGCCACCACGGGCACGTCCCTCACTACGTTCCGGAAGCCCGGGGCCCGCACCTCCACCACGTGGCCGCCCGCGGGGACGCCCTCCACCGTGGGCGGCGCGCCCTGCATGGGGGCGCCGTCAAAGAGCGCCTGGAGCCCCGCGGGCACGCTCCTCCCGGTGGGCGCCACGATCACCAGGCGCACGCCCCCGGTGGTGGGCGCCGCCTGCGGCACGGGCGTCAGCGTCGCCGCCACCGCCGCGCCCTGCCCGGGGCTCACCGTCACCGTGGTCACAAAGGGCTGCATCCCCGGCGCCCGGAGCTCCACCGTGTGGCTCCCGGGGATCACCCCGGTCACCGTCGCCGCCGCCGGGAGCGTGCCCCGCTCGTGGTTGTCCACCAGCACCGTGGCCCCCGCCGTGGGGCACGTCACCGTGATGCTCCCGAGCTGCGCGAGCTGCGCCGTCCACGTCTCGTTGTTGCGCGTGACCGTCACGTCCAGCCGCCCGGGCGCGTACCCGTCCAGGGTGAAGAACAACGAGTGGGGCCCCGCGGGCACCCGCTGCCGCCGCAGGGGCGTGGGCCCGAGTACGGTCCCCGTGGCCGCGTCCAGCGTCACCGTGGCCCCCGGCGGCTGAGAGTTGATGTTCACCGTCCGCAAAGCGGGCCGGGGCTGGGCCAGCGCCACCGGCGCCCCACACAGCACCGTCGTGGCCAGCAACATCCGTCGCAGTCGCATGCATTGCCTCCAGCGTGGTGCTCTAGCGCGATCGCTCCCAAAAACCAACGACTTTCACGAGCCATGCGGCAAAAATGCCGCACCCTCTAGGGGGTTGGTGTGGGTGCGGGTGTGCCCGGACGGCGCGCGGGCCTGGCGGGAGGTCTTGGGAGCGCCGGGGGTGGAGCGCGGGGAGGGGGCGAGGGCTGTTCCCTTGGGCGCAGGGCGAAGGGCAGGGTGAGGGTGACCCTGCGTCCGGAGCCGCGGAAGCGCAGGTCCCGGAGGATGGGCGTGGCGCAGGCTCTCCACGGGCCGAAGGGCTCCGGGGCGTCGTCCGCGGCGGCGTCGGTGACGGCGCCGTCCGGGGCCAGGGCGAGCTCGAAGCGCACGGTGCCCTCGGCGCGGCGCTCGGTGCGCAGGAGCGTGGTGTAGCACCCGAGGAGCTCCGCGAGGCGCGTCTCGACCACGGCGCGGGCCTCCTCCGCGGTGAGGTTGCCGCTGCCGGCGCCCACCGCGGCGGCCACGCTGCTCGGCTCCACGCGCACCCTGGGGTGGAGCACGAACTCCGGCACGGAGAACGCCAGGGGCGGGTTCTGGAACTCCAGCGGGAAGCTCACCTGGGCGGGCTGGCGCATGCCGTCCACGCGCACGCGGCGCACCAGGGCGAGCATGCACTCGCGGCCCGGCCGCAGCGAGGCGGCGTCGGTCTCCGCGGTGACGTCAATGAGCTGCCCGGTGGTCTCCACGGTGAACTGCAGGCTCAGGGCGCCGCCGGCCTCGGGGTTGGCGCCCAGGAGGCGCTCGTAGCAGGCCTGGAGCTCCGCCCGGTGGTGGAGCACCGCGGCCCGGATGCGCCCGGAGGGGGTCTCCGTGTCGGTCACCACGGGCCCCGGGGGTTGTCCCCGGAGGATGCGCTCGGGGTTGAGCGCCACGGTCACCGGCGCCGGGGGTGTGGGCGGCGGCGCGAGCAGGGCGCGGTTGCGCGAACAGGCCAGGAGGGCCAACGCCAGGAGGCATCGGGACGCCGGTCTCATTGGTGGGACGGGAGTGTACACGCCCTGGCGGCGTCCCTGGAACGGGGAGTGTTCCTCTCCGGGGCAGGAACCGTGATACTTGTCCGGCGCCTCCCCGATGCGAACCCCTCCATCCACGCTCCTGGGCCTCCTGGCGCTGTCCCTGGCGCCCTCTGGGGCCCTGGCCCAGGAGACCTGGACCGAGGCGCGGCTGCGGCACCTGGAGCCCACCCTCTACGGGATCCTCGGGCCCGCCCCCGCGTGCCCCGGGTCGTTCTACGGCGTGGGCCTCAGGGCCTCGCTCCCACTCCTGCGCCAGGGGGTGCTCAACTGGGCCGGGGACAGCGTGGGGGTCTTCGCCGGGGCCGAGGTGATCCGTTACCAGGACGTGCGCTGCCGGTCGACGGCCGTGGTGCTCCCCGCGGGGGCGCAGTGGAACTTCTACCTCGACCGGTCCTGGTCCCTGCTGGTGGAGCCCCAGGTGTGGCTTGCCATCCCCGTGGACACCAATACGTGCGCCACGGACGCCTGCCGCGGGCTGGTGTTCCTGCCGGGGCTCTCGGTCGGGATCCGCTGGCATTTCCGTGGCGATGAGGGCTACCCTGCGGTGATCCTCCGGGGCGGCTGGCCGGCGGGCTTCAGCCTCGGGCTTTCCTTGTAGCGCCGGGGGATTTGCCTCACCCGAAGAGCGAGCGATGCCCCCGGAGACCGCTGCCCCCACCGACGCCCCGCCCGAGCTCCCCGCCAGGGTGCTCTGCGTCGATGACACGCCCACCAACCTGGACGTGCTCGACGCCGTGCTCCGCGCCGCGGGCTACGAGGTCCTGCGCGCCCCCAACGGCGGCGACGCGCTGCGCATCGCGCGCACCGAGCGGCCGGACGCCATCCTCCTCGACGTGATGATGCCCGGCCTCGACGGCTTCGCCGTGTGCAGGCTCCTCAAGGCCGACCCCCACACCGCGGACATCCCCGTGGTGCTGCTCACGGCCTCCGCGGGCAACCAGGACGACGTGGTGCGGGGCCTGGAGCTCGGCGCGGCGGACTACGTCACCAAGCCCTTCCGCAGGCCCGTGCTGCTCGCGCGCGTGAGCGCCATGGTGGCCCTGCGCCGGGACCTGCAGCACCGCAGCGCGCGCCTGGCCGCCGCCGAGGCCGACCGCCTCGCCCTGGTCCGCACGGAGAAGCGCGAGGCCCTGGCCCTCCTGGCCGCGGGGCTCTCGCACGAGATCAACAACCCCGCCACCGCGGTGCTCGCCAGCCTGGACACGCTGGTGTTCACCGTACGCAGGCTCGCGGGCAAGCCCCTGGACCCCGAGGCCATCGCCTCCCTGGAGGAGCTGTGCAAGGAGGGCGCCACCTCCCTGCGGCGCATCGTGGACGTGGTGCGGGACCTGTCGTCCCTGGGGGACCGCCCGTCGCCTCGCGCGGAGCCCAGGCCCTCGCTCCTGGACCTGGGCGAGGTGGTCTCGCTGGCCGCGGGGCTCGTGCGCCAGGCCGTCGGCGAGGTGGCCGAGCTCACCGTGAGCGCCGCCCCGGGGGTGTACACCCTGGCCGTGCGCTCGGACGTGGTGCACATCGTCGTGGCGCTCCTGCGCAACGCCGCGGACGCCGTCACCGCCGCGCGGGAGGCCGGCGGCCCGCGGGGCACCATCCACGTAGACGTCGCCGCGGAGGGCCCCGTGGCCCGGGTCACCGTCGAGGACGACGGCGTGGGCCTCCCCGCGGGCGCCCTGGCCCGCCTGGCGGACCCGTACTTCACCACCAAGGCCACCGGCCGGGGCCGGGGCATGGGCCTCGCCGTGGCCTCGCAGACGGCCGCGAGCCTCGGCGGCGAGCTCCGGGTGGAGGCCCGCGACCCGCGCGGCGTCGTGGCGACGCTCAGCCTGCCGCGCCGGGAGTGACGGCTAGGTGCCCGTCGGGCGCTCCGAGGCCTCGCGCGCAGGCTCCGCCGTGGTTGGCGCCTCCTCGGAGTGCCGCTGGCTGGCCCGGTGCACCGCGCGGCGCTGGGCCTCGGCCACGAAGGGCGCCAGGTCCCTGGCGTCCAACTTGAACACCGACGCCACGGTGGACAGGTACCGCCGCTCGTCGTCGTCGGTGAAGCCGTCGGCGTGGGCCATGTCATTGGCCAGGGCCCAGGCGAGGGTGCGCTCGCGCGTGTCGAGCCCTCGGAGCGCGGCGTAGAGCGTCCTCGGCGGGTCGCTCACCAGCGCCGCGATGGCGTCGATCACCCGGCTCACGGGGAGCGCGCGGAACGAAGGGATGTCCTGGAGCCAGGCCCGCAGGCGGGCGGCCTCGCAGGGGCTCAGGTCCCCGTCGGCCCCCGCCACGCCGAAGCCCACGGAGGCGACCAGCAGCGCCTTGTGGGGCTCCACGGGCGTGCTGGCCACCAGCTCCGCGAGGGAGCACGCCAGGGGCGTGGCGTCCCGCGTCCCATGCCACGCCTGGGCCACGGCCCCGAGCTCCGCGAGGCGCCACTCCACCACGTCGTCCAGGCGCTCCGGGGCGTAGTCCTCGGGCGCCAGGCGCGCCTCGAGCCACAGCCTCCCGTGGGCGCAGATGGCCCTCACCGCGGCGGTGCCCCCGAGCTGGTGCAGGAGCGTGCGCATGCGCGGCTCGTCCAGGAACGAGTCCTCCGGCCCGAGGTCCACCGCGAAGGCCAGCACGCGCCGCCCGAGGTCGCTGCCGGCCACCCGGGCCTCCAGCGCCAGGTCACCAAAGCGCACCATCAAGAAGCCGTTGTGCATCTCCGGGCGGCCCACGCTCCCGCGCGTGGCGAGGCGGTCCAGGAGCGAGGTGAGGTCGTCCTCGTTGAGGCTGTCCTGCACGGCGCACCTCCCTCGGGGTTGTAGCTTCCCACCCCGGAGAATACCGCAGGCTCCTCCCCGGCGGGTACCCGCTCAGCGAGAGAAATCCACCTCAACGCCGCGGGAGCCTGGCGAGCCACAGGGCGAGCAGCGCGTGCAGCCCCGCCAGGGCCCCCAGCCCGGGGTGGCTCCGCGCGCCATGAACAGCGAGCGCGCCCAGGACCCCAAGGCGCACGAACTCCGACCCGCGGGCCCAGGCGCGGCCCTCCGTGAGCCCCCCCAGGTTGCCGAAGGTCCACGCGATGCCCAGCGCCAGCACCCCCTGCTGGAGCCTTGTCAGGGACAATTGAAGTCCGAAGAACACCCCGAGCAAGAGCATCCCGTGCAGAAACAGCACCCACAGGTAGGGTCGCCAGGGCGGAGGGACGACCACGTCGTACCTGGGCTCGGTCTTGCGCTGGGCGGCCCTGGCGAGGAAGTCCGTGGAGGGGGCCCCTGGGGGGGACCACCCTGGCGGTCGCAGGGGCACCTGGAGGGCGCCCCAGAGGGTAGGCGCGGCGCGCATCGCCGCCCAGAGCTTCAACGGGTACTGGAAGTGCGCGTAGACGGGGTTCCAGCTCGCCAGGGGCTCGATGGTGCCGTAGGTGGGGGGCTCCTCCTCGGGCTGGAAGCTCCCGAAGAGCCGGTCCCAGACGATGAACACGCCGGCGTAGTTGCGGTCGAGGTACTTCGGGTCCAGGGCGTGGTGCACGCGGTGGTGCGAGGGGGTGTTGAGCACCCACTCCAGGGGGCCGAGGGTGCCGATGGCCTGCGTGTGGATCCAGAACTGGAGCACGATCATGAGCCCGTGGGCGGGGACAAAGACCGCCGGAGGGACCCCGAGGGCGGCCAGCGGGAGGTAGAACCACAGGGAGAAGAAGGGCTGCCAGGCGTCCTGACGGAGGGCGACGGCGAGGTTGTAGTCCTCGCTCTGGTGGTGCACGACGTGGGTCACCCAGCCCAGGGCGCACTCGTGGCTCCAGCGGTGGAACCAGTAGTAGAAGAAATCCGCGCCCACGAAGGCCAGGAGGGCCGTGAGCGCCGGGTGGCCGGAGAGGTCCAGGAGGCGCCAGTGGTGGTACACCCACACGTAGGGAGCCAGGAGGAGCCCCCGGGCGAGGGCGGCGGCCAGGGTCTGGAGCACGCCGCAGGAGAGGTCATTGAGGGCGTCGTTGGTGCGGTAGAGCCCGCGGCGGTGGCGGCGGTCCCAGGCGAGCTCTACGGCGATCAGGGCGAGGTACACCGGGATGGACAGCACCGTGGGATCGAGGGCCACGGGGGGAGTCTAACCGAAGTGGTGTTGACACGGACCACGCGGACGATGGATGAACCGGGGCCCTGGACGCAGCAAGCGAGGTATGGTGATGGCTGATCGGTTCCGTCGGTGGGTGCTGTGGAGCGCCGTGGTGGGGCAGCTCTCCTGCGGGCTGTTCCGGTCTGGCAACACGGCCCCCACGGCGGGGGCGGGCCAGGGGCCCGTGAGGGTCTTCACGGACTCGGACCTGGTGACGGACATCACGGCCTCCGGGACCCAGGTGTTCGTGGGCACCTACCGCGGGATCCTGCGGTACAACGCCGAGGGGGGCGCGCCCACGCGCCTCGGCCGCGCCGAGGGCCTGCCCGCGGACGAGGTGTACACCGTGGCCGTCAGCGACGACGGGGCCACGGTGTGGGCGGCCACCCCGGGGGGCGTGGTCCGGAGCCAGAACGGCGGGCGCTTCGCCCCGGTGGGCGACGGTCAGCCCGACGTGGGGCGCCCCACGGCGCTCGTGGCGCTGGACAACGGCGCGCTCCTGGGTGGCCAGCAGGGCCTGGCGCGCTTCGATGGCACGCGCTGGTACAAGCTCACGGACCACTACCAGGTCACGGCCATGACCCGCGACGGGCAGCGGGTCCTGGTGGCCACCGCCCAGGCCGGGCTCCTGGTCCTCGGCGCGGATTTTCAGGCCCTGGACGAGCACGGCCTCACCGCGGGCCTGCCCGACGCCCTGGTGCGCGACGTGGTGGCCATGCCCGGCGGGAGGCTCTGGGCCCTGTGCCAGGGTACCGGCGGCATGAGCCTCGCCCACTACGACGGGAGCCGTTGGTACGCCTACACCTCCGAGCAGGTCCGCAGCACCTGGCTGGCGCTGGTGCCCTCCGGGTCCACCGTGGCCCTGGTGGTGCCCGGGGCCTGGTACGACATCGAGCTCGACCACGGCGAGGACCTCACGCCCCTGAACGCAGCGCCCGCCGGGGGTGTGCTCCACGTGCCGCTCTCGCCAGTGGCCTTCGAGCCGCCGCCCCCGCCGCCGGCGCCGCCCC
>JACRDB010000171.1 GCA_016218725.1 Deltaproteobacteria bacterium
CCCTTGCTACGGCGACATCCTCGCACCTCACGTAAGCGCCCCCCGGCAGGGGGGCTGGCATTCGTGAACAGGCCGGCCCAACGGGCCGGTGGGCCGCACCGAGGACGGTCACCCAACGGCGCTCACCCGCATCGAGGACGGCGCGGCACCGGGGCGGACGCGCGACGAGCTCGGTCCTCAACGCCACAGAAGCACCACCAGGGCGCCGCGGCCATCGCCTCCACCGATCGCCTTGATTTTACGGCCCGCCCTGAAATGTGTCCCGAGGTGAACCATTCATGGAGAGGGGGCCAGGGGAGGTGAGGTCGCCGCCAGGCGTCCGCGATCATCTACCCGCAGCGATAACTGAGGGGCATTGCCTTTAGGGCGAGGTCGTTGACCGATCTGTGTCCGAGGGTACACGACGGATCCCCGCGGCGAAGTTGATCTGATCCTGGAGGGCTCGGATTCGCTCCTGGTGAGACAGGGAGAGCATCCACCGGATCAGGCTGCGGTCAATGCCCATTGCGTCGCAGGGAGCCTGCGCGGGCACTGGCGGATCCTCCGCGAGGGGTGGGGGGGTGGCGCTGGGAGAGGCCATCTCTGCGAGAGAATACCACCGCCAGGGCAGGTGGCAAAGGGCACCCTCGCCGTGGGCGACCGCACCCCGCGCGGCGGAGCGGAGTGAGGTCACCGACCGCGGGGGGCGGTCCAGACGTAGCCCGCGAGCTCCAGGGCCGTGTAGCCGTAGCGCATCGCGGCGTTGTCCCGCTCGGCCTCGCTGGTGGTGTAGAAGTTGTCGCCGTTGGGGTGGCTCATGCGGTACAGCGGCACCGCCCCGCACACCCTGGACGTCGCGATGAAGCCCATCACCCCCTCGCGCCGGGCGCCCTCGCAGTCGGGCCGGGTGGTCATCAGGTGGCGGCTCCGGGCGTTGTAGCACCGCAGGAGAGGCATCGTGCCCGGCACCATGGACCCGTACAGGTAGAAGTAGTTGGCCGACTCCACCGTGAACCCACAGCAGGCAGCCTCCATGAGATTGGTGGTGTAGAAGTGCTCGACCCCGCTGGAGCGGTGGACCCCGACGCGGCACCCGTCCGTGTTGTCACAGACGCCGTCGCAGTTGTCGTCCGCGGCGTCGCAGGTCTCGCGCCCCGGGCGGTTGCAGGCCCCGCAGTGGGCCGTGCTCCGGGCGAGGTCCACCTCACACCCGTCCGCGGCCATGCCGTTGCAGTCGGCCCTCCCCGCGGGGCAGGTCACCATGGTGCAGCGCCCCCCGCCGCAGCCAAAGCCGCTCGGGCAGTCCGCGCCCGAGGCGCACTCCACGCAGACGTGCACCGCGGTGTCGCAGCGGGGCGTCGGCGTGGCGCAGCCCTCGTCCCGCTGGCAGCCCGGGGCGCAGGTGCCCGTGCCCCGGTCGCAGTGGTCCGAGGCCCCGCAGCGCGTGTCGTCCGCGCACTCCACGCAGCGCCCGGCCACGCACACGGGGCGGGAGCTCTCCCGGCAGTCCGCGGGGCCCACGCAACCCAGCGGCGCGGTGGTGTCCGTGACCGCGTCCACGGTGGAGTCCCCAGGGGCCTCCAGGGGCGCGTCGAGGGCCCCGTCCGGGAGGTCTTCCACGGGGAGCTCCTCCAGGCCCGAGTCCGTGGGCTTCGAGTCCCCCGCGGCGCCCTCCGGGGCGCACCCGAGGGCGCCCAGAAGGAGCGCCAGCGGGGCTCCCTTCAAGCCAGCACCCCGGCGATGGGGTCCCGCGTCTGGCCGTCGTTGAAGCCAAACTCCGTGAAGGGCAGGCCCAGCGCCCGGAGGACCGTGAGGTGCACCCGGGCGAGGTTGCCGCCCGCGTCACGGACATGCACCCCGCCTCGCAGGGCGCCGCTGCCGCCGCCCGCCAGGAGCACCGGGAACTCGTTGACCAGGTGCTGGTCCCCCGCGGAGAACTCCGACGTGGCCAGGAGCACCAGGTTGTCCAGCACGCTCTGGCCCCCCACGTCGGGCGTGTCCGCGAGGATGGTCAAGACGCGCCGCAGGCACTCCATCGCGTAGATGGTGGCCCTGCGGGCGATCTCCCAGTTGTTCTCGTGGCAGAGCTGGTGCAGCCCCGTGGTGGCCCCCACGGCCCGGAACACCGTCTGCGACGCGGGGCCGGTGAACATATACGTAAACACCCTGGTCATGTCGCACTGGAGCGCGATGGCCAGGAGGCGCGCCATGGCCTCGCACTTGTCCAAGAGGGGCTCGTCCCCCGGGGAGCCGTCGAAGCCCCCGGGGCGCGAGGGCCTGCCGGGCACGGTGCAGGTGCGCGCCGACGAGCGCAGCCGGCGCTGGAGCTCGTCCACGTGGGAGAGGTGCTCCTCCAGGCGGGCGCGGTCGGCGCGGCCCAGGCGGGCGCGGAGCCTCGCGGCGTCGGCCCTCACGGCGTCGAGCACCAGGGCGCGGTCCCCGGCGCGGTCGCCCGCCTCCTCGGTGCGCACGGAGAACAGGTGATCGAAGAGGGCCTCCACGGAGCGGATGGGGAGGTTCTGCGACTCCTGGCTGTTGTACGACACGCAGGTCCAGGTGCCGTAGTCGTGGAAGCGGTTGTTGCTGACGGACAGCTCCAGCGACCGGAAGCGCGGCGGGGACGCGCCATAGAACATCGGGTGCCGGGCGATCACCTGGTCCAGCGTGGGGCGGTTGAGCGCGAAGATGTGGTCCGGGTGGAAGAAGCCCTCGCTCCTCGGGCGGTCCCCGGTGAGGGCCACGGCCACCCCGCGCATGTGGCCGTCCCCCTGGCCTCCGGGGGAGCCCGGGATGGCGGTCTTGGGCTCCAGGCCCGTCACCACGCTCACCCTCGGGACGAAGCTCCGCCCGTCCCTCATGCCCAGCGGGGCGAGCTGCTGGCTCGGGGCCCAGGTGGCGCCCGAGGCCGCAGGGGTCCACAGGTCCGGGCGCCCGCGGCCGCTCCAGCCGTAGCCGTTGCCCCAGAAGAAGAGCCCGTAGCGCTTCGGGCGCGCGGGGTCGCCGCCGTAGGCGTCCCTTGGGAACATGCACTCCAGCGCCGGGAGCGCCACGGCCGCCACGGAGCCCCCTGCAAGACCCCGGAGCACCGCGCGACGTGACAGGACAAAGGGCTTCATCGCGCTACTCCACCGCCCCGAGGGTGCGGAAGCCCTCGCTGGCCACGGTCTCCACCATCAGGGCCTGGAAACGGTACCCCGACGCCGCGAAGCGCGCGGTGAGGGCGTCCAGGAGGCCCTGCTCGCCCGCGTCCGCGGCGCGGTCGATCCTGGCGCTGGCGTACCGGAAGAACTGCCGGGTGACGCAGCGGGCCACGCGCCCGTCCCTCGCCAGGAGGGCGCCCAGCGCGCGGGCCCCATCGAAGCGCTGGCCGTCCAGGTCTCCGCGGGCGTCCACCGGTCGGCCGGCCTCGGCGGCGCGGCGCGCGCCGATGGCGTCGAAGTCCTCGAAGCCCAGCCCCACGGGGTCCGTGCGGGCGTGACAGCCCGCGCACGCGGGGTCCCGGCGGTGGCGCTCCAGGCGCTCCCGGAGCGTGGGCATCACGCCGCCGTCGGCCTCGCCGCCGAGGTCCAGGTTGACGTTCCCCGGGGGGTCCGGGACGCGCTCGCACAGGAGCCTCTCGCGCACGTAGCGCCCGCGGGCCGTGGGGGAGGTGGCGTTCGGGTGGGCGGTGAGCGCCAGCACCCCGGCGGCGGTGAGGATCCCGCCGCGCCCCGCGGCCTCGGGGAGCTCCATGCGCACGAAGCCCGTCGCCCCCGGCGCCATGGGGACGCCGTAGAGCCTTGCCAGCTCGGCGTTCAGGAAGGTGCTCCGGGCGTTGAAGACCCCGCGGAAGTCCGTGTCGTGGGTGAACACCACGTCCTCGACGACGCGCTCGACCTCCTCGCGCATGGCCAGCGGGAGCGTGGGGCTCATCTGCGGGAAGAGCGTCGGGTCCCGGGTGATGCCGTCCACCCTGGAGAGCCCGAGGTACTGCGAGAAGAAGGCCCTCACCGCCGCCCGGGCCCGTGGGTGCTGGAGCATCCTGCGGGCCTCCGCGCGCACGCCCTCCTCGGTGAGGAGGGAGCCCCGCTCGGCGGCGGTGAGCAGCGCCTCGTCGGGGATGGAGTTCCAGAGCGTGAAGGACAGCCGCGAGGCCATCTCCCAGGCGGTGTACCGCCGGCGCCCGGGGCGGGCGGGGTCCGGCTCGCCGAGCTCCACGCGGTAGAGAAAGCTCGGGAGCTGGAGCACCGCGGCGGTGGCATAGCGCAGGCCCTGCCAGGGGTTCATCCCCGCGGTGCGGCGAGAGAGCTCCAGGAGGGCGTCCGCCTCGGGGGCGTCCAACGGCCGCCGGAGGGCCCGACGCCCGAAGCGCTGGAGGTACCCCCGGGCGCAGCCGTCGTCCGGAGTGGAGGGCACGCAGCCCACCAGGGTCATCCTCCGGGCGGGGTCGTTGAAGATCGCGCGGGTGAGCGTGAGGGCCGAGTCCTCCCAGCCGGAGACGTCCCGCTCCGAGGCGCTGGCCCGGGCCGCCCCGATGGCTACGAAGAGAAATGGGTCCGTGTCGGGCTCCAGGGCCACCGGCGGCAGAGGGCTCCCCAGGAGGTCCAGCACGGCGTTGCGGTACTGCGGCGCCGTGAGCCTCGGGAACACCGGCCCCGCGGGCTCGAAGGGCGGAGGCGGTGCGTCGGGTACGGCCCCGAGGTCCCCGGGCGGTGTGGTTGCGTCCCCTACAGGGACCGACGAATCGACGGCGGGTGGTGTGGGGCTCTCCGAGGGCGCTCCTGGCGGGTCCCCGATGGTGCCCTGGCACCCGAGGAGGAGGGCCGCGAGGATACATACACCACGGGACATGCCTTGACCGTGGTTATACTCCGTCTGGTACGCAAATGTGTGGGTGAGGGAGTACGCTTCGGGGGTGAAGTCCTTGCGGTGGATGCTTCTCGCCCTGGGGTTCTGGGGCCTTGGGTGTTCGAGCGATCCGGCGGCGATCCCAGACTGTGACCCTCCGTGCCGGGTGGGGTTCGTATGCCGCTTCGGGACCTGCGCCACGGCGTGCAACCCCCCGTGTGGCCCTGGGGAGTCCTGCACCGTGGGGTCCCAGGGGGCGGTCTGCACCGGCGGAGGGAGCGACGGAGGCGGCGCCGACGGGGGGAGTGACGCCCTGGGATTCGATGCCCCGGCTGGGGATGGCTCGACCGGGGACGGGCCCTTACCGCCTGGGGACGTGGCGCCCTCCGAGGGAGGCCCCACGGAGGACTCTCCGCCCCCGCCGGATGGCGGCGTGGACGCGGTGGTGATGGACACGGGGGTGCCGCCCATGGACACGGGGGCGCCGCCCATGGACACGGGGGCGCCTCCCCGGGACACGGGGATGCCCCCCATGGACACGGGCCCGAGGCCCGACGGGATGACCCCGGACGGACCGGCGCCGTGTGGTCGGGTGGGGCAGCCGTGCTGCTCGGAGCTGTCGTGCTTCCCGGAGGCGGAGTGTGTGGACCTGGTGTGCCGCGCGGTGACGAGGATCCTGGGGCAGTGTGACCACGCGACGGACTGCCCGAGGATGGGCGAGACGTGCACGGGCCTCGCGGTGTGCGGCACGCGCACCTGCTACCGCTGCGGGACGCCGCCCGGGATGCGTGGCTTTGACTCCGCGTGCATGACGTACTCCGAGTGCGGCACGGGGCTGTGCTTCCCCAACTGCGTGACGGAGCCGTGCACCAACCGCCGGTGTACGGTGCCGTGCCGCATCGGGACCACGGGGGACGCCGAGTGCGCCGCGAGGATGCCGGGCTACGTCTGCGAGGCGAGCATCTACTATTCGGGCGGCGGCGGGGACAGCGGCACCACGGAGCGCTGGGTGACCCTCGGGCACTGCGTCCGTGGCTGCGCCCGGGACGCCGACTGCAACGAGGGCCGGGCCTGCGTCCCCACGCTGGACCTGCTCCTGGACCGGACCAAGTTCGTGTGTCGCTTCACCACGCGCACCGGCGCCACCGGGGGGCCGTGCACCGACGGGCGGGACTGCCGCTCGTCGCTGTGCATCCCCGGGGTGCTCCCGATGGGCCGAGGGGCCTGCACCACGCCGTGCATGACCGACGCGGACTGCCCCACCGCCGCGCCGCTGTGCATCGAGTTCCCGCTGTTCACCCCGTCCGGCGCGTTCCAGAACGTGCGTGGCTGCCTCCCCAGGCGGTGATGCGGGCGGTGAGCCCTCGCCGCGCTACTCCCAGACGAGGACGGCGCCCTCTCCGTGGCGGGCGATGAGCTCGCGCAGGTGGCGCAGGAGGGCCTGGCGCCGTCCCTCGTAGCCCTCGTAGGCGCCGTGGCGCACGAGCCGCACCCGCCGCGCCATCGGGTCGCCCTCGACGGAGGCCCGGAGCGCCTCGGGGGTGGCCCGCTGGAGGTGTTCGTAGAGGCTCCGGGGCACCCTGCCGATGCCCCTGGGGGAGCCCACCCGGCGGATGACGCCAGGCTCCCAGCCCGCGTCGTTGTCGCGGAACACGAGGTCGCCGCGGTCGTCCAGGGCGATGTTGCAGCAGTTCCAGCGGTCGTAGTTGGCCGCCAGGTAGTCGAACACCAGCACCTGGGACACCTGCCGCGCCCGGTCGTTCATGCCCGCGGGGATGGGGTAGCCGGTGCGCATCCAGCGCCGCCAGACGCGCTGGGCCTCCGGGGTGTGCATGTGGGCCCGCCGGAGCTCGGGGACCCAGGCGCTGGCCGAGCCCGCCACCATGCCCTGGTGGTCCACCACGAAGGGCACCCCCCGACCGATGCGCCGGAAGGCGCTCACGGGCACGCGCCTGCCCACCGTGGGAGGGACCCGGTGCTCGATCCCCAGGAGCCTGGCGAGGTGGTACGAGGTCACCTCGCGCCGCCAGAAGGTCTCCAGGTGCCTGATTTCTGGTTGGAAGCTCACCTCCACCCCGTCCCCGAGGTCGATGCGGAACACCTGCAGCGTGCTGCTGAAGCGCTGCACCACGCGCACCACGGGGCGCTCGGCCATCTGCCGGAGCCAGTCGTCCTCGGCGCGGCCAAGATAGCTCCGCGGCGGCGGCCCCGAGGGCGGCGCCGCGGGCGGTGCGACGGGGTCAGCGCTCGGCGTCTGCGGCTGCGCCGGGCCGGACGCGTCGGCCACGGGGGGCCCGTCGGAGGCGTCCGGCGCGGTCGGGACCTCGGCCGTCTCCGGCGCCGTCGCGTCGAGCGTCGCGTCTGGCGCCGCCGTGCCCTGCGCGGTCTGGTCCGCGGGCGGAGGCCCCGACGACGACGCCCGACAGGCCGTCAGGAGCACCCACAAGGCCGACGCCCGGACGACCGAAACGCTCGGAGTGCTCACGCGCTCGCCCTCTCGGACCGTTGGGTTGCTACGGCTCCCCCGGCGCGAGCGCCGGGGCCATGGCCAGGGGCGCGGCGGCGGCCATGTCCTGCACCAGGTGGCTGGTGCCCGAGGCCACGGAGAAGGCCGTGGCGAAGGCCTCGGTCTGCGGCGCCCGGAGGGTGATGTCCTCGAAGTGGTAGTACGCGCCCTGCACGCGCTCCGGGGTGATGTCCAGGACGACGTAACCCCGACGGGTGAGCTCGGCGTATTTGATATGGGGGCTCGTCCGGAGGATCTCCGGCACCAGGGCGGCCACCGGAGCGGGGAGCCCCGGCGAGCTGATGGCGGGCACCACCAGCTCCACGGCCAGGGAGCCCCGGCCGGTCATGGGGTCGTAGGCGGCCCGGTCCCGCGGGTCCTGGGCGAGCTCGAAGGCCACGGAGGCATGCACATCCCCGGTGAGCACCACCACGTCCCGGGCGTTCATCCCGCGAAGCACGTCAAAGAAGCGCTGCCGGGCCTGCGGGTAGCCGTCCCACTGGTCGGGGTTATAGAACAGCGAGATCTGCCCCATGATCACCTGCTGACCCAGGAGCTTCCAGCGCGACGTGGACGTGGTGACGGCCTCCGTGAGGAAGCGCTCCTGGTCGGCGCCCAGGAGCGTGCGCATGGCGTCCATGCTGGGCCCCCCGTCCACCACGGCCTGCATGTTCCTGCCCCAGACGCGGGTGTCCAGCATGACCAGCTCCGCCAGGTCGCCGTAGCGCAGGCGACGCCAGATGCGCCCGTCGGGCTGCTCGCGGATGGGGAGCCACTCGCGGTAGGCCCGCTCGGCGGCGGCACGGCGCTGGGCCCACTCGCCCTCGGTCATGGGCATGTGGTTCTCGGCCCCGTCGGCCCAGGCGTTGTTGGCGAACTCGTGGTCGTCCCAGATGGCGATCATCGGGTGCTGCTGGTGCACCGCCCGCAGGTCCGCGTCGCGGCGGTACCACGCGTACCGACGGCGGTAGTCCTCCAGGCTCACGCACTCCGTGGGCGGGTCGTAGGTGCGCACGCTGCCGTAGCGGTCGTTGGCGTACTCATACATGTAGTCCCCGAGGTGGAGCACCGCGTCCAGGTCGGCGCGGGAGGCCACGGCCCGGTACGCGTGGAAGAAACCGTGGGCCAGGCTGGAGCATGACACCACCGCGAAGCGCAGGCGCCCAACGGCCCCCCGCGGCGCCGTGCGGGTCCTCCCGACGGGGGACGTGAAGCCCAGGGCCCGGAAGCGGTAGTAGTACGTCGTCGCCGGGGAGAGGCCCATGGCGTCCACCTTTACGGTGAAGTCCCGCGACGGGTCCGTGCGGAACATCCCCTGGGCGGTCATGGTCATGAAATCCGCCGTGGTGGACAGCTCCCAGGTCACCTCGACGCTCCCCGGGGCGGGCATGTCCGGCAGCGGGGTCACCCTCGTCCAGAGGATCACCGCCTCGGGGGTGGGGTCCCCGCTGGCCACGCCATGAATGAACGCATGACGCGGGGGCGGCGGCATCCCGCGGTCCGGCGCCGCGTCCTGGGCGTCGGAGGTGGCGTCGGTGGGCGCGGCGCTGTCCATGGCGGTGGCGGCGTCCGAGGGGGCCGGGTCGCTCGGGCACCCGGGCAGGAGCGCGCCGGCGCTCAGGGCCCCGAGGGCCTGGAGGAGGTCACGGCGAGAGAGGTCCTTCATGGGGGGCGACCATAGTCCCAACAGCCTCGCGGCACGAGGGGCGTCATGTCCCTGGCAGCGAGAGGGCCCTCCATGCCTTGTCCAGCAGCCGGATCGGCCGGTTGGCGTTGGCCTCGTCGCGCACCACGGCGCCCACCCGTCGAAGCCACGCCAGCTCCTCCGGGGTCATGGGCCCGCGGTCCAGCGCCGCCAGGGCCTCGTCGAGCTCGGCGCCGTTCCTCGGGCCCGCCAGGCACGCATGCACGCTGGGGTTCGTCAGGGCGAAGCGGTAGCAGTCCGAGGCGCGGGGCGTGGCCTCCCCAGGCGGCATCAACCGGGGGTTCAGCAGCGAGCCCCACCGGGTGGCCGTGAAGGCCAGCACCCCAGCGGTCCCGGGCCCGAGGCGAGGGAACACCTCCCGCTCGGCGCCCGGGTGCGCGGCGTTGTAGCGCACCATCACCACATCGAAGGCCGGATCCGAGGCAAGGGCCTCAAAGGCCGGTCGGTGGTGGCACGAGATGGCGATCCGCCGGACCAATGCCCTCTCTTTGAGGGCGAGGGCCGCGTCCACCACGCCCCTCGGAGGCGGACCGTTCCACCACCCGAGGCCCAGGAGGTCCGCCTGATCGATCTTCAGGGTGCGCAGTGCGCTCTCCACCGAAGGACCGATGAGCGCCCCCACCCGGGAGTACGACTGCACGGCGACCACCAGGTCCTCGCGGTTCCTCCGCGCCAGGCGGGTGATGCCCTCGCCGAAGCCATCCCGACGGCGCAGGCCCCAGAACAGGAAGTTCACCCCGCGCTCAAAGGCCCTCTCCACTTCGTGGGCCCCGAGGCCATAGCTCGACCCGAGCCCCAGGGGGCTCACCCGCAGGCCAGACGCCCCCAAAGAGACCTTCTCCCAGTTGCATGCCATCGCCGCACCCTCTCATCCCGCGAAGCCCTCTGTCGTAGGTCCGCGAGCCCATTGGATGCCCTCACCCGCCGCTCGGCCGCAGGGCGCGCCCACCGCGCGCTTCAGCCACCGCGTACCCGCGCCGCGACCGCGGCATTCATGCCGCACCTCCCGACGGTTGGGCGCCGCGCGCGCGATGCGCTACGGTGCGCGGCATTCGGGCGCTGGAGGGGTGCTTTCGTGCCCTGAGGGCCACTCCCCCTCCAAGCGCCGGTGAGGAGCGCCATGATCACGTCTCTACAACGGTCATTGTTCCTTCGGCTGCGCTGGTGCCTCGCGGCGCTGACGCTGCTGGTGGGCTTCGTCGGCTGCGGCCGGAGCGAGCTGGAGGGCGACTTCGACGCCGCCGTGGGGGACGTACCGATCGGCCCCGACCGACCCGATGTACCCCGGGCGCTGACAGGGATCTCGCTGTCGCCCCCGACGGTGACCCTCGCGGTGGGGTCCAGCGCCACGCTCACCGTCACCGGCTTCTTCTCCGACGGGTCCAGCGCGGACGTCACGGGCATGGCGGGCTTCACCGTGAGCAACGCCTCGGTGGCCGCGGTCCGCGGGCGCACGGTCACCGCCCTGCGGGCCGGGACCGCCACGGTGACCGCCAGCGTCTCGGGCTTCAGCGCCAGGGCCACGGTCACCGTGCCCACGGCCACCCTCCGGGCCATCGAGGTGAACCCCGGGTTTGCCACCGTGGGCGCCGGCGGGACCGTGCGCTTTAGCGCCATCGGGGTGCTCACCGACGGGACCCGCGCGGACATCTCAGGCTCGGTGCTCTGGGAGTCCTCGGACCCGTCCGTCGCCTCCGTGGACCCCGGTGGCCTGGCCACGGGCCGCGCCGCGGGCCGGGTGAACATCTCCGCCCGCCTCGGGATGCTCTCGGGCTCCGCCTCCCTGGAGGTCTCCGGCGCCAGGCTCGTGGCCCTGGGGATCACCCCGGTGAACCCCACGGTGCCCGTCGGGGTGACCGTGCGCTTCACCGTCACCGGGACCTACGCCGATGGGAGCACCGCGGACGTCACCGCCTCGGTCACCTGGACCTCCAGCAACCCCGCGTCCTTCGCCGTGGCCACCGGGGGGGTGGGCTCTTCCTTCAACGCCGGGCGCTCCCTGGTGCAGGCCCGCCTGGGCGCCCTGGTGGCCTCGGTCACCGTGGTGGTCACCGGCGCTCGCCTGGTGAGCATCGCCATCACGGGGCTCATCTCCACCACCCCGGTGGGCTCCCGGCAGAACCTCCGCGCCACCGGCACCTACTCCGACGGCACCACCACGGACCTCACCACCACGGTCACCTGGACCTCCAGCGACCCCATGGTGGCCGACGTGTCCAACGCCGCGGGCTCCCAGGGGCAGGTCACCGCCCTGGCCGCCGGGACCAGCACCATCACCGCCACCCTCGGGGACGTCCGGGGCTCCGCCAGCGTCACCGTCACCGCCGCCACGCTGCGCGAGGTGCGCGTCTCCCCCGCCATGGCCACGCTCCCGGTGAGGGTGCGCGTCGCCTTCACCGCCACGGCGGTGTACTCCGACGGGAGCACCGCGGACGTCACCACCATGGTGCTCTGGTCCTCCAGCGACCCCTCGGTGCTCCCCATCGACCGCGCGGGCGCCGGGGCCACGCTCCGGCCCGGGATGGTCACCATCTCCGCCTCCCTCGGGGCCGTCACCGGCAGCACCGTGGTGACGGTCTCCATGGCCACCATCACCAGCGTCACCGTCGCCCCGGCCACGGGCACCCTGCCCCTTCGGGGTACCATCGCCCTCAGGGCCCTGGGCACCGCCTCCGACGGCTCCACCGTGGACCTCACCACCTCGGTGTTCTGGAGCTCCCTGAACCCCGGCGTGGCCAGCGTCTCCAACGTCCCAGGCTCCCAGGGCGTCACCACGGGCCTCTCCGCGGGGATGGCCACCATCCAGGTGCAGTACCTCGCCCTGCGCGCCACGGCGGTGGTCACCGTCACCGCCGCCAGCCTCACGGCGCTCACCATCGCGCCCCCCACGGCCACCCTGAGCGTCGGCGCCACAAGCAATTTCCGCGCGACCGGGACCTTCTCCGACGGCTCCTCCGCGGATCTGACCACCTCGGTCACCTGGTCGTCCAATGTGCCCGGCGTGGCCAGCGTGTCCAACGTCCCGGGCTCCCAGGGAATGGTCACCGCCAACATGGCGGGCATGGCCACCGTCACCGCCACCAGCGGGATGCTCTCGGCCACGGCCGCGGTCACCGTGGCGGGGGCCGTGACCCTCACGGGCCTGGCCATCACCCCGCCCGCCCTCACCCTGGCCGCGGGCACCAGCGCCGCGGTCACCGTCACGGGCACCTACTCCGACGGCACCACCGCGGACGTCACCGCCATGGCCACCTGGACGAGCTCCAACGCCATGGTGGCGACGGCGCTCGCGGGACGCGTCACCGCCGTCGCGCCGGGGATGGCCACGGTCACCGCCCGGGTCGGGATGCTCTCGGCCACGGCCGCGGTCACGGTGCCCACGGCCACGGTGACCGCGGTGAACATCACCCCCTCCGCGGCCATGACCAGCACTGGAGGCTCCGCCGCCTTCCGCGCCGAGGCCGTGCTCTCCGACGGAACCCGTCAAGACGTGACCGCCACGGCGGCGTGGGCCACCAGCGACGCCTCCATCGCCACGGTGAGCGCCACGGGCGTCGCCACGGGCGTGCGCCCCGGAGTGGTCACGGTCACCGCCACCGTGGCAATGGCCCGAGGGATGGCCTCGCTCACGGTCACCGCGGCCACGCTCCGGTCCATCCAGGTGAGCCCCATGGACCCGACGGTGAGCGTGGGTGCCTCCGTGCGCTTCACCGCCACGGGGATCTACTCCGACGGGAGCTCGTCGGACATCACCGCGGCGGTCGCCTGGGCGACCTCGTCCAGCGCCACGGTCTCCGTGGACGCCGCGGGCAACGGGAGGGCCCTGGGCGCGGGCACCTCGGTGGTCACGGCCTCCGTGGGGATGCTCTCCGGGAGCACCACGGTCACGGTCACCGCCGCCACGCTCCGGACCCTCACCGTCGCCCCGGGGACCGCGACCCTGTCCCCCGGGGGCACCGTGAGCCTGAGGGCCCTGGGCACCTACTCCGACGGCACCACCACGGACCTCACCGCCACGGTGACCTGGAGCTCCAGCGGCCCGATGGTGGCCAGCGTCTCCAACGCCATGGGCTCCAACGGCCTCGTCACGGCCCTGGCGCCCGGGATGGTCACCGTCACCGCCGCGAGCGCGGGCGTCACCGGCGCCGCCACGGTGACCGTATCCCCGGCCACGCTCCGGGCGATCACCATCACCCCGGCCGCGAGCACCCTCCCGGCGGGCGCCACGGTCATGCTCCGGGCCACCGGGACCTTCTCCGACGGCTCCACCCGGGACCTCACCGAGAGCGCCACCTGGAGCAGCGCCGCGGCGGCCACGGCCTCGGTGTCCGACGTCCTGGGCTCCAAGGGTCTCGTACGCGGAGCGTCCCCCGGGATGACCACCATCTCCGCGCAGTTCTCGGGTGTCACGGGAACGGCCGCGGTGACGGTCACCATGGCCTCGCTCCTGTCCATCGCCGTGAGCCCCGCGGACGCCAGCACCACCGCGGGCCTGCGCTCGAACTACCGCGCCACCGGGGCCTACTCCGACGGCACCATGGCGGACCTCACCGCGAGCGTCACCTGGACCACCGCCGACGGCGCCGTGGCCACCATCTCCAACGTGGCCGGGGCCCAGGGGCAGCTCCTGGCCCGCGCCGCGGGGCGCACCACGGTCTCCGCCACCCTCGGGGCCGTGCTGGGAATGACCACGGTCACGGTCACCGGCGCCACGCTCCGGAGCGTGTCCGTGACGCCCATCGCCATCTCCTCGCCGGTGGGCTTCCGGGTGCAGTACACCGCCTTCGCGGTGTTCTCCGACGGCAGCTCCCGCAACGTCACGGGCATGGCCGCGTGGACCAGCTCCGACCCCATGGTCGCGAACATCAACGCCATGGGCAACGCGCTCCCCGTGGCCCCGGGCGGCGTCACCATCACCGCCACCTTCATGGGCGTGGCCGGGAGCACCACCCTCACGGTGGTCCCCGGCACCATCACCGCCCTCCAGGTGACCCCCGTGGCCCCGAGGCTCGCCCCCGGCGCCATGCAGGGCTTCCAGGCAGTGGCAGTCTTCTCCGACGGCACCTCCCGGAACGTCACCGGCATGACCACCTGGACCAGCTCCAACCCCATGGTGCTCACCATCGGCACCCTCGGGCCCATGCGAGGCGTGGGCACCGCCGTGGGCGCCGGTACGGCCACGGTTACAGCGACCTACATGGGCTCCATGGGCTCCACGCCGGTGACGGTGACCTCGTCCACGGTGGTGCTCCTGTCCGTGAACCCTGCGGCGATCACGGTCCCGGTGGGAGCCCGCAGGCAGTACACCGTGCAGGCGGTGTTCTCCGACGGGACCTCCCGGGACGTGACGGGCATGGCCACCTGGACCAGCTCCAACCCGATGTCCGTGCAGGTGAGCGACACCCCGGGCTCCCGAGGCCTGGCGGTGGCCGTGGCGGCGGGGACGGCCACCATCACCGCCCAGTGGATGGGGCTCTCGGGGACGGCGACCTTCACGGCCACGCCGGCGATGCTCACCACGGTGCAGGTGACGCCCTTCACCCCGAGCATCAACGTGGGCGCCGCCCAGCAGTTCCAGGCCACGGGGATCTACTCCGATGGGACCAGCGCGCCGCTCACGAACATGTGCGTCTGGACCTCCTCGGACAACGCGGTGGCCGTGGTGACCACGGGGGGAGCGCCCCGGGGCAACGCCCGAGGCCTCTCCGCGGGGACCGCCACCATCACCGCGGACTGCATGGGCGTGCGGGGCTCTACCACGCTCACGGTGACCAACGCGACGATCACCCGGATCCAGGTGACGCCCTTCGTGAACACCGTGCCCGTCGGGTACGCCGTGCAGCTCCAGGCCACGGCGATCTACAGCGACGGCACCACCCGCCCGGTCACGGGGATGTCCACCTGGACTTCCAGCCTCCCGGGGATCGCCTTCGTGAGCGACGCGCCCGGCTCCCGGGGCTTCACCACGGCGCTGGCGCCCGGGATGGCCACCGTCACGGTGCAGTTCCTGGGTGCCACCGGCACCGCCACGGTGACCGTCACCTCCGCCACGCTGCGCTCGCTGGCCATCGCGCCGGTGCCCGCGGTGGTGGCCCCCGGCGCCAACCTCCAGCTCAACGCCACGGGCACCTTCTCCGACGGGACCACGCTGGACCTCACCAACTTCGTCACCTGGCTCTCCACGGACATCACCGTGGCCGACGTGAGCAACGCCCCGGGCTCCCGCGGCCTCGCCACGGGCTTCCGCGCGGGAATGACCACGGTCACCGCCGAGCGCAGCGGCGTCCGGGGCATGACCACGCTCTCGGTGCGTTGACCTTGTCGCGGGCGCCGCCCGGGAGAGTGGCGCCCGGCGCGGCGCAGGGTGTACCGTCGCCGCGTATGGGCAAGCCGAAGACCACCCGCCCCCGGCGTGCCAGCGCCGCCGCCCGGAAGGCTCCGCGGGCCCCCGCGAAGCGCGCCCTCGCGCCGGCGCTGAAGAAGCGCGCGGACGCCCTGCGCGCGGCGGCGCAGGCGAGGGCGCGCAAGCGAGGGCGCGCCGCGGTGGCGCACATCCGCGAGCTGCGGGAGCACATCGCCGACGACTACTTCGACATCGGCCAGGCGCTGGTCACCCTCGGCGACGAGGATGTGGTGCGGGCGCTGGGCTACGATGACCGGGCCACCATGCTCCGGGCGGAGCTGGACCTCTCGGTGACCACGGCCGACAAGCTGGTCGAGCTGGCGACGCGGGTGGACCGCTCGGTGCTGCGCACCCTCGACCAGGAGCGGGCCGCGGCGGTGCTGGCCCTGGTGGACGCCACCCCGGAGCCCGACACCTTCGAGGGCCTGCTGACGAAGCCCTTCGCGCTCCCTGGCGGGGAGGAGCCCATGGACCTCCGCGCGGCGCCGGTCGAGGCCATCAAGGGCGCCGCGCGCACGCTGCGGCAGGGGCGGGTG
This sequence comes from Deltaproteobacteria bacterium, assembly GCA_016218725.1. GTDB lineage: Bacteria > Myxococcota_A > Polyangia > Polyangiales > JACRDB01. The sequence continues at coordinate 15,957 of JACRDB010000171.1, forward strand.
CCGCCGGGCAAGCGCGGCAAGGGCTTCACCACGACGCCCGAGGAGCGCGCCGCCTTCGCGGAGGCCATCGCGCCCGTGGAGCGCGACCGGGGGCTCCGGGCGGCGACGACGTTCCGCCTGGTGGCCTCGCGCAAGGGGCACGGCCCCGTGGTCGAGGTGCGCATCCCGCTGCGTATGTTCGACGCCGCGGTGCGGCTGCTCGCGAAGGGGAAGTGACCCCCCTCGCGGTTACCACCGTTGTATTCGGAAATACAACGGTGGTAATCACGGGGTCACCGGGCGGCGGGGTCCGCGAGCCAGGCGCCGAGCTCTGCGGGGGAGAGGTCGAGCACGACATCCCCGAGGCGCTCCGGGCCCAGGCTCCCGAGTCGCGAACGCAATCCCTCCCGTTCAGTCTCCGTGAGCGGGCGTGAGAGCCTCCGCTCGAACAGCCTCACCAGCGGCGCGAGGCCCTCGGAGCGACCCTGGGAGAGGCCCTGGGAGAGACCCTTGTGGGTGGCCCTTCGCTCCCACTCGTCGAGAATCTGCTGTGCATTGCTCACGAAGTCCTCCTCGTCTGTGGTCCTGCGCTCGGGGAGCTCTGGGATCTGTGTGCGCCATTGTAGCAAGACCGGGATCAGGCGCCGCTCCCAGGCGTCCTCGGGCAGGGCGAGCACCTCCCGGGCAGCCTCGCGCAGCACCGCGCCCTGCCCGAACAGTCGCAGCGCCAGCGTGTCCCGCGTCGCCGGGAGCGCCGCCACGGACACCGCCCTCAGGCCGAAGCCCGGCGCCGCCGAGAACACCCCCTCGGGCCACCCCGAGAGGCGACGGAGCTGAAAGTCCCTTTTCGCTCGCCTCGGGTCCCCGGACACCACCAGCCATAACAGGGCGCCGTCCCGGTCTTCGCCCAGGCTCCGGCGCCAGGCGAGGTACTTTCGGTGACAGTCCCGCACGTCCTCGGGGTCCGGCGTGCCGTGGAAGGCCTCCAGCATGCAAGCCCCAAGCGCCATGCGACCCAGGAGGCCCCGGGCCCGCAGCGCCGCCCTCTGGATTGGGTCCGGCTCGAAGGTCGCATCCGCCCGCTGCGGAGGGGAGGTGACCTCCAGCTCGGCGGTCACCCGACCGACGTCTCCCAGCGCGTCCTTCCACAGGTCCTTGGCGAGGCTGTCGAAGCGTGTGCGCATCCCACGCGGGTATCGCGCCGGGCGACCCATCGGTTGCGTGGGGACCTGCGCCCCGATTGCCATCGCGACCTCCGCCGCTCCAGGTGAGGCGCGCACGCCGCACTACCTCATAATCTCAAGTAAATTCACACAGTTGGCACCCATCACCGACCGACGCGGTGGCGCCCCGGACGCGCGATGTGCGCGCACCGGGCGCCCGTCGGCCTCCCGCGCCGCGTTGATTTCTGGCAAGTTCGGGCCATGGTGCTTCGCTTCGTTGGCGTGCTCGCGCTCCTGGCCCTGGGTTGCAGCGAGGCGCCGCCCTCACCGGATGCGTCCCCCGCGGACGCCTCGGACCTCGGGCCGGACCTCGCCCCGGACACCCGCCCCGCCGAGGACACCTCCCCCCAGGACGGCCCCAGGGACAGCGCCGTGGACAGCGCAAGGGACGCCCCCGCCGTGCGCTGCGAGCCCCTGCGCATCGAGCCCGCCATGGTACGCATCGCCACGGAGGCCGGCACTCGCCTCACCACCACCGGAGGCTCCGGGACTGGCGCACTGTTTGCGTTTGCCCCTGGTGCGGTGACCCAGGGCTCGACGCTGGGCGTGGGCGGAGGGCTGGTGGCGGGCACCCGGGCGGCGAGCTTCGAGGTGCTGGCGACGGACCTGCCGTGCTCGCTCACGGCGCGCGCCCGGGTGGAGGTGGTGGGGCCCTTCGTGGTGGAGCCCGACGAGCTCCGGGTGGCCCCGGGGCGCACGGTGCGCTTCACCGCCCGGGGGAACCTCGGGACCGTGCGCTGGGACCTGCTCATGGCGCCGCCGCGAGGAGACGGTCGCCTGGACGCCTCGGGGAGCTTCACCAGCGGGACGGTGCAGGGCGCGTATCGCCTGAGGGCCACGGACACCGGCAGCGGCCGCGAGGTGCAGCTCCGGGCCGAGGTGGCCGCCGGGGACAACTTCGCGCCGTTGCATGCCGTGGTGCTGGTCCCCAGCGGGCAGCGAGCTCCCTTGCGCTGGCGAGGGGGCTCCGGCACCGTGGACGCCGCGGTCACCACGGACCGCACCGGCGGCGCCATCGAGCGAGACGGCGACGCGCTCTACTTCAACGCCGCGGGCGCCAGGGCGGGCACCTCGGTGGTCACCGGCACGGACCGCTTCACCATGGAGAGGGACACGCTCCGGGTGGTGGTCGGCGACGAGGTCTCGCCAGCCCCCATCCCCCGAGGGCCGCAGAACCTCTTTGGCGACGTGGTCTTTGGGGACATCAACCGGGACGGGCGCCAGGACCTGATCTTTGGGCAGGCCAACCGGAGCCGCACCAACATGGAGTCTGGTGGGGTCCTGGTGTTCCTCGCCCGCGCGGATGGCACCTTCGTCGAGCGCCCGGACCAGACCCTGGAGGGCGTGAGGGACCTGGATCACTTTGGGAGCCTGCTCCTGACCGACGACGTAGACGGTGATGGCACCACGGACCTGGTGCTCTCCTCGGCGGATCAAGACCTCGGGCGCGACGGCCGCGGCGCCGTGGGCGTGTACCTGGGCTCCCCCTCGGGGCTGGTCACCCCCGCCGAGCGGGTGTTCTCCGGCGAGAACGGCAATGACCGCTACGGCACCTCGGTGCTGGTGGCCGACCTGGACCGCGACGGCGTCAAGGACCTCCTGGTGGCCGCTCCCAACGCCACCAACCCCTTCGCCCCCATGACCTGCCGGAACACTGGCAAGGTGTATGTGTACCACGGCCTGCGCGCCACGCGGGGCCTCTTCGAGACGGTCCCCGTGCAGGTCCTCGACGTGCGGGACCGCCTCACGGACACCGACGGCCCCCCGGAGTGCCGCGCCGCCGCGGACGCGGGCCGCGCCATGGTGCTCGTTGACATGGACAACGACGGCCGCGACGACCTGGTGCTCGGCGCTCCCCTGTCGGGCACCGGGAGCGTGCTGGTCTACCGCGGAGACAACCGCGGGCGCTTCACACCAACGCCCTCCTGGGTGATCCACCTCGACCCCATGAACCGCCCGGCGAACGCCCGCTTCGGCTTTGGCCTCGACGTGGTGACCGTCGCCATGGGGCGCAGGGTGCTGGTCGTACGCTCTCCTACCTTTGCCCAGAACCTGGCGGGCATGGCCGCGGCGCAGACCGGGGGGCTCTGGGTGTTCCCGCCAGGGACCCTCGGGGCCGTCCCCAGGGAGGGGACCCTCAACGTGGTGCTTTCGTCCCGTGCGTCGCTGCGCTATGTGGGCGCCACCAACGCGGGCTTCGGCCGCAGCGCCGTGGTGACCGACCTCGACGGCGACGGCGTCGGCGAGTACCTGGTCGGCGGCGCTGGAGACAGCGCACCAAACGGGGCGCTCTGGGTGTTCTCCACGGCGTCCCTGGCGGCGATGGGGACGCTCATGCCCACGGCCACCATCACCGGCGAGAACCTGGAGTTCCTCGGAGCCCGCAGCGCCGCGGCGGCCGGAGCCATGGGGCGCACGGGCCCCGTCGCGGTGTGGGCGGCATACCGCAACACCCCCATGGGCTTCGCCTCGGGCGCGCTGGTGGTGCTCCCCCCGGGGTCCCCGTCGCCCTTCATGACGCGCTGGATGGCGCGGTCCACGATCAACCTCCCGCTGTTTGCAAACGGCGACCGCAGCGGCGCGGGCCTGGCCCTCGGACCCATGAGGGCCCCGGCCAGCGGTGACCTGGTGCTGGGCAGCCCCGGGGCCCACTCCCCCGAGGTGCCCGCCCTGGGCATGACCGCCGCGCGCCCCGCGGGCTTCCGGGCGCGGGTGGGCGTGGTGGACGTGGTGCGCTCGCCGGAGCGGGTGAGCTTCGCGCGCTTCTGGCAGGACCGGGGCTCGCAGCTCGGCGGGAGCGTGGCCATGCTGGACTTCAACGGCGACGGGCGTCAGGACGTGGCCATCGGTGACCCCGGGGCGGCCTCCGGCGGCACGGACCAGGTCACCTCCAGGGTGCTCGCGAACACACCCACGGACCCGTGCTTCCTGCGCGTCGGCACCGCCGTGGCCACGGCCTCGCCAGGGCGCGGCGTGGTGCACGTCTACCTCCAGCAACCCGACGGCACCCTCGCCGAGCGCTTCTGGCTGATCCCCCGAGAGCGCGTCCCCATGGGAGGCACCGCCCGGAGGCTCGGCTTCGGCGCCACCATCGCCCGCGCCGGGGACGTCAACGGCGACGGGATGGAGGACCTCCTCGTGGGCCGCCCCGGAGGCGCTGCGAACAACGGCGCCGAGGTGGTGCTCGGTCGTGCCCCGGACACCATGGGGCGCCTCCTCGCCCACTGCGCCGACCCGGACACCTCCCCCTGGTGGCCCGAGCGCGCGGACAACACGGTCTTCGGCGTCGCCGTCACCTCCGCCGGAGACCTCGACGGCGACGGCTGCTCGGACACCGCCGTGTCCGTTTCGGGCAACACGGGCGGGAGCGTAAGAGCCGGCCTGGCCGTGCAGTTCGGCTTCGGTACGAGGTGCGGCATGCACACCGCACCCTTCGAGGTCTTCGTGGTTCCCGACGACCGTTTCCTGCGGGACAACACCATGGACGCGATGACCAGGGCCAATGACTTCAACGACCTGCCCGGGGCGACCACGAACATGGGGCTGGTGCTCACCGGCGGCGCGGACGTGACCGGCGACCGTGTGCCGGACCTGGTCTTTCGGGACACGAGCCTGGCGTGGAGGACCACCGTGGGACCCGCGGTGGAGGTGCTCTCCGGGGCGGTGCTCACGCGGGTATGCCCCGACCGGCGCTGCACCGACGGGCTCCGAGAGAACGTGTACGTGCAAGGGGATTACATCGCCGTGGGGCTGCGCACCCTGGAGGCTCCCGAGCGACGGGTGATCCCCTCTCCGGACCCGACCAGCGCGCGCTACGGGTCGTGTCTGGCCGTGGCCGACCTGGACGGAGACAACACCGCCGAGGTGCTCGTCGGCGGCGGGGACCTGTCCCGCGCGGGGCCCTTCGCGGGAGCCCTCCTCGGGTGGAGGGGAGGGTCGTCGCAGGACGTGCTGGCAGGAGAGCCCTGGCTCCTGGCGGTGGGAGATGCGCGGGAGCCGTCGCTCTTCGGGACCGTGTGCGCTGCCCGGGCGGTGCCCTCGGCCAGCGGCGGAGGCGCGTGGGTGGCCGTGGGAGCGCCCTCTTCGAACCACCGAGGCGCCCAGACCGGCGCGGCGTACCGCTGGAGGATCGAGCCGTGAAGCGCGCGCCCTTCGCTCTTTGCATGGCCCTGCTGGTCGCCTGCGCCGCGGAGGCCCCGGCCCCGCCGCCGCCACCACCGCCGCCGCCACCGCCGCCGCCTCCGGGGCCGACGATGGTGCAGCCCACCAACACCGACGCGAGGCTGACGGACCGCATCCCGGCGTTCTTCGGGCCGCTGGTGTTGCCCTCGGGGGTGGAGCCCTCGGCGGTGTGGGTGAGCCCCGAGGGAGAGGGCCTGGTGGCCGCGCGGGACGGGCGCCTCCTGGCGGTGGACGTCTACGGTGAAGCCCGGGTGGTGGAGCGCCTCCCGGGCGACCGCACGGGGGACGGCGAGGCGCCCGCGGCGGCGGTGGTGGAGCGCTCCCCCGGGGTGCCGCTGGTGCTGGTCCCGGGAGGGGGTCTGGTGGTCGAGGACGGCTGGCTGCGCCGCGCGGAGCTGCCGATGCTCCTGCGCAACGCCAGGGCCATGACCGCGTGGGGCTCCGAGGCCCTCTGGGCCACCTCCGCGGGGCTCTTCACCACGCAGGGAGAGCGCTGGTACCAGCTCGAACGCGACGGAGCGGCCCTCACGGACGTGGTGGCGGTGGTCTCGGGCCCGGTGGACGGCGCCCGCCGCGAGGCGTGGGTCTTGCGAGCGGGCGGAGAGCTCTACCGCTTGCGGGTCACGGTGACCACGAGCGCGTTGGAGGTCGTCTGGTCGGACCCGGTGGTGGGGCTGGCGCCGAGTCCGGTGAGCGCCATCGCGCGGCTGGGCGAGGACCGTTACCTCTCGCGCGCGACGGAGCTCCTGCGGGTGACCCCCGCCGGGGCGGTGACGCGGGTGCGCATCCCGGGCGAGTACCGTGGGCCCTCGGCGCTCACCGCGGCGGGGCCCTGGCTGTGGGCCGTGTGGGACCTCGGGGAGCGCGGCGTGGACGTCGGTCGCCTGGACGCGCGCAACAACCTGGAGATGGTCGCCCGGGGCGTGCAGCCCTTCGAGGGGATGATCACCATGGCGTCGAGGGTGGCCCTCGCGGCGGACGCCTCCCGCGGGGACACGGCGTGGCTCGCGCTCACCGCGGACGTGACGGGCGGCGCGCGCATGGCCGACGCCGGGCGCCCGGACGGCGGAGCTCCCGACGCCGCGGCGACGGACGGCGGCGCCGCGGGGATGGACGCCGCGCCACGCGACGGGGGCACCGCCCGCAGGACCGTGGTGCTCCGGGTGGTGGTGGAGCCGACGATCGCGCTGGTGGGCTTCCCCGACGGGCAGCGGGTGACCGAGGCGAGGCTGCCGCTTCGGGCAGCGCCGCCGGAGCCCGGTGCCGTCGAGGCCGTCGAGTGGTTCGTTGACGAGCTGCGCGCCGAGCAGTTGACGGCCCCGCCCTTCGGCTGGGGTCCCCAGGGGAGGCTCTACCGGGACCTCCCGATGCTGGACTTCGGCGACCACACGGTGGAGGTGGTGGTGCGCTACCGCGGGGCCCCGGAGCTCCGCCGGACGCGCACCTTCACCTACGTGTCACCCCTCGGGCGGGTGCCCACCTACGAGCGGGACGTGCTACCGGTGTACACGGCCCGGTGCGCGCGGTGTCACTCCACGGGGATCGCGCGGGACCTTCGGGGCTACGAGCGCTTCCGGTCCATGGCGCCGCTGGTGTCCGCGGCGCTCCTGGCGCGGCGCATGCCGCCGGACCTGGCGGTGGACCAGCCGACGGTGCTGCTGTTCACCTCCTGGGTCGCGGGCGACACCCCGCGGTAGGCGGCGACCTCACCCCCCCGGCCCCATAGGCGTTAGGCGCTATCACGTAGCGATGTCGTCGGGACCGATTCCCCAAGGCCCCGCGGAGCTCGCAGTCGCCTGGGGGTCGGGGGGCATAGGCGCCAGGATAAGGGCTCCGAGGTCTGAATTTCAGGCACTCCAGGCGGCGGATGGGGCTTCGAGGACGGCGCAGTAGGCGACCGCGCCGCCGCGCCGCCCGAGCTCCTGACGCTCTTTCGCCCGGGGTTCGCCAGCGCAACGGCCTCCGAGGTCGGGTCGCTCACCCCGGGCTACGGAAGGCGGTCACCGCGCCTCCGCGCGGTTGCAGAGAGCGAGCTCTCGGGGAGGCGGGGTGGGGAGGCGTGGCGACGCGGACTGGAGAGGCACGTGCTGCGCCCGCGAGAGCACCCCTCGCGCGGA
>JACRDB010000161.1 GCA_016218725.1 Deltaproteobacteria bacterium
CCCGCATCGAACACGCCTACACAACGGCGCACACCCGCATCGAACACGCCTACACAACGGCGCACACCCGCATCGAACATGCTTACACAACGGCGCACACCCGCATCGAACATGCTTACACATCAGCGCCCTCCTGCTACCACGCGTACCCGAGGGACAGGCGCAGGAGCGGCACCACCCCCGCGTAGCCCGGCACCGGGAACACCGCGTACGACGGGTCGCTCCGGGTGTACCCGGCCCCTCCCCCGACGGACAGCACGAAGCGGTTCTCGAACACCAGGGTGTAGCCCGCCAGCGCCCCCACGGTGAGCCCCAGACCCACCCCCGTGCTCGACGCGCGGTCGTCGCCGCCCACCCCGAGGGCCGCCGTGACCGCGCCCTGGAGCCCCAGGAACAGCCCCCGCGGCGCCTCCCCTCCGAGGTACACACGCACCCCCACGTCCAGCCCCACGCCCACCGTGGTGCTCGTCACCGTCACGCCCCCGGACTGGAACGTCAGCCGCCCCCCGAAGGCCACCGACAGCCACCGGGCCACCGCCCGCTCACCCTCCGCGTTCAGCGCCCCACGAGCCAGCTCCACCGCGCTCACCGTGCCCAGCCACCGCCGCGTCTCGGGCCGAGGTGCCGTCGCCAGCGCCCCCTGGTGCACCACCCCCTGCGCGGTCACCCCCGCGGGAAGAGAGAGCAGCACACACACACACCAGAGCGCCCGTCGCACCGCGTCACCGTAGCCCAGACCGGCACCCCGCGCGAGGCATACACCGTGTATACTCTCACCCCACGAAGTCCAGGTACGGGTCGCTCGGGCGCCGGGCGTCGGCGAGGGCGGCCTTGACGTCGAGCCCCGGCGGCAGCGCCGCCACCGTGGCCCCGACCCCCGTGGGCTCCGCGGTGACCGAGGATTGTGTCGGGCGGCGGGCGTCTTCTTCGGCGATGCCCCGCTTGAGCCACGCCGGGGCCTCCTGCGCGCCGAGCTCCTCGGCGCGGTGGCACAGGAGCTTCCAGGCCGCCCCGCGGGTGTGGTCCCCGCAGCGGGCCAGGGCCTCCCGCTGTTGGACCCAGAGCCTCGGCGCGTCCTCCAGCCTCCGGAGCGACGAGGCCCTCAGCGCAAAGGCCTCCAGCGGCGACGGCAGGTGCGCCGGCGACGGCTCCACCACCCGGCGCAACCCCACCCCCGCCCCGCGGGCGAAGGGCGACTCGTTCTGGGCCTGGGCCATCTCGTCCGTGGTGTAGAGCCCCGCCATGTCCTCCGGGAAGGCCCGGCGCAGCGCCGCGGCCTCGGCCACCTTGGCGAGCATCACGTGGGGCATGCGCGCCCACATGGCCGTGGGGCGGAGCTTGCCCGTGACCTTGTCCCGGATGGTCTGCACGTACTCGTCCCAGTGGGCCAGGCCCACCGCCGGGCGCTCCCAGTCCTTGCGGTACACCCGCACCTTGCAGAGCTTGAGCGTCTGGTCGGGCTTCTCCGTGAACTCCGCCTCGTCCTGCCCTGCGTAGAGCCCCGTGCGCTCCGCGATGGCCCGCAGCCCGTCAATGGAAACCTGCGTCGCCCACACCGGCCGGTGCTTGTCCGAGTCCCACCGGCTCACGAAATGAATCTGCCGCAGGAGCGGGTTGAGCCTCCGCGCCCGCGCGATCTCCATGAGCACCGCGAACTCCGTGTCCGTCGCCCCGTTGGCGAAGGTGTCCCGGATCAACTGCCGCTGCTCCGGCGTGAACTCCAACGGCCCCGGCGCCGCCGCCTGCGTGAGCGCCTCCACCTGCACAAGGTCCCTCGCGTCCATGGACACACTATACAAATGTACAGGTTACCCCGCAACCCGCGATCCCTACCGCACCCCGAAGGGGTCCCGGTCCTCGGCGCTCACCCGCACCTCCAGGGCCGGGAGCCTCTCCCGGAGCCGCTCGGCCAGCCGGGGGAGCGTCACCCGCTCGGAGTTCGAGTGCAGGGCGCACACCACCGTGAGCCCCGCGGCGGCGGCCTTGAGGGCGTCGTGGTGCCGCAGCTCCCCCGTGAGGTAGAGCCCCGCCCCGCGGGCCAGCACGTCGTCCAGGAGGTCCCCGCAGGCCCCGGCCCCCACCGCCACCGAGCGCACCACCCCCTCCGTGGGGCCCGCCACCAAGAGCGCCCCCACCCCGAGGCCCGCCTTGATCCGTTGGAGGAGCTCCGCCCGCTCCACGGGCTCCACCGGGCCGATGCGCCCCAGGCCCAACGGGCGCTCCGAGAGCCTCGCCCGCGCGTCTGTCAGCACCTTCACCGGCGCCCGGGAGGTCATCCCCACCAGGTCCGCCAGCACGTCGTTGGTGCCCCCCTCGGCGATGTCCAGCGCCGTGTGCGGCGCGTAGAGCGCCACCCCGTCGCGCACCGCGTCGTACACCGCCGTGCCCGCAAGCACCCGCTTGAGCCCCTGGAACACCGGCGGGTGGTACGCCACCACGGCCTCGAAGCCCCCCTCCCTCGCCTCCCGGGCCACCGCCGGGGTGTAGTCAATCGCCAGGAGCGCCCGGGTCAGCGCCCGCGACGGGTCCCCGACCAACAACCCCACGTTGTCCCAGGGCTCCGCCAGCTTCGGCGGCGCCAGCTCGTCCAGCACCGCCAACAGGGCCGCTACGTCCATCGCACACCTCTCCCTAGGTCCACGGGGTATACACCGTGTATACCCTTCAATAGTCTACCAGGGTCTCCACGGTGCCGCCGCCGGCGAGGGAGAGCCTGAGGGGCCAGGCCTCGCCGTAGGGGCCGTGGAGGTAGCGGTAGCGCGCGAGGTTCTGGAGCACGCGCTTGACGTAGTTGCGCGTCTCGTCGAAGGGGATACGCTCCACGAAGACGTCGAGCTCGTCCGAGTCCCACTGGCCGATCCAGCGGTTCATGGCGCCGGGGCCGGCGTTGAAGCTCCCGATGGCCCTCGGGAGCACGGCCTGGTACTGCCGGTACAGCCTGCCGATGTACCAGCCCCCCACGCGGATGTTGTACCCGGGCTCGAAGAGCAGCTCCTCGCGGAAGGGGATGTTCAGGGTCTGGGCCACCCTGCGGGTGGTGGGAGGGATCATCTGGAGGAGCCCGATGGCCCGGGCGCTGGACACGTCCTCGGCGTTGAACGCGCTCTCCTGGCGCATGATCGCGAAGAGGTACTGCCGGGGCATCCCGTTGTCGTCCTCGGCGGCCTGGACGGCCTCGGCGTGGGGCCTCGGGAAGCCGCAGTCCCACACCCAGCGCGACGCCGTGGTGGGCAGCGGGTCCAGGAGCTCCGCGTGGCGCGACGAGAGCTGGAACGCGCGCCGCGCCTCGCCCACGGAGAGGTAGGCCACGGCCAGGGCCTCATCGGCGCGCTCCGGGGGGAGCCTCGCGCGCAGGGCGTCCTCGTCGGCGAGCAGGGCCCCGCCGGCCTCGCGGTCGAAGCCCAGGGCGCGCAGCCACGAGGCCCTCGCGGGGAGCTCCACCGCGGGGGTGGGGCGGCGCTCCGGCGGCGGGGCCACGGGCGGCACCGCGCCACCGAGGGCCCTCAGGCGCGCCTCGGAGAGCAGGGCGTAGTACGTGAGCGGCCGGTCGGCGATGGCCCCCTGCCAGCCCCGGAGGGCTCCTTGGAGGTCCCCCGCGCGCCACCGGGCCATGGCGGCCCAGTAGCGCCCCCGGCCCCGCTCCAGGTGGTGCGTGGCCATGGCGCCCGCGCGGTCCAGGGCGACGGCGGCCTCGGGGTACCTCCGGGCGAGGTAGAGCATCCAGCCCTCTTCCCAGGCGGCCTCCACCCGGAGCCGCGACGAGGCCTCCGGGCGCTCCCGCAGGAAGGCCTCCAGCCGCGCCAGGGCTCGGCCCGTGCGCTGGTGGTGGGCCTCCAGCCAGGCGGCCCGGTACGCGGCCTCGTCGGCCCAGCGCCCGCGGCGCCCGCGGGCCACGGCGTCAAACGCCGCGATGGCGTCGTCGTCGCGGTCCGCGCGGGCCAGCGAGCGCGCCGCGAGGAAGGCGTCCTCGTCCCGGTCCGGGTTGTCCTCCCGGCGGCCCGCCTCCGAGAGCGCCGCGTGGGCCTCGGTGTAGCGCGTGCGCAGGCCGTACAGCGCCCTCCCGAGGACGTGCGCCCGCCGCGCGCCGAGGGGGCCTCTTGGCGCCACCGGGACGCCCTCCAGCGCCGTCAGGGCCTCGGTGTAGCGCGCGCGGCGCACCAGCTCCGTGGCCCGGTCCAGCACCTCCGACGGCGAGAGCCCCGCCCGGAGCCTCCCGAGGGCCGCCAGGGCCTCCTGGGCGTGGGCGTCGTCGGGCTCGTCCACCGCGAGGCGGCGCCAGGCCCGGGTGGCGCCCGCGCCGTCCCCGGTGGCCTCCAGCGCCTGCGCCGCGAG
>JACRDB010000165.1 GCA_016218725.1 Deltaproteobacteria bacterium
CAACCGCGCGGAGGCGCGGTGACCGCATTCCGTAGCCCGGGGTGAGCGACGCGACCTCAGGGACCCTTCGCCTGGCGAACCCCGGCCTCCACCGCCCAACACCACACAAGGTCCGAGCTCCACGGCGCCTTTGGGGGATCGTCCCGACGACACCACAACGTGATGGCGCTTGGCGCCTAGGGGGCGGGGGAGTGAGGTCGGAGCTCAATCCGTGGCGTGGCCGCGGTAGGCGATCTGCAACACCTGCCGCGCGACGGTGGCGGCCTTGACGCGCCACAGCGGGTCATTGCCCACCAGCACCGCGAAGGACAGCCGATGCCCCGGCCCCTCGGCGTTGCCCACGAACCACGTATACGCCCGGTAGGGCGTGTCCCGCGTGAGCGTGCCGGTCTTGCCCCCGACGGTGATCCCGTCCAGGTACGCGCGGCGGTGGGCGTCGTGGAAGCCGTGGAACGCCGTCCCGTCGGTCACCGTCCGGAGCATCATCCGTTGCATGCTCCGGGCGATCTCCGGCGTCGTCGCCCGGCGCCAGGGCTGCGCCCCGCCCACCGCGGTGACGTCCCCCCGCGCGCTCTGCACCCGGTCCACGATCCAGGGCCGCGACAGCTCCCCCCCGCGGGCGATCGCCTGCCCCAGCGCCGCCCCGTGGACCGCCGACAGGTACGAGTTCCAGAACCCCGCCGCCGTGCGCGCGAACTCCAGCGTGTCCGTCGGGATCGTCACCGGGCTCGGCTGCACCGCCACGTCAAAGGGCACCGGCTCGCCGAAGCCCCAGGCCGTCGCCTGCGCCCGCTCGTCGTCCGGCGACAGCCGCTCCAGCGCCCGCCGCGCGAACACCGTGTTGATCGAGTTGGCAAAGGCCTCCCCCAGCGTCGCGCAGTCCCGGTCCCTCCGCGGGTCGCTCACCAGGTCCCTCGCCAGGAGCCGGTGAAACCCCCCAGAGTAACACGTCACCGAGTCCTCCGCGAGCCCATGGGCCAGCAGCGCCGACGTGGTCACGATCTTGAACACACTGGCCGCCGGCGCCACCGGCAACCTCGGCAGCTCCTGCCCCGCGCGGGCCCCGGGTTCCCCCCCCCGAGAGGCCCACACCAGCACCCGGCCCGTGTCCGTGTCCAGCACCACCACCGCCGCCTCCGGCAACTGGTGACGCTCCAGGAGCGCCACCGTCGCCCGCTGCCAGGTGGCATCCAGCGTCAACGTGGCCCGGGAACCCCCAGGGAGGTCCGCGACAAAATGTCCCGCTGCCAGGCGCATACGACCCAGGTCCAGGCCGGCGATGGGGGCATGGATCACCGGGGCGGAGGGGCTCCTGGGGCTCCGGGTGCCTGCGTCCACGGTGGCGCCCGGGCGTGGGGAGCGCCGCTGGGCATCGGCGAAGCGCCCGACGGTGACCGCCGGGAAGGCCATGGCCAGGAGGGCCGCGGAGGCGAGGGTGCGGGCTCGATGCGTCAAGGCGACCTCGGGCGTAGCGGTCTGGCAGGGCTGCGGTCAACTTTCCCACGGCGAAGCGGCGCGCGCCCGTGGGGTTTCAGGCGTATGCTGGGTGTGAGTTCGATGCGCAACGGGTCCGACCCCGAGGCAACCGGCCGGCACCACATCCTGGGGCTCGGGCCGCGGAGTACCCCGGAGCCGGACAAGAAGCCCGCATGCCTGGTGGTGATGCACGGCCTGCGGCTGGGGTACCAGCACCCGCTGGACCTGCGGCCGGTGCTCATCGGGCGGGCCAACACCTGCGATTTCCAGATCGATGAGGAGAGCGTCTCCCGGCAGCATGCGCGGCTGGACCCCTCGGCCAACGGGCTGGACCACACGGTCCGGGACCTTGGGAGCACCAATGGTACGTACGTGAACGATCAGCCGGTGACCGAGCGGTTATTGGCCCACGGGGACAGGGTTCAGATCGGTCGTACGGTATTGAAGTACCTCGCCGGCGGCCACATCGAGTCGGTGTACCTGGAGGAGATCCACCGGCTGGTGACCACCGACGGGCTCACGAACATCGGGAACCGCCGGGCCTTTGACGACGCCCTCAGCCGGGACCTCTCCCGCGCCCGGCGCTACGACCGGCCGCTCTCGCTCCTCATGGTGGACATCGACCATTTCAAGAAGGTCAATGACCGCTACGGGCACCTGGCCGGGGACGCCGTGCTGCGGCAGCTCGCCGTGCTGCTCAAGAACAACCTCCGGCGCGATGACATGGTCGCCCGCTACGGCGGGGAGGAGTTCGGGGTGATCCTCCCGGAGATCGACCGCGCGGGCGCCGTGGTCACCGCGGACAAGCTCCGGCGCCTGGTGGCCATCCAGCAGTTCCAGTATGACGGGGTGGACATCCCGCTCACGGTCTCCGTGGGCGTCGCCACCCGGGGCCCCAGGGACACCGACGCCCAGGAGCTCGTGCGCCGCGCCGACGAACTCCTCTACGACGCCAAGACCCAGGGGAGGAACAAGGTCCGGTCGTAGCCGGAGGGTGCTTTGGGGCGGCGGCTCACCGTGCAACACTGCGCGGCTGGCACCATGGAAACAAGCACCGCACCGCCCTCCTGGAGGGTCGGCAGGGCCCTGATGATCCTCGCGGCCCTGGCCTATGGGCCCCTGCCCTCGGCCATTGACACCTTCGACCGCTTCCACCTCACCCACCCCTCGTGGAGCGACCACGCGCGGCTCCACCTCCTGTGGCTGATCTTCGCGTGCTCGTACCTCGGCCTCACCGCCGCGTACCTGGCCTGGAGGGCGACCCCCCGGAGCCTCGAGCCGCTGCACCAGAGCGCGCGGCTCGGCGGGCTCCTCCTCGGGGCGTTCTTCAGCGCGGGTATTGTAAAAGACGCCGTGGGCGCGAGCTTCGGGCCGCCGGAGCACTTTGTCCGCGGGTTCCCGATCCCGGTGCTGCACTTCGGCGCCGCCGCCGCGACGCTGGGCGTAGGCTACGCCCTCTGCCTCCGGGCCGCCCGCTCCCTTCCCCCCGAGACGACGCCATGAGCCACCTCGAGACCGACGTACTGATCGTAGGCGCGGGCCCCACCGGGCTGGTCAGCGCCCTGTGCCTGGAGGCCCGCGGCGTGCCCTGCCTCGTCCTGGAGCGTCGCGAGGGCCTCCAGACGCACCCCAAGGCCCACGAGGTGAGCGCGCGCTCCCTGGAGGTCCTCCAGGGCCTGGGCTTCGCCTTCGAGGCCCTTGCCGCGGAGGCCTCGCCCCACCCCGACGCCTCGCGGGTGCTCTTCTGCGGCGCCCTCAGCGAGGAGTTCGGCGCCCTTGACCTCCAGGCGGGGGACGGCGCGCGAAAGTACCGCGAGCACCTGGCGGCCCCGGCGCCGTACCTGAACCTCTCGCAGGTGGAGCTCGAGCGCCTCCTGCTCGCGCGCGTCCAGGCGAGCCCGTGCGCGACCCTCAGGTATCGCCACCAGTGGGAGAGCCTCACCCAGGACGCCTCTGGGGTGGACAGCCGCGTGACGGACCTCGCCACCGGCGAGGCGCTCCAGGTCCGCAGCCGCTATGTCCTCTTCGCCGACGGCGCCGCCAGCCGCGGGAGGGCCGCCCTCGGCGCCACCATGGTCGGCCCCGAGGCCCTCGGGGACTTCGTGAACGCCTACCTCCAGGCGGACCTGAGCGGCGTGGTCAACTCCCGCGGGAAGCTGTATTTCATCTTCTCGCCGGCGGCCCCGGGGAGCGTCTTCATCGCGCACCACGTGGAGCGCCGCTGGGTCTTTCACGTGCGGGTGGAGCCGCCCGAGAAGACCGAGGACTTCACCCCGGAGGTGATGACCGCGCGCGTCAAGGCCGCCCTCGGCCGGGACGACGTGGACGTCTCCATCACGTCCATGAGCACCTGGCGCATGACCGCCCAGGTGGCCGATCGCTTCCGCGGTGGCAGAGGGTTCCTCGTGGGCGACGCGGCCCACCGGTTTCCTCCCACCGGCGGCCTCGGGATGAACTCCGGCATCGGCGACGCCCACAACCTCTGCTGGAAGCTCGCCATGGTCCTCCGGGGGGAGGCCCCGGAGAGCCTCCTGGACACCTACGAGGCCGAGCGCCGCCCCGTGATCCAGCGCAACTGCGACGAGAGCCGGCGCAACTACGAGAGCCTCACCGAGGTGGTCGAGGCCTTCGGCGTCAACGTGGAGGGCCTCCGGCGCGCCCGCGAGCGCCTGGGCTCCGGCCCCCTCACCGCGCGTCCCGGGGCGCTCCAGGGCTGGGGCCGCAGGCAGGCCGAGCGCTACGGCGCCAGCGTGCTGGCGCGCTTCAACCACGACCCCGAGGTGCGCGCCCGGGTGACCGCGGCCATCGCCAGGCAACGGCCCCACTTTGATCGCATCGGGCTCGACCTCGGCTACACCTACGACGAGGGCGCCCTCTGCCCGGACGGCTCTGCCCCCGAGAGCCCTCGGGACCCGGTGTCGGAGTACACGCCCTCCACCCGCCCCGGCGCGCGCTTCCCGCACTTCTGGCTCGACGGCAACCGCCGGAGGGTATCCAGCCACGCGCTCCTCTCCTACGCCCGCTCCACCCTCCTGGTCGGCGCCGAGGTCCCCGAAGCCTCCGCCTCGGACGAGAACCGCCAGCTCCGGGGGGTCTCCGTGGTGCGCCTCTGCCCGCCCAGGGTGCCCCTGAGCCTCGTGCACGCCGCCCACACCCGCTGCGGCATCGCCCGGGACGGCGCGCTCCTCCTGCGCCCCGACGGCCACGTGGCCTGGCGCCAGCGAGAGGGCGTCACCCTCTCCGAGGCGCTCCTCCAGAGCATTCTTGAAGAGTGCTACGGCGCCGTGTAGGCGGGTGTAGGTATGCTCACCTCGGTCACATAGGGGCGACGCCGGCGCCGCGGGCGGGCACGACGATGTACACGGGCCGGGTGTCCACGACGGTGCCCCCGCGGCCGATGACATTGATGGTGGCGCGGAAGAGCTGGGCGGTGCTCGTGCCCTCCTGGAAGTCGTTGTAGAAGTCCGCGTCGAAGACCACCTGGGTGCTGGGGTTCACGTTGTAGAACGTGGTCATGTCGCGGCGCTCGTAGCCCGCGGGCATGTCGGGGATGCCCCGGGCGGGGGTGACGGCCTTGATGAAGTCCGCGGTGGTGTGCCCCATGGCGATGCCCATGGCCATCGGGTCCGGCAGCGTGCGGGTGGTGATGTCCTGCCGAGAGGAGCCCGCGATGCGGGTGATGGCCTCGATGATCTGCGGGGTGATCATGTCCACGTTGCGCCCCGGCTGGAACGCGATGGGCCGCCCCATGCCGTCCAGCGTGCGCGTCATGGCCGCCACCTGGAGCGAGTTGAGCAGCGTGTCGCCGGTGATGCCCACGTCAATCCCGATGAAGAACCCGCCGCGGCGGTTCATGGCCATGACCAGCTCCGAGCAGTTGTGCCCGGCCCGCGAGGCGGTCATGGGCGAGCCCGGAATGCACCCGTCGTACCACGCCGCGTCGGAGGCCATCACGATGATGGGCACCCGTCCCTCCTGGAAGCAGCCCCAGCCGAAGCGGGTCTCGTCGGGGGAGGCGCCGCAGTCGCGCACCGGGTCCACCCTGGGGACCCAGCCGTTGCCCGCGGGGTCCAGGGCGTTGACCACGCTGCGCCGCGCGGCGGCGTCCATTTCGTGCCCGCGGGAGCCATCCCCCTGGATGAGCTCGAAGGCCGCCTCGGTCTGGCACTCCGGGTAGTCCCCGCCGAAGAACCTCCCGCCGGTGTCCCCGGAGATGGTGCGCATGGTGTCCAGCGCGCGCTGGGCGCGGGCCATGTCCGCGGTGATGCTCTGCCGCACCCAGAGGGTGTAGTCCCCGGGCATCCCGGGGTAGCCGTTCTCCGGCTCGGGCATGCTGTCAAAGCTCCCCACGCCCACGCGGATGTCCGGGATCTCCCTGCGGATGCCCGGGATGAGCATGGTCGAGAGGTTCCTCCGGAGGCTCTCGATCACGGGCTCCATGCTCGCGCTGTTGTCCACCAGGAAGAACACGTCCGCCAGCCGGATGCGCGTGGCGAAGGTGAACTCCCGGTGCTCGTGGGGCCCGCTCATCCCCGGCGGGTAGTACGGCAGGACCACGTAGAGCGTGTTGGCCGGCGGGCGCGAGGTGTCCACCCGCGGGTCGCTCATGGCCACGCTCTCCACCAGGTCCGGGGCGCCGTCCCGGTCCGTGTCGCCGTTGCACGGGTCCGTCATGAGCCTGCGCTCCTCGGCGTCCGTGAGCCCGTCGTTGTCCGCGTCCAGGTCCCGGAAGTTGGCCACCGTGTCCTGCGGCGCGTCACAGTTGTCCGAGGTCCCGCCGCACATGAGCGCCCGCATGTTGCGGTCGTACATGGGGTACGTGCGCGTGGCCTCCACGCGGTCCTCGAAGCCGTCATTGTCCGAGTCCGTGTCCCGGAAGTCCGGCATTCCGTCCCGGTCCGTGTCCACGTTGGGCGCGCCCTCCACCTGGTCGGAGATGCCGTCCATGTCCTGGTCCATGCACGGCCCGGTGGGCGGCGGCGGCGGCGGCGGCCCGTCCGGCGTGGGCCCGTCCGCGCGCCCGGTGTCCAGCCGCGCCCCGCTGTCCGTCAGCGGCACCGTGTCATTGATCCCGATCGCCGGCGAGCACGCGCCCGCCAACAGCGCCAGCACCGGAACCCACCGACTCGCCTTGCGGAAGCTCATGGAAGTCTCCTACGAGGTGCGCGACCCGCACGGGAGTTCTCTACCCCTCCCGTCACCCGGAGCGCAAGCGCATCCCCCGGTGATGGCCGCCCGGAGCCCCTCCCGTCACGGAATCCGTTGCCCCACCTGCGGCGAGAGCCCCAGGCCCGTCAGCCCGTAGCTCCCGACGGTGGGCGCCGCCTGCACCACCGGCGCCGCCACCGACGGAGCGACATACGTCGGCCTGGTCACACCGGTGACCATCCCCGCCGTCGGCAGCGCCGTTGGCAGCGCCGCGGAGGGCACCGCCAGCGACGGGCGCAGCACCACCGGCGCGCCCGCGGTGGGCGCGCTTGTCGGCGGCGCAAGGGCCCCGGCGCCTCCCAGGCTCGTCCCAGGAACCGCGCCCCGCGGTGACCCCCAGCGCGCGGACGGCGCGATCGTCAACGGCGCCTCCGGCGCGAACCACGTGGACGGCCTCCCCACCCCCGACGGCACCGCCGTAGGCCCCGAGGGCCTCCCCGTCGGCGCCGCGGTGACCGCGGACCCGAAGTCCGTTCGGTAGCGCTCCCAGGTGGCCACCCTCGCCGAGGGCGTGGCGCTGGGGAGCTCCACCGTGGTCCCAAGGGTGACCGTCTCCCGAAGGCGCCTCCCCCCGGTGTCCTCCACGGTGTCCACAAAGGCCGTGGCCATGCGCCGCTCCCCCGTGGCAGGAATGGGAGTGGTCACCACCGTCGGGATGTCCGCCAGGCGGTAGCCCTCCGGGATCCCCACGGGGCGCCCTTCCTGCACCGGCGCCACGCCCGTGGCGTACGCAGGCCCGGGCCCCGGAGCGGTCACCACGGTGCCCCCCGGCACCACGCTCCCCCTCCAGGCCTCCACCAGCGGCACGCGCGCGGCCACGGCGCTCGACGCCGCCGGTCCCCACGCATACACCGTCCCGCCGTACCCATAGGCCACGGTCAGGGCCCGGGTCCGTGGGTAGAGCGACGTCGCCGCCGGGCCATGTACCACACGACCCCACAAGTCAGTTCCTGTAAGCCTCTGCTCATTGCAGTATACATAGGGGGCCGTGTAGGACACTCCCACGGGACCGAGGGGGGCCCAGCCCACCCAGCCGGAGCCCTGGCGCCACTCGACCCAGGCGGGCGCGAAGGCGCTGCCGGGGATCCAGACCCAGCCGCCTTCGAGCTGTGCCCAGCGGCCGTAGTGAAAGACCACCCAGCCGTACGGCAGCGTGCTCTGCCAGAACCACCCGGCGTCCGTGGGCACCCACTGGCCGTGGGTGCCGTAGGGCACGAAACCCTCGGAGCCCTCCACCCTCGGGCGCCAGTAGAGCCCGTAGCCTGGGTCTTCGAGCCAGGCGCCGTAGGCGTCCAGGGCGGCCCGGAGCGCGGGGAGGTCCAGCCTGCCGGGCGTCCCCGGGAGGGTGACCGTCTGCCTGGGGGCGCCCTCGGTGCCCGCTGCCCCCGAGGTGCCCGCGCGGAGCTCCACGTTGACGCGCTGGTCCACGGTGACGTAGCGGTCCCGGTACACCACGCACCCGGTGGCCAGGACCCATCCCGCGACGATCGCCCGCTTCATGGTGGCGCTCCTTGTGCCCCGAGTAGAGCACACCGCCGGGTACTTGTCGGCGACCTCACCCCCCGGCCCCATAGGCGCCAGGATAAGGGCTCCGAGGTCTGAATTTCAGGCACTTCAGGCGGCGGGTGGGGCTTCGAGGACGGCACGGTCGGCGACGGCGCCGCCGCGCCGCCCGAGCTCCTGACGCTTTTTCGCCCGGGGTTCGCCA
>JACRDB010000163.1 GCA_016218725.1 Deltaproteobacteria bacterium
GCCGCCACCACCGCCGCCACCACCGCCGCCGCCACCGCCGCCGCCACCACCGCCGCCGCCACCGCCGCCGCCACCGCCGCCGCCGCCACCACCGCCGCCGCCTCCGGCCGACGCGACCACGGACAGCGGGTCCAGCGGCTCTGGAACGCTGCGGTCGGGCGGTTGTAGCTGCGACCTCGCGGCGAGCCCTCGCGCCCCGGGAGCGGGCCTCCTGACGCTGGGCCTCGCCCTGGCGCTGGGTGGGCTCCGAGGCCGACGGCGCCGTTGACCGCCCCGTGGTCGTGGTACGGTCCGCGGCCATGGCACGTCGGAACGCCCGGGAGCTCGCGGACAAGGTCGCCATCGTCACCGGAGGCGCCTCGGGGATCGGGAAGGCCCTCGGCGCCGAGCTCTGCGCCCGAGGCTGCGAGGTGGTGCTCGCGGACCGCCAGGGGGACGTCGTCGAGGGCGTCGCCCAGGGCCTCCGCGACGAGGGGAACCGGGCCTCCGCCGCGGAGCTCGACGTGCGCGACCTCGCGGCCTTCCAGCACGTCGTGGCCGAGACGCGGGTGCGCGCGGGGCGCGTGGACTTCCTCTTCAACAACGCCGGCATCGCCGTCGGCGGCGAGATCGACCGCTACCGCCCCGAGGATTGGGACGACGTCTTCGACGTCAACCTCCGCGGCGTCGCCTACGGCGTCCAGGCCGCCTACCCCGTGATGCTCGAGCAGCGCAGCGGTCACATCGTGAACACGGCCTCCGTGGCCGGGCTCGTGCCCTCCGCAGGCGAGGCCAGCTACACCGCCAGCAAGCACGCCGTGGTGGCCTTGACCCGCGCCCTGCGCATCGAGGCCCGGCGCCACGGCGTCCGCGCCTCGGCGCTGTGCCCGGGCGCCATCCGCACGCCCATTCTTACGGGCGGGCGCTTCGGTCGGGTGAACCTCAAGGCCCGCCCGGACCAGCTCATGACCCTCTGGGAGAAGGTCCGCCCCATGGACCCCGCGGTCCTCGCCGAGCGCGCCGTGGACGCCGTCCTGCGCGACGAGGCCATCATCATCGAGCCCCGGTGGTGGAAGGCCTTCTGGTACCTCGACCGCCTCTCCCCCACGCTCAGCGAGAAGCTCTGGAGCGCCGCCCTGGACCGCCTGCGCGCGGACATCTCCCGCTTCGAAGCCGAGGCCTCCGGGACCAACGGCGCCCACCCCTGAGGGAGAGCGTCACGCCGCCGGGAGCACGATCTTCGGCTCCTTCAAGCGCCGACGGTACAAGAGGATCGTCCGCCCCAGCACCTGCGCCACGCTCGCCTTGAGCGCGTCCCCCAGCGCCCTGGCGGCATCCTCCCGCCCCTCCGGGGCCTCCGACAGCAGCCTCACCTTCACCAGCTCGTGGCGCTCCAGCACCTCGTCCGCCGCGCGCGTCACGCCCTCGCTCACGCCCTCCTTGCCCACATAGACCGTAGGCTCCAGGTGGTGCCCCAGGCCCCGAAGATACCGCCGCTGCTTGCCTGTCAACTCCATTGTACACACTTTCTCTAGAAGGAATACTGCATGCCCATGCCGAAGACCTCGACGCTGAGGTCATAGCGCCCGGCGTTGATGGGGTACCGGGGCGAGCCCGGGCCTGCGCGGAAGGGGGCCGTGGGGTAGAGCCTCGCGTTGGCGGTGGAGACCTCCACGGAGCTGGCGAACATGTGGGCGAAGACCAGGTCCATGCGGAGCCTCCCTCGCCGGAAGCTGGCGCCGAGGGAGCCCACGAATTTGTCCGAGTCCATGGTGAGGACGGAGGTGTACCCGAGGGGCGTGGCGCTGGTCTCGTAGGCGGCGCCGGCGCGGGCCATCAAGCTCCAGTCGCGGCCGAGGTCCGTCTCGGTCTCGGCGCCGAGGCGCACCGAGAGGGTGTCTTGAAAGCCCCGGGCGAGGGACACGGGACCTACCTCGTAGGTGCCCACCCCGCGGGCGTTCTCGATGCGAATACCCTGCGGCATCAAGGCGATCTCGTCGTGGACGCTCCAGCCCTCCCAAACGCCCGCCAGCTCCACGCGGGTGCGCGGGAGCGGCCGGAACTCCACGCCCACGCGCACCACCGGCGCGAGGTCAAAGGCCACCTGGGCGTCCTGGCCGACCACCGAGGCGCCGTCGTAGAAGCTCGCCCCGGGGAGGCGCACCCCCAGGGTGGCCGGGGCCCTCACCTGGATGGGGAACTGCACCGAGGCCCCGAGGGCGATGAGCCGGTGGGGGATCACCTTCACGCCGAGGTTCCCCGTGGGCGCCAGGATGGGCCCCACGCGGAGCTGGGCGATGGAGTCCCAGTCCGGGTCCTCCGGCGCGCAGGTGATGGTCGCCGGACACGCCGACAGCGCCAGCCGCGACACAAAGGACCCCGACAGCAGCATGAAGCCGCCGCCCACGGCCACCGCCGGCGAGGGCCTCCACGCCACCCACGCGCCCAGGACGCTCAGGAGGGATCCATCGAGGGAGAACAGGGAGTAGCGCTGCGGCGCGTCGGGGCGCTGGTCGTAGGTGGTGATGGCGGCGTAGGGGGCCATGACGCCCGCGGCGAACATGAAGTCCCGGAGGCCGAAGTTGTGGGAGACCACCACCGTGGGCACCGGCAGCGGCGCCCCGGCGCCGTCCACCGAGCGGTAGCCCACCGTGGGCATCGTCGGGTCTACCTGCAGCGTGCGCGTGTAGGTGTTGCCGAAGAGCACGAGCGAGGCGTCGAGGAGCACACCCCGGCCGGCCTCCACGAGCCCCGCGGGGTTGTACCAGGTGGCGTGCAGGTCGTCCGCCCCGGCGATGAAGGCCCCTCCGCGCCCGAGCGGCCGCACGCCGCGGTCGGTGAGGTAGAAGCCCCCGCCCCGGGCCTCTCCGGACAAGGTAACCACCCCCAGCGCCAGGGCGCCGAAATGCGACCGG
This sequence comes from Deltaproteobacteria bacterium, assembly GCA_016218725.1. Lineage (GTDB taxonomy): Bacteria > Myxococcota_A > Polyangia > Polyangiales > JACRDB01. The sequence goes on from JACRDB010000163.1 coordinate 2,895, forward strand.
AGCCTGCCGATTTTCACTGCGGGAGCCTCCGGTGCTGGACAATGTAATAGAACTGTTCGAGCCCCCGGGAGCGGTCGGCGAGGAACTCCTGGAGGTTCACCAGCACCGCCAGGACGTCCTCGGGAGAGAGCGCCCCGCGGGTGCCGGGCTCCACCCGGTGCGTGTCGGAAATCGCGTCGGCGATGGCGGCCAGGGGCTCCTGGGCGTTCGGGTCGCCGGAAGGGCGCTGGACCATGTTGGCCAGCGCGCGCAGGAGCACCCGGTCCGTGTCGTAGCTCCGGGCGCGGTCCAGGAAGCGAAGGCTCACGGGGACCGTCCCCGTGGAGGGCACGAAGGCCGGCGCCACCGCGCGCAGCACGGGGTCTACGTCCTCGTCCGCGCGCATCACCTGGAGGAGGTCCGCGGCGCCGGTGATGGTCACCGCGAAGGGCGACGGCGCGCGGTTGTCCCCGGTCTCCGAGAGCATGTGCTGGAGGAAGGCCGTGAGGTGCCCGCGGGCGGAGGCGTCGTTGTAGAGGTCCTCGGTGAGGTCCAGGGCGCCCGCGAAGACGGGCCCCTGGGCCGTGGCGGCGAAGCGTCCCCCGAGGCCCCGGCCCCAGGGCGCCAGGTCCCCGGCCGCGCGGTGGGCGGACACGCGGTCCTGGAGCCAGGACACCAGCAGCCTCCCGAGCGGCGGGAGCGTGCGGTTCTGGAAGCGCGACGAGGTCCCGCTGCCGGAGATGGTCACGAAGCGGTCCACGAGGTCCGAGCGCGAGGCCTCCCAGTCGCTCTTGCGGGCGAGGTCCACGGCGAAGATGGTGTCCATCCGGGCGAAGGCGTCCGCGAAGAGGTAGTAGAGCGAGGCCCGCGGCACCGGCGTGGTGTTGTCCGAGCGCACCGTGGAGCTGGCCCCGGAGCGGTAGGTCACGGGCAACACCGCGGGGTCCACGAGGTTCCGCACGAGCTCCGCGATGGCCTGGTCGCCCCGCAAGCCCCCGCCCGCGGGGATGCCCGGCAGCGCCGCGGACACCGCCGCGAGGGCCGGGAGGAGGTCCCCCTGGAGGGCCTCGGCGACGATGGGCTCGTAGCGCACGGCGCCGTCACCCGTGGAGTAGCTGGGGCCGCTGGGGTTCGTGCGCTGGTAGTCCCCGGCGCGGTCCGAGGCCCAGTGACGGTGCAGGCTCCCGAGGAGCTTCACGAAGAGCCTGGACCCGCGGCTCGGGTCGAAGTTGGTGATGTTCCTCGAGTCCGCGCAGAGGTTGGCCCCGGGCGCGCGGCGGTCGCCGGGCTTGCACGTCTCGCGGTCGTGGAGGACAAACGCGTGGGCGATGGGGCGCACCGCGTCGTAGAAATTGAAGAGCTCCCAGACGAAGATGGTCCCCTGGTGGCGCTCCCTCACGGGCTGCCCGTGGCGGTCCGTCACCGGGTCGATGAGGGCGTTCAGGAAGTTCGCCGTGCGGCACGCCGGGGGGTTGTCCGGACGGAACACCATGCGATCAATGGCGAAGGTCGTGGGGCTGGAGGTGAAGCCCGGGATGCACGACTGGGCCTCGATCAGCGAGTCCATCAGGCGGTCCACCGGGAGCCCCGGGAAGAGCGAGCGCACCCCGTCCAGGAGGAGCCCCGAGAGCCCCGGGATGTGCATGTCAATCTGCGCGCGGCGATCGATCGCCCGGACGTAGAACGCCGCCGCGTCGGGCACCTGGAAGATCTCGCACTCGTCGTTGGCCGTGGCCAGGGTCACGCCGCCGATGAGGGGGATGCCCTCGACGCGCACCCTCGCCCCGCGCTTGGAGCACAGCCTCGCCCCGTCGAGGTCGTCGATCAGGTGCCCCAGGCGCTGGAACGCGCTGCGGTTGTCCCGGGTGTCCGCGCGCGAGCGGTCCACCCGCTGGGTCATGACGTTATTGCGCAGGGGGTAGCCCCGCTGGGACCAGTCGGGCTCGATGGAGTCCTTGAAGGTCGCGTAGTTGGCGTACGCCTGGCCGAGCCGGGCCGCCGCCCCCGGGTCGCTCGCCACCGCCGCGAGGATGTCCTCCAGGAGCCCCGGCTCCTGCGAGACCTCCCGGAGCACGTCCATGGTGTCGTCCCAGATGTTGCTGGTGGCGGCGATGGTGGCCTCCGGGTGCCGGTCGGCGATCTCGTCCACGCCCAGGAGCGCCCCGAGGAGCCGCGCCGTGAGGGCCTCGCGCTCGGGTGCCAGGAGCCCCCGGGTGGTGTTCAGGATGGGGACGATGTCGTCCGAGGCCAGGAGCTGCCCGGTGGCATGCACCAGGTCCACCATCGGGGCCTGCTCCGCGGTGAACTGCTGGTAGGCCACGCGCCCGCCCCCGCCGTAGTCCCTCGTGGCCGGGCGCCTCCCGCCGAAGAGCGGCACCGACGCGTGGAGGAACTGGAGGAGCGGCACCCTGCGGGGCTCCCGCGCGCTCAGGAGCGGTGTGAGCTGCCGGGCCGTGGCCACCAGCACGGACTGGTCCAGGTCCACGTACTGGTACATCGCTGAAGCGCCGTTCATCGCGCGCCCGCCGGCGTCCCGAGCGCCCGAGGGCGCGTCCCTCGCGGGGAAGGGCGACGGGGGCGTGAGCCTCGTGGCCCCGCGCACGAAGGCCCCGTCCCTCACGTCCGCCAGGCCGTCGCGGGGGCTCTCGTCGGCGAAGGGCGCGGGCACCACGCCGCGCTCCGTGGCGACCCGGGCCATGCCCCGAGGGTCCCGCCGCACGAGGTCGAGCGGGCGCCCCAGGCGCAGCTCCGGGTCCGTACGGAAGAGGAGATCGAGCGTGGCGTCCAGGGTGGTGCCCGCGCGCGTATCCATGGACGGCCCCGCGGTGGCCATCTCTCCCCGGAGCGTGGCGAGGAGCGTGTTGAAGTGCCCGTTCCCTGGCCCCGCGGGGATCGCCGGCGAGGCCGCGGTGGCAGGCAGCGGGTCCCGGAACATCCTCAGGATCGTGTCCAGGAGGTCGTCCAGACGGCTGTACCCCAGCACCGGGCGCAGGAGCCCGAAGGCCACCGACGGCGGGCGGTACCCCTGCCGCTGCGAGAAGCGCGACATCGCCCGCAGGAAGGGCGCGTTGCGGTTGAACCCGTCCAGGAGGCTCACCACCGAGCGCGTGGTCAACGGCAGCATCCCGGCCGAGCAGTCCCGCCGCGGCATGGACCCCGCACAGTCGGTCAAAGGGTTGAAATCACTGGGGAATCCCTCGATGGGCGCGACGCCCCCGTCGCCCAGGCGCAGAGTGTTCCTGCCGCTCCCGTCGGGGCCATAGAGCGGCAGGAGCTGCACCAGGAGGCGGTCCGCGGGGGTCTGGAGCTCCCTGGTGAAGGTCTGGTCCAGGGCGCCCACCACGTCCGCGCGGAGCCTGGCGAGGGCGGTGACCTTGGGGCCCACGCCCGGGGGCGGGCTCTGGTCCATGGTGAGGCCGCGGGTGCACGGCACCCTGGCCCGCTCGAAGGCCACGTCCGTGGGGTTCTCGCCCACGTCTACGCGCTCGCAGAGCACGCGGAAGACCTCTTCCCCGACGGTGCCCTGGGGCACCGGGACGCGGGCGGTGCTGAACTCCGGCGCGCAGGACAGCGACGCCACGGAGAGGGTGAGGGTGCAGTGCCGAAGGAAGGGACGCATGGAGGAGCCTCCGAGGGTCCCACCGTACCCTTGCGGCCCTCGGCCCGCAAAGGGCCAAGCGGGGGCTCACGGGACGATCTCGGTGCCCACGCCCACGTCCGTGAAGATCTCCAGGAGCGCCGCGTGGGCCGCCCTGCCGTCCAGGACGTGCACCTTTCGAACGCCCGCTGCCAGGGACTCCAGGGCGCCCTCCACCTTGGGGATCATCCCGCCCTCGATGACGCCCTCTTCGATGAGCTCCCGGGCCACGGTCGCGCTCAGCGACGAGAGGGCCTTGCCCCCGCGGCCCCGGACGCCGTCGATGTCCGTGAGGAGGATGAGCTTCTCGGCCTGGAGGGCCTCGGCGATCCTCCCCGCGGCAGTGTCGGCGTTGAGGTTCAGGCTCTGCCCGTGGGCGTCCACGCCGATGGGGGCGATCACGGGGATGAAGCCCGACCGCATGAGGGCGACCACCACGTCGGGCTGCACGGAGCGCACGTCCCCGACGCGGCCGAGGTCCACCTCCTCGCCGGCGCGGGTCTTCACGGGCCCCTGGCGGTCCGCGAGGATGAACCCGTCGTCCTTGCCGGAGAGCCCCACGGCCCGGCCCCCGTGGGCGCAGATGAGGGACACGATGTCCTGGTTGATGGCCCCGGCCAGGACCATCTCCACCACCTCCATGGTGGCGTCGTCGGTGACCCGGAGCCCGTCCACGAAGCGGCTGGCGATCCCCGAGCGCTGGAGCATCGCAGAGATCTGCGGCCCGCCCCCGTGGACCACCACCACGTTGATCCCGATGAACTTCATCATGCACACGTCGCGGGCGAAGCTCTCCTTGAGCTCCGGGGCCACCATGGCGTGGCCTCCGTACTTGATCACGAACGTCCGCCCATGGAAGCGCCGGAGGTACGGCAACGCCTCCAGGAGCACCCTAGCCTTCTCGGTCGCGGTCTCCACGGCTCCGCCGCATACACCCCGGGCGCCTTTCGCCACAAGGGGACTCTGCTAGGGCATAGGCGTAAAGTCGGCATCAGCCCGTGCCCGTGCCCGTGCCCGTGCCCGTGCCCGATCGCTGCCCGTCGTCAGGTGGGAGTCAGGGAGCGACGACGCGGCGGTGCGACGATCGGGCACGGGCACGGGCACGGGCACGGGCTGATGCCGACTTTACGCCTATGGGGCCGGGGGGTGAGGTCGCCGTGAATTGTCTATTTTGGCACAGTCCCTAACGCCGTAACCTCTCGATTTCCATGATGTTTTCAGGGTTGTAGGTCCAACCCCGGAGCATGGCGTCGCGGAGGCCGAGCTGGGGGTAGGGCTCCGAGAGCCGGAGCCAGAACTCGGCCCGGTCCCAGTTGGTGAGGATGAGCCTGCGGTGCTCGGGGTCCGCGAGGATGGCCTGGTAGTCCTCCGGGTGGTCCGTGCGGGCCACGCGCAGGTACAGCTCCACGTAGTACATCAGCGTGAGGATCCCGTCCCTGGAGGAGATGCGCTGGCCCGCCCCGAGGCTGTCGCGGGTGCAGTACCGCGAGGCCAGGGAGTGCACGTAGGCGGTGTACTCGTCGAGGAGGGTGTTGAAGCCCTGCATGCCGCTGGCGCCCATGAGGTACACCCTGGCGTAGCTGTCACTGGCGACGTCGGTGTGGACCCGTAGGATCTCCGAGCGGTTGAAATTTCGGAGCACCTGCGTGCGGATCACCAGGTCGTCCCGGAGGCGGTAGGGCCAGGTGGACGACCGCATACGGATGTCCCAGAGGTGCTGGCCTTCGTGGATGGTGACCTCGAAGTTGGATAGCACTTCGTTGAAGGTGCTGCGGCGCTGATTCCACGCCTGGAGCTGCATGTCCGTTTGGAAGTCTACGAAGGCGCGGCCGATGGGGTACCGCCGGTCGGCGATGCCCTGGGCGGCGGCGCGGAGGCCCTCGGGGGTGTTCTGGTAGGCCATCGCCAGGTCCGCGAGGGAGGCGAGGGGCTCGGCGCACACGGGTTCGCTGTAGGCCGGAGGGCCCCCGTCGGCGCCCCCGTCGGTCCCCATGGTGACGCCCGCCTCGCCGCCGCAGGCCGCGAGGAAGGGCAGAAGGCAACCGTAACGCACGAAGGAAGAAGCCATGCTCATCGCACCTCCGCGGCGCACGATGCCACGGACCGGCGCGCGGGTCACCCTCGGGGCGGTTCACGCTCCTCGACGCGGTGACTGGTGTAGGCCTGGAGGAGCTCTTCGAGCACGAGGAGCTCCTGCCGGAGGGCGTCGCCGGTCTCGGTCTCCGACACCGTGCGAGGGCGGTCGAAGACCCGCAGGTCCTGGGTCCTTGGGACGATGTCCTGGCCTCGCTCCACGGCGGCCTCCACGGAGTCGAAGTGGTGGTGCTCCGCGAGGGCCGTGCGCCCGGCCTCCAGCACCAGGGTGTAGCCCCGGTCTCCGTAGGCCTCGGAGAACGCTCCGTCGATGGTCACCGCGAGCCCGGAGTCCTTGAGGGGCCTCTCTCCCTTGTCGGGCCTGACGGGGACGTGCCCGTTGACGATGAGCCCCCGGGACGGGTCGCAGCCGAACTCCCGGAGCACCCTCTGGCAGTACGCCTCAGTGTGCAGGAGCTTGAAATACGGGTCCTTGGTCTCGTGGTGCGTGGCCTTGTCGGCCACGAGATACGTCTCGAAGGTGGCCATGCGGTCCTTGCCGAACATCGGCGACCGGGGCCCGGTCCAGAGGTACCAGAAGAGGTCCAGGTCCGGCACCGAGGGGGCGTGGTACGCGCGGCGGATCACCCCCTCCAGGGCGTCGAACAGCCTACGCCCTGCGCGCTCCTGGCCGTCCACCGGGAAGGGCAGGAAGCGCCCCTCGGCGTCCGACGGCACACACCCGTGAAAGATCAGGTGATCGTCGCGACGGAGCCACGCGCTCCCCCGCCGCACCATCAAGCCAAGGTGCTGCCAGAGCCTCGGGCTCGTGGTGAAGGCCTTCACCAGCGCGCTCATGCAGCGCCGCTCCGCCTCGTCGAGGTGAAATGGCCGCGATGGATCCAGGGTAGGGAACTGTGTGTCGAGCAGCGGATGGGTGGTGCCGTCGATGGTCACGGTGCCGCGAGGGAGGTCCAGGGCCCCGAGGAGCTGGCGGTGCTGGAGGGCCCAGGCGGGGTTTCGGAGGCTCGCCTCGCCTTCGAGCTTCCACTGCGCGACGGCGATGGCCTTCTGCATCTTCGCGAGGAGCTCTGCGTCGCGGGTGTCCGTGAGGGCCTTCGGGCGGAAGCGATGGCAGGGGTCGGCCAGGTAGCGCTCGCGTACCAGGGCCTCCAGGGGCCCGAGGGGGATGCCGTAGCCCTCTTCGAGCTGCGCCAGCCGCGCGTAGCGCACGGAGAGGCGCACCACCGTGGCCACCAGGGCCTCGCAGCCCAGGCCCGCCCCGAGCCAGGACAGGTCGTGGTTGCCCCAGGTGAGCTGGAAGTTCGGTTGGCGCCCGAGGTGGTCGAGCACGCGGTCGATCCTCGGTCCCCGGTCGCCGAGGTCGCCGGCGACGATCACCTCATGCACGGCGAGGTTTCGCACCGCGCGGGCGAGCCGTCGCAGCAGCCCTTCGTCCCGGCGATGGTCCACGAAGGGGTCCACGAGGGCGTCCTGCCAGCGCTCTCCGCGGCGCAGCTCCGGGGCGAAGAGGAGCTCGCGGAGGTACTCCGGGAGGTCCCTAGGGAGCACCTGCTCCACCGCCCGGAGGCTGTAGCGCCCGGCCAGGGCGCGCAGCACCTCCACCAGGAGACGCACGGCGCGGCGCACGTACGCGCGGCGCTCCAGGGGGTCTTGAAAGCCCTCTACGCGGCGCTGGAAGGTCTCCCGTGGGTAGTACACCAGGCTCAGGAAGTCGGTGAGTTCGTGCTCCGAGAGCCTCCCCTGGAAGAGCGTCTCCACCAGCGGGCGGAGGCTCCCGGAGGCGTTGTTGAGGATGTGACGGAGCTTCCCGTGCTCGCCGTGGACGTCGCTCACCACGTGGACGGTGCCCTTGGGGAGCGTGAGGATCGCGCGGAGGCGGGCCATCTCCGCGAGGACGGCGTCGGCGGTGGGGTGCCTCCGGGCCAGGGCGCGGAGGTACACCAGGCGCCCGTCCGAGGGGTCGCTGCGGGCGCTCTCCACGGCGCTCACCGGTCCCAGTGGCGCTGGGGGCGGTGCTCGCGGTGCCAGGCGTCAAAGACCTTGTCCTCGGGGAAGAAGACCTTGTCCTCGGGGCGCTTCTCGCCCACCACCAGGAGCGTGCAGGGCGCGTCCGAGCGGTTGGCGAGCGTGTGTGCCACCCCAGTGCCCGCGGCGAAGGCCGCGAAGTCCCCGGCCTCTAGCGTGTGCTCCTCGGACTCGCCGCCTGGCGGGAGCGCCCTCAAGACGCAGCGGCCGGTGAGCACGTACACCACCTCCTCCTCGTGCGAGTGGGCGTGGGTGAAGCTGGTGCGGCGCCCTGGGTCGAGCGTCTCGTGCCAGGCGCCGAGGGACACCGCGCCCGCGGGGCCTCCGAGGTCGCGGCCTCGGGAGAGCTTCTCGGCGTCGAAGGGCGGGGGATAGCTGCTCTCGGTATCCGGGGCAGGGGCGCCGCGGACGATGTAGGTGGGGTCGGCCATGGGTGCGATGGAACACCCTCCGGGGCGCTCGCGTCCATGGGGCGGGGGTGTCTGGGTGCGGGAGGGCTGCGGAAGGTCGCCGTTAGAACGTCAAGGGCGTCGCGCTCGGTCCCGTGGCGCCGCCTGCGTAGAGCGCGTTCGAGGTCACCAGGTCGTCGAAGCCGTCGCCCTGCGTGTCGCCGGTGTAGCGGGCTTCGCCGGGCGCCGACCAGCCGTCCAGGAGCCGCGGTCCCGCGGGGCTGCCGAGGTACACCCGCGAGACCCCATCCAGCGTGACGACAAGGTCTTGATAGCCGTCTCGGTTGACGTCTCCGGCCTCGGCGATCTCGAGACCGATCGCCGCGGTCCGACGGAGGCTGAAGACCTCGGAGGAGGCGACCAGGGCAGGGGTCCCTCCCGGTCGGAGGGTCACCAGGACCTCCGCGCGGGTAGAGAAGGGATCGAAGGACTCCGTGACGCCGGCCTGGAGCGCCACCAGGTCGGCGAAGCCGTCGCCCTGGAGGTCCGCGCCCACGGCCCGGACCCAGGTGCTGGCCGCGAGGAGGGTCGGACGCAGGTCGAGGATGGCGCGCGCTTCGAGCCCCGCGGGGCCGCCGCGGTGGACCTGGATTGATGTGTAGAAATACCCCGGGCCCGTGGTCGTGCAGGCGATATCGGCGTAGCCGTCGCCGTTGACATCGCCGAGGGGCCGGACCGAAGCCACGGCGGGGAGCGCAACGGTGATCCCAGGCGTCGGCGTCAGACCCGTCGCGCCGCCTCGGTGGAGCGTGACGGTGTCGAAGGTCGCCGACGCCACGTCGGCGAAGCCGTCCCGATCGATGTCTCCGACCGGCGCGCAGTAGCGCGTGCCAGGCAGGGCGAAGGCCGGCGTTGGCTCGACGCCGGAGGGACCGCCACGGTGTACGGCGCACCCGGATCCCCGGATGACGAGGTCGCCGTAGCCATCGCCGTCCAGGTCCCCTGCGTACAGACCGGTAAAGCCGATGCTGCCGGCCGGGGCGCCCAGGCGAGACACCCGAGACGGACTCAGGCCCCCGGGTCCTCCGTAGTGGACCTCCAGGTCTGATCGCCGCACGCGAAGCACGTCCGCGAAGCCGTCGCCGTTGAGGTCCGGCGCAGGTTGGAGGGTCGAGTCCACGGGCGTATCCCTGGCCCCGACATGGAATTGCCAGGTGTGCGAGGGCGCCGTGGAAACAACGCCGCCGCGGCGCGCGGAGGCGCGCCAGAAGAGCACCCCCTGCGGCAGGACCTCGGTAGGGCGCACGGAGCTGCCAGAGGCATCGATCACCGCGATGGGCGCGAGGCAGGTGCGCTCGCGGCACAGCTCGACGCGCGCCCCGTCCACGCCCGCCGGGAGCTCCCAGCGCAGCGTCGGCCGCCGTGAAGTGACCGCGACGGTCGAGCTGGGCGCGACCAGCCGAAGGGACCCGGAGAGGACGTCGCTCGGAGGGGCCGCATCGCGCGAGTCCGGCATGGTGTCGGGTGTAGCTGTGTCGGGTGCCGAGGTGTCGGGCAGAGCAGTGTCGAGCGTGGCAACGTCGGGAAGAATGGTATCGGGCCTGGTGGTGTCAGGTACGATGGTGTCAGGTACGGTGGTGTCGGGGCTGGTGGAGTCAGGTGCGGTGGTGTCGGGTGCGGTGGTGTCAGGTACGGTGGTGTCAGGTACAGTGGTGTCAGGTGCTGCGTCGAGACGATTGGAGTCCGGCGGCGCCGAGTCTTGCGGAGCCGCGTCGGGGGGGCTGGCCTCCGTGGCGGTGGAGTCCGTGGCGGCCGCGTCGGTGGTCGGGGCGTCCCTTGGCGCGGCATCTGGGGGAGGGGAGTCCGCGGGACCGACGTCTGGCTGGGCCGGCTCCGGGTCCACCGTGTCCGAGCGCGGGGCGTCCGGGCGAAGGTCCGGCCCGGAGTCCGGTGCGGCGTCGAGTGCCGTCGAATCCGCGGTCCCGCCCTCCGCGGCGTCTGCGAGGTCGGGGCCGTCGGCATCGCCCATCATGCCGGGCGCGGGGGGCAGGCAGGCGCTCATCGTCGCGACGAGGAGGGGCAGCACGCCGGTGCGGAGGAATCGCATGGAGGGTTTCTGTTGCGCTCGATGGCCCACGGTTCACACATACCACGGACCGTCGTTGGCCCCGACGGGCGCCGACCCGGCCTGCCGAGTGCTCGCGTCCATGGCGGGGGTGTGTTAGAGTGTGGGGGATGGAGGGCTGCGGATGCCCGCCGGGAGGTGCCTGTGACCTCCGGGAGGAAAGTCCGGGCTCCAAAGGACAGGATGCAGGCTAACGGCCTGTGGGGGCGACCCCGAGGACAGTGCAACAGAGAACAGACCGCCCGCCTGCTCGAAAGGGCCGCGCGGGCAAGGGTGAAACGGCGAGGTAAGAGCTCACCGCGGCGCTGGTGACAGCGCTGGCATGGCAAACCCCATCCGGAGCAAGACCGAATAGGGAGGCGTTCGAGGTCGGTCCGGCCGAGGCCTCCGGGTATTGGTCGCTGGAGGTCGGTGGCAACATCGACCCTAGAGGAATGGGCGTCGCCGCTCCTTCGAGCGATCGGGGAGCGGACCAGAACCCGGCTTATAGCGCTCTCCATCCACACGCCCCGTGCGCCCGAGAGGGTTCACGGGGCGTGTGCTTTATGGGGTCCTGGCGATCGCCGGGACCAGCGTTGGGCGGCGGGCCCTTACGGTGTACTCACGAGGCGGTGGCACACGAGACCAAAGGCGTCGATGGCGCCACCGGCGCGGATCGCGGCGCCACCGGCGAACTGCCCGCTCGGACAGTCGATAGCGCTGAAGGGACGCCCGCCGGTGCCACCCACCGGAGGCATCGTCGAGATGGTCCCGAAACCCAGGACGAGGCGCCCCCCGGACACGGTGGCCGTCACCGGGGCACACCGCAGCGAAAGGCTATCGAGGAGCGAACCCGCGGAACCCGCGAAGCCCACGAGCACCTGGTTCGCCGGGCAGTGCCCTGTCACCGGCGTCCTCCCGCCAGGGCCGCCCCGAAACGAGAGACGCCGATCAAAGCCGTCCAGGGTGACCGCCGGGGTCCCGCCTGGGAAGGCGAGCACGAGCTGCTGGCAGTACATTGCGAGCAGGTTGTAGGAGTCGCCCAGCATCCCTTCGAAGCCGACGATCGCGGAGCCGGCGGGGCAGAGCTCGTTGAACATCGTCCCGCCGCTGGCGTTACCCACCAGAGCCGTTCGAGACGCCTCCGACGCGCTCAGCGCGAACGGACTGCAGGTGCCGCCGCCGCAGCCCTGCCCCGTGGGACAGGCCCTGTCACAGGCGCCGCAGTGCGCCAGGTGCGACCCCGTGTCCACGCACATCCCGCCGCACAATCTTGTTGGCGCGGTGCACCCCGAGGCGCGACAGACACCGCTGGTGCAGGTCTGCCCCGCGGGACAGGCGACCGTGCAAGCGCCGCAGTTCGAGGGGTCGCTCTGCAGGTCCACGCAGAGCCCGCCGCAGGACACCAGGGACCCGGTGCAGGTCATGCCCGAGCCGCAGACGCCGCCGGAGCAGATCATCGGCGGGAAGCAGGGCCTGCCGCACGCGCCGCAGTTCATCGGGTCCCTACCGGTATCCGCACAGGTCCCACCGCACATCATCATGGGCGCCGTACAGGTCGGTCCGCTGGTGCAGGCGCCCGCGACACAGACCTGCGCCGCGGTGCAGCACATGGTGCCGCACGCCGTGGTGCCCGCGGCGCAGCCGCCGGGCGTGGTGAGGGTGGTGCGGACCTCGTAGTCGCCCGAGGACGTACCGTTGAAGCCGTCCACGTAGAATGCGTGGAGCCCGGGACCCGCAGGGATCGTCCCGGTGAGCGTGGAGCGCACGGTGCTGGTGCATGTGCTGTCGTCGTCGTTGCAGAGCGCGAGCGGCATGCGCCCCGCGGAGCGCTGCTCCAGGACCGTGTCCCAGGTGCCAGAGAGGCAGGTGGTGGCGCGGAAATCGAGCGCACTGGCGCCCTGGCAGGTGGTGAACCAGTGGGTATTCTCGGGGCCGGCGCCGGTGCCGCAGCTCGTCGCGAGGACACCGGTGCCGGCCGTGGCGCCACGGAGCGTGAGGGTTCCCGCCGCGAGGGGCATCAGACGCTCCGGCGCTCCGCTGCCGACGGGGAGGTGCTGCACCCGGAGGGCGAAGGTCCCCGCGGCGGAGCCGTTGCCATCGACCACCAGCAGCCAGGTGCCAGCGTCCAGGACCCTCGCGACCTGAGACTGCATGGTGCCGCAGGCGTTGTCCGCGCACTCCAGCGCAGGGGCGCCGCAGCCCGGCGCGAGGAACCCCACCTGGGTGTCGAAGGCCGCGCCGAAGGTGTCGGCGTAGACGATCTCCCGCCGCGTGAGGGTGAAGCGATAAAAGACATCGCCGCCCGGGGCGCAGGAGTTGGCGCTGTGGGTCGCTCCCACGGTCGTGCCTGGCACCGTGACCGAGGGGCCGCTGGCCAGATCGATCATCGTGGGCGTGGCGCAGTTGTCATTGGCTGGGGCTGGAGTGCCGCCAGAGCAGGCACCCCCCATGCACGTCTGACCCGCGGTACAGGCGCGCGGCATCGCCTTCGTGCTGCACCCCCCGCAGTGGTCCGTGCTGGTCATGGTGTTGACGCAGGTGGCGCCCGCGCCTGTTCCACAC
>JACRDB010000164.1 GCA_016218725.1 Deltaproteobacteria bacterium
CCCCGGCCCCCTCTCTCGACAGGGAGAGGGGGCCGGGGGGTGAGGTCGCCGTCCGCAGGCTTATTTCGGTGGCCTCCAATCGGGTGCCGCAGAGGGCCTGGAACTCCTCAACGTCACAGAACCAATCATGGAGAGGGACGGCGCGGCAGCGCGGGGTGAGGTCGCCGCTGGGGGATGTTGCACGTGCAACGGAGCTGTCAGCGGATGCTGGTCGGGTCGTAGGCGGCGATGCCGGTGACGGCCTGACCGAGGACCAGCGTGTGGATGTCGTGGGTGCCCTCGTAGGTGATCACCGTCTCCAGGTTCAGGAGGTGCCGGGCGATGGGGTACTCGTAGGTGATGCCATTGCCGCCGAGGATGTCCCGACACTTGCGGGCGACGTCCAGGGCCACGGCTACGTTGTTGCGCTTGGCAAGGGACACCTGGGCCGGGGTCATGGCCTTGGCCTCCTTCAAGCGACCGAGGCGCCAGGCCACGAGCTGCCCTTTGGTGATCTCCGTGAGCATATCGGCAAACTTGGCCTGCACAAGCTGGTAGCCCGCGATGGGGCGAGAGAACTGCACCCGGTTCTTGGCATAGTCCACGGCGCAATCGAAACAGGCCTGCGCGGCCCCGAGGGCCCCCCAGGCGATGCCATAGCGGGCCTGGGTAAGGCACCCGAGCGGCCCTTTGAGCCCCTCGACATTGGGGAAGATGGCGTCCTCGGGGACCTCCACATCCTCCAGGATGAGCTCACTGGTCACCGAGGCCCGGAGGGAGAACTTTCGCTCGATCTTGCGGGCGGTAAAGCCAGGGGTGCGCGTGTCCACCACGAAGCCACGGATCACACCATCCAGCTTGGCCCAGACGATGGCCACGTCGGCGAGGTTGCCATTGGTAATCCAGCGCTTGGTGCCATTGAGGAGATAACCCGAAGAAGTGCGCTCGGCGCGGGTGATCATCCCCCCGGGGTTGGAGCCAAAATCCGGCTCCGTCAGACCAAAGCAACCCACGGCCTCGCCTCGGGCCAGGCGAGGGAGCCAGGTGTCCTTCTGCTTGTCCGTGCCATAGGCGTAGAGGGGGTACATCACCAGCGCGCCCTGCACCGAACAGAAGGAGCGGATCCCCGAGTCACCGCGCTCCAGTTCCTGCATGGCCAGGCCGTAGGCGACGTCACCCATGCCCGCGCAGCCGTAGCCATGGAGGTTGGCGCCGAGCACCCCCAAGCGGCCAAACTCCGGGATCAGCTCCGTGGGGAAGGTGCCGTGCTCATAGTGGTCGGCGATGGTCGGCAAGACCCGCTCGGTCACCATGGCGCGCACGGCGCCGCGGACCAACCGCTCCTCCTCGGTCAACAGCTCGTCGAGGTTGTAGAAGTCCATGCGGGGGGTGTACCACCGATGGGGGATGGGAGGGAGAGGGATGGAGCGTCATCCTACCCAGGCGCGCGTGAAACGAAGCCAATGGTCCTCATGATCATCTCGAGTCGCGGCTAGTTGTCCACGTACGATGACCTCGAACCAAAGACGCTGGGGATACTCGTCAAACAACCCTGTGAACACCTGCCACCCCACCGCCACAGGGTCCCGCGGCTCTCCTCCTGTAGGCAATGTGCGGCAAGATGTCTCGTTTGGATGCTTCATCGTAACTGCTGTGCCAGACAGCGTCCTTCCCTGCGATGAACGAGGGATCCAGAGTTGTGGACCTCGACCTGGGTCCCGGACGCCAGTCCCACCACGTTGGGGAACGCGAGCGCCGAACCGCCGGTGGCGGTTACCACTACCCGGTTCACCATCCCATGGCGCGGGGTGGTCGCCGCACGGATCAGGCCGCCGCCCCGAGCGCCCGCAGCCGATCGACCGCCGCTGCGCGTTCCGCCGGACCCGCGGACGCCAACGCGCCGAGCGTGAAGGCCGTCGCGCGGTCCATCGGATGCTTACCGGTCTCCCAGCGCGAGACCGTCTCTGGCGTGACGCCTAGCAGGTCCGCCAGCTCCGCCGCCCGAAGCCCCGCTGCCTTGCGCAACCACCGCGCGGCCTCCGGTCCCCGTGCGCCCACCGCCACCAGCGCTCGGGTGACGGCCGTGTCGAAGCGTGCGAGGTCGTCGAGCGCGTGGGTGACCTCGCCGCACGCGCCGCAGACCTGTGCTGGGACCGCCGCGATGAACAGATGACCGTCGAGGTCCCGGGACAGGTCGCGTGCGGCATCGCGGAGTTCGGCTTGCTTGCAGCCGTGGCACCGCGTCATCCGCGGACCTGTGGGGCCGTCCTCGATCACCAGTCGTTCCGCCTCCATGCTTCGCTCCTCCATCAGAACAAAGTGACCAACACCACGTCGTGCTCGATCGCAACGATGCAGATGAGGTCGTCGCCCTCGCAGTCTCTCCCCGGCACCTTCCAGGTACCCCGGTCGGCCTGCCATGCACAACCAGTTGCGTCGAGTAGCGCGTGGTAGACATCTTCCGCGGTTGCGCGGCGTAGCACCATGCGCTGCGCTGCGTGGGGCGTCACGCGGACCTGGCGGGTACGCGCAGCCCCTTGGATGTACGCAAGGGCTTCGGCCGAGGTCACTCCTGGAAGGATGGTGCCGAATAAACGCCATGTCAAGTGGAACTTGACGTTGTGTACGACGCCATCACTTCCCCGATCACCTCCCCCCCACTCCCCGGTACCCCACCCACGACAGCCACCGCAGCCCCGTCCGCGCGACCACCCTCGTGCCATCCGCGGACACCACGCCCGTGTCCACTCGCGCGAAGACCCCCGCGGGCGGCTGGCCCTCGGAGGCCGCGTTGCCGAGTGCCAGGACCTCGACCTCGGCGCCGGGCGCCAGCCCCGCGACGGTGGGGAACGCGAGCGCCGCGGCCGTCGCGAACGTCGTCTCCGACGGCGAGAGCGCGTAGAGCGCCACCGGCGGCGCACCTGGGTCCACGAAGGGAGGCCAGCGGTTGGCGGGGATGGGCACCACGGAGAGCGCCTCCCGGTCGTCGGCGGTGGGCGGGTAGCCGATGAGGCCGGGCGGGACGCGCAGGGTGAAGCCGTGGCCGTCCGCGAGCTCCGTCACCGCGGTCCCTCGCGCCGGCGCCGAGACGCTGGCGGCGCCCTCCAGGCCGGGCGCGTACAGGGGCGCGGGGAGCGTGACCGTGGCGAGGTGGTGGCGGTCCTCGGTGTTGTAGGCGAAGAGCAGGTCCGGGCGCAGGCCGAGCCCGTGGAGCCAGAAGATCGGGCCTCGCGGGAAGGTCGGGTCCACGCCGAAGCAGTGGTCGACCACGAAATCGAAGCGCCCGTCGGCGCCGCTGGTGCCCGTGATGCAAGCCGTGCCGCATGCGGTCACCAGCGCGTCGCGGACGGGGTTCCCCGCGAGGTCGAGCACCTGGCCCGCCATCCGGCCCACGTAGTAGCGCTCGGCCGCGCACGAGACCGGCGCCTCGCCGTCGACACCACCGCCGTCACGTCCGGCGTCCGCGCGCGGCGGCTCCCCGGGGTCCGCGCCGCAACTCGAGAGCGCCACCGCCAGGCACGCGCCCAGGACGCTACCGCGCAGGCGCGGACCTGGCGCCCACGCTGTCTGCGCCAAGGGCCCTCCCGCGGGTGTCTCGCAGCGCACCGCCGCACGACACCAATGGGCGGGGGCGCTGTCAACCCCAGGGATAGCCCCTACGAGCACCTGCGGCACTCATGCCGCACCTCCCTGCCGGGTGTTGAGCAGCGAGGTTGTGGTCGGAATCCCCCGTCGCTGCGGCGTTCTGGGCGCGCGTCCGCCCCGGGTCCACGGCGTCCTCGATGCGCGTCCGCCCCGTGAAGTGACCGTGCTCGATGCGGCCCACCGGCCCGTTGGGTCGGCCTGTGGTGCGCCTTCGAGCGCACGCGATCAAGGGGTTCAAGTCCCCTCCGAGCCGAAGGTCCCGGTTCGGTAACCTAAGGTAACTGCGCCTGCCGCAAGGCCGCGTGGAGAGCAACTGGAGGTGAAGCAGCAGCCCG
>JACRDB010000166.1 GCA_016218725.1 Deltaproteobacteria bacterium
GGGGATGGCCAGCCGGAACGCTGGCTGGCCGTCCCTACCCCGATCACGAATGCCAGCCCCCCTGCCGGGGGGCGCTGACGTGAGGTGCGAGGATGTCGCCGTAGCAAGGGTTTGGAGCGTTGCCGGGTTCGGCCCCAGCACCACGTCCGCGGCGTTGCGACGACGGGCGACGGAACGGCCCGGTCCCAACGCCCGATCGCACGGACGACCCACCCCCCGTTGTCGCGACGTGGCGGACGTGGTGCTGGGGCCGAACCCGGCAACGCTCCAAACCCTTGCTACGTCTACCTTCCTGTACCCCACGTGAGCGCCCCCCGGCAGGGGGGCTGGCATTCGTGCACAGGCCGGCCCAACGGGCCGGTGGGCCGCATCGAATACGGTCACCCAACGGCGCTCACCCGCATCGAGGACGGTCACTCCACGGAGCGGACGCGCATCGAGAACGGTCCCCAACGCCACAGAAGCGCCACCAGGGCGCCGTGGCCGTCGCCTCCACCGATCGCCTTGATTTTACGGCCCGTCCTGAGATGTGTCCCGACGTGAACCCTGGCAGGAGAGGGGGCGCGCGGCAGCGCAGGGTGAGGTCACCGCAGCCTCGCCGCCACCTCTTCCCGCCAGCGCGCGAGCTCCCCGACCTCGCCGCGGCCCTTGAACTTGAGCTCCCGCACCAGCGCGAAGAGCACGCAGGCGTCGTAGGCCCTGCGCGCCGGGGCGCCCTGCTCGTCCCAGACGGCCTCCAGGAGCGCGCGGCCCTCGTCGCCCACGGCGGGCCAGAGGAGCGCAAGGTCCCAGCCCTCGGGGTGCGGGCCCGCGCACTCCCAGTCCACCAGCGTCAGGCCCTGGGCGCCCTGGAGCACGTTCCGTAGGAGCAGGTCCCCGTGGGAGAAGCGCACCCGGGGCCACGCCCGCAGCGCCGCCTGCGCCCGCGCGGCGTCGGTGCTGGCCAGGAGCCCCAGGGAGGCCCCCCGCGCGAGCCCCTCGAGGCACCACCCCAGCGGGTCCGTCGGGTCCTCCAGGAGCCTCGAGCGCTGCTCCCGGCGCGCTTCGGGGGGCGGAGCGCCGGAGGGCACCGCCCCGGTCTCCGGGGTCCAGCACGCCAGCGCCCGCTGCGCGGCGATCAGCGCCCGCAGCGCCTCCAGCGAGACCCCCGGCGCCCGGCGGGTGGTCGCCAGGGCCGAGCCGTCGATATGGTCCACCAGCAGGAGGTCCCTCTCGGGGTGGAAGGCCACCCTACGAGCCCAGCGCGCCGGCGGGGGCGAGCGCTCAAAGGCCTCCAACAGGGCAGCCTCCCGGTGGAGGTACCAGCGCCACAAGGGGAGCGGTCGCACCACCCGCTTGGCCACCACCGCTCGCTCCCCCAGCCAGCCCGCCACCAGGTGGCACTTCACGCTCCTGCGGAACCACCCCTCGCGGCGGCGAAAGCCCGGGCAGAGCGCCGCCACCAGCGCCCCGAGGGCCTCGGCCTCGGAGTCGTCCGTGGCCACCAGCGCCCGCCGCCTGCTACTCGCCTTGCATCAGGCCCGTCACCCGGCCGTCGTCATGGACCACCACCCGCCGCGCGGCGGGCTCCCGAGGGAGGCCCGGCATGGTCATGATCTCGCCCGTCAGGGGCACCAGGTACCCGGCCCCCGCGGACAGCCGCACCTCCCTCACGGTGAGCGTAAAGCCCCGAGGGCGCCCCACCTTCGACGGGTCGTCCGTGAGCGACAGGTGCGTCTTGGCGATGCACACCGGCAGCTCCCCCCCGCCCAGGGCCACGGCGCTCGCCAGGTCCTTCTGCGCCTGGGCCGTGAAGGTCACCCCCTCCGCGCCGTAGACCCCCCGGGCCACCTTCTCGATCTTCACCGCGGGAGCGTCCGATGGTTCGTACATGAACCGTTGCGCCGGGCGCTCCCCGCCGCCCGAAGAGAGCATCGTAAGCACCGCGTCTGCCAGCTCCAACGAGCCCTCACCCCCGCGGGCGAAGCCCTCGCAGCGCGCCACGGCCACCGATCGTTCGATACCATACGATCGCACCACGGCCCCCTCCTCGGCGGTGTCCTGGGGGAAGCCGTTGACGCACACCACGCAGGGCAGGCCGTAGGTCTCCAGGGTGTCCAGGTGCCGCCCGAGGTGGTCCAGGCCCCGGCGCAGGGCCTCAGGGTCTGGCTCGCCGGCGCGGGACACGGGGACGCCTCCGTGCATCTTGAGGGCCCGGTGGGTGACCACCAGCACCACCCCGTGGGGCCACAGGTCCCCCACCCGGCACTTGATGTCCAGGAATTTCTCGGCCCCGAGGTCAAAGCCAAAGCCCGCCTCGGTGATCACGTCCTGGCCGTAGGCCAGGGCCAGGCGCGTCCCGAGGAGGGAGTTGCACCCGTGGGCGATGTTCCCGAAGGGGCCGCCGTGGACCACCGCGGGGGTGCCCTCGCGGGTCTGCACCAGGTTCGGCAGGAGGGCGTCCATCAAGAGCGCCGTCATCGCCGGGGCGGCCCCGAGGTCCCCGGCGGTCACGGCCTTGCCCGCCGGGGTGGTGCCCACCACGATGCGCGCGAGGCGCCGCTCCAGGTCCCTGGGGCCCGAGGCGAGGCACAGGATCGCCATCACCTCCGACGCGGCGGTGATGTCAAAGGCCCCCTCGCGCACCGGTCCATTGCCCCGGCCCATCCCGAGCACCACGTGGCGCAGGGCCCGGTCGTTCATGTCCAGGGCGCGGCGCCAGCGCACGCTCCGGGGGTCCAGGTTCACCGGGTCCCGGAAGTGCAGGGCGTTGTCCGCCACGGCCGCCAGGAGGTTGTGGGCGCTGGTCACCGCGTGGAGATCACCGGTGAAGTGCAGGTTGATGTCCTGGGCCGGCTCCAGCGTGGCCCGGCCCCCGCCGGTGCCCCCGCCCTTGACCCCGAACACCGGCCCGAGGGAGGGCTCCCGCAGCGCCGCCACCGCGCGCCGCCCGCGCTTCGCCAGGCCCATCGCCAGGGCCACGCTCATGGTGGTCTTGCCCTCGCCCGCGGGCGTGGGGTTGATCGCCGACACCAGCACCAGCCTCCCCGGTGAGGCACCCGGGCGCACGGAGAGCGCGTCCAGGGACACCTTGGCCCGGTGCCTCCCCCAGGGGATCACGTCGTCCCTGTGCAAGCCGAGTTCGTCCGAGAGGGCCTCCAGCGGTCGAAGCACAAGACTCATCAGCGCCGTACCCTACAACATCCCGCACGCACTCCGCACCTCCCTCCAGACGCTCCGGTCGCCCTCCGCCAGGCGGAGCTTCTGCGCCCGGGGGAGGGCCTTGATCCTTGCCTCCAGCCTCCGGGCCTCGGCGCCGGTCTTGCACCCGGAGGACCAGGCGAGGGCCACGGGCAGCCGCGCGCGGGTGTAGCGCGCCCCGCGGCCCGCGGCGTGGGCCTCCAGGCGCCGGGTGAGGTCCACGGTGATCCCCGCGTAGAGGCTCCCGTCGCGGCACCGGAGCAGGTACACCGTCCAGCGACGCGCGTCGCTAGAGGTCATGCTTGCGGATCAACCGATGGACGTAGGTGCGATCGAGCCCCGCGCCCTGCGCCACCGCGGACACGTTGCCCGCGTGGCGCTCCAGGAGCCCTTTGACGTACTCGCGCTCCAGGTGGTTGAGCCAGCGCTCGCGCAGGTCCTTGAAGGGCAGGTCCAGGCTCACCGAGGGCAGGGCCTCGCCCTCCGTGGTGTTCGCCGGGGGTCGCCCCGAGGGCACCATCGCCAGGGCCTCCCGGGCCCCGAGGGCCACGGCCCTCTCGACGAAGTTCCGGAGCTCTCGCACGTTCCCGAGCCACGGCCTGGAGGACAGCTCCTGGAGGAGCTCCGGGCCCAGCGCCGTGGCCGCCCCCGCCGGGAGGAAATGCTGCACCAGCAAGGGGATGTCCTCGTGCCGGGCGCGCAGGGGGGGGAGCACCACCGGCAGCACCGCGAGGCGGAAGAACAGGTCCTCCCGGAAGGCGCCCTGGTTTACCATGGTGCGCAGGTCCCGGTGCGTCGCGGAGATGAAGCGCACGTTCACCTTGCGGTACGTGGCCTCGCCGATGCGCCGCACGCTGCGGCTCTCGATGGCGCGCAGGAGCTTGGGCTGCATGGCCAGCGGGAGCTCGCCGATCTCGTCGAGGAAGACCGTGCCCCCGTCGGCGGTCTCCAGGGCGCCCGCGCGGGCGTTGGCCGCGCCGGTGAAGCTCCCCTTGGCGTGGCCGAAGAGCTCGCCCTCCAGGAGGTTCTCCGGGAGCGCGCCGCAGTCTACGATAATGAACGGCCCCGAGGCCCGCGGGGAGTGCTGGTGCAGCGCCTCAGCCACCAGCTCCTTGCCGGTGCCCGTCTCCCCCTGGAGGAGCACCGTGGAGTCCGTGGGCGCGTAGCGGGCCAGCCTCGCGAAGAGCTCCCTCATGGCCACCGAGCGCCCGAGGAGGGGACCAAAGCGCTCCTCCGCGGAGAGCTCCACGCGCACCGTGGCCTCGCCGAAGCGCAGGGTGAGCTGCGTGCTCCCGACGGTGACCCGGGCGCCGTCCTCCACCCGGGCGCCGGTGACGCGCACGCCCTCGACCCAGGTGCCGTTCCTGCTCCCGAGGTCCCGGAGCCACACGCCGTCATCCCGGAGCTCCAGCTCCGCGTGGAGGCGCGACACCGCGGGGTCCCCGAGGACCACGTCCACCCCGGGGGCGGAGCCCAGCACCGTGCGGGCCTCCAGGGTGAAGCTCCGGGGCCCCGACGGCTCGGCCCAGGTGAGCGTCGGCCGCCGCCGCGTGGCCGCGAGGGCCGCGCCCTGGGGGTCTCGTTGGATGACCGTGATGTCCGCCATGGAGGGCCTTTACGTGAAAATCCCGGGGCGGTCCTTCCGCCCTCGGTTCAGCATGCTCTGGATCGTACCCCTTACCACGGCCACCTTCTCTTCAAGCACGTGGTCCTCGTCGTCCGGGTCGCCGGTGAAGCGCATCGGGGGACCAAAGTGCAAGCGGTACCGCACCGGCAGGGGCAGGAACCCCCCGGGCAGGAGGAGCTGCGGCAGCACCGGGAAGGCCGGCATGCCAAGGACCTTCGCCAGGGGCGTGAGGTTCGCCACGGAGAGGTATTGCTCCTCGGCCCCCACCAGCGCCACCGGCACGACGGGCGTCCCCGTGGCCAGCGCCAGACGGAGAAACCCCAGGCCGAACTCCTGGAGCTGATACCTCTGCCGGAAGGGCTTGGAGATCCCTCGGGACCCCTCCGGGAAGACAAGAATGGCCTCTTCCATCGCCAGGAGCCGCTCGCAGTTCTCGGGCACGCCCACGATCTGCCCGCAGCGCGAGAAGAAGGTGGACACCCACGGCAGCGTGGCCGACCACTTCTCCACCATGCTCCGGACGAACCTCGGGGGGTCCCGGTCCAGGAGCAACGCGCACGCGATGGCCATGCCGTCCAGGGGCACCTGCCCGGAGTGGTTGGCGATCAAGAGCACCCGCCCGTCGGGTACGTTCTCCAGCCCGAAGACCTCCGCGCGGAACCAGTCCCGGTAGAGCGCCCGGGCCGCCACCACCGCGTAGCGCGCCACCTGCGGGTCAAAGCCGAAGGGGTCCACCCCCTCGCTGCCGCCCCGCAGAGGGAGCCTCGCCAGGCGCCCCCGGACCTCCTCGCCCAGGGCCGCGTCCACCACGCCGTCCACCTGCTCGCGCAGGCCCCCACGGAGCGCGTCCACCCACGCCCAGGACCGCTGCAAGCGCCCCCGGGGAGACCCCGTCCGAGTGTCCATCACCCCGCCAGGATACCCAACCCCCACGCCCCGGGGAACCACCGACGGCGTTGCCCCGGAGGCCCCTCCACGCTACCACCCGCTGCCCCATGAAGCCCCTGGTCCAAGGCTCGCGCCTCGCGGTGATCGCCCCCGCGGGCCCCTTCCCCCCGCGGGACTTCAACGAGGGCGTCCGCCGCCTGGAGAAGCACTTCCAGGTCTCCGTGGACCCCCGCTGCCACGCCCGCCAGGGCTACCTCGCAGGCCCCGACAGCGAGCGCGCCGAAGCCCTCCTCGCCGCCCTCCGTGACCCCTCGCACCAGGCCCTCATCGCCGCCCGCGGTGGCTACGGCGCCATGCGAATCCTCGAACACCTGCGAGATGTACTCCCAGGTGAGATCTCATCCCACCCCATCCCACTTGTAGGCTTCAGTGACCTCACGGCGTTTCTTCTGGCGTGGTGGAAAATGGGGGTGAAGGGTGTTCACGGCCCGATGGTGGCGGCCCTGGGGCGGGCCCAGGGCTCGCTGTCCTCGGTGGTGGGCGCGCTCTTGGGCGAAGAGGCCAAGCCCTGGGAGGGGCTCCGGGTGTGGGCACCGGGCAAGGCCGAGGGGCCCGCCGTGGGGGGCAACCTCACGCTCCTGGCGAGCCTGGTCGGGACCCGGTGGATGCCAAGGCTCCGGGGCTCGGTGCTCTTCCTGGAGGACATCGACGAGAGGCCCTACCGGCTCGATCGCAAGCTCACCATGCTGCGCATGCACCGCGCGCTGGAGGGGGTGCGGGGCGTGGTCCTGGGGCAGTTCACCCGCTGCGAGCCGGGCCTGGACGGCGTGACGGCGGAGCAGGCCCTGCGCGAGGGGCTGTCTTCCCAGGGCGTACCGGTGTACGCCGGCGCCCCCTTTGGCCACGGCGACGTGAACCTCGCCTGGGTCCACGGGGCCAGGGTGTCCCTGCGCGACGGCGCAGTGCGCTTCCGCGAGGGCCTCGGTGAGTGACCTCCCTTCGCTCCGGAGGCTCGGGGTGGACCTGGGCGAGCGCTTCGTGGGGCTGAGCCTGCACACCGACCCCGAGGTACCCGCGCGCCCCCTGGAGGCCCTGGACCGCAAGGCCGCGGGGCTCCTCGCGGGGCTCCGGGCGGTGATCGCCCGGGAGGCCGTCCAGGCCGTGGTGCTGGGCCTGCCCCTGCGCCTCGACGGGGGCGAGTGCCAGGCCTCTCGCAGCGCCCGCAAGGTGGCAGCCGCGCTCCGGGCCTCCACGGGGCTCCCGGTGGACCTCTGGGACGAGCGGCTCACCACGGTACAAGCCGCGCGCAACCGCCAGGCCCGCGGCGTCAAGGGCCGCGAGGGCCTGGACTCCGAGGCCGCCGCGCTCCTCCTGCAGGCCTACATCGACGCGCTCCGAGGCCCCGGAGAAGAGCCGTGAGCCCCGGGGTGCGGCGCGGACTCCGCACCCTGGGGGGGGCCCTGGGGGCCTTCCTGGCGCTCTCCGGGGTGTTCTTCGCGGTGTGGCTGCTCATCCCTCACCGGGGGCCCGCGAGGGAGCTGGTGGTGGCGGTGCCGAAGCCACTGGGCGCGGGGGCCCTGGGTCTGGCCCTCGCGCGCGCGGGGGCGATAGATCACCCGAGGCTCTTCGCCGCGCTGGCCTGGGCGGTGAGGGCGCCGTCGAGGGTGCATGGCAGGGCCCTCCGGGTGCGCGGGGACCGCTCGCCGCTCGGGCTCCTCCTGGCGCTGCGGGACGGGCGCGCGGGGCGCGTGAGGGTGACCGTCCCCGAGGGCTTTACGCGCTTTGACGTGGCCCGGAGGCTGGAGGAGCGGGGGGTCACGGAGGCCGCTGGCTTCCTCCAGCGCTGCGAGGCGCCCGAGGCGCTGGCGCGCTACGGGGTACCGCCGGGGCCGTACGCGTCGCTGGAGGGCAGGCTCTTCCCGGACACGTATCTCCTGCCGTACGGGTCCACGGCGGACGAGGTGCTCGCGCACCTCCTGGGCGCCTGGCAGCGCAGGACCGCGGCGGTCTTTCGCGCGCACCCCGAGGCGCTCGCCCGGAGCGGGGCGCTGCCCGGGGCGCGCTCGCCGCAGGAGGCGGCGCTGGTGCTGGCGTCCATGGTGGAGCGCGAGACGGGCCACGGCCCTGATCGTCCGAGGGTGAGCGCGGTGTTCTGGAACCGTCTGACGGACCCGCTGTTCCCGCAGAGGCTCCTGCAGAGCGACCCGACGGTGGTGTACGGCTGCCGCGTGGCGGGAGGGGGCGCGTGTGGCGACCGCGGGGCGGGCGCGGTAGGCTCCGTGACGAGCCCGACGGCCTCCATGCTCGCGGACCGCACGAACCCCTGGAACACCTACCGCAGGGAGGGCCTTCCCCCGGGGCCCATCTGCAACCCGGGCCTGGCGGCGCTGACCGCGGCGCTCGGGCCGTCACCGGGCGGGGACCTTTACTTCGTGGCGCGGGGGGACGGGACCTCGGCCTTCGCGACGACCCTGGAGGCCCACCACCAGAACGTGCAGAGGTATCTGCGCGGGCCGCGGTGAGGCGCCGGTGCCGTTTACGACAGCGTCGCTCCTGCGGTCCAAGCTCCTCCGGAGGATCCTGACGGGCTTCGCGGGGGTGTCGGCGCTCCTGGGCGTGGGGCTGGTGATCACGTCCATGCAGTTCGCGCGGCTCAACGACGAGGTGAGCGGCCTCATCGAGCACGACGTGGCCCTGGCCTCGGACGCCCAGGCGCTGGAGCGCCTGGTGGTGCTCCTCCAGAGCAGCAAGAGGGCCTACCTCCTGTCCGGCAGCCGGGAGTTCCTGGTGGACTACGACGGCGCCCGGAGGGAGCTCCCGGCGGTGCTCGCGCGGGTCCGGCGGGAGACCCGCCGGGCGCCGGCGGAGACGGCCCTGGTGGACCGCTTCGAGCGCGCGGTGGCGCGCTACGTGACCGAGAGCGCCGCGCCCGAGATGGCCCTCCGGGACCGGGTGTCCGCGGGGCAGGCGCCCCTGTCCGACGTGGCCCAGGCCCTGCGCGAGGGCCCCGGCCATGCCCTGGGCGGCGAGGCCCAGGACGCGGCCCAGGGGCTCCACGCCATGGCCCTGCGCTCCGTGGACGAGCAGCACCGGGTGGTGCTCGCGGCCTCGGTCACCTCGCGCCGGGTGGCCGTGGCGGCGATGGTGCTCGCGCTCCTCGGGTCGATTCTCTACGGCATCGTGCTGGCGCGGGACCTGGGCTCGGCGCTGTCGTCCCTGCGGCGCTCCATCGAGGCCATGGGCAAGGGCATGCGGCGCCCGGTGGACCACCGCGAGGACGAGATCGGCGCCGTCGCCCGGAGCTTCGAGGAGATGGCCGACCGGCTCCAGGAGGCCGAGGCGAGCCTGCGCCACAAGGTCGAGGAGCAGGCCTCCACGCTGGAGACGCTCCAGGAGACCAACTCCGCCCTGGGCCGCGCGATGCGCGTCAAGAGCGATTTCCTCGCGACCATGTCCCACGAGCTGCGCACGCCCCTGAACGCCGTGATCGGGCTGTCGGCCTTCCTCCTGGACTCCCCCGCGGAGCAGTTCTCGCCCCGGGCGCGGCAGGCCCTCTCGACCATGCGCGGCTCCGGCGAGCACCTCCTGGAGCTCCTGAACGACCTCCTGGACCTGGCCAAGGTGGACGCCGGGAGGATGACCCTGGCGCCTGTGAGCACGGAGCTCTCGCCCCTGGTGCGTGGCTGCGTGGCCACCGTGCTCCCGCTCCTCGGCGACAAGGCCCTGGAGGTCACCCTGGACGTCGCGCCGGAGTGTGAGCGCGTCCTGGCGGACCCCCACCGGCTCCGGCAGGTGCTCCTGAACCTGCTCTCCAACGCGGTGAAATTCACCGACAAGGGGTACATCCACGTGCGCGTCCGCCGCCAGGGCGAGAGGGTCATGATCGACGTCGAGGACAGCGGCATCGGGATCCCCGAGGAGGAGCTCCCGGGGCTCTTCGAGGACTTCCACCAGATCCAGACCGGGGACGCGCGGCGCTACGCGGGCACGGGCCTGGGCCTGGCGCTCTCGCGGCGCCTCGCGCGGGCCATGCGCGGGGACATCACCGTGCGCGCCGCGAGGGACGCCGGGAGCGTGTTCACCGTGGAGCTCCCGGTGGGGGAGGCCGCGTGAGCCGCGGGGCGCGCCCGAGGGCCCCGGTGGACCACCGGGGAACGGTCCACGGCCGGGTGCTCGTCGTGGACGACATGGCCGCCAACCGCTTCTTGTACCGCGCGGTGCTCGAAGACGACGGCCACGAGGTCACCGAGGCCCCCGACGGCGCCTCGGCCCTGAGCCAGGTGGACGCTGCCGAGCGCGCGGGCCGCCCCGTGGAGCTCGTCCTCCTGGACGTCTCCATGCCCGGCATGGACGGCATGGCCGTCCTCGAGCGCCTCCGCGCCCGCCCCGACGGCGGCCCCGTGGTGCTGGTGCTCACCGCCGCCGCCCGCGGGCCCGAGGCCATCGAGCGCGGCCTGAGCCTCGGCGCCGACGCCTACCTCACCAAGCCCGTGGACAACCGCGAGCTTGGCGCCCGCGTCCGCGGCGCCCTCCAGCTCCACCACCTCAAGGCCGAGCTCGCCGCCCTGCGCCGCGACCAGACCGCCATGCTCGTCCATGACCTGCGCCACCCGCTGGCCAACCTCGCCATGCTCGCCGAGGTCCTGGAGACCGACGACGGAGGCCGCGACGAGCACCTCAAGTTCGCCGCTACCATCCGTCGCACCGTCGCCGACATGACCCGCCTGGTGGACACCATCCTCACGGCCTCCAGGCTCGAGGCCGGCGTCTTCGCCGTGGACCCCCGCCCCGAGCCCCTCGCCGCGCTGGTGGAGCCCACGCTGGAGCTCTTCCTCCCGCTGGCCGCCCGGCGCAGGCTCTCCCTCACGGCCAGCCTGCCCCCGCAGCCCGTGCGCGTCCTGGCGGACGCCCGCACGCTCCGCCAGGTGCTCGACAACCTCGTGGCCAACGCGCTCAAGTTCACGCCCCGCGGCGGCCGGGTCACGGTCTCCGCCCAGGCGGAGCCCTCCCGCGTCGTGGTGCGCGTGCGGGACACCGGCCCGGGCGTCCCCGAGGCCGAGCGCACCATGATCTTTGACCGCTACCGCCAGGGTGTCGAGGGCCGCGCCCGCGGCGGCGCCGGCCTCGGCCTGGCCATCGCCCGGGGCATCGTCGAGGCCCACGGGGGCACCATCTGGTACGAGCCCGACCCCGGCGGCGCGGCCTTCGCCTTCACGCTCCAGCGCGCGTAGCCACCGATCGTGCGGTATCGAACGATCTAACCCCTCAGGGCTCCCGCGAGAGGCTCGCCATGGCGTCGTAGCAGGCGTATTTGAAGCCCTCCGCGAGGGTGGGATAGTTGAACACCATCTCCGACAGCTCCGCCACGGTGCCCTTGTACCACATGGCGAGCTGGCCCAGGTGGACCAGCTCCGTGGCGCGCTCGCCCAGGAGGTGCACTCCGAGGATGCGCCCCGAGGGGCGCTCGACCACGAGCTTGATGAAGCCCTCGGTGTCGCCGATGATCTTCCCTCGGGCGTTGTCGTGATAGAACGACCGACCGACGGCGTAGGGGACCTTCTTCTCCTGGCAGGAGCCCTCGGTCTCGCCCACGGAGCTCACCTCGGGGATGGAGTAGATGCCATACGGCAGGAGGTGGCCGATGGAGTCCAGGTCCGGGGTGCTGAAGGCATGCTTCATGGCCACGCGGGCCTGCTCCATGCCGGTGGAGGCCAGGCCCGGGTTGCCGACCACGTCCCCCGCGGCGTAGATCCACGGCACGGCGGTCTGGTAGTTCATGTCCGCGGCGAGGTTGCCGCGCTTGTCGGGCGTGAGCCCCACGCGCTCCAGGCCCAGGCCCTGGGTGTTGCCCGAGCGCCCGGCGGCGAAGAGGAGCCGGTCCGCGGGCACCTCCGAGCCGTCGTCGCAGGTGGTGACGATCTCCTTGCCCACGCGCCCCACGCGGGTGTACCTGCGCCCGAGGTGGAAGGTCACCCCGTGGGCCTCCATGGCGCGCACGAGCCCGTCGGCCACCTCGCGGTCGAGGAAGGGCAGCACCTGGGCGCGGCCCTCGATCACCGTGACGCGGCTGCCCAGGGCCGCGAACATGGACGCGTACTCGCAGCCGATGACCCCGCCGCCGATGACCGTGAGCCGCTCGGGCAGGACGTCCATGTCGAGAATGGTGTCGCTGTCGTCCACGTCCGGGTCGTCGAAGGGCACCTCCCGCGGGCGGAAGGGGTTGCTCCCGGTGGCCAGCAGGGCCACCGCCGTGGTGAGGCGCCGGGTGCCCGTGGACGACGTCACCTCCAGGCAATGGTCCCCCACGAAGGTCGCGCTCCCGCCGAGGATCTCCACCTTGTGGTCCGTGAGGTTCCGGCGGATCCGGGTGACCTCGCTGGTGCGCACGGCGTCCTTGCGGGACATGAGCCTCGGCACCGCGGTGCTCTTGTCCAGCCGCACGTCCAGCCCGTGGAGCTTGCGCTGGACGAAGCCCGTGAGCTCCAGCGCCGCCTCCCGGAGCGTCTTGCTGGGCAGGGTCCCGGTGTGCACGCATGCCCCGCCCGGGTCGGCCTTGCACTCCACCAGCGCCACGCGCTTGCCGAACTCCGCGGCGAGCTCCGCCCCGCGCTCGCCGGCGGGCCCCCCGCCGATCACCACCAGGTCGTAGTCGTACTCCATCGTCTGCTCCGTGGCGCAGGACTGTACTCCCTCACGCCCGCCGCGCGAGGGCCCTCAGGAGCCCCAGGGCGATGGCCTCGCCGGGCTCGTCCACCTCCATGTCGCACAGCGCCCTGCGGGCCTCGGCCTCGGGCAGGAGCGGCCCCACCGGGTCGCCGGTGACCAGCACGGCCACGTGGGCCTTCAAGGCCCCGAGGAGCCTGCCGTCCACTACCAGGTGCGTGGCCTCGCCCAGGTCCCGCAGGAGCCCCTCGGCGGCCCTGGGCAGCCCTCCGGGGCCCACGTGGGCCACCCGGGTGCGCCAGGCCTCCGCCGCCACGGCCCGGAGGGACTCCGGCAGGAGCGCGGAGCTCGCCCCCACGGTGGCCACCCCGGGGTCCAGGCCCTCGGAGAGCTCGCACCAGAGCACCACGGCGCGCGCACCACGGTCGGCCAGGAGCCGCAGGAGCTGCCCGAGGAGGGCCTCCACCCGCGCGTCCGGCCGTCCCCGGAGGATGGCGAGGGTGGGCAGCGGGGGTTCGCGCCAGGCTCCCACGGGCTCCGGTGGGTCCCAGCCCTGGGGTCGGGGCTCCTCGGGGGCAGGCGCGGGCACCGGCCGCAACCGGCGCAGCTCCGTCACCGACGGTCCCTTGCCCGGCGGATTGTCGTCCCCGGAGGCCACGGCGGGCGTTGTACCCCAGGAGCACCCGCCGCGTCACGCGCCCGGCGTTGGTGTACAAGCCCCCCGTGCGCGAGACGTCCTCCGACGCGACGGCCCGTGAGGCCGCCCGAGGTGTGCTGGTCATCACCTCGGCCAAGGTGTGGTTCCTCCTGACGGGGTTTGCGCAGCCGCTGGTGCTCACCAGGCTCCTGCACACCGACGGGTACGGGCTCTACGGCGTGGTGCTCAACGTGCTGTCCATCGTGAACAACGCCGTGGTGGCCGGGAGCATCCAGGCCATGAGCCGCGCGGTCACCGAGCGAGGCCCCGGGGCCCTGCGCCAGGGGCTCCTGCTCCATGGCGCCCTCGGGGTGCTCCTGGCCGGGGGCCTCGCCGCGGGCTCCGTGGCCCTGGGCGAGGGCCTCCTCGGGGACCCTCAGCTCCCGCCGCTCCTGCGCCTCGGGGCCCTGGTGGTGGGCAATTACTGCGTGTATGCCGCGCTGGTCGGGGCCTTCAACGGCCGCCGGCGCTTCGTCACCCAGGCCGGGCTGGACATCACCTTCGCCACGCTTCGCACGGCCCTGGTGCTGGGCCTGGCGGCCTCGGGCCTCGGGGTGGCCGGCGCCGTCGGGGGCTTCACCGCCGCCAGCACGGTGATTCTTCTGGTGGCCCTGGCGCTCACCCTCCGCGAGGGCCGGGGCGCAGCCCCCGAGGAGGGCGCCCTCGTCACCGCGACCAGGCGCCTTGGATTCGTCGAATTCTCCAAGAGTTACGCGGGGTTCTTCCTGCCGGTGCTGGTCTACCAGTTCGTGCTGAACCTGGTGCTCCAGGCGGACCTCCTGGTGCTCAAGGCCCTGGGCGGCCGGGTGATGGACCCTGCCGGGCTCAACAGCCAGGTGGGGGTCTACAAAGCGGTGCAGAACTTCGCGTTCCTGCCGTACCAGTTGCTGCTTTCGGTGACCTTCGTGGTGTTCCCGCTGGTGTCCCGGGCCACGCTGGAGGGCGACCGGGAGACCACCCGGGGCTTTGTCCGCGGGGCCCTGCGCTTCAGCGCCCTGGCCCTGGGGGCGATGCTCTCGGTGCTGGCGGGGCTCCCGCGGGGGGTGCTGCGCCTGGCGTACCGACCTCCCATTGACGAAGGCTACACGGCGCTCCGGGCCCTGTCGGTGGCCCAGGGGGCCTTCGCGCTGAGCGTGCTCGGGACCACGCTGGTGGTGGCCTCGGGGCGCACCCGGGCGGCCACGGGGCTCATGGCGGCGATGCTCACGGCGGTGTTCGCGGGCGACGCCCTGGCGCTCTCGGCGCTGGCTCCCAGGCTGGGGGTGGTGTACGGCACGGCCCTGGGGACCCTCGGGGGCTGCCTCTTCGGGCTCCTGGCCGTGGGGCTCTATGTGCGCAGCGCCTTCGGGGGCTTTGTCACGGCCCCGACGGCGCTCAGGGTGCTCCTCGCCACGGGGGTGAGCGCGGGCCTCGGGGCGTGCCTCCCTCCCCTCGGGAAGGCCGCCACGCTCGGGGCCTCGGCGGCGCTGGTGGTGGTGTACCTGGCGGCGCTCGCGCTCACCCGGGAGCTCGGGCCTACGGAGCTGGCGACGGTGAAGCGCCTCCTGGGCCGACGTAGCGCGACGCGGGGCGGATGAGCCTCCCCACGGCGCGCTGTTCGAGGATGTGGGCCCACCACCCGGCCACGCGCCCCACGGCGAAGGTGGGAGTGAAGGCCTCGCGGTCCAGCCCGAGGCTATCCAGGAGCACGGCGGTGTAGAACTCCACGTTGGCGTGCAGGGCCCGCGAGGGGTGGCGCTCCCGGAGGATGCCCACGGCCGCCCGCTCCACGGCGCGGGCCAGCGGGAGCCTGCCGGTGGCGACCCCGTGGGCCTCCAGGGCCTCCACGGCGCGCTCGAAGACCGCCGCCCGGGGGTCCCTCACGCGGTAGATCCGGTGGCCCAGGCCCATGATCCGGCGGCCCCGGGCGAGCTCTGCTTCGAGCCAGGGGACGGCCCCGTCGGGCTCGCCGATGGCGTCCAGCATGGAGAGCACGGGCCCCGGGGCCCCGCCGTGGAGGGGGCCCTTCAACGCCCCGAGGGCGGCCACCACGGCGGAGACCCCGTCGCTGCCGGTGGAGGTCACCACCCGGGCGGTGAAGGTGGAGGCGTTGAGCCCGTGGTCGCTCACGGTGACAAGGTACGTATCCAGGGCGCGGGCCTCGGGCTCCGAGGGGTCCCTCCCCCGGGCCATCCGGAGGTAGTCCCTGGCGTGGCCGAGCGAGGGGTCCGGGGC
Organism: Deltaproteobacteria bacterium; assembly: GCA_016218725.1. GTDB lineage: Bacteria > Myxococcota_A > Polyangia > Polyangiales > JACRDB01. The sequence continues at coordinate 15,270 of JACRDB010000166.1, forward strand.
GACGGGGCGCTCGCCCCGGCGCAGGCGCGCCCAGGCCGAGGCCAGCACCGCCAGGGCGCCGGTGAGGGCCTCGGGGCCGTCGAAGTCCGCGCCCAGGTGGGCGGTGGAGGCCCGCAGCGCGTCCATGCCGTCGGGGGCCCCGAGGGCGTCGCCGAGCCGTGGCAGGAGCGCGAAGGCGCGGGCGCGGGCCTCGCCCAGGGCGCGCTCCAGGCCCTCCTCGGGGCGCCTCCAGAGGAGCGCCGCGGTCTGGGCGAAGGTGTGGGTGAAGGCCAGCGTCTCCACGTCGTGGCCGGCGATGACCAGCCGGCCCCGGGCGCCGTCTACATCGCTGGCGAGGGTGTCCGCGACGACCACGCCTTCGAGGCCGCTGGCGGAGGCGTTGGGGGACTGCGTTGTGCTCATGGTGGGCTCCGTGGCGCGGGACCGGTGCCCCTCGCTCGGGGGTACTCTCTGGGTCCGTGGGCCGCGGCGGACCATCTCGATTCGACAATCCACCTCCGGGCTGGGTCGGGGCCCGGGAGGCCGCCGCGCGCCTCGGGGTGCAGCCCGCCACGCTCTACACCTATGTCTCCCGCGGGTGGGTACGCACCGCGGGGGCCCGGCGCCAGAGGCTCTACGCCGTCGAGGACCTGGAGCGCCTCCGGGCTCGCCACGACGCCCGCGCGGGCCACGGCCCGGTGGCCGCCGGGGCCCTGCGCTGGGGCGAGGCCGTGCTCCAGACCCGGGTCTCGCAGGTGACCCCGGAGGGCCCTCGCTACCGCGGCCACGCGGCGCTGGCGCTCGTCCGCGTGGGCACCCCCTTCGAGGCCGTGGCCGAGCTCCTCTGGGGGGCGACCCTGGACGCCTCCCCCTGGGCCCCGTTGGACCCCGCGTGGGGGTCCCTGGCCGCCCTCCTCCCCCCGAGGGCCCCGGTGCTCCCGACGCTCCTGGCGGGCCTCGCGCTCCGCGCGCTGGACCCCGAGGCCCCCGACGACGGCCCCTCGGTGGCCCGCGACGCCCTCCGCGGGATGGCCCGGCTCCTCGGGAGATCGTTCGGTCACGAACAATCCATGGATACGACGTACCAACAACGCTCCATCGCGTCCATGGCATGTATATCGTTTGGTATCAAACCATTGCCCCTGGCGGTGGCCGCGCTGGACCGCTGCCTGGTGCTGGTGGCGGACCACGAGCTCAACGCGGGGACCTTTGCGGCGCGGGTGGCGGCGTCCGCGGGGGCGGGGCTGCGGGCGTCCATGGTGGCGGCGCTGGCGGCGATGACGGGGCCCCGCCACGGGGCCGCCAGCGACGCGCTGGAGGCCCTCCTCGGGGCGCACGCCACGCCCGAGGGCGCTCGGGAGGCGGCGCTGGGGGAGCATGCCCGGGGGGGCTCCCTGGCGGGCTTCGGGCACCCGCTGTACCCCCGAGGGGACCCTCGCGGGGCGGAGCTCCTGGGTCTGGCGGCGGAGCTGGGCGACGGCGGCGCCGCGGGGGCGGCGCTACGGGCGGTGAGCGAGGCCCTTGCGGGGGTGGGGCACCCCGCCCCGAACCTGGACGCGGGCCTGGTGGCGCTGCGGGCGGCGCTGGGGCTCCCTCGGGGCGCCGGGGCCGGGCTCTTCGCCCTCGGGCGCGGGGCGGGCTGGGCGGCGCACGTCTTCGAGCAGCGGGCCGACGGGGCGTTGCTGCGCCCGAGGGCGCGCTACGTGGAGTGACCGAGGGGGTGAGGTCGCCGTGTCCTAGCGCCGCCAGGAGCGCAGGAGCCGCACGAGGAGCTGCACGCCCTCGGGGCGCACCATGGCGCCGAAGGCGGGCATGCGCCCGCGGCCCTGGGTGATGGCGCGGGCGAGGTCCTCGTCGGTGCGGCTCCCCTGGAGCGTCGGGTCCGTCAGGTCCGCGGGGCGGAAGAGCGCCGCCTGGGGGCCGTCGCCCTGGCCGTGGGGGCCGTGGCAGCCCGCGCATTGGGCCCCGTAGAGCGCCTGGGCCGACGCCAGCGGGTCCCCGGAGGAGGGGCCCGAGGGGGCGCCCCCGGGGTCGTCGGCGCCGTGGCCGTGGTCCGCCGGGGTCCACTCGCGCAGGCCGTCGGGGCTCCGGCGGCAGCCCGCGGGGACCGCCCCGAGGCCCAGCGCCAGCGCCAGGGAGAGCGCTCCCCGCTTCACTTTCCGGCGTCGGGCGAGGGGGTGAGCACCGGGAGCGCCCGCCGCGCCTCCTGGTCGGCGTTGTAGCCCTCCACCACGCGGTTCAGGTGCATGGAGCAGAACTTCGGGCCGCACATGGCGCAGAACTCCGCGCTCTTGAAGTACTCGTCGGGCAGGGTCTCGTCGTGGTACTCGCGGGCCCGGTCGGGGTCCAGGGCGAGCCGGAACTGCTCCTTCCAGTCGAACGCGTAGCGCGCGCGGGACAGCGCGTCGTCGCGGTCCCGCGCCCCGGGGCGGTGCCGCGCCACGTCCGCCGCGTGGGCCGCGATCTTGTACGCGATCAGCCCCTGGCGCACGTCCTCCGCGGTGGGCAGCCCGAGGTGCTCCTTGGGGGTCACGTAGCACAGCATCGCCGCCCCCGCGGTGCCCGCCATGGTGGCCCCGATGGCCGAGGTGATGTGGTCATAGCCCGGCGCGATGTCCGTCACCAGCGGCCCGAGGACGTAGAACGGCGCCTCGTGGCACAGCTCCATCTCCTTCTTGACGTTCATCTCGATCTGGTCGAAGGGCACGTGCCCGGGCCCCTCGATCATCACCTGGACGTCCCGGGCCCAGGCCCGTTTGGTGAGCTCCCCCAGGACCTTGAGCTCGGCGAACTGCGCCGCGTCCGAGGCGTCCGCCAGGCACCCGGGCCGCAGCCCGTCCCCCGCGGAGATGGTCACGTCGTAGCGGGCGCAGATGGAGAGCACGTCGTCCCAGCGCGCGTACAGCGGGTTCTCCGCCCCGTGCTCGATCATCCACTGGGCCATCAGGCTCCCGCCCCGGGACACGATCCCCGTCACCCGGTGCTGCACCAGCGGCAGGAAGGCCCGCAGCACCCCGGCGTGCAGGGTCATGTAGTCCACGCCCTGCTTCGCCTGGTGCTCGATCATCCCCAGGAGGTCGTCCGCCGTGAGCTTCGCCACGCTCCGGGTCTCCTGCACGGCCTGGTAGATTGGCACCGTGCCCAGCGGCACCGGCGAGTGGTCGATGAGCGCCTTGCGGATCCCGTCGATGTTGCCCCCGGTGGACAGGTCCATCACCGTGTCCGCGCCGTATTTCAGGCACACCCCGAGCTTGTCCAGCTCGCCCTGGGCGTCCCCGGTGACGGCGCTGTTCCCGATGTTCGCGTTCACCTTGCACGACAGCGCCACCCCGATGCCCATGGGCTCCAGGTTGGGGTGAGCCACGTTGGCCGGCACCACCAGGCGGCCCCGGGCCACCTCGTCCCGCACCAGCTCCGGCGTAACCTTCTCGCGCCGGGCGACGTACTCCATCTCCTCTGTGGTCACGCCCGCCCGGGCGTACCGGAGCTGCGTGGGGACCGAATCCTGAACCCTGCGGGCGATCCATGCGTGGCGCATGCTGGTGGCGGCTCCTTCGTGGCGTCGGGCCACACCGCCCGGACGCCCCACCCATGTAGTCCAGCACCCGCCCGGGGCGCAAGCGCCACCCTGGCGCCCCGCGCGTGGTATGAAGGCCCCTCCAGAGACCGATGGAGCCCCAAGCACCGTATGGCCCCGAGGCCCTCGAGGCCCTCAAGCTCAAGGCCCGCGCCCACCTGCGCAAGAGCCTCCGGGCCCTGAGGGCCCAGCTCCCGCCGTCGGCCCGCGAGGCCCACGCCCGGGCCATCACCGACCGGGTGCTCGCCCTGCCCCCGTGGCGGGAGGCCCGGAGGGTAGCGCTCTACGCCTCGCTCCCCGACGAGGTGGACACCCAGGGGCTCCTGCGGGACGCCCGGGACCGAGGGCTCTACGTCGCCCTCCCCGTGGTGGACCGCGCGCGGGAGCGGATCTTCCTCCGGGAGGCGCTGGGGCCGCGGGGGCCCTGGGCGCTCACCCCGGGCGTCTGGGGCATCGCCGAGCCCGAGGAGGGCGCCCCGGAGGTGGACCCCGCCTCGCTGGACCTGGTGCTCGTGCCGGCGCTGGCGGCGGACCCCCGGGGGCACCGCCTGGGCTACGGCAAGGGCCACTACGACCGCCTCCTTCCGCTGGCCGGGCGCGCCGTCCGGGTGGCGGTGCTCTTCGATTTTCAACTCGTCGCCGAGGTGCCCGACCTGGCCCACGACGCCACCGTGGACTGGCTGGTCACCGAGCGCCGCGTGGTGCGCGGCACCCCGTAGCACCACCCCAAAGGGAGCCTGCCGATGAACCTGGGATCCATCGTTTCGGGCGCCGCCGTCGGCGCCGTTGCCTCGTGGGTCGTCGCCGCGCGCCGGGCGCGCGAGGCCGCGGAGGCCCTGCGCGCGGAGCACGAGCGCGCCGCCCGCGCCCGCGCCGAGGCCGAGGCCCTGCAGGCCGAGGGGCGCGCGCGCCTCGCGGCGCTCCAGGCCCAGCTCGACCAGTGCCTCCAGGAGCTGGAGGGCACCCGGGCCCAGCGGGAGACCGCCCGCGCCGAGGCCGAGGCCTTCCGACGCACGGCGGAGCTGTCCCAGCGGGAGGCCACGCTGCGCGCCCGGGAGGAGCTCCGCGCCGAGGTCGAGGCCGCCACCCGCGGGCGCGCCGAGGAGCTGGTGCAGGACGGCCGCCGGCGCGCCCAGGCCGCCGAGGCCGAGGCCCGCGCCCGGGGCGAGAAGCTCCTGGCGGACGCGCGGGTGAGCGCCCAGGAGGCGCTCTCCGAGGCCCGCGCGAGGCAGCAGGAGCTGGGCGCCCGGGAGGAGCACCTGGCCCGGCGCGAGACCGCCGCGGTCCAGAAGGACGACGTGGTCCTCCAGCGCGAGCAAGACCTGTCGCGCCGGGAGCAGAGCCTCGGGGACCGGGAGCGCGCCGTCTCGCAGCGGGAGGCCGAGGCCGAGAGGCTCCTGGAGGAGCGCCGGCGCGCCGCGGAGGAGGACCGGAAGCGCGGCCAGGAGGCCGTCGAGCGCGCCGCGGGGCTCACCGCGGAGGACGCGCGCCGGGAGCTGGTGGAGGGCCTCCGAGACGAGGCCCGGCGGGCCGTGGCGCGGGAGGCCAAGGCCATCGAGGAGGCCGCGCGGGAGGAGGCCGAGAAGCGCGCCAAGCGCGTGGTGGGCATCGCGATCCAGCGCTACGCGGGGGAGTACGCGGGCGAGCGGGCGGTCACCTCGGTGACGCTCCCCAACGACGAGCTCAAGGGCCGGATCATCGGCCGCGAGGGGAGGAACATCCGCACCTTCCAGGAGGTCACCGGCTGCGACCTGGTGATCGATGACACGCCGGAGACCATCGTGGTGAGCAGCTTCGACCCGGTGCGCCGGGAGATGGCCCGGCTCACGCTGGAGCGGCTCATTCAAGACGGGCGCATCCACCCGACCAAGATCGAGGAGCTCTTCAACCGCTCCCGGGACGACGTGGAGCGGTCCATCCGCGAGGCCGCGGACCAGGCGGTGCTGGAGCTGGGGATCCCGAGGCTGCACCCGGAGCTCATGAAGATCGTCGGACAGCTCAAATACCGTTACTCCTACGCGCAGAACGTGCTGCGGCACTCCATCGAGGTGGGGCACCTGTGCGGGCTCCTGGCGGCGGAGCTGGGGCTCAACGCCAAGCAGGCCAAGCGCGCCGGGCTCCTGCACGACATCGGCAAGGCCGTCACCCACGAGATGGAGGGCGGCCACGCGGTCATCGGCGCGCAGTTCGCCCGCAAGGCCGGCGAGGACGACGTGGTCACCAACGCCATCGCCGCCCACCACGACGACGAGCCCCCCCGGAGCCTCCTGGCGCACCTGACGGCCGCCGCGGACGCCATCTCCGGGGCCCGACCGGGCGCGCGCCGGGAGATGCTCGAGGGCTACGTGCGCCGCCTGGAGGACCTGGAGCGCATCTGCTCCAGCTTCAAGGGCGTGGAGAAGAGCTTCGCCATCCAGGCGGGCCGCGAGGTCCGGGTGCTGGTGGAGCCCGGCGAGGTGGATGACGTCGGCGCCCTGGCCCTCTCCCGGGAGATCGCCCGCAAGATCGAAGAGGAGCTGGCCTACCCCGGCCAGATCCGGGTCACCGTGGTGCGCGAGACGCGCTCCGTGGACTACGCGCGCTGACGGCTCAGAACGCCCCGGTCCAGCCCTGGAGCCGGTCGTTTTCGAGGGCCACCTGCTGGCGCCGCGGGGGCTGCGGCCTCGCGGGCTGCGCGGGCGCCCCGATGGCCGGCAGCTCCACCTGGGTCACCCTCCCGGGCGCCGAGCGGCCGGGGTGGCGTGGCCTCCGCTGCGGGCGCGAGGGCGTGGCCGGGGCGGTGGGCGTGACGCCCGCGGCGTCCGCGCGGTCCCCGGTGGCGCACCCCGAGGGGGGCTCCGAGGGGTCCAGGACGGAGATCCCGGGCAGGCCCGTGGAGGCCCCTGGAGCCCCGTTGCGGGTCACCCGGAAGGTGCCGAAGGGGGTCACCACGTCCCAGGCGTCCGGCGAAGCTCCTGGGGCCGTGGGGCGCGGCAACACCTGGACCCCGGGGAGCCCGCTCAACCCCGGGAGCTGCGGCAGCGCGCCGACGCCCGGGAGCTGCGGGAGCTGCGGGAGCTGCGGGAGGGACGGCAGTGCGGTGGTGGGCGCCGCGGGCGTGGGGGCCGGCGCTTGCGTGGCGGGGGAGGGGGCCGTGGGCGTGGCGGGCACTGCCACCGCGGGAGAAGCGCCGTTCGGGAAGAGCGCGAAGACCTGCGTCACGTAGAGCCCCCGGGGGCCCCGCACCAGGCCAACCCCCACGGAGCGCAGGTTCGGGTCCAGGATGTTCGCCCGGTGCCCCGGGCTCTGCAGGAGCGCGTCGAAGGCCCCGCGGGCGCTCTGGTTGAGCGCGATGTTCTCCGCCCAGCCCCGGACCTGGAGCCCCGAGGCCCGCACCCGGTCGTCCGGCGAGCCCGTGGTGGGCGAGACGTGATCAAAGAAGCCCTGCCGGGCCATGTCCGTGCTGTGCCCCTCGGCCAGCGCGTCCAGCCGGGGGTCCGCGGCCATCGCCGCGAGCCCCTGCTGCGCCCGGGCCGCGTTGATCCAGGACACCATCGCCGGGGCCTCCCCGCGCTCCACCGTCTGCGCCGCCGCGCCGCGGGCAAACAACAGCACCGCACCTACATGGATGTACAGTGTACGCATTGTCGGGACTCCCTGCGAGACCATCGGGGAGCCCTTCATGCACGCCGGGGACCGGGGAGGCCTTGCAAAAAGTCCAATGATTTCCGCACCCCTGTCAACGCCAGGAGACACCCCACCTGGGGGTACCGGGTCACGTGGCCCCGGGGTTACGGTGTGCCGTTGGGTTTACGCTTCCGGGTCTTGCCGGCGGTGGCGGCCGTGGCGGCGGGTTCGCCGTCGGCCTGGAGGGCGGGGGCGTCGGACTCATTGACGAGCTTCTTGAGCTCCTTGCCGACCTTGAAGAAGGGCAGGCGCTTGGCCTCCACCGCGACGGTCTCGCTGGTGCGGGGGTTCCTGCCCGTGTAGGGCTTGTAGTCCCGCACGGTGAAGCTCCCGAAGCCCCGCACCTCGATGTGCTCGCCGCGCCGGAGGGAGTCCGCCATGCTGGCGATCACGCAGTGGACGACCAGCTCCGCCCGGCTCTTGGTGATCTTGGATCGGTGTGCGAGCAGCTCGATCAGCTCGGACTTCGTCACGGTGTCGCCCTCCCGCTTGCGCATTGGAACGACAAACGAGTCTACGTTCAGGGTCATGCGTGTCAATCACCCCCGCGCGAGGCCCCTCGCGTTTCTGGCCCTGGCCCTTGGCCTCCTGCCCCTCTGCAAGCCCCGGGCTCCGCCCGCGAGGGACGCCGCGGGCCCCCGCTGGACCCGCGCCGCGCACCCCATCCTGGACATGCACACGCACCTGGACCCCATGGCCACCCCACGGATCCTGGCGCTCTTTGACCAGCGCAACGTGCGCATGGCCGTGAACCTCTCCGGGGGCATCCCCGGCGACGGCCTGGAGGAGGCCCTGGAGCAGGCGAGGGTCTCCGGCGGGAGGGTCCTGCCCTTCTGCACCCTGGACTGGCGCCGGGCCCAGAGCGAGGACTTCGTCACCCACAGCGTGGCCCTCCTGGAGCGCTGCGCGGCGCTGGGCGTGCGGGGGCTCAAGATCCCGAAGGTCCTGGGGCTCCGCGCCAGGAAGCCCGACGGCACGCTCCTGGCCGTGGACGACCCGTGGCTGGACCCGCTCTTTGAGCGCTGTGGGTCCCTGGGCCTGGTGGTGCTCATCCACTCCGGGGACCCGCGGGCGTTCTTCGAGCCCGCTACACCCTCCAACGAGCGCTGGGACGAGCTCCAGGTGCACCCGGGCTGGAGCTTCGCCCGGCCCGGCCTGCCCAGCTGGGACGCGGTGCTGTCGCAGTTCGAGCGGCGCGTGCTGCGGCACCCGTCGGTGCGCTTCGTGGGCGCCCACTTCGGCAACGCCGCGGAGGACCCGGCCCGCGTCGAGCGGCTCCTGGAGCGCGCGCCCAACTACTTCATTGACACCTCCGCCCGCATCCCGGAGTTCGGCCGCCACGACCCGGCGCGCATGCGCAGGTTCTTCACCCGCTGGCAGGACCGGGTGCTCTTCGGCACGGACCTCGGCGTAGGCATGGCCCCGGAGGAGGACATGCTCGGCTCCAGCGGCGCCGACCCGCCCACCCTCGCCGACCACGAGCGCTTCTGGACCGCCACCTTCCGGTACTTCGAGAGCGCCGACCGGGACATGCTCCACCCGACGCCCATCCAGGGCCGCTGGAACGTCCACGGCGTGCGCCTCCCGTCCCCCATCCTCCGGAAGCTCTACGGCGCCAACGCCGCGGGGCTCCTACGGCTCCCCTGGCCCTGAGAGGCGCTCCGGCCTCGTGGCCAGCCACACCCCGCCCAGCACCAGCGCCGCGCCCAGCGCCGTGCGCGCGTCCAGGGACTCCGCGGGCAGCGCCACCCCGAGCCACCGAGAGAGCCTCGCGCTCGCGGTCACCGCCAGCGCCGCGGCCATCACGGGCTGGAAATAAATGAACACGCTCACCACCGAGGCCGGCAGCCGCGCCAGGCACCACGCGTTGGCCGCGTAAGTGAACACCGTGGGCACCAGCACCGTGTACCCGAGGAGCAGGTACGCCCGGGGCCCCCAGGAGGCCGCCCCGAGGGCCGCGGGCACCCCCAGCGGCAGCGCCAGGAGCGCCCCCACGAAGAACACCTGCCGCACCACCGCGGACGCCCCCAGCGCCAGCACGGCGCCCCGCGCCAGCGTGAGGTAGAGCCCGTAGGCCGCGCTGTTGAGCACCACCAGGAGGTCCCCCAGGAGGTCCTCCCGGGCCACCGTCGCCCGCTCCGGGTGCACTACCAGCAGCGTGCCCGCCAGCGCCACCGCGACGCCCGCGGCCAGCGCGCCGCGGAGCCTCTCCCGCCCGAGGGCCACGGAGAACCCCAGGGTGAAGAGCGGGATCGTGGCCACCAGCACCGCCCCGTGGATGGCCGACGTGCGCTGGAGCCCCGCCAGGAAGCACGCCTGGTTCACGAACACCCCGAGGAACCCAAGGAGCGCCAGCCTCCCCCGGTGCCCCGGCGGCGGCAGGAGGCTCTCCCCCCGCCCGAGGCCCAGGAGCCCGAAGCACAACGCCGCCCCCGCGCAGCGCGCCAGCACCAGCGCCGGCCACGGCACCACCGCCAGCGTCACCTTGCCCACCACCGCCAGCGTGGCGAAGGCGCACTGCACCAGGAAGAGCACCGCGAGCGCGCGGCCGCGCTCCCCCTCAGGCGCCATGAACAGACGATTTATTGAGTAAAATCAAGAGGTTACAGGCGTCCCCGAGGAGCCCGGCGCGGGGGCGGGGATGCTCACCGAGGGGGCCCTCGGTGCGAGCGGGCCCTGGTGGCCGTAGCGGGCGAAGAGGCGGCCCCAGGGGGTGTCGCTCTGCCAGGCCTCGAAGGTGCGGCGGTCGCGCAGGGGCCAGCGGTAGTAGTCGTGGTAGACCTCGCTGCCGAGGACGAAGGCGTGCACCAGGGGCGTGTGGAAGAAGAGCTTCTGCAGGCCCTTCAGGGGCCCGAACCAGAGCAGGTCCCCGACGCGGCTGGCGCCGTTGTCCCCGACCTCGAAGCCCCAGCTCTCGCCGGAGACGTCCTCGCCGACGAGCTCGATGTCCCGCGGGTCGGCGACGCCGAGGCCGTCGTCGTGGGCGACGCGGAGGTACTCCAGGCTCATGGGGTCGAAGCCCATCATCTTCGCGGCGACGGCGTCGATGGCCACCTGGTCCTGGGCGGCCAGGAGGTAGTTCTTGACCACGGGGATCATGGTGCGCGGCCCCGGTCCGTTGCCCGCGGTGGTGCCGTCCATGAGCGCGAAGAGCCCGCTATGGATCTCCTTCTGGATCGCCAGGAGGTCCACCAGCGTGCGGTGGATCCACGAGTGCGTGTAGTGCCTGCGGGTGTTCAGGAGCCCCCCGAAGGCGTTCTTCATCGCCCCGGTGGTCGTCGTGTAGATGTGGCAGTTGTGTACCACGAGCCCGTTGGCGATGAAGCAGTCCGCACCGGGTACCGTCACGTCGTAGAGGTCCACGGCGACATCCTCGGGCACCTCTTCGAGGCTCTCGATCGAGTCCCAGGCGAGGTCTGCATGCGCGGCGGCCCGTAACGCGAGGAGGTCAGCGCGAAAGCGACTGCTCCCGGGAGCGGCCTCCAGAGCCCCGAGGAGCGCCCGCGCGATCCGTGGGGTGGGATGGGTGTAGCCGTTCTCCAGGTTGTTCACCGAGCTCGCGAGCCCCGTTGCGGCCTGGGTCAGCCCGAGGCCGCGACGAACTGCGCGGAACGCCTCCGGCGAGAGGGGGACCGTGTCCCAGTTGCTGGGTTGCCTGCTCCCTGCGAGACGCGCGGCGTGCGCCGCGAGGCGCCTGGCCTTCTCGGGGTGGCGGAGTTGGAGCACCTCTGCGAGGCGAAGGAGCGCCGAGCCACCTACCGACACGAGGTGGTAGCTGCGTTTCTCCGTCCAGCGCCCGACCACGAGGGAGCGCACAGGCCGACACGATGCAGCGACGCCGAGACGACCGAAGAGCACCAGGAGTCCCTGGGCGAGCCTGGCGCTCTTGGTCGTCGCGCTGACCTCGGCCTGCCTGGCGCTCACGCAGCCATCTCCGTCCAGGTATGCGGAGAGGTACGCCGCCACCTCATCGTCGGGGCACCGAAAGAGCGCCTCAGGGACGCTCTTGTTGCCCGCGACAGAGGGAACCGCCATGCCGAGGTCCTCGAGGAAGCGCCCGAGGGAGCGGCTGTAGATATACTGGTGCTTGCCGTTTGGGTGGGGTCGCGCCTCCAACCCGAACAGGTCGTGGGTGAGGGCGCTGAAATCCTCACGGATGGCAGGCTCGGCGTTGACCCACCAGATCTTGTCCGACGACGCGCAGCGCTCGACGCACCCCTCCGCGGTGAGGTAGCCGAGCCAGCGCCAGAAGTCCGGAGACGTCTCCGCGGGGATCCGGAGCTGCGCGAGGTTCCCGCGGACATGGACGTCGTTCCTGTGCAGGATGAGTTGCACGGTCTGCGCACGCACGCCGAGGTCGCTAGCGATCGCCGTCGCCGCTGCCCCACCCTGATAAGCGTCGACCACACGCTGGGAAAAGGCGGCGTCATACCGGCGCCCGCCGCGCGCCACGACCGACACGGGAGTGGGCGCGGCGTTGGTGCGGGGTAGCGGCTGCGAGCGACCCCGGACCGCGAGGCGACGCGCCATGGCGACGCGGGCGCCTGGGCCAAGGTCGCCGAGAGGGCGCCACCCGTCCGGCGTCCACACCGGGTGGTCGACGGTCGCGGTGAGCGTGCGACCCGTGCGAGTCCGCGCGCGAACGACCCGCCGGCCGCGACGCGAGGAACGCGCAAAATGCGTCGCGTCGAAGGCCGTCACGGAGCCATCCGGTGCCATGGCGAGCACCCGCGCATGCCCCGGGGCGTGGCTCCCCCCCTCGCCATCCAGCGCCACGCATGGCGCCGCAGCGAGCTGGCGAGTGACGAGGTCGCGGATCGCGATCGTGGTGCCGTCCTCGAGCATCAGCTCCGTGTCGCCCGCGACGCACTTCATGGTTGGCAGGTGGACGATGTTCTTGCCCTCGAAGTAGTCCGGGATCCGGATGCCCTCGGGGAAGATCTTCGGCAGGACGTGCATGCGCGCCTTGGGCCGGTACTCGATCCAGCGCATGTCCTCCTCCCGGAAGTTGTACTTCACCGGGATGTCGTGGCCCTTGAAGATCGGCACGTAGTGGTTCAGGTCCTCGCCGCGGAAGGCGTTGGTGACCACGGTCTTGTTCTGCACGCAGACCAGGTCCCGGTACCCCTGGTCCCGCAGGGCGAGCGCCGCGCCCTCCAGCTGCCACGGCGTGGTGTTGGCCCCGGGGAAGGGGTAGTGCCACGAGATGTTGTCCTTCAGGATCGTCGTGGCCCCGCGGTCCAGCGCCGCGCCCAGGCCGCCCAGCTCGCACACCCGGGCCACGTCCGCCAGGATGGTCTCCGGCTGCGCCCGGAGCACCGCGACCTTGCTCTTTGCCATCGTCCGTGCCCGTCCCTTCAGGCGTTCTTGAAGGCCCCGCGGCCCGCGTAGAGGGCGCCCTCGCCGAGCTCGTGCTCGATCCGCAGGAGCTGGTTGTACTTGGCCGTGCGCTCCCCGCGGGAGGCGCTCCCGGTCTTGATCATCCCCGCCCCGGTGCCCACCGCCAGGTCCGAAATGAACGTGTCCTCGGTCTCCCCCGAGCGGTGCGAGATGATGCACGTGTAGCCCGCCCGCGACGCCATGCGCATGCAGTCCAGCGTCTCCGTGAGGCTCCCGATCTGGTTGAGCTTCACCAGCACGCTGTTGGCGATCCCCTGGGAGACGCCCCGCTCCAGCCTCCGGGGGTTGGTCACGAAGAGGTCGTCCCCCACGAGCTGGGTGCTCGCCCCGAGGCGCTCGGTCATGCGCTTCCAGGTGTCCCAGTCGTCCTCCGCGGCGCCGTCCTCCAGGGAAATGAGCGGGAAGCGCGCGCGCCAGTCGGCCCAGACGCCCACCAGGGCCTCGCCCGAGAGGCGCTCCTTGCCCCAGCGGTAGGTGCGCGACTCCTTGTCGTAGAGCTCGCTGGCGGCCACGTCCAGCGCGAGGCACACCTCCTCGCCGAGCTTGTAGCCCGCCGCCCCTACCGCGTGGGACACGCGCTCCAGGGCCTCCACGTTGGACCCGAGGCGCGGGGCGAAGCCCCCCTCGTCCCCCACGGCGGTGGCGAGCCCGTCCTTCTTGAGCGAGGCCTTGAGCTTGTGGAACACCTCCACGCCGGCGCGTAGCGCCTCGGAGAAGCTCGGGAAGCCCACCGGGCACACCATGAACTCCTGCACGTCCAGGCCGTTGTCCGCGTGGGCTCCCCCGTTCAAGATGTTCATCAAGGGCACCGGCAGCACCCGGGCCTGGACCCCGCCGAGGTAGCGCCACAGGGGCAGCCGCAGCTGGTCCGCCGCCGCCCGCGCCACCGCCATGGACACACCAAGGATCGCGTTGGCCCCGAGGCGGCCCTTGTTGGGCGTGCCGTCCGCCCCGAGGAGGATCTGGTCGATCCGGGCCTGGTCCAGCGCGTCCAGGTCCTCGATGGCCTTGCCGAGCTGGAGCACGTTGGCCAGGGCCTTCTGCACCCCCTTGCCCGCGTAGCGCGCGCCGCCGTCACGCAATTCGAGGGCCTCGTGCTCCCCCGTGCTCGCCCCCGAGGGCACCGCCGCGCGGCCGCGGCCTCCGCCCTCCAGGTCGATTTCCACCTCCACCGTGGGATTGCCCCGCGAGTCGAGCACCTCGCGCGCGTAGACCTCTCGAATCAGTGTGTCGGACATTGGCCTCGGCTCCGTTCTGGGGCGCCGACCATAGCGCCTCCCGGGCCGCTTGAACACGCCTCCCGGCGAACTACCCCGAGGCGTCGTCCCCGGCGTCCGAGGCATCGCCGTCCGAGCCCCCCGCGTCCGGCGAGCCCGTGTCGGCGGCGCCGGTGTCCGCGGGGCCCGTGTCGGGCGTGCCCGTGTCGGGCGACCCGGTGTCCGTGGGGGTCGTGTCCATGCCACCACCCGTGTCAGGCGTGCCCGTGTCGGGCATCCCCGTGTCGGGTGTTCCGGTGTCGGGCATCCCCGTGTCGGGCGTTCCGGTGTCGGGCATCCCCGTGTCGGGTGTTCCGGTGTCGGGCGTGCCCGTGTCGGGCGTCCCCGTGTCCGCGGGGGCGGTGTCCAGCGCGGTGTCCGCGGGGACCGTATCCATCGCCGTGTCCGCGGGGACCGTGTCCAGCGCTGTGTCCGCGGGGAGCGTATCCGTCGCGGTGTCCGCGGGGGTCGTGTCGGTCCCGCTGTCCTGCGGGGCCGTGTCCATCGCGGTGTCCGCGGGGGTGGTGTCCGTCGCGTCGGGCCGGTCCCCGAGGTCCGACGCGGTGTCCGCGCCGGAGTCCACCGCGCCGGAGTCTGTCCGAGCGTCCAGCAGCCCCTCGTCGAAGGTCGCGATGAGCTCGCAGCCGCCCGCCGCGAGCGCTGCCACCGTCAGGATCAGGAGTTTGCGTCGCACCGTTTCGCCCGTTCTAGAAGGTGATCGCCAGGCCGCCTGGGGACACGCGGACGCCCACCACCGGCTGCGGGCCGGGCGCCGTCCTGGGCGTCGGCGTCGGCTCAGGGTGGCTCCTCCCGGCGATGTACAGCACCACCGCCACGCCCGCGGAGAGCACCGCCGCGCCAAAACCGATGTCCGCCAGGAGCGCGCTCCGACGCCCCGAGTCGTACAGCTCCCGCGTGGGCATGCTCTGGTACTCGTTGCGATCCGAGAGGGCCAGCAGCCCGAAGACCGTCCCCGCCACAAGCCCCACCCCCGTCACGCTCGCGGACACCCAGAAGCCCGCCCCGGGCCCCGTGGAGGGCGCCTCGCCGGGCTCCGTGGGCCCGGGCGGCGGTGGCGGCGGTGGGGGTGGCGGCGGCGGTGGCGGCGGTGGTGGGGGGGGCGGCGGCGTCTGGACGTTCTGGGCCAGCGCCAGGGCCACCGCGGCGCTCTGACCGCCTTCGACGTCCGCGGCGGCGTCGGAGCTCTGGTGGCCGTCCAGGTCGGCGTGGACGGCGTGACGCCCGGGGTTCACCCGGAGCTCGCAGGGGCTCTGCTGGCCGGAGTCCCGCCCGTCCACCCAGATCCGCGCCCCGGGGGGCGTACTGGTCACCCGGAGCACCCCCTGGCGGCCGCGGAGCTGCGCCCGCCGGGCTTCCAGCGCCGCGCGCTCCGCCGCGGGAGGGTTCGACGCCAGCACCAGCTCGATGGCCGCCAGGGCCTCCGTGGGGTGGTTGAGCCGGTCGTGGCACTCGATGATGGGGCGCAGCACCACGGGGCTTGAGCGCAGGCCGTAGGCCCGCTCAAAGGACGCCAGCGCCTCGGCGAAGCGCCCCGCCCGGAAGTGCCCGCTCCCCTCGTCGTAGAGCCGCCGGGCCTCGGCCACGCTGGGGTCTTGCGCCGCCCCGGGTTGCGCGGGCTGCGCAGGCTGCGCGGGTTGGGCGGGTTGGGCCTGGGCGAGCGTGGGCAGGAGCACCAGGGCCAGCACCAGGAACCGCGGGCGGGAGCGACGCATGGGGTACCGCCCCAAGGTACTCCCTCCCCCGCGAAAGGTTCAACGATTCTTCACCGCGACGCCACCACCAGCGCCTGGTAGAGCCCCCGGGACGCCTCCCGGAGCGCCGCGTCGTGGGCCTCCAGCGCCTGCAGGGCGCGGGCGCTCTCCGCCTGGAGCGCGCCCAGGTCGGCCTCCAGGGCCTCGCTCATGCGGTGGAGCTGCGCCTCCAGCGCCCCGCGCTGGTACTCCAGGTCCTCGCACTCCCGAGCCAGCGCCCGGAGGAGCTCCTCGCTGGCGGCCTGCTCCCAGAGGAGCTGATCGCGCCGACCCTCGTCCCGGGCCTCCGCGCGGCCCGCGCCCAGCGCCTCCCGCGACGCCAGGAGGGCGTCCCGCTCGCGGCCCCGGGCCGACAGGTCCGACGCCAGCGTGTCCATCGCCACGCCGATGGCCGTGCGAAAAGTGCGCCCACGGAGCTCCAGCGCCAGCGTGCGCGCCCGCTGCTGCCCGATGCCCGCCACCAGGTCCTCCATTGCCCGGCAGCGCTGCTCCATGGCACCGAGGGCGTCCAGTACGGCCTCCGGAGCCGACGCCCAGAAGAGGTTTCGCGCGCGCCCCCGGAGGCCCTGGACGTGGCGGGTCCAGGCCTCCGCGGCCTTGAGCCCCAGCCCCGGCGAGGGCAGGGGCACGTCCGTGGGGGTGGGCTCCGACTCGTGGATCCAGGCCCCGGCCAGGGCGTCGTCCACCTTCGCCGGGGGCGGCACCGAGCGGGGGCCGTGGACCCCCAGCGGGGGGACCCAGCCCTCGGCGCTGTGGCCCCTCACCGCGGGCTCCGGGAGCGCCTTGGGGACCCTCGGGGCGTCCAGGTGCAGGCCGTCGTCCACCGCCCGGGCGGCCGCCGGGAGGGGCGCCCCTTCGAGCTGGATGGCGTCCCGGGCGCGGGCCAGGTCCTCCAGGAGGTGGAACGCGTCCCGGTGGCGCTCCTCCGGGCGCTTGGCGAGGCACTTCAAGATCACCCGCTCCAGGGCCTCGGGCAGGTCCGGCACCCGCTGCCGGGGCGGCACCGGGGGCTCGGTCACGTGCTTGAGCAGGAGCTCCTGCTGGTGCCGCACATCGTAGGGCAGCCTCCCGGTGGACAGCTCGTAGAGCACCACCCCCAGGGAGTACAGGTCCGTCCTCGGCGTGGCCGGGCCCCCGAGGGCGTACTCCGGCGCGATGTACCCGGGCGTACCAAAGATCCGGTTGTTGAGCGTCAGGGCCGGCGCGTCCAGGATCTTGGCGATGCCAAAATCCACGAGCTTCACGTGGTCCGAGCCGTCCGGCCGGGGCACCACCAGCACGTTGTCGGGCTTCAAATCCCGGTGGATCACGTTCATCTGGTGGGCCCTCCCGAGGGCCAGGGCCACCTGCCGGGCGATGTCCAGCGCCCGCAGCGGCGTGGCCCGCTCCCGCGTCAGGAGCCCGAGGAGCGTCTCCCCCGGGACGTACTCCATCACCAGGAAGGCCTGACCCTCCGGGGTCTCGCCGAAGTCCGTGATTTCAATGATGTTTTCGTGCTGTATCCGGTTCACCGCGCGGGCCTCCCGGAGGAAGCGGTCGCGGTGCTGGGCGTCCTGGCACAGCTCGGCCCGCAGGAGCTTCACCGCGGCCAGGCGGTCGATCACCACGTGGCGGGCCAGGTACACGCTGGACATACCGCCCGCGCCGAGCCGCGCGATGAGCCGGTAGCGCCCGGCCAGGGTGCGGCCCGCGAAGGGGTCCCAGGGCTCGGCCACCAGGGCCCCGTCCCGAGGGCACCGCGGGGCCCCGTCCGGCACGCGGTCCCCGCAGGTGGGGCAGCGCGCGAAGACGTCCGTCACCGGGCCATGGGCCTGGAGGGGTCCGCGGCCCACTCGGCCAGCGAGCCGTCGTAGTTGCGCACCCGGGGGATGCCCCGGGCCAGGAGCGCCGAAGCGACGAACGCGCTGCGCACCCCGCAGGAGCAGTAGGTCACCAGCTCCTCCCGGGGGTCGATCCCCACGTCCGCCAGGGCCTGCTGGATGCGCTGCGCCGAGCGCACCCGGCCCCCCTCGTCCAGCACGGCGCGCCAGTCCAGGTGGCGGGCGCCCGCGATGTGCCCGCCGCGCGCTTCTCCATACGGCGTGGCCCCGCGGAACTCCACCGTGGCCCGCACGTCCAGCACCTGGCGGCACCGGGAGACGTCCTCCAGGTCCGCCCGGAGCTCCCGCCGGAGGCGGGCCTCGAAGGTCCCGGGGCGGGCCCGCGTGGAGCTGGTCACCACGGGTCTTCCCGCGGCCCTCCACGCGTTGAAGCCCCCGTCCAGGAGCGCGACCTCCGGGTGCCCGAGGAGCGCCAGGAGCCACGCCGCGTGGCCCTCCTCGCCCCAGCCCTGGCCCACGGCCCCGTACACCAGCGCGGGCCTCCCGGCGTCCACCCCGAGCGCCGCCAGCGCGTGGGCGAGCTGCTGCAGGTCTGGCTTCACCCTGCCGCGCTGCGAGCCCTCCCCGGTGGTCGCCTGCCAGGCGTACATCTGCGCGCCGGGCACGTGCCCCTGCGCGAACGCCGCCGCGTCCCGCGCGTCCAGCACCGCGGCCCCGCGCGCGATCAGCGCCACCGCCCCGCGCACGTCCACCACCTTCACCGGCGCCCGCGCGGGCCCGTCGCTCCCCGCGAACACCGCGGAGGACATCAACGTCAACGCCGCCACCGTCAGCGGCGCGAGCAGTCGCAGCAGCATGACCGTACTGTCAGCCCACGCGCCCGAATGGTCAACGATCCTCCGCCGCTCCCGCGTGCGATTTGCCCACCGCCTCGGACGCCGTGCCCGGTTGCGCCACCCCGGGCCACAGCCCCGGGTCCAGGGCAATGAGTCCCAGCATCGCCCGAAGGAGGTCTTCCCTACCTGTACCTACCTCACCCGACACGCCCAGGACCGGCACTCCGGCCTGTCGGGAGAGGTGCGACAGGACCTTTGAGCACTGGGCTTTTGGGACCTTGTCGAGCTTGGTGGCGCCGAGGACGGCGCGGCGGCCGAGGTGGTCGAGGTAGGCCAGGAGCTGGAACTCCTCGTCCTGGAGGCCCCTCCGGGCGTCCACGAGGACCACCACCCCGGCAAGGCTGGTGCGGGTGGAGAGGTAGCCTTCGAGGAGGTTCTTCCAGGCGACCCGTTCGTCGTGGGAGCGGGCGGCGAAGCCATAGCCCGGCAGGTCCGCGAGGCAGAAGCGGTCCCCGCCGCGGAGCTGCACCTGGAAGAGCACCACCCCGCGGGTGCAGCCCGGGGTGCGGGAGGTGCGGGCCAGGGCCCGGCGCTGGCACAGACGGTTCAGGAGCGTGCTCTTGCCCACGTTGGAGCGCCCGGCGAAGGCTACCTCCGGGCCCACCGGCGGGGGCAGGGGGCTGCCGGGGCGGGCCTCGGCCAGGTACTCGGCCGTCAGGCAGTCGAGCGGCGACGGCGCAGGCGGCGGTCCACCGCGGTTCGGAGCTCCTCGATGCGCAGGACCCATGCGGCCAGGAGATACACCCCGGCGAGCACAACGCCACCCCCGAGGGCCCCGAGGCGGGCCCCCAGGGTCAACCGATGGAAGCCCCCGACGGAGACCAGGCCCCGCGCCGCGAGGCCCACCACGGCGGAGGCCAGGAGGACCTTTGCCACCATGGGGAGCACGGAGCCCCAGGGGACCTTCACCGCGGGGCGCCACGCCAGGAGCGCGAGCTGCACCAGGGTGGAGCCCGTGAGCGCCGCGGCCACGCCGACGTGCCCCAACGGGCCCCGGAGCCAGAGGGCCAGGAGCACGAAGACCCCGAGGTCCACGGCGGAGACCAGCACCGGGGTGCGGGTGTCCTCCGCGGCGGCGTAGGCCGCGGTGAGCTGCCGGACAAAGGCCAGGAGGGCCACGTTGGCGGCCTGCCAGCGAAGGCTCCGGGCGACCTCCAGCACCCCCGCGGGACCCTGGGCGTGGAAGCGGCCGTAGCCATAGACCACGGGCACCACGGCCTCGCCGTAGGTGGCCAGGAGCACCGCCACGGGCACCGCCACGAAGGCCGAGAGGCGCAGCATCCTCCCGAGGAGGTGGGAGCCCTGGTCGCGGTCCCCGGTGGCCACGGCGCGGGAGAGCTCCGGCAGGAAGGAGCTGGCGATGGACACCACGAAGAGCCCCTGGGGGATGTCCGCCAGGCGCTGGGCGTAGCTGAAATAGCTCGCGGAGTTGGTGGGAAGGCCCGCCAGGAAGCGGTTGGAGAGCATCACGTCCACCTGGTAGATGGCCAGGCCCACGGTGACCGGCGCCAGGAGCCGGGCCACGCGCCGCACGGCGGGGTGGCGCAGGTCCAGCCGCGGCCGCGGGAGCATCCCCGCGCGGCGAAGGGACGGCACCAGCGCCAGGAGCTGGAGGACGCCCCCGAGGAGCGCCCCGAGGGCCATCCCGTGGATGGCCGGGAGCCCCGCGCGGAGGCACCAGGGCACGAAGAGGAACGGCGCCAGGAGGTACGCCACGTTCAGGAGCGCGGGCGCGAAGGCCAGGGCCCCGAAGCGCCCGAGGGCCTGGAGCACCCCGATGCCCACCGCCGCCGAGCCCATGAAGAAGATGTAGGGAAAGAGCCACGCCAGGAGGCTCGCGGAGAGCTCGAAGCGAGCCTGATCGCCGCCGAAGTCCCCCGCGAGGACGCGCAGGATGGGCCGGGCGAAGAGCACCCCGAGGGCCGAGAGCGGCAGGAGCACCAGGAGGCTCGCCCCGCGGACGTACGCCACGGCCTCGCGGAGCGCGTCCCGGTGGGCCTCCGCGAGGGCCACGCGGTCGCCCTCGGGGAGCGCCGCGGTGGCGTTCCCGCGGGCGGGGCCCTCGGCGGTGAAGGCCTCGCGGCCCTTGACCAGCGTGGCGGAGAACACCGGCACGAAGGCCGCCGAGAGGGCCCCCTCGGCCAAGAGGGCCCGCAGCGCGTTGGGTACGCGCCAGGCGATGAAATACGCGTCGGTGGAGGGGCCGTCGAAGGTCGCCGCCAGGAGCGTCTCCCGGGCCATCCCGAGGAGCCTGGAGACCAGGGTCCCCAGGCTCAGGAGCCACACCCGTCGCTGGATCGTGGGCGCGTCCGCCGTGACGGGCATCACCCGGCGATAGCACCGGCCCGGGGACCGACGGAAACAAAGTGCGCCGGGCCTCGGGGGCTCCTACAGTGCCCGGCAGACCCCGCCATGGCCCTCCTGGAACGGTTCGAGCGCTTCCTCGACGACGTGATCCCGCCGTCCGAGGAGGTGCTCCTGGCGGTGCAGCGGGCCGAGGGGCTCCTGCGGGCGGGGGACACCCGCGGGGCCCTGCGCCTGGCCGAGGGGGCCCTGGAGAGCGCCCCGGGGCACCTCCGGGCGTCGTTGGTCAGAGCCGAGGCCCTCCGGGCCCTCGGGGCCCCGGCGGACGCCCTGGTGGTGCTGGACGAGGCCGCCCGGGGCCGCGCGGTGCCCACCCGGGTGCTGGCCCGCATGGCGGAGCTCGCCGCCCGCGTCGGGGACGAGTGGAGGGCCCTCTCCCTGGAGGCCCACGCCCGGGCCCGGCTCCGCGGGGGCAGGGACCGCGTGGTGGCCGAGCGCCTGGTGGACGCCGCCCGG
Source organism: Deltaproteobacteria bacterium (assembly GCA_016218725.1). Lineage (GTDB taxonomy): Bacteria > Myxococcota_A > Polyangia > Polyangiales > JACRDB01. Next base: position 36,456 of record JACRDB010000166.1, read on the forward strand.
GCCCTTCTCTCTCGAGGCGCCGTGGCCTCGGGGCTGCGCATGGCCCGGGGCGCCACCCTGGCGGACCCGAGCCTGGGAGACCCGTGGCTCCTCCTCGGGAGGGACGCCCTGGGCCGCGGGGAGCCCGGCCTGGCCCGGCGGGCCCTGGAGCGCGCTCGACCCGGGCTCGACGCCACCGACGGGCGCTCCAACCGCGCAGCCGGGGAGCTCGCCTGGGCCCTCGGGGAGCGCTCCCTGGCCGCGCTCTACCTCCGTCGGGCGTGGCTCCTCGGGGAGGACACCGCCGGGGCCCTGGTGGCGGTGCTCTCGCAAGACCCCGACCGCGCGGCCCTGGACCGCGTCCTGGCCGACCTGGACACCGAGAGCGCCCCCCTGGCCCGGGCCCTGGTGGCCGTGGGGCGCGGCGAGAGCGACGCCCGCGAGGCCTTCGAGGGCGTCCCCGGCAACGGCCTCCCGGACGCCGTCTGGGGCTACGCCCTGGCCCTGGCGCTCACCGCCGCCCCGGGGGTGGCCGAGCGCTGGGCCCGGGAGTGCCCCGACCGCCCCGGCTCCGACGGGGTCCAGGCCCTCGGGGCCGCCCGGCTCCACCTCTCGCGCGGAGAGCCTCAGGAGGCCCTCGGGGCCTTCACCGTCGCCCTCGGTGTGGAGGCCACCCGGGAGGCCGCCCGGAGGGGCCTCCGGGCGCACCTCACGGAGGCCTGGGGGGGGCGCCTCCCGGCGCTCCTGGAGGGCCTCTCGGCGCTCCTGGGAGGGGCCTCCCTGGAGACCGCCTCCAGGGGGCTCCAGGGCCTTCGCCGGGGCCTGGACGAGCCCCTGAGGGTGGTGCTCCTCGGGGAGTTCAGCGCGGGCAAGAGCACCATCTTGAACGCCCTGGTGGGCGCGGAGGTGTCCCCCATGGGGGTGCTCCCCACCACGGCCCGGGTCCACTGGCTCCGCTTCGGGGACCCCTCGGCGAGGGTGATCACCGTCCGGGGCGCGGTGCTGGAGACCACCCTCACGGTGGCCGAGCGCTCCCTCGGGGACCCCGACGGGGACCCGGTGGACCACGTGGAGGTGACCCTCCCGCTGCCACGCCTCGGCAGGCTGGAGCTCCTGGACACCCCGGGCTTCAACGCCGGGGAGCCCGAGCACGAGCGGGCCGTGCGCCGGAGCTTCGAACTGGCGGACGTGGCCCTCTGGCTCTTCGACGCCCGCCAGGCCGGGCGCCACAGCGAGCTGGAGCCCCTGCGGGAGGCCCGAGCCCGAGGCCTCCCGGTCTTTGGTGTGCTGAACAAGATCGACCAGTGCCCGCCGGAGGCGCTCCCATTGGTGCTCCGGCAGCTCCAGGAGGGCTTCCGGGGGCTCTGCCCCGTGGTGGCCGCGGTGGCGGCCCGGGAGGCCCTGAGGGACCCGGGCGGGGCCCCCGGGTGGAGCTCCCTCCAGGCCCTGGTGGACGGCCACCTGGTCGCCCGCCGGGAGGCCTGGAAGCAGCACCGCGCGGCGGGCAGGGCCCGGGCGCTCCTGGGGGAGGTGCAGGCCGACCTCGAGGGCCGCCGGGCGAAGGACACCGCCCGGAGGGCCGCGGCGGAGGCCCTCGGGGAGCGCCTCGGGAAGCTCCGGGAGGCCCTCCTCGGGAGCGCCCGGGAGCTCCGACGGGAGGTGGGCCTCGGGCTCCGGGAGCAGCTCCGGTCGCTCCAGGAGGGGGGGGCCCCGGAGGCCCTGGTGTCCGACGCCGTGGCCGAGGTGGGCTGGAGGGCCCGGGAGCGCGCCCTGGCCTCGCTCTCCGAGCCGCTCCGGGAGACCGAGCGCCTGGCCGCGACCCTGGGCCTGGTGGCCTCCGGGGCGCGGCCCCTGGCCACCGCGGCGGTGGTCCCGTGGCTGGACCTGGCCGTGGCCGAGGGGGTCCGGGACGCCCAGCTCCCGGCGGCCCAGGCCGCCCGGGCGGACGCCCTCGCGCATTTCGCCCCCGGGGACCCCTTCGGGGCCCTGGAGACCGCCGCGGAGGAAGCCCTGGAGGGCCCCCGGGACCGCTCGTTGGAGGCCCTGGAGGTGGCCCTGGAGGTGGCCCTGGAGGCCCTCGGTGGGTACTCCCCTCCGGAGGTGCCCGCGCTCCCCGAGGAGGCGCCGCCGTGAAGGCCCCGACGCTGTGCCTTGGCCTGGTGCTCTCTTCGTGCCGCGAGGTCCCCGGGGCGCCGGTGGAGCCTCCCCAGGTGCGGGCCGAAGGGCTCACGGCCACCCGGGACGACGAGGCCCGGGTGACGGCTGAACGGGCCGAGCTCCTCTCGGACGGAGGCACCAGGCTCCGGGGGGTGGCGCTCTCGCGCGGAGGCCTCTGGGTGCGAGCTCCCCAGGCCGAGGGGCTCTCCAGCGGGGCCGTGCTCTTCCTCGGGGGCGCCACCGCGGGCCTCGGGACCGACGCCGGGAGCGTCTCGGACACTCCCGACGCGGGGGTGGCGGAGCCCTCCTGGGCGCTCTCGGCGCGGAGGCTTCGGCTGGACCCTCGCCGGGGGGTGCTTACCCTGGACGGTGAGGTGTCCCTCCAACGCGGCGCGCTCTCCCTGGAGGCCCCTCGGGTGGAGGTCACCCTGGACCCCGGTGGGGGCGTGGCCCGGGCGGTGCTCACGGGGCCGGTCTCGGCGCGGACGGGCACCGCGGTCCTGCGCGCTCCGGGTGGGGCCACGGTGGACGTAGAAGCAGGCACCGTGCGCCTCCCGGGGCCCGTCCGCCTGGAGCAGGCCGGGGTGACGCTCACCGCGGGGGGGGTCACCCTCCAGCTCTCCACGGGGGCCCTGGAGCTCACGGACGTGCGCGGCACCCTGCGGCTGGCACCCCGGTGACCGCGGGCCTGGTCGCCCGGGGCCTGGGCTGGACCATCGGGGACCGTAGGGTACTTCACGACATCACCCTACAGGTACCCCCCGGGGAACTCTTTGGTCTTGTGGGGCCCAACGGGGCGGGGAAGAGCACGGCCTTCGGGCTCCTGGCGGGCACCCTGGAAGGCGAAGGCACCGTCGCCCTGGACGGCGAGGCGCTGGATGCCCTGGACCTGGCGGGGAGGGCCCGTAGGGGCCTCGGGTACCTCCCCCAGGGGCCGTGCTCCTTTCGGGGGCTGCGGGCCCTGGAGCAGCTTACGCTCCTGGCGGAGCTCCGGGCGGCGCCGGGGCTCGCTCCCGCGGCGAGGGCGAGGGAGGCCCTGTCATCCGTGGGGCTCCAGGAGCGCGGGGGCGTGCCCGTGGAGGCGCTCTCCGGGGGGGAGCGGCGGCGGCTGGAGCTGGCCGGGGTGCTCCTCGGGCGTTACCGGGTGCTGGTGCTCGACGAGCCCTTCGCGGCGGTGGAGCCTCGGAGCGTGGCCCTCCTGGCGCGGGCTCTGCGTGGGGTGGCCGAGGCGGGGTGCGCCGTGCTCCTGGCCGACCACGCCCGGCAGACCCTGGGGGTGTGTGACCGCGCGGCCCTGCTCGTAGGAGGGAAAATCGTGAGGGAGGGGCCCTCCGAGGCCCTGTGGAGAGACCCGATGGTCCGGGAGGCCTGGCTGGGGGAGGACGAGAGGGATGCAAATGTGAAGCCGATGGTCTAGGATGGCCCTCGGTCTCCCCGAACGCAGAGGTACGGATGGAATTCAGACTGCAACAGCGGATGCAGCAGAACCTGGTGATGACGCCGCAGTTGCAGCAGGCCATCAAGCTGCTGCAGCTGTCGCGGCTGGAGCTGGCGGACCTGGTCCGCGAGGAAATGATGGAGAACCCGATCCTGGAGGATCTGGCGGAGGGACCCGAGGTGCCCGCGGGTGGGGGGGAGGGGGTGGAGGCGAGCCGCCACGAGGCGGAGGCGCAGCAGATGGTGTCCACGGAGCACCTGGCGGAGCTTGAGGACCGGCGGGAGGGCGCGGCGAGCACGCCCGAGGAGCGGGCGGCGAGCAAGGAGAGCCACGAGGAGGAGTACTGGCAGCGGTTCCTGGACGCGTACTCGAACCAGGCGCCGATGCCCACGCAGGGGAGGCTGTCGTCGGACGAGCTGCCGACGCTGGAGGCGACGCTGTCGCACCGGACGAGCCTGACGGACCACCTGGAGTGGCAGGTGAGGCTGTCGAACTTCACCGAGACCGAGGTGCGGTTCGCGATGATGGTGATCTACAACCTGGACGAGAGCGGGTACCTGACGCTGAAGGCCCCGCCCGAGGACGTGGTCAAGAAGTCCCGCGCCGCGCTGGAGAAGGTCGGCCACGGCCGGGACCGGGAGCACGACCGGGAGGGAGACGGCGCCCTGCACGAGGACCCGGAGGGGCGCGAGAGCGCCGCGCCGGAGCCCGCGCCCGCACCGGTGCCTCGGGAGCTGCCGCGGGCCTGGACGCTGGCGGACCTGGCGGTGCTGGCGGGCCTGGAGCTGGAGGACGCCGAGGAGGTCCTGAAGATGATCCAGACGCTGGACCCCGTGGGGGTGGCCTCGCGGGACCTTCGGGAGTGCCTGCTGGTGCAGGCGGAGCTCCTCGGGTACGACGCCACGGACGTGGAGTGGCAGGTGATCGACCGGCACCTGCACAACGTGGAGAAGCGGAATTTCCCGGCCATCGCGCGGGAGCTCAAGTGCGAGCTGGAGGAGGTCTACGAGGCCTCGAAGCTGATCTCCGGGCTGGAGCCCCGGCCGGGGAGGAACTTCACCCTGGAGGACCCGCCGTACATCACCCCGGACGTGTACGTGCACAAGGTCGGGGACGACTACCTGGTGAGCACCAACGACGACGGCATGCCCAAGCTCAAGATCAACGAGCAGCAGGCCCGGAGCTTGATGAAGGACCCCCGGGCCAAGGACTTCGTGCAGAAGAAGCTCGCCCAGGCCAAGTGGTTCGTGCGCTCCCTGGACCAGCGGCAGAAGACCATCGTGAAGGTCACCCAGTGCATCGTGGAGAAGCAGCGGGAGTTCTTCGAGAAGGGCATTGAGTACCTGAAGCCCATGATCCTCCGGGACGTGGCCACCACGGTGAGCATGCACGAGAGCACCATCTCCCGGGTGACCACCAACAAGTACGTGCACACCCCGCGGGGGATCTTCGAGCTCAAGTACTTCTTCAACAGCAGCATCAAGCGCATGGCCGAGGACGACATCGCCTCGGAGAGCGTCAAGCAGGCCATCAAGAAGATCATCGCCGAGGAGGACCCGCGCAACCCCTTCTCGGACGAGCAGATCGTGAAGAAGCTGGAGGGCCAGAAGATCATGATCGCCCGGAGGACGGTGGCCAAGTATCGGGAAATGCTGGGGATTTTGTCCTCCGCCCGGCGCAAGCAGTATTATTGACCCGGGGGCGTGCGTTCTCTGGCCCGAGGCCCTTCTCAGGGGGTGAAAAAGGGATTACCAAGGGAGTGTGGGCGCATGGACGGCGCCCCGAATGGAGGACGGCGATGGGCATCGCGATCACGTTCCGGCACCTGGCTTCGAGCGACGCGATCAAGGGCTACATCCATGACAAGCTGGAGCGGGTGCAGAAGTACCTCCGGGAGCCCCTGGACGCGCACGTGACGGTGTTCACGGAGCGGCACGAGCACGTGGTGGAGGTGACGCTCACCTCCTCGGGGCGGCACTACCAGGCCCGGCACGGCAGCGATGACATGTACAAGTCCATCGACCAGGTGATCGACAAGGTCGAGGGGCAGATCGCCAAGCACCACGACGCGGTGAACCGCACCAAGAAGGGCGCGGACAACGCGCGCGCGGTGGCGGCGTTCGCGGCGGCCACCACGCCGGCCACGCCTGGGGCCACGTCGTCGCACCTCGCGGCGCCGGAGGACGGCGAGTAGGCCCGCGGGGCCCGTCTGGACACCGGCATCGCGGGGGAGTAAGCCCCCAGCGAGCCGATGCGCCTGGGTGAGATGCTCAGCGAAGAACGGGTGGAGACCACCCTCGTGGCGCCGGACAAAGCCTCGGCGCTGGAGGCCGTGGCCGCGCTCCTGGCCCGGGGGGCGCCGGAGCTCGGCGCCGCGGCCATCGCGCGGGTGCTCCGGGACCGCGAGGCCCTGGCCACCACGGGGGTGGGCGACGAGGTGGCCATCCCCCACGGGAAGCACCCGGGCCTGAAGGGCCTGGTGGCCGCGCTGGCCCTGGCGCCCTCGGGGGTGGACTTTGACTCCGTGGACGGGCGCCCGGTGCGGATCTTCGTCGGGATCCTGGCGCCGGAGAAGAGCGCCGGGGACCACGTCCGGGCGCTGGCCCGGGTGGCCAGGCTCCTGCGCAACGAGCGCACCCGCGCGCGGATTCTTGAAGCCCCCACAGCATCCACGCTCCTCCAGGTGATCCGCGACGAGGAGTCCGTCCTGGGGTAACGCCTGTCGGCGACCTCACCCCCCGGGCCCATAGGCGCCAGGATAAGGGCTCCGAGGTCTGAATTTCAGGCACTTCAGGCGGCGGGTGGGGCTTCGAGGACGGCACGGTCGGCGACGGCGCCGCCGCGCCGCCCGAGCTCCTGACGCTTTTTCGCCCGGGGTTCGCCA
>JACRDB010000167.1 GCA_016218725.1 Deltaproteobacteria bacterium
CCCTTGCTACGGCGACATCCTCGCACCTCACGTAAGCGCCCCCCGGCAGGGGGGCTGGCATTCGTGAACAGGCCGGCCCAACGGGCCGGTGGGCCGCACCGAGGACGGTCACCCAACGGCGCTCACCCGCATCGAGGACGGTCACGCCACGGGGCGGACGCGCGACGAGTACGCCCACCCAACGGTGCGCAAGGGACACCCGCGCGCCGCTTGCACACCGCAATATGATTCGAGACAGGTCCTCGCCAGGTGGTGGGATTGGGGCGGTGACCTCGCCGCGCGAGTTGTCACCGACCCGTCATGGATGGTGGCGGTGGTGTCGGACTCTTCCCGCGCGCGTCGCGCTTGCACCACCATCGCCCAGGGCGAAACGGAGCGCCCCCCTCGGCCGTTGTAGCGGGTGACGGCGCTCGACGGGCGCGCATGGAGCGCGCCGGGGGCGACGTCCGCGCGGGGACCCTGGCGGGTCCTGCCGCGCCAACGGAGGCCTCCATGATTCGATGCACGCTGGTCCTGGGCATGATCCTTCTGGCCTGCAAGCGGGAGGCGCCGCCGCCCGCGACCGAGGAGCCCGCTGCCTCGCCCCCAGCCGCGCAGGCCCCGCCCGCGCCGACGCCCGCGGTCGCGCCGACGCCCGCGACGACTCCCATGCCCGCCGCTACGCCTACGACTGCGGCCTCGGATGCCGCGACGGACGCCGGCGCCGCCCGCGCGCCCTGAGCGCGACAGACCCTACGGCTCCCGGACGCGCCGCACGCGCACTCTTACGCCGAAGGGCCCCCCCTGCGAGGACCACACGGTCCAGCCCCCGAGGGAGCCGCACGCGATCGGGACGTGGGCGTCGCGGTCCTCGCCCACCTCCACCAGCCAGCGGGTGTAGGTCACCGCCGCCCCGGCGTCCGCCGCGCGCAGCGGGGTGACCTCGGTCTGGCCGTCCTGAAGCGCCGTCAGAGCCGCGCGGTCCAGCGCCGCCTCGCCCGAGGAGCGCACCACCCGCGAGGCCGTCACCGCGCCGCGGGCGTCGTGGGTGAGCTCCGCCAGGAGCCTCAGGGCGCGGTAGTGCTGGCAGGGCGCGTAGCCCGGCCCGAGCCGCTCCGTGGTGTAGGACTGCGCGTGAGCCGCGTCCAGCGCGTCCCCGACGCTCGTCTCGCGCTCGGCGCTGCCGCTGCCGTTGGAGGGCCGCCGGAGGGGCCCCAGGGACACCACCGGCGCCGTCGTGAGGCGCTCGCTCACGCGCTCCAGGGCCCGGTACGGGTCCAGGAACTCCTGCGTGCGCCGCGCCACCGTGCGGTCCCTCACCACCGCCCCCGTCGGGAGCCGGTTGCGGCTCTCCGCCAGCACGGCCAGCGTCGGGGCCATGGCCACCGCCCGGGCTCGCTCGGCCTGGCCCTCCGGCGAGAGGTCCCTCGCCGCGCCGTCCACCGCCAGGCCCGTTCCCAACGCCGTGGCCGCGCGGTAGAGCCCCGCCGCGTCCAACGGCCCGGGTGAGGGCGCTGGCGAGGGTGACGGCGGCTCCGCGGGGCCCGCGCCCGAGGGCGTAGGTATCGCCGGCGCCTCGGGGCCCAGGAGCTCCCCGGTGGCCACCTGCGTAGCCACCCTCGACGCCGGGAGCGCCGCGCGAGCGATCGCCGCGGTCCTGCGCGCGGTGGGCTCCGCGGGCGCCGACGGCGCGGGGGCGGGCGCCTCGGTGGCCACGGGCGGCGCCACCTCGAAGGACACCTCCGCCACGGGGGGAAGCTCGGTCCGCGGGGCCCTCGGGGCCTCGGGCTGGATCCTCCGGGACGCTGCCAGGAGCCCCAGATGCAGCGCGCAGGACGCCGCCAGGCAGCGCCACGAGCGGTGCGCAGGGGCGATCGGTGCGGGGGTCACGGTCCGGTGGTCCGAACCGGGCGCCAGCACGGATTGTTCCGGGCTCTTCAGGGCGCCGGGGGGAGGGCCCCGAGGGCGGCCCGGAGCCTCTCGATCTCCCGGCGCTCCCCGAGGACGATGAGCGTGAGGCCCGCCTCCAGGACGAGCTCCGCGCCGGGGTTGAACACGTAGCGCCCCGCGGCGCGGGTGGCCACGACGAGCACGTCGCTCACCTTCCGGAGCTGGGCGGCGGCCAGGGTGCGGCCTACGAAGGGGCTCGTCGCCGGGAGCGTGGCCTCCTCGATGCGCAGGACGTGCTCCGGGTCCCGGAGGATCAGGTCCAGGAACTCCGTGGCCGTGGGGCGGATCATCTCGCTGGCGAGGCGCAGGCCGCCGATGTTGTTGGTGGACACCACGCGGTCGGCCCCGGCCTTGCGGAGCTTGGGCTCGGCGGAGTGCTCCGTGCACTTGGCCACGATGCGCAGCGATGGGTTCAGGCTCCGGGCGCTCAGGGTCACGTAGAGGTTGGCCTTGTCGTCGGACAGCGCCGCGACCACGCCCCGGGCGCGGTGGATGCCGGCGCTCACCAGGGTCTCGTCCTCCGTGGCGTCCCCGACGAGGTAGGTCATGGTGGGGTCCAGGGCGCGCAGGTGCTCCAGCTTGGTGGCGTCCTCGTCCACGGCCACGAAGGGCGTGCGGGTGGCCCGGAACTCCTCCAGGACGTGGGTGCCCGTGCGGCCGATGCCGCACACGATGATGTGGTTCTCCATGCGCGCGATGCTCTTCCTGACCCGGTTGCGACGGAACAGATCCCGGAGGTCGTCCTCGACGATGAGGGCCGTGACGTTGGACGCGAAGTACACCACGCTCCCGGTGCCCAGGACGATCAGCACCACCGTGAGGGCCCTTGCGTAGCGCACCTCGGCGATGCCCGGCAGCTCGCCGTAGCCCACCGTCGAGAGGGTGATCACCGTGTGGTAGAAGCAGTCCGACCAGGACCAGCGACCCCGGCCCAGGAGGTGGTACCCGCCGGCGCCGCCGAAGAGCATCAACACCAGCACCACGGTGGCCAGGTAGATCCTTCGGACGATGCCTCCCATCAGCGCGGCGATGCTACCGTGAGTTGGACCTAGTCCGTAGGGGCGAAGAGCACCACCGCGCCCTCGGCCACGGAGACCACACCGTAGCCTACGTCCCAGAGCGCCAGGAGCGCCCCGAAGGGGTCCGGCAGGGCGCCAAAGCGCGACCCCTGCGGGGGATGGCCCTCCGGGACCCGGAGGCCCTCGGTGGAGGCCCTCGCCCAGCGTCGGGAGGCCTCCAGGTCCATCAAGAAGGCGCGCACGCCCGGTCCTCGGGGGTCCAGCCCCGTGGGATTGGGCGGCGCCTCGGGGCGCACCCCGGCGTCCAGGGCGCCGAGCGCCGCCGCCCATGGCGCCGAGGCCAGGGCCTGGGTCTTGAAGGTGTGCCTGGGCCCCGTGCGCCAGTGGACCCCGGTGGGGGCCTCGGCGCCCCAGGGACCCAGCCGAGCCAGCCACTCCTGGGCGTCCAGGGCAGCCTGGGCGATGCCCGACGGATCCGAGGCCAGGGCCACGGCGCCGTCCACGGTCCCGGGGCCCTTCTGGAGCGTCGCGCCGTCGATCATCCACGACGGCCTCAGGCTCGCTCCGGTGCGGTAGGCCCCGTCGTCCCGGGTGGGCGCTCCGGGCACCAGGCCCCAGACCGCCAGGGCCCTCCAGGCCTCCTCCGGGTCCGTCACCCCCGCCACCACGGCGCGAGCCTCGGCCAGCCGAGGCCGCTTGGGGTGCAGCACCGTTCGTACCCGGAGCGCCAGGATGTCCGAGTCCGTGGACATTCACCGTGCACCCTAGCACTGTCGGGCTGGATCCTCCCTGCACCTACAGCCAGAATTGCACATAGAACGCGACAATTTGTCTCGATACGCATGAACTTCCACCCTCCACGTGGCCTTTGGGATGGGTCACAAGCTCCGACGACAGGGTCACGAGCTCTGGTGATGGTGTTCGCGGGTCCGGGCGAGAGGGTCACAGGCTTGGGCGAGAGGGTCACAGACCACGCGTGGAGGGTCACAGACCACGCGCGGAGGGTCACAGACCACGTGCGGAGGGTCACAGACCACGCGCGAAGGGTCACACCCCTTCCCTGACAAGGCGATGGCGGTCACTCTGGGGCCACGGTGAGTGGCCCTGCTCGGACATGGCCTGCGCGGGCCCTGGCGCTCCTGGCGATGGTCCTGGCCTGCCGCGCGGGCCACCCGCGACCGGAGACACCCCGCTCCCGCGGTGGTGCGTGTCCTCTGGCGGAGGCCCATTCGCCGGCGTTCCCGGTCGGGTGGCCCCTTCGGCCCTCTGGAGTGCCTCGGGCGGTGTCCCGTCGGGGCGTGGTGGCCAGCACCGACCGCGTGGCGAGCGAGGTGGGCGCCGAGGTGCTCCGCCGGGGAGGCAACGCTGTGGACGCCGCGGTGGCGATGCACCTCTGCCTGGCCGTGGTGAACCCCGAGGCGGGCAACCTCGGCGGGGGAGGGTACGCCCTGGTGGTGCTCCCAGACGGTGCCGTGAGGGCCCTGGACTTCCGCGAGACGGCCCCGGCGGCGGTCACCCGGACGCTCTACCTGGACGCTCCGACGGTGAACGGCCGCCCGGCTTCGCTCTTTGGCCCGCTGGCGGTGGGGGTTCCGGGCTCCGTGGCGGGGCTCTGGGCCCTGCACCGGGCGCACGGAACAAGGCCCTGGGCCGAGCTCGTCGCGCCGGCCATCGAGCTTGCCCGGGGGATCGTGGTGCATGAACGCCTGGCCACGTCCCTGCGAACCTATACCGACGCCCTCGCCTTGGACCCAGGGGCTCGGGCGGTGTTTCTTCGCCCTGATGGCACCGCCCCGGCGGTGGGGGAGAGGCTCGTCCAGGCGGACCTCGCCGTCACCCTGGAGGCCCTCGCCCGCGACGGCGCCGACGGGTTCTACCGCGGCCCCTTTGCGGCGCGGGTGGAGGCCTGGATGCGCGACCACGGGGGGATCCTCACCGCCCGGGACCTCGCGGGCTACGAAGCCCGGTGGCGCGAGCCCCTGAGGGTGCCCTACCGAGGGTGGACCCTGGTCACCGTGGGGCCGTCGTCGTCGGGGGGCCTCGCGCTGGGGCTCCTTCTAGGCACGCTGGCCGCGCGGGGGCAAAGCCCTCCGTGGCACTCCACGGACGCCCTGCACCTCTTCGCGGAGGCTTCGCGCCGCGCCTACGCCGACCGCAACGCCTGGACCGGCGACCCCGACGCGGTGGAGGTCCCCGTGGCGAGGCTCCTCTCCCGGGCCTACCTCCAGGCCCGCGCGGCGGAGTTGCCAGCCGAGCGCGCCACGCCCCCGGGGGCGGTGCGTACGGGGCTGCCGGAGAGCGCCCACACCACGCACCTCACGGTGGCCGATGGCCGCGGGGGCTTCGTGGCGCTCACCACCACGCTCAACGCGCTCTACGGCGCCAGGGTGCTGGTGCCCGGCACGGGGGTGCTGCTCAACGGCCAGATGGGGGACTTCACCACGCGGCCGGGCGAGGCCAACGCCTACGGGCTCGTGCAGGGCGCGCGCAACGAGGTGGCCCCGGGGCGAAGGATGGTGTCATCCATGGCCCCGACGGTGGCGCTGGACCCGTCCGGGGCGGTGCGCCTGGTGCTGGGCACCCCGGGCGGCGCGACCATCCCCACGACGCTCGCGCAGGTGGTGTCGAACATCGTGGACCACGGCATGGACCCGGCCTCCGCCGTGGCCGCCCCGAGGGTCCATCGTCAGGACAGCCCCGAGGGCCTCTTCACCGAACACGGGGGCCTGGACCCCACGGTGGCACGGGGCCTCACGGCCCGAGGGCACCACCTGGAGGAGCGCCCGGGCTTCCAGGGTGACGTGCAGCTCGTGGCGGTGCGCTGCGACGGGGCGCTGGTGGCCCTCTCGGACCCACGACGGGGCGGGAGCCCCGCGGCGGTGCCCGAGGCCGTGGCCATCGTGCATTGAGCATCCCTACGAGGTCACGGCACGGTGAGTTCGAAATGTACGCAGTAGTTTCGCTGGTCGCTGTGGAAGGTCAGCGTCGCCTCGCCCGAGGCGCCCGCCCACGGCCGCGAGAGCGTGATCGCCGTGTCGGCGCGCGCCGTGACGCTCGTCTCGCCCGCGATCCCCGGGCCCTCGACCAGGTCGCGCACCCCGCGCCGCACGAACGCGCCGGGGGTCACGGGCTCGACCCTCGCCGAGCCCGCGGTGACCCGCACTCGAAGGGCCTCGCGGTCGGCCCCGACGTAGCGGTCGCTGTCGCGCAGTTGCCCCCGGCGGCCCGCCATGGGTCCCCCGGCGAAGCCGTCGCCGTCCTGGGTCATCGCGTAGCGCACGGTCACCGGGCCCGCGGGCACCTCGCGCAGCACCACCTCGACGCTCGCCCCCGTGAGGCGCGCGTCCTCGATGCGCAGCCGCCCGGCGGCGCCCTCGACCTCGAAGCCCCGGCCCTGCGCCCACTCGGTGAACGCGGTCTGGTGCGGCGCCGGGATCGAGGTGTCCCACGCGAGGGGCGGCACTGGGACGTCGAACTCGATGGTGAGCACCCGCCCCGCGCGCCGCGCCGCCCGCGGCTGCAGGGGCCTCCAGGGTACCCCGCGCACGGCCGCCTGCTCGAACACCTGCGCGTACTTGATCCCCAGCCGGGTGTACCCGTAGGCGTCGAAGTGCACCCGGTCCGCCGCGTACTGGTACTGGTACCGCGGCCCGGTGCAGAGCACCTCGCCCGGGTGATCGACCCCGAGGCGCCAGGGGGCAAGCGTTGAGATCGCTCGTGATCCTGCGGTGTTGGGGAAGGTCCCCTGCTGTGAGACGAGCATCACCAGCGGGGCCGTCTGCCCGGTGATCGCGCGCAGGTCGCGGAGGTAGTCGGTGTAGAGCCGGTAGACGTCGGCGGCGTAGCTCGCGCGGTTCGCGTCGGTCTCGCCGTGGGTGAGCAGCACCGCCCGCACCGCGTAGGGTTGGCCCGCCCGACGGGCCAGGTCGGTGATCGCGCGCACCTCGTAGAGCGTCGCTGCGTAAGCCCTCCCGGTGCCCATGCGCTCGATGCTGGTGATGCTGCGCCCGCTCTCTCCCACCACCGAGTGCACCGTGACATAGTCCTCGCCGAGCGCCGCGCGCGCTCGGGTCGTGAGCTCCAGCGCGAAGGCCGCGTGGGGGGTCTCACCATAGATGTTGTTCGGGTACAGCGGCGGGGCGGGGTAGCCCGCGCCCGAGAACCGCGGGCGCAGCGGCTCGACCAGCGGCGCCAGCGAGAGCCGGTCGCCCGCGCCGTCGTAGAGCGGCGCCGCGCCCTCGTCGCGGAGCATCAGGTTGCCGTAGGGCTGCGTCCCGTGGAGCACCGCCGCGGCCGACGCGCCCACCGACAGGCTCTGCCCCGTCCCGATGATCCCCACCCAGCCGCGCGCCGGGCGCACCCCGCCCTCGCCCACGGCGCCCTCGGCCGCAGTGTCTCTCGCCACGTCCGTGGCGCCCTCCATGCCCGGGGCGTCGAGCGAGGCGGGCAGCTCGCCGGTGCCGGGGCCATCGGTCGCCGCCTCAGGGGCGTCCATGGGGGGGCCGAGGTCGGCGGCAGGGGCGTCGAGCTTCGTGTCCGGCGTGTCGCTGCGGTCGGGCCCCTCGCCGTCGTCCGCGGGCGCATCGGGCTGCGCGTCCGGCGCGTCGCTGGCCACCTCGTCGCCGGCGTCGCTCGGGGCGCCCGGCGCAGGGGCGTCGAAGCAGCCGCCGAGCAGCCCGCAGGCCAGCAGGGCGAGACGGCGAAGCGCGCGGTCCGTCGGCCCGACAGTCACGGCGGTGCGTACCTCGTGGGTGCAGGCGATCGGGGCACGGCGGCCCGGGCATCCTCGCACGAATCCCCCCTCGCGCGTAGCTCCGCCCGAAGGAGCCCCATCACCGCGCGCGCAGGTGCGCCACCAGGGCGTCGATGTCCTCCGCCGTGAGGTGCGCGGTGCGACCATGTCGATCGCCAACGTTGCGCGTCGTGAGAAGCTCCCGCAGCGTAGGGGCGCTCCCGTCGTGGAGGTAGGGCGCGCTGGACGCGAGACCCACGAGCGCCGGCGTGTCAAACGCGCACCCGCTGCGCGCCCGGCGGGTGCTGTCGGCGTGCGGGCGATCAGGCCAGGGGCCATCCAGCACACAGGTGCCTACATCGTGGAGGAGCACCGTACCCGCCAGCGAGCGCGAGGGGTTTCCGTCGCCCGAGTCCGTGCCTCGGGGGCCGGGGTGGCAGCCCGCGCAGCCCACCGACGGGTCCTCGAAGAGGGCGCGACCTCGCGCCGTGAGGCTCGGGTCCACGGGGGGAGCGGGCGGCGCGGGGATCGCGAGGGTGACGTACTCTTCGAGGCGAACCAGGAGCGGCCCGAGGATCACGTCATCGGGGCGGAAGGTGCCTCCCTGCTCGTCGTTGATGGTGCGCCAGAAGTCCTGGACGCGCTCGCGGGTGGCCGTGCGCAGGAGGAACCCGTCCACGCCGCCGTGGAGCGAAGGCACGTCCCTGGGCCCCTGAGGGAGCCGCAGGGTGACCGCCGAGGTGCCCTCGTCCAGGTGGCAGCTCTCGCATGCGATCCAGTGGTTCACGGTAATGGGGAACTGCTGGTATCGGTCGTTGGCGGTGTGAAAGACCCACTGGCCCTCGCGCAGGGCTGCGGGCATCGGGTCCGTGGCGCGGACGGGCACGGGGCCGCGATCGAGCTCCAGGGCGCCGTCGGGGCGCACCCTCAGGGCCTGGAGCCACCCGGAGCCGCGGGCCCAGACCCACGCGCGGGTTCCCCCGTCGGTCAGGGCCACACCGTCCAGGAGCGCCCCGAGGTCCTCCACGAAGCCCCGCTCGTCCCCGGTGGCGCCGTCGAGGCAGAGGGCGTTCTCGCTGTTGTGGCCGACCAGCACGGCGAGGGCGCCGTCCGGCGTGAAGGCCAGCGCCCGAGCGCCCGAGAGCACGTGCCGGAAGGCACCGTCCACGCCCTGGAGTCGCGCGTCGGTGCTGAGCGTCGGGCGCGCCTCGCCGAGGATGGCCACCGCGGGGAAGAGCGTGGTCTCGAAACTCAGCGCCGGCGCGGCGGTGTCCGTCGCAAAGAGCGTGTGAGGCACCCAGAGGGCACGGGTGTTGGGCCTCCACACGGCGTCGAAGGCTCCTCGGGGCGCTCCGTGGGCCAGGGCAGGGTGCCCCCTCGGGGCCACCTCGGGCAGCGCCAGGGAGGCCCTCACCCGCAGCGGGTCGAGGTCAAGGAGGGTCACCGTCGGGCCTCGGAGCTGGGTGACGGCGAGGGTGCTCCCATCGGCCGAGCGTGCCAGGGCCCTGGGCCCATCGGGTACGGGGACGCTGCCGGTCTCCATCAGCGCGGCGTCGACGGAGAGGACTCGCGCCTCGGCCCCACAGGCGACCACGGCCCCTCCCCGGTGGGCGAGGACGCTCACGGCGCCCGCGCACACCCGGCGGCGCCCGAGCACCCGGCGGTCGCTGACTGCGAAGCGCACGACCTCGCCGGAGCGCTCGCAGGCGACCCACCCGACGGCGCCATCAGGGTCGAGGGAGACGGCCCTTGGCGCCACCGTGGGGTCGTAGCGACCGCCCTCCGTGGACGGCGCTCCCAGCACCAACGGGGTTCTCGCCTCGCGGGCGACCAGGTCCACCACGAGCACCTGGTCCGTGGACGGGTCCGCGGCGAAGGCGAGGCGCCCGTCGGGGGTCACCGCCAGGGCGCCGGGGTGGGCCGCGGGGGGCGGTGGCTCCGGTCCCGTGTCCGTCCCGGTGTCCATGCGGGTGTCCGCGGCGGCGTCGGTGGACACCTCCGGGCGGGCGTCGGGGGTGCTCTGCGCTGGCTCCGCGCTACAACCGAGGCCCAGGAGCCCCACGACGAGGCTCGCGCGGTAGGCGTGTGCCATGGCTTCCGGGAGACTGTACGACCCGGCGGGCGCGGAGGCTCGCGACGACTGCTCCCTACCGGCTGTTCAGGGACCAGTTGTAGGGGTTGAACGCGAGCTGACAGCCCGCCCCCGTGGGGCCGCATGCCGCCGCGAGTTGCCCGCGCAGGGGCTCCTGGGCGAAGGTGTACAGGAACGAGATCGCCCCGGAGGCCCCGGAGGGCGCGTGCCCCGGCACGGGGCGGGCGAAGTCGCTCGCGAACCACTCGAAGAGCTGCACCACCGTCACCCGGTGGGCGCCCGCGTCCACGGTGACGTTCCCTGCGCCGTTGACGAAGCGCGTGGCCTGCTCGTCGAGCTGGCGGTCCACCGCGTGGCTGTCGTAGGCGCCGGCGCGCAGGGGCGGGCACGAGCGCGCCCCACAGTTCAGGGCCATGTGAAACCGCGGGTCGTGGAAGACGTCCAGGAGCTCCCCGTGCTCGATCTGGTCCAGGGTGAGCTCCCGGCCATCGAGCCTCCAGCGCCGGGCGCGGAAGAAGCCAAAGTCCGGCGCCAGGTCCTGGACGCTCCGGAGCCCCGCGGGCCCGTCCACGATGCCACGGAGCACCGTGGTGTTGTACGCGTTGAGCCAGAAGGTCCTCCGGGCCGCCGGGGTGGAGAACTGCGCCGGGGTGCTCCGAGGTCCCACCGAGGCGAGGCTGTCGTGAAAGGTACGCAGCTCCTGGGCGCGCTGCCGCAGGAGGGTGTAATTCACGCCACCGGTGCCCACGGAGGCCCGCAGGAGCGCGTCGAGCGGCGCCCAGGAGAAGCCCGCCCCGGCGTCCGTGGAGCCCGCGGCGGGGCGAGCCCCGGCGTCCGTGGTCTGGTCCGCCGGGGCGGCGACCCCGGCGTCGGCGCGGCGGCGAACGGGCCTGCGGCGGGGCTGCCCCTCGCCGTCGATGCCCTGGGCCGCGACGGCGAGACCCAGGACCAGGAGGGTCCAGCGAGCGTGTGGTTTCATCGAGAGCCTCCTGGCGAGGTGGTCATGGCGCGGTCCCACCTTGGACGCCGCGACGACCGAGGGAATTCTGCTCACCGTACGTCCCGGCGAGCCCCGGTGGATGCACCACCCCAATGGGGAAACCGTCTCGGCTCCGGCGCGTAGGGTGGTACCGTGAACGCTCCCTGTGCACCCCGACCGTTTGTAATGGACCTCGTCGTGGACGTACTCATCCCCGCCCGGGACGAAGCCGAGACCATCGCCGGGGTGGTGCGCTCGGTCCCCCGGGGGCTGGTGAGGGAGGTCCTGGTGGTGGACAACGGCAGCGCCGACGGTACGGCCGAGCTCGCCCGGGAGGCCGGGGCCCGGGTGGTCGGCGCCACCGCGCCGGGGTACGGCAACGCATGCCTGGCTGGTTTGCAGGCCCTCTCCGAGGGCGACGTGGTGGTCTTCCTGGTGGCCGACGGCAGCGATGACCCGGCGGACCTCCCCGCGGTGCTCGCGCCCATTCTTGAGGGCAGGGCGGACCTGGTGATCGGCAGCCGCACCCGGGGAAGGGTGGAGCCCGGGGCCATGACCCGCTTCCAGCGCGCCGGGAGCGTCTTCGCCGCGGCCGTGCTCACCGCACGTTACGGCCAGGTCACCACGGACCTCGGACCCTTCCGCGCCATCCGACGCGACGCCCTGGAGGCCCTCGGGATGCGAGACCGCACCTACGGCTGGACCATCGAGATGCAGATCAAGGCCGCCCGCAAGGGCCTGCGCGTGGTGGAGGTGCCCGTCGGGTGGAGGCACCGCCAGGGCGGCTCCCCCAAGGTCGCGGGCACCCTCCGGGGCGCCCTGGGCGCCACTCGAAAGATCCTCTCGTGGCTCCGAGGTGCCGTCCTGGGCGAGGCCTTCGACCCTCGGTGAAGACCCCCCGCCTCCCTCCCGGCGCCGTGCTCGGCGCGCTCTTCGTCGCGGTGAGCGCCCTGGCGGGGCTCTCCGCCAGGCAGCCCCCGGGACATAGGGTGGTTCCCTACCTGGTCGTACACGGCGCGCTGGTGCTATTGTGTCTGGGCGCCTGGCTCCGGGGTCGCTCGCTCCCGGAGGAGGTGCGCGGGCGCTACCTCGGGGCGCTGGTGGTGAGCGGCGTGGTGGCGCGCTGGGTGCTGGTGCCGGTGCCCTCGTTCACCACCACGGACGTGGAGCGCTACCTCTGGGACGGGGCGGTGGCCCTCGGGGGCTGGGACCCCTACGCTCTGCCGCCCGACTCCGTACCGCTCCTCGGGCTGCGCGAGCGCTTCCCCTTCCCAAGGGACCACCGCGAGGTGGCGACGTGCTACCCGCCGCTGGCCGTGGGGCTCTTTGCCCTGGCGTCGGCCACCGGGAGGCACCTGGCGTTCTTCGCGTGGAAGGCCCTGGTGGCCCTGGCCGGGAGCCTCTCGGTGCGCTTCGCCTGGGACGCCCTCCGAGGGACCCCGAGGGCGGCGGACGTGGTGCTCCTGGCGCTCTCGCCGTTGTTGGTGCTCGAAGCGGGCGTGGGCGGGCACCTGGACGCGTTCTCCTCGCTGGCGGTGGTGGTGGCGCTCTGGGGGGTTCACCGCGGGCGCTGGAACGTCGCCGCGCTGGCGGCGGGGGCGGCCGGGGCGGTGAAGCTCATCCCGGGCCTGGTGGTGGTGCCCCTGGCGCTGCGGGCGCCTCGGAAGGTGTGGTTCACCGCGCTGGCCGTCGTGCCCTGGGCGCTCACCATGGGGGCGGCCCAGCTCCTGGGGATGACCCCCCCGGGGTCGCTCCCGCAGGTGGCGCAGCACTGGTCCTTCGCGGCGCCGTTGTGGAGCGCGCTCTACCAGCGGTATCCCGAGGACGACGAGCGCACGCGGCTGGGCCTCGCGGTGGCGGGCCTCGTGGGGATCCTGCTGGTGAGCCTCCGGAGGAGTCCCTCGAAGGGCGTGAGGGACGCCTTCGGGGTGGGCCTGGTGGTCAGCCCGGTGCTCTATCCCTGGTACGGCATGCCGCTGGCCAGCGCGGCGGCCTTTGCGCCCTCGGCGTGGTCCCTCGGGGCCCTGGCGGTGCTGCCCCTGTCCTACGAGGTGCTGGACGGCTACCAGGCCCGGGGCGTGTGGGAGCCTCACCGCTGGCCGATGCACACCATCACGGCGGTGTTCCTCGCGGGCGTGGCGCTGGACCTGGCCCGGGCCCTGGTGGGCCTTGCGACCAGGGCTCGCGCGGGGGACAACGGCGCCCATGCGAGAGGCGCTGGTGACGGTGTTCGCGCGGGCTCCGGAGCTGGGGCGGGTGAAGACCCGGCTGGCCCGCACGGTGGGTGACCCCAGGGCTCTTTGCCTCTACCAATGGCTCGGCGAGCGCGTGGTGCGGGGCCTCCTCGCCGAGCCCCGAGGCTACGACGTCCAGGTGGCCTGCACCCCCGACGGGGCCGTGGAGGCCGTGAGGCGCTGGCTCCCGCACACCGACGGGCTCTTCCCCCAGGGCGACGGGGACCTCGGGGCGCGCATGGAGCATGCGGTCCGGCGGAGCTTCTCCCTCGGGTATCGGGCCTCGGTGCTGGTGGGCACGGACTGCGCGGCGGTGGACCACGGGCGCGTGACGGAGGCCCTGGCGGCGCTCCGGGACCACGACGCGGTGCTGGGCCCGGCCCGGGACGGGGGCTACTACCTCCTCGGGCTCTCCCGGCCGCTGGCGGTGTTCCAGGGGCCCGCGTGGAGCAGCGCCGCCGTGGCCGAGGACACCCGCGCGCTCTTGAGGTGCGCGGGCGCTCGCTGGGCGGAGCTCGCCACGGAGACCGACGTGGACACCGAGGCGGACCTGGAGGGCCTCAGGGCTCTGGCGGATTTCCCTCGGTGAGGCCGCCCTTCGGGGCTCTCACGGGGAGCGCGCAGGCGGCGCCTTCGCTGAAGCCCTCGGGCTTGACGTCAAAGACCCGGTTGAAGCGTCCCCGGTAGTTCTCCCACGCGATGGCCGAGGCCAGCTCCACGAGCTGGGCGGGTGAGAACACTGTTTGGAGCTCGTCAAAGAGGCTCTGGGGGATGGTGACGGGGGTGGCGCTCATGGCGTCCGCGAGGCGCAGGGCGAGGCGCTCCTCGCGGGTGAAATGTTCACTCGTGGCGTAGTCCTGGAGGTGCAGGATCTTCTCGGCGCTCACCCCGTCCTGTCTGCCGACCGCAGACCCGATGTCCACTCAGAACGGGCACCCGGTGAGCGTCGCCGCGCGGATCCCCGCGAGGGTCTTGAGCGCCTTGGGCAGGGCCCTGGCCCGCTCTTGAAAGAGCTCCATGGCCCCGACCCCCTGGAGCACGGGAGGGTCCAGCGCCGCGAGCTGCACCGGCACCACCACCCTCCCCACCTTCCGCCGGGTGAACCAGTACGCGATACGTACCAGCAGCCCCTTTGGAGGTGCCCCAGGGATCCGCGCACCAGGTGCCGTGTCGCTCATGGGGAACTTCCCTACCACGGATCGCTTGTAGGTGCGACGCCTACCGGCCAGGGGGCGCCCATGGACACTGCCGTGACCAGCGTGGAACTGCTGGAAACTCCTGGTGTTTTCACGGCTCCGGGGAGGCGCCTGGATTGCATGGTCGGTGGGGCATGCGCGCGCGTGGAGAGTGGCTACGTTGGTGGGTTGCGGTAGGGCTGGGCGTCGGGCTGTCGGGCTGTGCGGCGGACGACCTGGCGGTGGAGTCGGACGACTGGGACCCGGACCCCAACGAGGAGTCCTCGGCGGTGGACGGGATCGCGGTGTCCGGGCGCTGGCTGCCGTCGAGCACGGTGCTGGCGGCGGGGGACCGTCAGCGGGTGAGCTACGACGACGCGCCGTCGTGGTCGGGGGGGCGCAACTGCGGCGGGGGCTTGAGCGCCGGGGCGAGGGAGCTCGGGGACTACCTGCGCCGGAACTTCCGGTCCGTGTCCTCAGTGGAGGGCTACGCGTGCAGGCCCAACACGGCGAACACGTCCAAGCTGTCGGTGCACGGTACGGGGCGCGCGCTGGACGTGTTCGTTCCGACGTCCCGGGGTGACGCGGACAACACCGCGGGGGACCCGGTGGCGGCGTGGCTGATCGCCAACGCGGAGTCCATCGGTGTACAGTTCATCGTGTGGGACCGCTCGAGCTGGAGCGGCAGCCGCGGGGCGGGGGCCAAGCTCCGGGTGTACACCGGGCCGCACCCCCACCACGACCACCTCCACGTCGAGCTCACCATCGAGGGCGCCGCGCGGCGCACGCTCTGGTTCCGGGACCGCACGGCGACGCCAGCGCCGACGCCCACGCCCACGCCGACGCCCACGCCGCCGGTGACGCCACCCACGCCTACGCCCACGCCCACGCCCACCCCTACGCCTACGCCCACGCCACCGGTGACACCGCCCACGCCCACCCCCTCGCCTACGCCCGTGCCGCCGACGGCGCCGGAGCGGGCGGTGCTGCGGGTGAACGCGGGGGGGCTCAACCTCCGGAGCGGGCCGAGCACGGGCTACCGGGTGCTGACGGCGATGCCCTGCGGGGCCGAGGTGTTTGTGGGCACCGGGCGCTCGTCGAGCTGGGTGAACGTGAGCTACGGGGGCCTCTGGGGCTGGGCCTCGTCGAGCTACCTGGCGACGCCCGCGGACTTCGACCCGGGCGTCTGTCGGTAGCGGTGCGATCGTAGGGGAGCTTCCCCTACGACAGGAACAGCGTCAGCCGCAGCGAGGCCGTGAACGGCACGCCCGGCGTGAAGTGCACGTCCGTCACCGTGCCGAAGCGCTGGCCGTCCGCGGGGGCGTCGCACCGCGGCGCGCCGGGCGTGGTGCACTCGCTCCGGAGCCGCGAAGCGAAGCCGAACTGCGCCTCGCGCCAGGGCGTGTCCAGGAGGTTCTCGGCCTGGACGGCCACCTCCCACCACCCCCGGCGGTAACCCGCCTGCGCGCTGAACACCGCGAAGCCCTGCGCCACCTGACGCCACGCAGGGTCCGCCGGGCGGTCCCCCACGGCCCGCAATCGCAGGGACCCGAAGACCCCCGAAGGGTGCCGCCCCGCGATCCCCGCGGACACCATCAGCGTCGGCGCCAGGGCGATGGCGTCCTGGCCCGCGGGCGCCTCGGTGTACCTCGCCCGCACCACCGAGAGGTCCACGTCCGCGCGCAGCCACCGGGTGATCGCCCAGCGCGTCTCCGCCGTGACGCCCACGCGCCGCGTGGGGCCCCGAGGGTCCGTCTCGCCCGCGTCGCCCACCCACACCAGCTCGCTCTGCAGGTCCAGGCCCCAGGCCGAAATCGCCAGGTCCAGCCGGTCCCGTACCCTCGCCCGGAGCCCGAGCTCATAGCCCAAGCCCCGCGCTAGCGGCGTCACCGGGGTGCCCCGGAGCACCACCCCCCGCGCGTCGTTGGAGTGGAACCCCGAGCCGAAGTTGGCGTACAGCTCCAGCGCCCGTGAGGGCGCCAGCACCACCGTGGCCTTCGGGCTCACGATCCCCGCCGAGCGCACCCCCGAGCGGTCGTCCATCGCTCGCTCCGCGCGCGTGTCCTCCACCGCGAAATTGAACAGGTCCGCCCGCACCCCCGCGATCAAGCGCAGCCACCGCGTGGGCAGCACCTGCTCCTCGGCGAAGACCCCCAGGGCGCTCTGGCGCACCGTCGCGCGCGCGCGCGTCTCGTCCCTCGCGCGGCCCGGGGCCGTGTAGAGCGCGTTGTCAATGTCGTCCGCCCGGGCCTGGACGCCCGCGCTGGTCCGGAAGCGCCACGCCCCCGCCTGGTGCTGCGCGCGCCAGGCGCCCCGGAGGCCCACGGTGGTGCGCGCGTCGGTCTGCTCGATCATGTCCCCGCGCTCCGGGTCCTCCGCGAAGAACGTAAAATTCGAGAAGAGCGAGAAGCGGTACTGCACCGCGTACAAGAGCGCCTCGACGGACGCCCCGGGCCCCAGCGCGCGCCGACCCTCCAACGAGAGCGCCCGCCGCTCGCTCTGGCCGCCCTCGCTCGGGTCCACGGCGTCAAAGCGCGAGAAGCCCGAGGAGGGATCGTCCGTGAGGCGGGAGGGCACCTGCCCCGAGGCCCTCCACGCGCCGTTGTACGCCATCGCCGTGAGGGTGAGCTCCGCCCGGTCCGACGGCGCCCAGGTCCAGCGCCCGACCACGTTCGTGCGGTTGTAGTCCAAGGGGATCACGAACGGTCCGTCGTTGTGGGACAGCTCCGCGGCCAGGTAGCCCCGGAGCGTGCCCTGCTCCGTCCGGGCGATGCCCAGGAGCCTCCCCTGGCCGTACATCCCCCCCTGGAGCGTGAGCGACGACGCCGGCACGCGCTGGAGGTACCGCAGGTTCACCGCCCCCGCCGTGGCAAAGTCCCCGTCCTCGGCGTGGTACGGCCCCTCGTGCACCTCCACCCGCTCCACCAGCTCCGGGATGATGAAATTCGGGTCCGCGTAGCCCTGCCCGTGCCCGTGGGACACGTTGTTGAATGGCACTCCGTCCAGGGACAGCGCCAGGTCCGTCCCGTGGTCCGCGTCAAAGCCCCGAAGGAAATACTGGTTGGCCTTGCCGCCCCCCGCGTGCTGCACCACCAGGAGCCCCGGCGCCACCTCGAAGACATCCCCAGGACGAGACCTCGGTCGCAGCTCCAGGTCCCGCTGCCTCGCCTCGGTGTCCGACGCCACGGAGAAGCCCCGCTCCCCGCGCACCACCACCTCCGCGGGTGTCGGCTCCGCCGTAGGCGCAGGCGCTGGCTGCCCCCACGCCGCCGCCCCCCAGAGGAGCCACGCCGCGCACAGGAACCCCCTCGGAGCCCGACCCATGCCCGCGAGGGTAGCACCCCTTCGTGCTACGAAACCAAAAATCGTGACACGCTCAGGAGCCCAGGTGGTCCACCACCCAATAGGACCCGACCACCACGGACAGCACCCCGACGCCCAGGTGCAGGGCCTGCTCGACGCGCCGGGCGCGGGAGGCCACCAGCTGCGCGAGGCTCCCCACGGCCAGCATGGACGCCATGACCCCGGCGCCGAAGAGCACCACCGCCAGGGCCGTCAAGGCCACCCGGCCCTGGAGCGCCACCGGGAGCAGCAGCACCAGGCCCCGCACGCCCGAGAGCCCGAAGACCGCGCCGGCGATGGCCGCCAGGCCCCCCACGTCCGCCACGGGCCCGGGCCCGTGACGGTGCCCCCCGTGGCGGTGCTCCCCGGGACGGCGCCCCTGAAACGCGTGGGCGTCAGTGTCTACGTCCCGGGCGGCGCCCACGGTCCAGGCCCCGAGGGCGATGAGCGCCACGCCGCCCACCAGCTCCAGCGCCGCCTCCCACCGCGCAGGGATCACCACGCCCAGCGCCGAGGCTCCCAGGGCACACACCGCGAGCACCAGGGCATGCCCCGCCCCGAAGCGCAGGCTCAGCCCCACGGCCTCCCGCGGGCCCCCGCGGGCCGCCAGGGCCCCGATGGCCAGGCAGTGGTCGGGCCCCACCCCGTGCACGAGGCCCCACGCAAACAGCGACAACAACATCCAGCCCACGACCCCCGAGTGGTAACACGGTCGGAAAAAACGTGCTACCCGGGCCACCAGAGGTCCACCCGCGTGCCGCCGCCAGGGGCCTCGGCCAGGGTGATCGTGCCTTCGTGGCGCTCGACGATCCTGCGGGTGATGGCCAGCCCCAACCCCACGCCCCCGGAGCCCTGGCTGTGCCCGGCCTCCAGGCGCCCGAAGGGCTCCAGCACCTTCTCTCGGTAGTCCACCGGGATCCCCGGGCCGTCGTCGTCGATCTGCACCAGCACCCCGCCGCGCGAGGGTTCCACTCGCAGCACCACCTGCGTGCGCGCGAACCGCGCCGCGTTTCGCAGCACGTTCTCCACCGCCCGGAGGAAATACCGCGGGTGCACCCGGGCCGTCACCGCCTCCTCTGGGGCCTCCAGCAGCACCTCCACCCCGGCCCGCGCCTCCGCCTGGCGGAGCTCCACCAACGGCTCCAGCGCGTCCTGCACGCCCAGCTCCGCGCGCTCGGGCACCAGGGCGTCGGCCTCGACCCAGTTCACAAGCTCCTGGGCCAGCTCGCTCAGCTCGTCCAGGTCGTCCTGCATCGCCGCGATCCGCCGCTGGCGCCCGTCCCCCTCCAACGACGCCCGCAAGAGCTCCAGGTTGAGCCGTAGCCTCGCCAGCGGCGTACCAAGCTCATGGGACACCGCCTGCAAGAGCTGCTCGCGGCCCTCCAGGAGCTGCTTGAGCCTCCTGGCCATACGGTTGATCCCGCTGGCCAGACGCCCCACCCCGTCGCCCACCCCCTCGGCCCGAAGCTGCGTGTCCAGCCTCCCGCGCGCGAGCTCCTCCACCCCCTGCTCGAGCCTCCGCAGGCGCCGCGCCAGAGGCACCGCCACCATCGCCCCGGAGAGCACGCTCACCAGAAACACAAACAACAACGGCAGCTCTACCCTCGGCCTCACTCGCCTCGGCGGCCCCGCAGGGCCCGCCATCAGGTATTGCCGTTCACCACGTAGGGGGATGTAGGCCCTGGGCGGCGCCGGGGGCTGGGCGAACACCAGCTCGCCGGGGTGCAGCAGCGGTTGGAGCTCCCGGGGGACCTCCTCGCGGGGGATGAGCGCGACCTCGCCGCGGAGCTCCCCGCGGCGGCGGGCCAGGGCCCTGGGGCGCTCGCTCTCCGGGAGGCGCTCCAGGTCCATGGCGAGGGCCTCGGCGCGGCGAAGGCCCCGGGGCAACGCCACGGGCGGTCCCGGTGGGGGTCCCGGCGGGGGTCCCTGCGGAACCAGGAGCACGAACAGCAGCGCGCCGGATACGAGCGCGGCGAAGCCCACGGAGAGGGCCACCCGGAGGTAGATCCCCGCGGTCACGGACGCACCAGGAGGTACCCGCTCCCTCGCACGCTCTTCAGGTCCCTCGGGTCCATGCCCGCGCCCTGGAGCTTGCGCCGTAGCCGTGAAACATGGACGTCCATCCCGCGGTCCAGGCCGTCATACCGGCCGCCGCGTACGGCGCTGTAGAGCTCGTCCCGGGTGACCACCTCACCCGCGCGGCTGGCCAGCACCCACAGCACGTCGAACTCTACGCCCGTGAGCCCCGCGTCGCGGCCGGACACCGTGGCCTCCCGGCGGGCCTTGCTCACCCGCAGGCTACCTACATCTACCACCACCGCATGCGTGACGGCCTCCGGGTCGTCGCCGTCCAGGCGACGGAGAAGACTCCGGATGCGCGCCAGGAGCACCCTGGGGTCCGCGGGCTTGGTGACGTAGTCGTCGGCGCCGAACTCCAGGCCCAGCACCTGGTCCACCTCGGCGGTGCGGGCCGTGAGCATCACGATCCCGCCCGTGTAGCGCCCGCGGACGGCGCGGCACACCTGCATCCCGTCCACGCCGGGGAGCTGCAGGTCCAGGAGCACCAGCCTCGGGCGGCGCAAGAGGATCCTCGCCGCGGCGTGGTCGCCCGAGGGCTCGATCTCCGTGCTGTAGCCCGAGCCCCGGAGGTACTCCGCCAGGAGCTCCGCCAGGCGGTGGTCGTCCTCCACGATGAGGATGTCCAGCGCGCCGGCGGGGGGTGTCACCGCGAGGGCCTCCGACGCAGCTCCGGGCTCCACCGGAGCGAGACCTCTACGACGTTGCGGTAGGGGTAGTCCGGGCCCACCCGGAACTCGCGCATGTACGACAGGTCCACGCGCCAGGCCTCCCACCGCGCGAAGAGCCCCGCCTCCACCCGCACGCGGTCATGGCGGGCGCCGCCGTCCAGTCGCAGGAACTCCTCGACGGACACCTGCACCCCGAGGGGGCGCCGGAAGGCCCAGCTCCCGCTCACGCGGTTGCGCCAGTAGAGGTACGCGTTGGGCTCCCGGTCCGCGCCGGTGGAATCCGTCACGACCCGGTATTGTACCCTGGAGCGGGCCCCGAGCTCGAAGCGCCCTCGGTCCAGGTCCAGCATGGCCTGACCGTAGACCTGGTTGCCCGTCTCCGAGGGGTCGTCGCCGTTGCTGTAGAACAGGAACCGGTAGCCCCCCCCGACGCGCAGGGGGCGCCACACCCGGTAATCCACGGACACCTGCGGGAGCTCGCGCACCCGGCCCTGGAAATCAAAGCGCAGGAGGTTCTGCACATCGATCCGTAGCCGGGGCAGGGGCGCGAGCCTCACGCCCAGCTCGGTCCATAGCTCGAAGGTCTCCGTCGCCTGGGCGCTCGTCCCCGCCAGGAGGAGCGCCAGGGCCGCCGCGGCGGGGCTGGCGCGCACCCTACGCGCTCCCGGGGGTGTGGCCGGGCGAGAAGGCCGTGAGCTCCACGGTGTCCTTCAAGAGGTCAATCCTCGCCAGGTCCACGCGCTGGATGTTCACCCCGAGGCGCGTGGACAGGTCCGAGAGGAGCTCCTGGCGGCGCCCCGGGGCGATCAGGTCCACGCGGTCGTAGAGGACGGTGTGGGCGATCTCCGGGCGGCTCCAGTGGGCGCTGTCCAGGGCGAAGGTCGCGAGGAACACGGCCCCGTTGGCGGCCAGCACCTCCGCGACGCTGATCCCGCGGTTGGCCGTGCCGTTCACGATCCCCACGCCGATCGCCACGAAGAGGTACGTGAGCTCCCGCGTGCTGATCGCCTCGGTGCGATACCGCAGGATCCCGAAGACCGCGAAGAGCCCGAGGCCCATCCCGACGTCCATGGGCACCTTGCGGAGCAGGAAGCACAGGATGAACGTCAGCACGTTGAGCGCG
This sequence comes from Deltaproteobacteria bacterium, assembly GCA_016218725.1. Classification (GTDB taxonomy): domain Bacteria; phylum Myxococcota_A; class Polyangia; order Polyangiales; genus JACRDB01. Next base: position 21,373 of record JACRDB010000167.1, read on the forward strand.
GAGAAGGTGAACAGGTACTCCCCCCGCCCGTGGCGCCGACGGTACACCCCCCAGACGATCGCCACCAGGGTCAGGAGGTCCACCAGGAGCCGGAGGAGGAGCCGGGTGAGCCCCTCGCGGTCGAAGAACTCGTCGCTACCGAAGATCGTGTGCATCATTCATCGCTCGGATCGTCCGGAGGTTGGCGTGGAAGGCGTTGTCCCTCACGCCCTCTACGCAGAGGGCGACGGCGGCGCAGTATTTGCTCATGCTCATGGCCCTGGCGCGGTGCGCGTGGAGCGCGCGCATGATCGGGGTCTGGCGGTCCAGCCGGGGCTGCTTGACCTCCACGATGGCCACGCCGTGGAGGGCCACCAGGCGCTCCGGGTGGGCGCTGGGGAAGAGCTCCAGGGCCAGGTCCACGGTGACGCGCTCGCACACCTCCAGGCCGAGGAGCGTCAGGCGCTGGAACCACGTCTCGGCCACCGGGCGGAGGCTCCCGGCGACCGAGGGCGCCACCCGGGCGAGGCGGTCATGGTCCTCGGGGTGGAGCTCTCCGTCGAGGAACTCCCGGCGCCAGCGGGTCTTGGCGGTGGAGTCCCGGGCGCCCTTGAGCTTGACCTCCAGGAACGACACCTGGCGCTCCAGGTAGTGGCGTACGCGCACTTTACAGCGACGACGCCGCCCCCGGCGGTGGTCGTGGTAGGACGTGAGCTCCGGGGTGTCGAAGTACTTCGTGCGGTAGGTGGCCACGGGCCGCCCCCCGGCGCGGAGCACGGCGTACTCCCGCGGGCAGGCTTCGAGCACGGCCAGGAGGCGCTCCGCCGGGAGGCAGAACTTGGCGTCGTTGCGCTGCAGGAGCTGCCGCGCCTGGAGGAGCTCCGGGGTGACCTCGGGCCGGGGCTCCATGCGCTCGGACAGCACCGCGGCGAGGGGGGCGCTCACGAGCCCTGCCGCCCCCGGCCGGGGTAGGGCCGGGCCTGCTTGATGTACAACCTCGGGGCGCGCCCCGCCACGCCGTCGTCGTCGAACTTGAACTCGACGTCCATGGCGTACCACCCGCGGTTGCCCGACGCGGGCCCGTAGGCCGCCGAGAAGCGCTGGTGGATCGCGTCCAGGGCGAGGCCCAGCTCGCGCACCTGCGCCGGGGACAGGACCGTCTGCCCCCGCGGGACGAGGCTGGAGCGCGCCAGGTACGCCACCGGCTGGTTGGGCTGCGAGAAGAAGTAAAGGAACTGGTCGCTGGTCACCCCGGGCGGCGGCGCCACCACCTCCACGTCTCCCCCGCTCTGGACGTTCACGTAGAACGCCGGGTCCAGGCCCGAGTCGTCGAAGATGTTGGCCGTGATGGCCACGCCGTTGGCCTCCTCGTCCGGGAAGTTGTGGTGACACAGGAGCGCCATCCCGACGGTGCGGTGCGCGATGCCGTAGTACGTGCGCTCCTCGAAGGTGCGGAAGAGCCACGCGCTGGCCCAGGTCTCGCGGATGGCGTCCAGGACGTCGGTCCAGGTCCGGGGGTCCCCGGAGTGGGACTCGTAGCAGCCCGCGCAGGGGAAGCCGTCGAGGTCCTCGGAGTTGGTGCTCGTGCGGAACCGGATCTTCCCGTTGGGGTACTCCGCGGCGATCTTGGCCCGGAGGAGGTCCTGGAGCCCCTGGTCCACGGTGCCCTGGAGCATCGCCGCGCGGAACTCCCCGAGGCGCGCCTCGCGGTACGCCGGGTCGTTCCGGAAGCGGTCCTCGGCCAGGAGCGCGTCCATGCGGTCGTAGAGACCGTTCGTACGCATGAACAGGTCGTAGTAATAGATCGGGATCACGAAGGCGTCCCGGATGGGCACCCCCGGCGTGCGCGTGAGGATGGAGTAGTGGGCGGCCTTGCCCCCGAAGGCCCTCACCGCCGTGCGGAGCACGTCCCGGAGGGTCTGCCCCGCGGTGGGCTCCGGGGTGACGTTCTCGATGTCCACCAGGCCCGTGACCGTGAGGTCCATGGCCGGGAGCGTGACGGGGGCGGGGCGGTGGGCGGCGGTGAAGGCGTCGGCCTCGGCCTGGGTGGCCTCGCGGACGGTCCACTGGAGGGGCCCCACGGTGAGCTCCACCAGGCGCCCGTCGAGGGCCCTCAGGCGCGCGTTGGACACCGCCCCGCGGAGGCCCATGTTGGGCGTGCGGCGGTTCTGCGACAGCACGTTCACGTGCGAAAGCGGCGTCTGGAAGGTCTGGGTGATGAGCCCCCGGACCACGGAGATGTCGTTCGGGGCCTGGTCCAGCACCACGATGTCCTCGTGGGACAGGTACGTGGTGGCCAGCGCCGCGGCGGTGGAGAAGCGCAGCCTCCCGACGGCCGTGCCCAGCGTCAGGGGCTGGTAGTCCGTGCGGGCGTAGAGCTGGTCCGTGGTGATCCTGCGCACCGTGGAGGGGAGCCTCGCGGCCTCCGTGGCGACGGCGTCCGAGGTGGGGTGGAAGGACAGCGCCGGCCCGAAGAAACTCGCCTGCTGCACGGACTGGTACAGCGTGGTGATCATCGCCGCGGAGGCGGTGTCATACGGCGAGAGCTCCAGGGCCCACACCCCCGGGCCCTCGTAGTGGGTCACGGCCCCGAGGATGAAGCGCCGGTCCGGCGAGAAGTACTCCGACGCGTTGAACTGCGCCAGCGGCGGCACCAGCGGCCGGCCGCCCCCGGACAGGTGCCGCGTCGCGAAGCTGTAATGAATCTGGAAGCGCGTGCTGTGCTGGAAATAGAGCTGCCCGTCGCTGCGGTCGTAGACCACCTTGACGCTCCGGGCGCCGGGGATCGCGGCGTCGAGCGGCGCCGAGGCCAGGGCGTCGAAGTCCCGCGTGCACGGGACCTCCCGCACGAAGTCCGGGGCCATGGTGGGGTCCGCCAGCGCGCAGGCGCGCTCGGTGATGGTGGGCTCCGGCGCCGGGGCCATCGGGTCGTCGGAGCTGCAGGCCATCGCCAGCGCGGTCAGCGAGCCCAGGACCCTTCGTAGCAGCGTTGTGGCCATCGTTCCCATCCTCTCAGGGCACCAGGGAGAAGCAGTAGAACCCGCCGTAGCCGCCGCCGGAGCCCACCGTGGGCATGCTGAGAATGGGCGGGCCCATCTCGATCAGGCTGACGCCCGGCGCGCAGCCGGCTTCATCCAGGGAGCTCATCCAGTTGGCGCCGCTGCCCATCATCGTGACGCCGCCGTCGCGCCCGAGGGGCGGCGGCCGGGGGCCGCCGGAGCGAGGCCAGGAGTGGCCCACCCGGGGCCTGCCCTCCATCGCCGGGACGCCCCGGGCGCTGGTCCAGTCGAGGCAGGTGGCCGTGGGGCTGTAGAGCTGTCCCATGGTGTTGGTGCCCGTGAGCATGTCGTGGTTGTCCACCTGCGGCTGCGTCAGGTCCGGGCGGTGGTTGGGCACCCCGTCCTCGTTGGGGAAATCATTGATGATCGCCGGGTGCGCCATCGCCGGGCGGTCCATGAGCAGCTCCGCGCGGTTGTTGGCAAAGAGCCTCCCCAGGCGGTCATACCAGGGACCCGTACCGATGCGGTCAATGGCATGCACCGGGTTGCCCGTCCCGTCGTTGGTGGCGCTCAGGAAGGCCCTCCAGGGCTTCCTCCCGGCGCCGGGCATGGCCCGCTCGGCGATGTCCGCGCAGATGCGGTCGGCGCCCCGCAGGCCCGCGTTGGCGCCGGTCTCGCCGTAGCGTAGATCCCCGCCGAAGCCCATGGGGTTGCGCGAGAGCTCCTGCAGCGCCCGGAGGCTCGTCACGAAGAAGCTGAAGCGCTCCGTGGCGGCGTCCGTCGAGGGCGTCCCGGTGTCCGCGGGTGGGGTCCCCGTGTCTGCGGGGGGAGTGCCCGTATCCGCGGGGGGAGTGCCCGTGTCTGCGGGTGGGGTACCCGTATCCGCGGTGGGGGTACCCGTGTCCGCGGCGGCGTCGGGCCCCTGGGCCACGGACGAGCCGCAGGCGGCGAGGAGCGCCGAGAGCGTCAGGAGCGAGCGAAGGGAAGGGTGTGCCATGGAGCGTTCCTCTCTCAGGTACAGGTGAGGTCCGGGCGGCAGGTGCCGCCCATGCAGTCCGCGTCGCTGGTGCATGACCGCAGGCCCGGGATGGTGACCTCGGTCTCGAGCTCCGAGCTGACCACGAGCTCCACGCTCCCGGCCCCTACCGTGGTGGTGCCCGCGCGCGAGCGCGTCACCACGACGGTGGGGAAGCCCGCCACGCCGAGCGCCAGGAGCTGCGTGAGGAGCTCCGGGGCGAGCGTGAGGGCGCCGTCGTCGTCGGTGTCGCAGGTGATCATCCCCCGGGTGCCGCCGTGGTGGCTGATGTCCAGCTTGACCTTCACCCTGGAGCCGGCGACCCCGGCCGCGGTCCAGGTGAGGTCCAGGGCGCGGTTCATCTCCACCCGAAGGTCCGTGCTGGTGAGCGCCAACGGGACGATCCCTCGGGTCTCCACGGAGAAGGGCGCGACGCCCCCGGCCCCGGCGGCGTCGATCCGGAGCGTGTCGCCCTCGGCGAAGGCCGGGTACGGGAGCGTCAACGCCCCCGGGGTCTGGTAGCTCCCGGACACCAGGGTGAGCTCCCAGGGGGCCATCCCCGCGCTGGTGCGCACGCCCGTCACCCTCACCGCCCCCACCGGGCGCGCCACCGCGTGGGGCTCGCAGCGCCCGTCCATCACGCACACGCCGGAGCTCCCGCACGACGGGCTGCAGAAGGGCACCCTCGGGACCAGGAGCCGGCAGTCCCCCGCCGTGGCTCTCTGATCCCAGAGCAGGGCGCTCGGGGTGGGGCGGTCCTGGCAGCGCCCGGACACCGAGGTGAAGCCCTGCGTCCCGCGGTTGGGCGCGATGAGCTGCACCTGGAAGCTCCCCACCACGGTCCCTGGCGCGCCTCCCGAGTCCCCCCCGTCGGAGAGGCCACCCCCGTCGTTCGAAGCGTCTCCCACGGCGCCGTCGGAGGGTGCGGGGTCTCCCCCGCAGGCGGCCAGCAGCGCGGTGATGGAGACCAGGCGAGAAGCCCGGAGTAGCGTGTCAGGGTGCTGCATTGACGGCTCCTGGTGTACGGAGGGTGACTTGAAAGGCCCCGGTTCCATTGGGGATGCGCCCGTAGGAGCGCCCCGAGGGGGCGGCGGTGGCGGGGTAGCGCTCGGAGACCACGGACTGGTCCGTGGGGCTCAGGACATGCACCCGGTCCCCGGAAGAATGTCCGATGCCCACCTCGGCGCGGACGCAGGGGACCGTGACCGTGCCGGGGCAGTTGGACTCCAGGTAGACCAGGGCGTAGCCGCCGGGGCGCAGCACGGTCCCCATGGGAAACCGCGCGGCCCGGGTGGGCCTGGGGTTGCCTCCCGAGTCGCTGTCGGTCACCCCGTAGCCCGAGAGGTTGGCCTCCCCGGTGCCGGTGTTGAGGATCTCCACGAAATCCGCGCCGGTGCCGGCCATTTCATTGATGACAAGCTGCCCCTGGAGGGGATCATCCCCACCACAGGAGGCGACCCCGAGGAGCGCCCCGAGGAGGCCGGAGGGCCGGAGTGACGGGTGTCTACGGAGGAATTCCCACGCGCGGTGCCCAGGTGCCATGTGCCGTCCTCGAAGCGCCAACCAAAGGGAAGAGCGGGGCGCCGCCAGGGACCATCGTCCCCGGCGTCGGATGTTTCAAGCCAAGCATGCGCGGCCCTGGGGCGCTGTCGGAGGTTGGTTGCGTTCTGTAACGAAGTGTGCGCGGCCGCGGGGCCCGTGCCGCAGGGCCTCGCCGCACCCCCTGGCGGCGTGTATATACCCACGGGATTCCGATGCCTCCCGCGGTGCACACACTCCAGCAAGACCCCGTGGGCTCACTCCCGGAGGAGTGGGACCTGGCCTTCGCGGCCCTCGGGGAGCGGCCTTTTCGCGCGCGGCAGGTGTTCCGGTGGATCCATACGCGCTCCGTGGCCGAGCCGGACAAGATGTCGGACCTGGCCCGCTCGCTCCGGGAGAAGCTCTCGGGGTGGGGCATGCACATGCCCGCCCGGGTGGACACGGTGCACCGCGCGGGGGACGGCACCCGCAAGCTCCTGGTGGCTTTTCCAGGGAGCGCCCGGGGCGGCACCGTGGAGACCGTGCTCATCCCGCCGTTGCCCGACGAGGGAGAAGACCCCGACGAGGACGACTCCCCCGAGGCCGGCACCGCCGAGGTCCGGCGGGTGACCCAGTGCATCTCCACGCAGGTGGGGTGCGCGATGGGGTGCGTGTTCTGCGCCTCGGGGGTGGCGGGGCTCAAGGGGCACCTCACCGCGGGGGAGATCGTCGCCCAGGTGCTCCTCGGGAGGCTCCTCCTGGAGCCCGGCGAGGCCCTGAGGAACGTGGTGCTCATGGGCATGGGCGAGCCCCTGCACAACTACGACGCCGTCGCCCGTGCGCTCCGTCTCCTCACGCACCCCGAGGGGCTCAACCTCTCCACCCGCAGGGTCACCGTGTCCACCTCCGGGCTGGTGCCCGAGATCGAACGCCTGGGCCGTGACTTCAACGGCGAGGTCGCCCTGGCCGTCTCCCTCCACGCGCCGGATGACGCCACGCGCACGGCCCTCATGCCCATCAACAAGCGCCACCCCCTCGGGGAGCTCCTCCCGGCCCTGCGGCGCTACCCCCTGGCTCGCCGTCGCCGCATCACCATCGAGTATACCCTCATCGATGGCGTCAACGCCTCCACCGACCAGGCCCGGGCGCTGGTGCGCGTCCTCCGAGGGATCCCCGCCAAGGTGAACCTCATCCCGGTCAATGCAGTTGACGGTGGTGTATACAAAGCACCTACACGGGAGGGGGTGTTGGCTTTTCAGTCGGTGTTGCGTGCGGAGGGGTTGAGCGTGTTCATCCGTCGGACGCGTGGGGAGGACATCGCGGCGGCGTGTGGGCAGCTTGCGCTCCAGGGGGCCCGGCCGGTGCGCCGGGCGCTGCCGGTGGTGGCGCCTGGGGGCGGCCGTGGCGGATGAGAAGAAGCCCGACGCCGACGAGGGCATCGGGCGTCGGTTGCGGTGGCTGGTGCTCCTCGGGGTGTGCGCGGTGGCGGCCCTCCTGGGGCTCCAGGCCACGGGGACGCGGAGCCCCACGGGGGTGCCCTACCACGAGTTCAAGCGTCGCCTGAGGGCCAACGAGGTGGACGAGGTGGTGCTCTCGCGGGAGCTCCTGCGAGGGCGCTGGAGGCACCCCGGGCAACGGGTGGCCCCAAGGGCGCCGATGGAGTTCGAGACCGTGAGGGTGGAGGACCCGGGGCTCCTGCCGCTCCTGGAGACCCAGGGTGTTCGCTACGCGGGGGCTCCTCCGGGCCTGGGGCCCTGGGTGGTGGCGCTGTACCTCGCGGGCGTGCTGGCGCTGTTCTTCGGGTGGAGGGCCCTGGCCCGGAGGTTCCAGGGCGGCGCTGGGGGGCTCCTGGCCTTTGGTCGCAACAAGGGCAAGCTCGTCGGAGAGAGCGACGTGAGCGTGCGCTTTGACGACGTGGCCGGCGTGGAGGAGGCCAAGGAGGAGCTCAAGGAGGTGGTGCAGTTCCTGCGCGCCCCGGAGAAGTTCGTGCGCATCGGCGCCAAGATCCCTCGGGGGGTGCTGCTGGTGGGCCCTCCCGGGACGGGCAAGACGCTCCTGGCGCGGGCCGTGGCGGGGGAGGCGAGGGTGGCGTTCTTCTCGCTCTCGGGCAGCGAGTTCGTGGAGATGTTCGTGGGGGTGGGCGCGGCGCGGGTGAGGGACCTCTTCGAGAACGCCAAGGAGCACGCCCCGTGCATTGTGTTCATTGATGAGCTCGACGCCCTCGGGAGGGCCCGGGGCGCGAACATCGCGGGAACCAATGAAGAGCGCGAGCAGACGTTGAACCAGTTGCTGGTGGAGCTCGACGGCTTCGAACCCAACAAGGGCGTGCTCCTCCTTGCGGCGACGAACCGCCCGGAGATCCTTGATCCGGCGCTGTTGCGTCCGGGGCGCTTTGACCGTCAGGTGCTGGTGGACCGCCCGGACCGCGCGGGGCGCGAGGCCATCTTGAAGGTCCACGGGCGAAATGTGCGCCTGGCGGTGGACGTGGACCTCGGGGAGCTCGCGGCGAGGACGCCGGGCTTCGCGGGCGCGGACCTGGCGAACATCGTGAATGAGGCGGCACTCCTGGCGGCCCGGAGGGACCAGACGGAGGTGCATGCCCGGGACCTGGAGGAGGCCATCGAGCGCGTGGCGGCGGGGCTGGAGCGGCGGTCACGGATCATTACGCCGGAGGAGCGTCGGCGGGTGGCGGTGCACGAGGTGGGGCATGCGCTGGTAGGGGAGGTGCTCCCCGGGGGCTCGCGGGTGGCGAGGATCTCCGTGGTCCCTCGTGGGATGAGCGCCCTCGGGTACACGCTGAAGCTCCCGACGGAGGAGCGGTACCTGATGACCGAGCCGGAGCTCCGGGCGACGCTGGCGGGGCTCCTCGGGGGCCGGGCGGCCGAGCGCCTGGTCTTTGGCGAGGTGTCCACGGGGGCGGGGGACGATCTGCGGAGGGCCACGGACCTGGCCCGGGCGATGGTGACGGACTACGGGATGAGCGAGAAGCTCGGGCCGGTGTCCCTCGGGGGCGAGCGCACCGGGGCGTTCCTGGTGGGGGTCGAGGGCACCCGCCTCCGGGAGCACGGCGAGCGCGTGGCCGACCAGGTGGACGAGGAGATCCGTCGCCTGGTGGAGGACGCCGAAGGGGCCGCGAGGGCCATCCTCCAGGCGCGCCGAGGGCTCCTGGACCGGGTGGCCGAGGCGCTCCTGGAGAAGGAGGCCCTGGACGGCGAGGAGCTCCGAGCGATGCTCAAGGTGGCCACGGTACCGCCGGGGGAGGTCGTGGCCTCGGAGCCCGCGCGGGGTGGCGCCGGGTAGCGGATCCCGGTACCTTCCGGGGCATGAGATCGATGCTTGCGGGCTTGCGGTGGGCGGCGCTCCTGGCGCTCCTTGGCTGCGGACGGGCGGAGCTCTACGCGCCGCTACCCGACGCGGCGGTGGACGTCCCTGTCGGGTGTGTGTCCGATCGGGAGTGCGCGCCGACGCCCGCGACGCCGGTGTGCGACCCTACGCTGAGGGTGTGCGTGGGGTGCAGGGTGGCGCCGGACTCCTGCCCGACGGGGAGGCGCTGTGACCCGGTGACGCGGGTCTGCGTGGCGGGGCCGTGCCGCTCGGACCGGGACTGCGCCGGGAGCCCGGCCACGCCCCGGTGCAACGCCGGCACGGGCGTGTGCGTGCAGTGCAGCAATGACACCCACTGCCCGGCGGGGCTGGTGTGCATCGGGGGCGCCTGCCAGGGCCGTTGCGGCGTCGGGGGAGCCTGCTCCGGGGGCCTCACCTGCTGCTCCGGGGGCTGCGTGGACGCGAGGGTGAACAACGCCCACTGCGGCGGGTGCTTCCAGAACTGCCCCACCACGGTGACCAACGGCCGGGCCAGCTGCGTGGCGTCCTCGTGCCGGGTGCAGGCATGCACCCCGGGCTTCGGGGACTGCGACAACCAGGTGCGCAACGGCTGCGAGGTGAGCCTGCTGGTGGACGTGAACAACTGCGGGGCTTGCGGCCTCGGGTGCGGCCCCGGGCAGACCTGCCAGAGCGGTCGGTGCATCTCCGTCGGGTGCTTCCCGGGCTGCGCCCCGGGGCAGACCTGCTGCGCCCCCAGCGGCTGCGTGGACACCATCTCCGACCGAAACCACTGCGGGGCCTGCGGGAACGCGTGTCCCCCGGGCTTTGGCTGCCAGGGAGGACGCTGCACCCCGCTGGGGTGCGGGCCCTGCGCCGCACCCCAGACCTGCTGCGGCGACCGCTGCACGGACACCCGTACGGACACCACCAACTGCGGCGGCTGCGGGATCTTCTGTGGGCGCGGGGCGGTGTGCATCGCCGGGCGCTGCGAGGTCGGAGGGGGGTGCGGCATCGGCCCCGCATGTACCGGCGGGACGCTCTGCTGCGGGGCGCTCTGCGTGCCGGTGGCGACGGACCCGAGGAACTGCGGAGCGTGCGGGCGGGTGTGCCCCGTGGGGTCGCGCTGCGAGGGGGGGACGTGCCTGGCGGCGGGGTGTGGGATGGGGCCTCCCTGTGGGCCCGGGCAGGGGTGTTGTGACCTGCGCTGCCAGGACGTCTTGAGCGACCCGATGAACTGCGGCGCCTGCGGGGCCCGCTGCGGCGCGGGGACCACGTGTCGCGGGGGGCTCTGCGTGACGGTGTCCGAGTGCGCGACGTGCCCTCCCGGGGCGGCGTGCTGCATGGACCGCTGCACGGACACCCAGCGGGACGACGCCAACTGCGGGGCCTGCGGGGTGCGCTGCGCGGCGGGGCTGCGGTGCGTGGCGGGGATGTGCCAGGCCATGGGCTGCGGGGGCGTGCCGTGCGCGGCGGACCAGGTGTGCTGCGGGGACCGCTGTGTGGACATCCGGAGTGACAACGGCAACTGCGGGGCCTGCGGCAGGACGTGCCCGGCGGGTCAGGTGTGCGGCGGGGGGACCTGCGCGTGCGCGTGCATGCCGGGGCTGAGCTGCTGCGGCCCCGCGTGCGTGAACCTGGTGACGGACACGAGCAACTGCGGGATGTGCGGGCGCGTGTGCCCCCCGGCGGGGCCCAACCAGACGGCGGGGTGCTTCCGGGCGACGTGCCAGCGCACGTGCAACCCGGGCTTCGGGGACTGCAACGGGAACACCGCCGACGGCTGCGAGGCCAACGTCACCACGGACGTGAACAACTGCGGGGCCTGCGGGCTGCGGTGCCGCGCGGGGCAGTCGTGTGACATGGGGCGCTGCGTGGACCGGCCCCCGGGCTGCGGCGGTGGGCCTCCCTGTACGGGCGGTCTGGTGTGCTGCGCGGACACCTGCGTCAACGTCACCAGTGACGTGAACCACTGCGGGGGCTGCGGGCGGGGCTGCGGCATGCTCCCGGGCACCACGGTGACGTGCGCCGTGGGCGTGTGCACGGCCGGGGCGTGCCTGCCGGGCTTCGGGGACTGCAACGGCAACCGGAGGGACGGCTGCGAGGTCACCCTGGCCAGCGACGCGGCCAACTGCGGGATGTGCGGAAATGTGTGCCCCGCGGGGAGGGCATGCTCCGGGGGTGTGTGCTCCATGGTGAGCACCGGGAGCGAGGGGGCCTTCAACCCGGTGGTGAACCCGACATTCCTGACGCCCGGGGTGCACAATTTCACGACGATCACGGTGCCCGCGGGGGTGGTGGTCTTCGTGGCGGGCGGCGGCGGGGAGAGCGGCGTGCTGGACCTGCGCGCCAGCGGGGACGTGCTGATCGACGGGACCATTGACGTGTCGGGGGGCCCCGGGAGCCAGAACACCATCACGTCGCGGAGCACCCGTCAGGGTCGGGCGGGCTCCGGGGGCTTCACCGGGGACCCGCGGACGGCCATGGCGGGGCCCGCCTGCGAGTGGGTGGCGGGCGTCTCGGGAGGCAACGGCCGGGGCTTCATGGGGAGCCTCGGGACGTGCATGCAGGGGTCCAACACCATGTGCATCACGGACCGCACGACGCAGCTCCTGTTTGCGTCGCCCCCGGCGCTCTTCGGGGGAGGGGCCGGGGTGTTCACCGGGTACCGGGCGTACGGTGCCGGTGGCGGAGGCTACGCAGGCGGCGCTCCGGGGGCCCTCGGGCCGCCGTTCCCCGGGCAGCGGGACTGCGCGGGCGCGGCCGGCGGCGGCGGCGCCACGGCGGGCAACGGCGGAATCGGCGGGAGCGTCTACGACGGTCGCCGAGGCACGCTGGGCCAGACCCAGTGCCCGGGCGTGCGCCCGGAGGTGCCTCCGTCCCTCGTGGGCGGCGGCGGCGGCGGGAGCATCGGCGTGGCCGCCGCGGCGGACCTGCGGGTGGGGACCACGTTCTACCCGGGCTCCGGCGGCGGCGGCGGCAGCGCGGACTACCTGGACCGCCCGGTGTTCGGCGGCACCAGCGGCGGCGGCGGCGGCGGCGGGGCCCTGCGCATCTGGTCCATGACCCGGATCACCATCAACGGGCGCGTGCTGGCCAACGGCGGCGACGGCGGCGACGCGTTCATCGGCAACTCGCGGCTGGCCATGTGCGACCCGCAGCCCGGCGCGGCGGGCGGTGGCGGCTCCGGGGGAGTGATCTTCCTGCGCGCCCCGGCGGTCACCACGGGCGTGCGCGCCAGGGTGAGCGCGGCGGGAGGAGCGGGCGGCGTGTCCAGCCTCTACGCCACGGGTGGTGCGGGCGGCGATGGTGGCCTCGGGCGCGTGCGCCTGTCCGCGGACCCGGCGCAGTGCACACTCGGGGGGACCTTCGTCCCGCCGTTGGTGGCGGCCTGCGCGCCCACCGCCGGGGCGGGCACCCCGGGACGCGCGTACGTGGCGGCGTATCCGGAGTGACCGTGCTCGGTGCGGCCCACCGGCCATGAATGGCCGGCCTGTGGTGCGCCTTCGAGCGCACGCGATCAAGGGGTTCAAGTCCCCTCCGAGCCGAAGGTCCCGGTTCGGTAACCTAAGGTAACTGCGCCTGCCGCAAG
>JACRDB010000168.1 GCA_016218725.1 Deltaproteobacteria bacterium
CCCGCCGGACGCCGGCGCACCCATGGACGCCGGGCCCAGGGTGGTCTACTCGGGCGACGGCTGTAAGTGCCGCGCCCAGCGGTACGACACCCGCGGCGGACACCTCGCCCTCGGCCTCGTGGCCCTCGGGCTCCTCCTCGCGAGGCGCCGTCGCCTCCGCCCCTGAGGGCGTAGCGGTCGGCGCGCCTCCCCCCTTCTCAGAGCCCTGCGTCGTCGAGGAAGCGTCGCTCCTCGGCGGCGTAGTCCACCTCGACGTCGAGGCGGGCGAGCACCGAGTAGAAGCCGAACTGGAGCCGGTTCATGAAGAGCATCTCCGGCGGCATGGTGAAGAGCTCGTCGTCCGGGAGCCTCCGGGCCACGAGGGTCATGGCCTTGACGCCGTCCACCAGCTCCGCGGCCCAGGGGCGACGGATGCGGTACGGCGACGCGAAGAGCGGCTCGAAGCAGCGCCGCACGAAGTCCAGCGCCAGGGGCTCCAGGGCGCCCGGGCGGGTGCGCAGGAGCTCCCGCATGCTCGCGCGGAAGGCGTCCTCGTCGCGGGCGATGGCCGCGCGGTGGGCCCGGACGGCGCGGGCCTGGGCGTCCTCCGGGATCTCCTGCACGCAGCCGAAGTCCAGGAAGGTGATGTGCCCGTCCTCGTGGAAGAGGTAGTTGCCCGGGTGCGGGTCGGCGTTGAACATCCTGCCCACGAGGTTGCCCCGGAAGACGAAGCGCCAGAGCGTGCGGGCCCACTTTTCCCGCAGCGCGGCGGGGGCCTGGCATGCCTCCTCGAAGGCGAGCCCCCGGGCGAAGTCCTGGGTGAGCACCCGGGCGCTGGAGCGCTCGTCCACCACGCGCGGGATGCGCACCGTGGGGTCGCCCGCATGCACCGCGTGGAAGTGCCGCTGGCGCTTCGCCTCCAGGTCGTAGTCGAGCTCCTCCCGGAAGCGGCCCTTGACCATGTCCAGGAGGGCCTTGGAGTTGAGCCTCCGCCCGCCCGCGATCCCCAGGAGCTGCTCGACCATGGCGGCGTTGGCGAGGTCGCTCTCCAGCGCCGTCACGATGCCCGGGTGCTGGACCTTGACGGCCACCTCGCGCCCGTCATGGAGCTCGGCCCGGTGCACCTGGCCGATGGATGCGCTGGCCACCGGGGCCTCGTCCCACACCGCGAAGAGCGCCTCGCGGGGCCCCCCGAGCTCGCGCTCCAGGAGGGCCCGGACCTCCACCGCCGAGCTCGACGGCGCCGCGGCCCTCAGGCCCCGGAGCGCGACCTGGTAGGCCTCCCGGTGCTGCTCGGGCACCACGCCGTCCACGTAGGACGCCATCTGCCCCACCTTGGCGGCCACGCCCCGGAGCGTACCCAGCACCTCGGCGGCATGCCTCGCCGTGGGGAGCGCGTCCCCTCCGGCGATCATGCTGGCGCCCGTGCGGAGGCCCACGGTGGCCAGCCTCGCCAGCCGCCCGAGGCGTCCTTCGGGTACCTTCCGGTCGTCGCTCATGAGCCCGCGGGAGTGTACCGCATGCGCCGCGCGTGGCCTTCGAGCTCGTCGAGCATGCGCGCGCCGAAGAGCCCCCAGAGGTCGTTGTGGTGCCCGCCCTCCAGGGGGACAAGCCTCGCGTCGGCGAAGGCCCCGGCGAGCTGCCTCCCGAGCGCGAAGGGCACCACATCGTCTTGATCGCCATGGAGCACCAGCGCCGGGACGGGCACCCTGGGCGCTCTCGTGTAGCTGTCCAGCCGGTCCGAGAGGAGCCTCGTCGGCAGGAACGGGTAGTGAAAGCCCGCCACCGCCGGGAGGGACGTAAACGGCGAAACCAGCGCCAGGGCCCCGCAGCGGCCCTCCTCGGCCAGGGCCACGGCCACCCCGGTGCCGAGGGACTGCCCGAGGAGCATCGTGCCCGCGGGCGAGACCCCGCGCTCCCGCTGGAGGTGCGTGAGGAGCGCCCTCCCCGCGCCGAGGAGCGCGCCCTCGCTCGGGGCCTGAGCGCTCATGGGGCCATAGCCCGGGTACTCCGCCAGCACCACCGAGAGGCCCCGCTCCCGCAGCGCGCGGCCCAGCGGCACCACGTCCGCGAGCTGCTCGCCGTTCCCGTGGAAGTGCACCACCGTCGGCGCCCCCGACGGGCCCGCGAGGTGCAGGGCCACCACCTCCCCCGAAGGCGTCGCGACCCTCAGGGTCTCCAGGTCCGGCGCCGTGGGCAGGCCCCTGGACGCTCCCGCGGGGAACAGGATCCGTCGTTGGAGCGCCAGCAACCCCAGCACCAGCACAAGGTAAGCACCCGCCAGGGCCAGCGCCACGGTGAGGGCTCCCCGCCGCAGGGCTCCCGGCGTCACGCCCCCTCGCCGCAGGCGCTCCGGGGACCGTCCCCGGGGCCCTCTGGAGGCCCCTCCAGCGCAGGGAGGGCCGGGGGATGGAAACCCTCCAGGGCGCCCGGGAGCCATGCCTCCAGGGCCTCCAGGGCCCGGGCGGCGAGCTTCTCGTAGCGCTCGCTCTTCGGCGCCTTGCGGGGGGAGCTCACCTCCAGGGGAGGCACCAGCGCCCAGGTGACGTTCGAGGGCTGAAAATTCTCTACAGGTGTGGAAAGGTGGGACAGGAGCCCACCAAAGGCCGTGACCCTCGGGGGTGGCGCGGCGGGTGTTCCCTGGAGCCTCCGGTGGACGAAGAGGGCGCACAGGAGCCCGCAGGCTGCGCTCTCGACGTAGCCCTCGACGCCGGTGAGCTGCCCGGCGAGGAAGACCCCCGGGAGGCCCTTGAGCTCGAGCTCCGGCGAGAGGCGCTCCGGGGCGCGGACGAAGGTGTTGCGGTGCACGCTGCCGTAGCGAAGGAACTCGGCCTCGGCGAGGCCCGGCAGGGCTCGGAGCACCCTCGCCTGGGCGGGCCACGTCATGCGGGTCTGGAAGCCCACGAGGTTGTAGGCGCTGCGCGCGTGGTCCTCCGGGCGGAGCTGCACGGCGGCGTAGGGCCAGCGGCCCGTGCGGGGGTCCGTGAGGCCCACGGGCTTCATCGGGCCGTAGCGCAGGGTGTCCAGGCCCCGGGAGGCCATCACCTCGATGGGCAGGCAGCCCTCGAAGTAGCGAGCCTCTTCGAAGGCCCTGGGCGGGACCTTCTCCGCGGCGAGGAGCGCGGCCACGAAGGCCTCGTAGCCCGGGCGGTCCAGGGGGATGTTCCCGTAGGCGTCGTCGTCGCCCTTGTCGTAGCGCGAGGCGCGGAACACCACGCCCCAGTCCACGGAGTCCGCGGCGACGATGGGCGAGATGGCGTCGTAGTACGCGAGCTGGTCCTCGCCCACGGCGAGCGCCAGGTCCCGGGCCAGGGCGTCGCCGGTGAGGGGGCCCGTGGCGAGCACCACCGGGCGCTCGGGCGGGATGCATGTCACCTCCAGGGCCTCGCGGTGGATGAGCGGGTGGGCGTCCACGGCGAGGGTGATGGCTCGCGAGAAGCGCTCGCGGTCCACGGCCAGGGCGCCCCCGGCGGGCACCCGCGTCCGGTCCGCCGCGGCCAGGACCAGCGAGCCCGCCCGGCGCAGCTCCTCCTTGAGGAGCCCGACGGCGTTGGAGAGCGCCGCGCCCCGCAGGGAGTTGGAGCACACGAGCTCCGCGAGCTGGTCGCTGGTCTGGGCGGGGGTCCTGCGCAGGGGCTTCTGCTCCAGGAGTGTGACGGGGACGCCCCGACCGGCGAGCTGCCAGGCGACCTCGCAGCCCGCGAGGCCCGCGCCCACCACGGTCACGCCGGGAGCGCTCACGGGAGGGCCCGGCTCAGTCCGCCGACGCTTCGAGGCCCGGGGCCTCGGGGTCCGGCTCGCTCTCGACCTCGCGCTGGTAGTCGCAGCGGTCCTTGACGCACTTGAGCACGGGCCGGGTCTTGCCCCCGGCGCGCACCAGGAACGTGGACCCGCAGGTGGGGCAGGGCTCCTTCACCGGGGCCTGGTACACCTTGAAGTCACACTTCACGGTCTCCACGTTGTAGTTGGCGCAGCCCCAGAAGGGCCTGCGGCCCTTGGCGGTGCCGATCTTCACCACGTCCCCGCCGCACTTGGGGCAGGTGATCCCCGTGGGCATCGGGGCCGTGTAGTCGCAGTCCGGGTCCTTGCGCTTCCACCCGGAGCAGCTCAGGAAGGTCTCGTCGCTCCCGCGGCGGGCCTTGATGAGCAGCGCGCGGCCGCACTTGGGGCACTTGCGGCCCTCGTACACCAGCGTGGGCCTGGGCGGCGACTCGTCCACGATGTTCTTGCAGGTCGGGTACGCCGTGCAGGCGTAGTAGTCGTTGTTGGGGCCCCAGCGGCGCTGCATGGGCGAGCCGCACTTGTCGCACACCCGGTCCGAGGGCTCCGGCCGGGGCCAGGCCTCGCCAGGGTCCTTGCCCTTCATCTCCTTGTCCACCAGGCGCTTGAAGGGCTTGTAGATCCGGTCCACGAGCTTCACCCAGTCGGCCCTGGACTCCTCGACCTTGTCGAGCTCCTCCTCGATGCGGGCGGTGAACTCGTAGTCCACCACGTCCGGGAAGCTCGCCCGCAGGCCGTGGGTCTTGGCCGTGCCGAGCTTGGTCGGCACGAGCTGCCGGTCGCGCTTCTCCACGTAGTCACGGCTCAGCACCTTGGTGACGATCTCCGCGTAGGTGCTCGGCCGCCCGATCCCCAGGTCCTCCAGGGCCTTGACCAGCGTGCCTTCGTTGTACCGCGCCGCGGGCTGCGTGAACTTCTGCTCGCAGGTGACCCCGGGCGGGTCCGTGACCGAGAGCGCCTCGCCCACGGAGAGCTCCGGGAGGGTCCTCGGGGCCTCGTCCTCGGCGCCGCGGCCCTCCTCGCGGACGGCCTCCTCGCCGGCCACCTCGACCTCCGCGGTGACGCCCTGGGCCTCCAGCCACCCGGGGGCCTTGAGCACGTTCCCGCTGGCCCGCAGGACGTACCGCTGGCGCCCCCGGGCCTCCACCGTGGCCGTGGTCTGGTCGTACACCGCGTCGGCCATCTGGCACGCCAGGAAGCGCTCCCAGATGAGCTTGTAGACCTTGAACTCGTCGGGCTTCAGGTGCTTCTTGATGTCCTCCGGGCAATGGTCCAGGGACGTCGGCCGGATGGCCTCGTGGGCGTCCTGGGCGCTCGCCCTGGTCTTGAAGGCGTTGGGCCGGTCCGGCACGCTGGCCTTGCCGAAGCGCTTGGAAATGTAGGCCCGCGCGGCCTCCACGGCGTCCGCCGAGAGCCGGGTGGAGTCCGTGCGCATGTACGTGATGAGCCCGACGGGGCCCTCGGCGCCTACGTCAATGCCCTCGTACAGGCGCTGGGCGACCTGCATGGTGCGCGACGCGCTGAAGCCCAGCCGCCCGGACGCGTCCCGCTGGAGGCTGGAGGTGATGTACGGCGGCGGCGCGCGGCGGCGGCGCTCCTTCTTCTCCACGGCGGCGACCTTGTAGGCCGCGGCGCGGAGGTCGTCCCGGGCGGACTCCGCGTCGCCCTGGGCGCCGAGGACGCGCTCCGTGGGGCGCGGGGCGCGGTCCCGGGTGGGGGTCACCACCTTGACCCCGTCGATTTCCACCAGGGCCGCGGTGAAGGCCGGTCGGCGCCCGCCGAGGAGCGTGGCCGCGACGGGCCAGTACTCCTGCTGCACGAAGCCCTTGATGTCGTCCTCGCGGTCCACGATGAGCCTCAGGGCCGCGGACTGCACCCGCCCCGCCGAGAGGTAGTGGCCATTCACCCTGCGGCACAGGCGCTTCCAGAGCACGGGCGAGAGCTCGTACCCGATGAGCCGGTCCAGGATCCTGCGGGCCTGCTGGGCCTGGAAGCGCGCCTCGTCCACGGTCCGCGGGGCCGCGAGGCCCGCCTGGACGCCCTTCTTGGTGATCTCGTGGAACTCCACGCGCTGCATGGGCTTCTTCAGGCTCCGGAGCTCGTGGGCGATGTGCCACGCGATGGCCTCGCCCTCGCGGTCGGGGTCCGGGGCCAGGTAGATGGTCTCGGCCTCCTTGGCGGCCTTGCGCAGCTCCGTGACCACGGTCTTGTGGTCCTCCAGGACCTCGTAGTGGGGGGCGTAGTCATGGGCGGTGTCCACCTGGAGCCCGCTCCGGGGCAGGTCCCGGATGTGACCCTTGCTGGCGAGCACCTGGTACCCCGACCCGAGGTACTTCTGGATAGTCTTGGCCTTGGCGGGAGACTCCACGATGATGAGCGACCTGGACATGAACACCGCCTCCAGAGGAAGGGGAGCGTGTAACACCCCGGCGGGGTGAGCGGCACCCTCAGGGACGCGCGAATGTGCATCCCCCTCGGTCCTCGCACAAGCCCGCCAGGGTCAAGGTGAGGAGCGAGCGCTGGAGCCTCGGCGTCGCAAACCCGCACAGGCGCGAGAGTTCGTCGAGGTGCAGGGGTTCGCGACGAAGGGTGTCGAGGACCAGCCTGGCGTCCGGGTCCAGGGCGTCCTCCGGGGGGGCGGCGTGCGCATGCGCGAGGGAGGGCGCGCGCGTACGCGCGGCGGGAGGGCGCTCGCGGAGGGGCTCCCTTGGGAGGAAGAGCGCGCCGTCCCGCCGGGCGAGGGCGGCGCGCACGTCCTCGGCGCCGGTGCACACGCCCGCTCCTGCGCGCAGGAGCCGCAGGCACCCGAGGCCCCGGCGGTCCGAGGCGCCGTAGGGCACGGCCAGCACGCGACGCCCGAGGCGCAGGGCCAGCTCCGCGGTCATGAGGGCGCCGGAGCTCACCGGCGCCTGGACCACCACCAGCACGTCCGCCAGGGCGGCCACCAGGGCGTTCCTCCGGGGGAAGGTCCAGCGCGACGGCGGCGTGTCCGGGTGCAGGGCGCTCACCAGGGCGCCGCCGAGCCCCAGGAGGCGCCCGTAGAGCTCCTCGTGGCGGGCGGGGTACCAGTGGGCCAGGCCGCAGGGCAGGGCCACCACGGAGCGACCGCGGGCATCGACGGCTCCGAGGTGGGCGCTGGCGTCGATCCCCAGGGCGCCGCCGGAGAGCACCGTCAGGCCGGCCTCGGCCAGGGCGGCGGCGAGCGCGTAGGCGGTGCCCTCGCCGCGGGCGTCGGCGTCGCGGGTGCCGACCAGGGCCACCAGCGGCGGGCAGAGGGCCCCGGGGTCACCGTCCACCCAGAGGGTGGGGAAGCGCCCGGAGGGGAGCCGGTCGGCGACCGGGAGGCTGGCGCTGTCGAGCGCGAGGGGGTTCTTCATGGGCAGGTTGTCGCGCGGGGCCCCTCGGAGGTTGCGCGCGGCTTGCGACGGGCGACCGCGGTGCTCTACGCTGGGCGCGTGCGGACCTTGTTGTGCGCCGTGGTGCTCCTCGGGGGCTGCGTGACCCCTGCCACAATGGGCTCCCTGGAGGCCGAGGTGCGGCGCTTGAGGGCCGAGCAGGAGCGCCACGCCCAGCAGTTGGAGATGCTCTCGAACCGCCTGGTGCTCACCGAGGACGCCACCCGCCAGGCGCGCACGGCCATGGAGGACGCGGGCCGCCGGGGCGTGATCCGCCTCGGGGCCCCGGAGGCGGGCCCGGAGCCCATCCGGGTGGACGCCACCACCCGCGGCCAAGAAGAAGACCCCGCCGCGCCGGAGGACGCCGGCGCTCCGAGGCCCCGGATCACGGGCACCGAGCGCGTGCCCGAGCGGGCGCCCTTCGTGGTGCATGACAACGAGCGGTTGCCGGTGGTGCCGCTGCCGCCCGCGCCCGGGGCCGGGGGACCGTCGGCGCCTGCGCCCGCGCAGACGCCGGCCCCGGCGCCTCCTGCGAGGCCGCTGCGGGGTCCCCGGTCGGAGCTCCAGCCCGAGGCGCCCTCTGGGACGCTGGACCCGCGGGCGCTGCCGGCCTACGAGGGCGCGCTGGCGCTGGTGCGGGAGGGGCGCTGCGAGGACGCCCTTGGCGCTTTTTCGGCCTTTCTGGTACGTTATCCTGACCATCCACACGCGGACAATGCCATGTACTGGCGCGGCGAGTGCTTCCTTCAACGCGGTGAGACCCAGCGGGCGATCGCAGAGTTTGAGGGCTTGCTCGCGCGCTTCCCGGCGGGGAACAAGGTCCCCGACGCGCTGTACAAGCTGGCGCTGAGCCGGCGCCGCCAGGGGGACTCCGCGGGGGCCGACGAGGCCGCCCGGAGGCTCCTGGAGGAGCACCCGGACTCCGAGCCTGCGCGCAGGATGCGAACGGAAAGGCAAGGACCATGAAGGGCTTCTGGCGACTCTCCTGGGTGGCGTTCGCGCTGGTCTTGCCCGCGCAGGCCGCGGCGCAGGTGACGGTACCGGAGGAGACTCCCGTCGATGTCAACCGGACGGCGCTGCGCAACCGGCAGACGGTGGTGCTCGGCGGGCGCGGGTCCGTGGACCGCGCGGGGGTCATTCCCGAGTTCCATGTAGTGGCGACCGGGGACACGCTCTGGGACATCACCGGGTACTATTTCGGCAACCCCTGGCGCTGGCCGCAGGTGTGGGCGCGCAACCCGCAGGTGACCAACCCCCACTGGATCTTCCCGGGGGACCAGGTGCGGCTGCTCCTGCCGGGCGAGGTCGGGATCCACACGCCGGCCCGGGCGGCCCGCGGCGGGGACCGGCTCTCGCTGCCGCCGGCGCGGTACCCCCGGGGGACCGTGTTCCTTCGGGAGGAGGCCTGGGCCACGCCGGAGGACATCTCCGCGGCGGGCGCCATCGTGGGCTCTCCCGAGGACAACATGCTGCTCTCCGAGGGCGACCAGGTGTACATCGAGTTCCGTCGGCGCGCGCCCAACGTGGGGGAGAGCTACTCGATCTTCCAGGAGGGCGCCGCGGCGCGGGCGTCGGACCGGGACAGCGGGCGCATCGTTCGGATCCTGGGGACGCTGCTGGTGGACGCCTGGGACAACCAGCGGCACGTGGCCACGGCGCGGATCATCGAGTCCATTGACCCCATCGAGCGGGGCGAGCGGGTGGCCTTCCTCCAGCGGCAGTTCCAGCCCGTGCCCCCAAGGACCAACGAGCGGGACCTCCTGGGGCACATCGTGGCGACGCCCACGCCCCGGACGCTCTCGGGCTCGCAGTACGTGGTGATCATCGACCGGGGCCAGGAGGACGGGCTCCTCCTGGGGAACCGGTTCTTCCTGACGCGCCGCGGGGACCCGTGGATCGAGCAGGGCCGGGGCGCCGGCGGCGACGCCACCCGTATTGGCATCGACCGCGACGGGGACGGCATCGTGGACACGCCCGTGAACGCCGGCCAGCGCGGCCCCGACGGGCTCCCGGCGGAGGTCTGGGGCGAGCTCATCGTAGTGGCCCTGCACCCCAGGACCTGCGTGGCGCTGGTGAATGTGTCCTCGGGCGAGATCGAGCTGGGCGACGCCGTGGTGCTCCGGCGCGGTTACTGACCCCCCGCGGCACCAGCGGGGCCGCCTGGAGCATCCCAGGCACTCGTGGGACGACACAGCACGCTACTGGCACTGTTCGCGCTCGCGGGGTGCGCCTCGGCGACGCCCCGGGGCGCCTCGGAGCGGGCGCTCTACGGGGACCTCCGTCGGATCGTGGAGAGCCACCAGCGGACCGACTGGGTGGTGGACCGCGTGGAGGTGGACGCCCTGGCGGCGGTGACGCTCCGGAGCGCGTGCCAGACGCCCCCGGCGGCGAGGCGACGGCTGGCGGCCTGGCTCGACGCCGAGCTCGCCCGCCAGGGGGGCACGGCCCGCGCGGTGTACGAGGCCCACGGGGGCTCGCTCTCGGCGGCCTCGGAGGCGCTGACCCTGGAGCGCGTGAGGCTCCTGTCGCGCTACGCCGAGGAACACGCCGCGGAGGACTGCCCCTTCTGGCTCACCCCTCGCGGGCGCTTCTCCGGGGTCCATGGTGACGCCCGGCGCTTCGTGGTGCTGGCCGAGAGCCTCGGGGGCGGCGGGCTCTTGATCCGCGGGGGGGACGTGACCCTGGTGGGCGGCGGCGGCGTGAGGCTCCTCCCCGGGGTGGGGGTGTCCGAGCGGGTGACCCTCGCCGCGGGGATCGAGCTCGGCGGCCTGGGGACCCTCGGGGCCAACGGCGAGAGCGGCGTGCAGGCGTTGGTGTCCGGCGCCGTGCCGGTCCTCCTGCGCCTCCAGGATGGCAGCCGCATCGTGGACCTGGAGGCCGCGCTCACGGGCACCTGGCGCAGCCGCGAGCAACCGCTGGACGTGGGCGTGAGGGTCTCCGCGGGCCTTGGGCTTGTCACCCTACGTGTAGGTTCTTTCATGCCCTATGGGCTCTTGTGGGTGGGCTACGAATTCCAACCCGCGCCGCAGCGGGAAGGCGACGCGCACATTGTGCAGTTGGGAACGCGAGTGGGGATCGACTGGGACCCTTGACAACGCGATGCGTCATCCTAGATTGACGCAGTGAGTCAACTGCGACACGAGGAGACGACGATGGAAGCACAGACGATGGTGGAGACCGTGCGGGCCCGGGCGCTGGAGACGTTCACCAAGGCGCGGAGCGCGGTGGAGACGTGGGGTGGAGAGACCTGGACGCGCACCTGGGGGGTGCTGGAGCCTCTCGGGCGCAAGGCCGAGGTGGGCTTCGACACGGCGCTGGAGGGCGTCGGCCTGGTGAGGCTGGCGAAGGTCTCGACGCAGGGCGTTGAGGGTACGACGCAGGACGTCGAGGTGACCACGGCAGGCGCCGAGGCGCCGACGGAGGTGGTGGCGACGGCCGAGGGCGCAGCGGAGGGCGCGGTCGAGGTGGTGGCCGAGGTGGTGGTGGAGGCGGGAGAGGCGACGACGGGGACGAGCGAGGCCGAGGTCCCGACGGAGGGTGCGGAGTCCTCGGCGCGGCGGCGGCGGAGGAACTGAGGCTCCGACCACCGGACCTCGCCGGGACAACGACCCGCGGAGGCGCGTGCCGAGCCCAAGGCTTCTGGAGGGATCGAGGGGCGCCTGCTGCATCTTGCGGAGCTGCGACAACGATGCGAAGCAGGGTTGACCATGCACCATCGGGCGACCTTTCTCCTGGGCGCCGTCGCCTTGCTGGGCGAGGGTTGCTCGATGTTCCTCCACGCGCAGGGTGGCGCGGTCATCGGGACCTCGGGCGCCGTGGGGGGGGCGCTTGAAGCCAGCGGAGGTTTCGGCTCGGGAAGCACGGGGCAGGGGAGCCAGTCGGGTTACGGCTACGAGGCGACCCTGCGCATGAAGGTCTCCCCGGACCTGGTCTCCGCGGCCATCGGTAGCGGAGGCTACCTGGCGTCCATGGGATCGGATTATTTCGTCTGGGCCCACGCCGGCATGCACCTGGTGCAACTGGACGTACTCGACCGACGAGCTCAGGTCAGCGCCTTCTCCCCCTACACGTCCTTCGGGTATGGCTTCCGCCTGAGCGACGGAGCCCGGCTGACGGTCGGCCTGAGCATGGAGTATGACCTCCGCTTCGAAGCCCCCGATGAGGGCTTCTTCGGGCTGCAACTCGGCTACGCAGGCTTCGGCGCGCAGGGACGATGAAGACTGCCTCGGACGCCTGAGCGCCGGAGCTCCGCCGGGCCTTGGGGCACGGTCAGCGCGTGGGTGCCTGTCGGAAGATGCAGACGCCCCCCAGGGGGTGGCGACGGAAGGGACCCAAAGCCGAAAAGTGTGTCCCTGGCGCGGGCTTGCGTACGATCCCTCTTGCGCCGCGACGTCGAGGTGAAGCGCGCGATGGCCCCGCACTGCGGCGAGGCTGCGCGGTCACCTCGCGCCTTCCTCCGGCGCAGCGGGCCGATGACCTCGATCCAGTTCGTTCCCCACCGCACCGAAGAGTCCCCGAGGCGGCCCTCGCGCGCCGCCTCCAAGGCCCGCGGCGCCGCCGCGCTGGACCTCCACCTGGAGGGCGTCCGCATCGAGGCCGCCGCGGACCCCGAGCATGCCGCCGGGCTCCTCCGGGACCTCACCGTGGCTGCACTTCAGGTGCTCGAGGGCCGCCAGCACAAGGTCCTGGTGCCCTTCTCCGAGCGGCCCTGGGAGCTGTGCCTCCGGGCGGGTGACGGCGCGCTCCTGGTGAGCGTCTACTGCACCGGCCCGGAGCCCGAGGTGCGCGTCCTGGACCGCGAGGTCTCGCCAGGGGCCCTCCTCGGCGCCCTGGGTGACGCGCTGGACGCCCTTCAAGACACCATGGACGGCGCCGTGGCGTTGGAGCTCCGGGCGCTCCTCGGGCGCGCCGGCGTCGCCTCCGGCCGCGCCCTCGTCGCGCCCCCCGCCCAGGCCCGCAGCGCCGTGCGCTGGACGAGCGCCGAGGACGAGGCCACCGCCCTCTCCGTCGCCTTCACCGCGCTCCTCGACGACGGCCACCCGCGCGTCTCCCGCGCGTCTCTCCGGGCGGACCTCCACGCGCTCCTCGTGCGGGGCGAGCTCTCCCTCGGCCTCCGGGGGCGTTCGCTGGACCTGGGCGAGGGCTTTGTGGTGCTCCAGCTCGAGCGCCTCGTGGCCCTCTGCCGCCCGGTGCTCGAAGCCTGGGCCTCCAAGCGTCCGCTGCACCTGCGGGCCCGCGTCGGGGGCTGCATCCTCGGGATGCGCCTCGGGGTCCAGGGCAAGCTCTGCCTCACGGCGCAGGGCCCCTTTGGCGCCTCGGTGACCGTGCCCGCCCTGGACCCCCGGGAGCTCGCCGGCCCCGTCACCCAGGCCGCCTTGAGGCTCGCCTCGGAGCTCGTCCAGCGCGACCGTGACCAGGGAAGAAACCTCCGGCTCCGGGCCCTGCGCGCCGAGGCCCGGAGCCTCCGTCGCTGGCTCCGGGCCCTGGACAGGCCCGCTTGCGTCGTGAACCCCGACCCGGCCCTCTACCGCGCCACGGTCACCGCCCCGGAGACCACTGCCTCCACGGACCTCGGGGCCTCCGCCCGGCTGCGCTACGTCGAACGCTGGAGGCTAGAGGTCGAGGGCCTGGACCTCTCCGGCACGTTGCTTTGCGGCGACCGCCTGGTGGTGCCCGGGGCGCGGGAGGTCGCGGCCATCGACCGCGCCTCGGGCCAGTGCCTCTGGTCGTTTCCGGTCACGGGCAGGGCGTCCACCACCCTGGCCGGGGACGAGCTCCTGCGTGTGTCCCCGCGCGGCGAGGTGGAGCTCCGGAGCGTCGCCACGGGCGAGGTCCTCTGGGCCACCCGCGTCGCCCCGAGGGTGGGGGTCACCACCCGCGCCCACGCCGTGGCCGCGCCGGGCCTGCCTCGCATGGTGGTGCTCCCGGAGGGTGAGCGCAGGCTCGTGGCCCTGGACCTGCGCACCGGCGAGGCCCGTTGGGCGTATACGTCACGGCACGGCGGAATGTTTCGCTTCCGCCGCGCGGGCAGGCTCCTCCTGGTCACCGCCGGGGACCCGAGCGTGGTCGCCATTGACCTCCACTCCGGCGAGGTCGTGTGGCGCTTCGGGGACCGCATGCCCATCACCACGGCGCCGGTGCTCCATCAAGACCTGTGCCTCTGCGTCGCCGGGGACCGCGGCAGGGCCACGGTGCATGCCCTCGGGGCCTACACCGGCGCCCTGGCCTGGACCGCCGAGGCCCCGGCGCCCGCCTGCGCGCCGGTGGTGGTCTCGGGCGACACCGCGGGGCTCCTCCTCGGCACCCGCGAGGGCATCTCCCTCCTGGGGCTGGACACCCAGAACGGTCAACGGCGCTTCGAGGCGCCCCTCGGGGTGCTCGTGGGCGGGGCCGGGCAGCGGCCCTCGGCCACGGCCTTCGATGACACCATCGTGGCCAACCTCCCCACGGGCAGGGTGCTCGCCGTGGGCGCCAGGGACGGGGCCACGCGCTGGGTGCGCACCTTCCGCGCCCCGGTGGCCGACGACGTGCCGCGCAGGCTGGACCCGCAGCTCCGCGCCGGCGCTCTCTTCGTCCCGCAGAGCGCGCTGGCCGTGCTGCGCCCGCGAGACGGCTCCACCCTGGCCGAAGTGGAGGCCTGTGACCTCGTCCCCGACCTCCTGCGGGTGGACGAACACTGCGCCCTCTATGTAGGCGAGGAGAGCGGCCACCTCGGGTGCTTCGAGCTCGGGGCGAGGCTACGGGTGCTGCGGCCGGTTTGACTTGCGAGGGGCCCCGCGAGGGGCCACCCTGGGAGTCTCCCACCCGCCGCGCCGAGGTCCGTGATGCTCCGAATGCTAGGCTACGCCGCCAACCAGCTCGACCGCCTGCGGTTTGCGCTCGCGGCGGAGCGCGCGGCGCTCCAGGTGGACGAGCCCGTGCGCTGCGACGGCTGGGGCGTCGGGAGCTACCAGTCCGGCGAGCTCCTCCTGCGCCGCAGGCCCTCGGACGCGCGGGAGACCTTGAGGCTCCCGGAGCTCCTGGTGTCCCTCCGGACCTCCTGCGCCATGGCCCACCTGCGCCACGCCACCGCGGGCGGCCACACCCTTGAGAACACGCACCCGTTTCGCTTTCGTCAGTGGCTCTTCGCCGCCGTGGGCACGCTGCCGAACTTCCCGGAGAAGCGCGCGGCCCTGCGGGAGGTCATCCCGGGCTTCATCGCCCTCAACATCCGCGGCGAGACCGACAGCGAGCTGCTCTTCCACCGACTGCTCGCGGCGGTCCACGCCCAGGGGCACCTGGACGACCCGGAGTATCCCCGCACGGACCTCCTGGAGGCCCTGCGAGACGGCCTCCGGGGTGTGGACACCACCCTCGGCGCAAGGGCCCCCATGGCCTTCCTGGTGTCCAACGGGAGCCTCCTGGTCGGCGTGCGCCGCGGGGCCCCGCTGGCCTATGTCCGTCGCCTGGGCCTTCGGGACGGCGACCAGCTCCGGGCGAAGAACCCCGACCTCCTCGGGTCCGAGGGGCGCAAGGTCCACCTGGAGTCTTTCAGGTATGTGTTCCTCGCCAGCGGAGGCGCCCCGGGCTCGCCGGGCTGGAGCGAGGTGCCCGAGGAGCCCGACGGGTCGGCCCTCGTGGTGGACGCGAAGCTCGAGCTCCACCACCACGCCCTGTGACCGCTCGGGCCGCCACCGCCCTCGCGCTCCTGTGCGGCGCCTGCGCGGCGGCCCCGGGGAGGGCGCCTGCGGTGCAGCGGGCGGACCTGCCCCCGGCGGTGCCCGCGGAGGCCTCCGGGCACCGGGGGCGCGCGGGGGTGGCCTCCCGCGTGGTGCTCGACCCCCGCAGGGACGCCGTGCTCGCCCTCCACGAGGCCCTCTTCCGGGCCCTCCACGAGCGCTCCTCGGGGGACCTCCGACCGCTCCTGGCGGAGACCGTCACCGGCGTGGGGCGCGAGGGCGTGGGCTCCTCGGCGCTGGCCCAGCCCAGGGAGGTCCTGCTCGCGTGGATGGACCAGCTCCTCCAGGGCCTGGAGCCCCAGGGGAGCTTCGCCGAGGCGTACCTGCCGCCCCGGAGGGTGCTCCCCCTGGCGGGCTTCCTTGACGGGAGCGCGCCTCCGGCCATGAGGGCCGGGGACTGGTATGTAGAAGGGCCCTCGCCCCGGATGCTCCGAGGGGCGGGCCTCCCCGGGGGGCCCGCGGGGCTCCCGGCCACGCTGGAGTTCCTGGTGCGCTTTGGCCCCGAGGGCCCGCGGGTGGTGGCCCTGACGGACGCCCTGGTGCGCCCCAGGAACTAAACCTTCACCGCCGCGGCGGGTTCGGGGACGAGAGCTCCGCGAGGTACATCCTGGCGTCGTTGGAGACGCTCCCGTAGGGGTAGCGGCGCAGGAGCGCGCGCAGGGTGTTCCTCGCGTCGCCGAACTGCTGCAGGTCCACCTGGCACTGGGCGATCTTGTAGAGCGCGTCGTCGGCGGCCTCGCGGTCGGCGCCCTCGGCGACGGCCTGGAGCACCACGATGGCCTCGCGCTGGCGCCCGAGGTGCCGCAGGGCGTCGGCGTGGGCCAGGCGCACGCGGGGGATGTGCCCGGCGTCGTCCTTGAGGCGCTGGGCCTCGTCGTAGGCCTCGTTGGCCTCGGCGTAGCGGGCCATCCGGGCGTGCTCCAGGCCCCGCTCGTACGCCAGGAGCGACAGGTCCGTCCGGAAGCGGTCCACCACGTCCTGGAAGAAGGCCAGCTCCGCGGGCGGCAGGCGCTCCCGGCGGAGCTGCTCCCAGGTCTCCACGGCCTCCTGCTTGCGCCCGTCCCGCACCAGCTCATAGAAGGCCTGGGCGCGGGCGTCGAGCTGCGCGCGCTCTTCCTTCTCGCGCAGGGCCCCGGAGAGGTCCCGCCGGGCCTGCTCCTCGGCGCGCCGGAGGGTCTGTAGCTCCAGGCGGTTCTCCCGGATGGAGGCGTCCAGCCAGAGCTTGATCCCGCCGAAGGTCAGCACCACGAAGAGCACGTACGCCGTGGCGGAGTTCACCGTCAGCCGACGCTCGTAGCCCGCCTGGCGCCGGGCCAGGGCCTTGACGTCCGCCGAGAGGGCCGCCGTAAGGTTGTTGGTCTTGATGATCAGCCCGCGCGATTCGATGATCTCGCGCTTGATCTCGCGGAACTCGTCGTCGGGGTCGCGGGGGCTCACCTCCCCACGGCTACGTCCTCCGGCCCTCGGGCGCAAGGGAGGGGGCGTCTTGCCGAGGGGCCCTCGGGGGTGCTAGGTAGCGCGCCGCGAGGAGCGACCCATGGCCGGCATCCTGGATATCAATGAAGTTCGCAAGGGCAACAAGCTCGACCTGGACGGGGAGCCGTTCCTGGTGGTGCAGGTGGATTTCCGCAAGCCCGGCAAGGGTACGCCCTCCACCGTGGTGAAGATGAAGCACATGATCTCCGGCAACGTCATCGAGAAGACGTACAAGTCTGGCGAGCGGCTCACCCAGGCGGACATCGAGGAGAAGGAGATGCAGTTCCTCTACCCCGAGGGGGAGCAGCTCGTCTTCATGGACCAGGGCACCTACGAGCAGGTCCACGTGGACGTGAAGCAGGTGGGCGAGGACCGGGGCTTCCTCCTCGACAACGCCGTGTGCTCGGTGCTGTTCTACAACGGCCGCCCCATCGGGCTCACGCTGCCCACCTTCGTGGAGATGGAGGTCCTGGAGACCGAGCCGGGCTTCAAGGGTGACACGGCCAACAACGTGCTCAAGCCCGCCAAGTGCCCCACCGGCGCCGTGGTGCAGGTGCCCATCTTCATCAACCAGGGCGACATGATCCGGATTGACACCCGCACCGGCGAGTACGTCGAGCGCGTGGCCAAGACCCGCTAGCGAGCCCCGAGCCCATGCCCGTCGAGTGGATCGAGGCCGACGGACCGGAGGGCCTCTGGAGGCTCTCCGGGCGGGTGCTCGCGCGCCCCGCCGCCGGGCTCTGCCTCCTCGGCGAGGACACCCACCGCATCCAGGTGCAGGGCCCCGCCCTGGACGCCGTCGAAGAGGGCGACCTGGTGCAGATCCGCGCCGTCATCGACCCGTCGCCCGCCCAGGTGGTCCTCCCCGTGGACGCCGCCTTCCCCGCCTACCGCGCCGTCTCCGCGGAGGTGGTCTTCCGCCCCTCGCGCCCCCCCACCCAGCTCGGCAGCGAGACCCGTCGCTTCGTCACCGACGGCCAGCGGGCCAGGCTCCACCTCCGCGCCCAGGTCCTTCAGAGGGTGCGGGATTTTTTCCGCACCCACGGGTTCCTCGAGGTCGAGACCCCCTCGGTGGTCGAGAGCCCCGGACTGGACACGCACCTGTCCGCATTTCCCGTCCTCGGGGCCCAGGGCGGGGGGCTCCTGGGGCTGCCCAAGCAGGTAGGATATTTGATTACATCTCCGGAGTACTGCCTCAAGCGGCTGCTGGTGGGGGGGGTCTCGCGGTGCTTCGAGCTGGCGCGGTGCTTTCGCGCGGGGGAGCTTGGGGCGAGGCACCAGCCGGAGTTCACGCTCTGTGAGTGGTACCGGGCCTGGGGCTCGCTGGAGGAGGTGCTCCAGGACGCCGAGGGGCTGGTGCGCGCCGCCAGCGCGGCGGGGCAGACCCCGGGGCGGGTGGTGACGGCCTCCGGGAGCGTCTCCCTGGCCGGGAGGTTCCCGCGGATGACCGTGCGGGAGGCCTTCGCCCGCTGGGCTCCGGACGCCGGGGACCCCATCGCGCTGGCGGGCTCCGACGAGGGGGCGTACTTCGAGGCGCTCACGAGACGCATCGAGCCGAACCTCGGGCTCCTGGCTCCGACCTTCCTCACGGAGGTCCCGGCGTGCCACGCCTCGCTGGCGAGGGTGAGCGCCCGGGACCCCGCGGTGTGCGAGAGGGCCGAGCTGTACATCGCCGGGGTGGAGCTCTCCAACGGCTTCCAGGAGCTCACGGACCCGGCGGAGCAGCGCGCCCGCTTCGAGGCCGACCAGGCCCGGCGCAGCGCCCTGGGGCTGCCCGTGTACCCGGTGGATGAAGCCTTCCTGGGCGCCCTGGAGGAGGGGCTGCCGCCCAGCGCGGGCATGGCCCTCGGGGTGGACCGCCTGGTGGCGCTGGTGGGCGGCCGCGGGGACATCGCGGACGTCCAGGCGTTTCCCAGACAGCCCCGGTAGCGGTCCACGGCTCGCTCCGGGGGCGGTGGCATGCCACACTGCCCGCCCCTTCTGGAGTACTGGTGATGACACCGCGAGAGCCCTTCAAGCCCGTCCCCGCGTCGCTCGACCTCCCGGCGCTGGAGGCGGAGATCCTCGCGCGCTGGGACCGCGAGGGCACCTTCCAGAAGACCCTGGCGCAGACGGCCTCGGGGCCGCTGTACAGCTTCTATGACGGCCCGCCCTTCGCCACGGGGCTGCCGCACTACGGGCACCTCCTGGCGGGCACCCTCAAGGACATCTTCCCGCGGTACTGGACCATGCGGGGCTACCACGTCCCGCGGCGCTTCGGCTGGGACTGCCACGGGCTGCCCGTCGAGCAGGAGATCAACAAGAGCCTCGGGGTGTCCACCCGGCGGGAGACCCTGGCCCTGGGCGTGGGGCGCTACAACGAGGCATGCCGGGGCATCGTCACGCGCTACACCGACGCGTGGCGCACCACCGTGCGGCGCATGGGCCGCTGGGTGGACATGGACAACGCCTACTACACCATGCAGCCATCGTTCATGGAGGGCGTCTGGTGGGTGTTCAAGAGCCTCTGGGACAAGGGGCTCATCTACGAGGGCTACAAGGTCGTCCCGTACTCCCTCGGGGTGTCCTCGCCGCTGTCCAACTTCGAGGCCCGGCAGAACTACAAGCGCGTGCAGGACCCGGCCCTCACCGTGGCCTTCAAGCTCCGGGACCGGGAGGACACGCACCTCCTGGCCTGGACCACCACGCCCTGGACCCTGCCCAGCAACCTCGCCCTGGCGGTGGACCGCAGGAGCCCCTACGTGCGGGCCCTGGAGGCCGCCACGGGGCGGAGGTACGTGCTCGCAAAAGCACGGCTGGAGCATACTTTTCCAGGTCTCAAGGGAGTCTCCATCGAGGAAGAATTCCAGGGGTCCGAGCTCCTCGGGATGTCGTATGAGCCCCTGTTCCCGTACTTCTCGGAGCTGGCGGACAAGGGGTCCTTCCGGGTGCTCCACGGGGACCACGTCACCATGGACCAGGGCACCGGGGTGGTGCACATCGCCCCGGCCTTCGGCGAGGAGGACTTCCTGGTGGCCAGGGCCCACGGGCTCCCGGTGGTCAACCCCGTGGACGACGACGGGCAGTTCACCCGCGAGGTGCCGGACTACCAGGGCCGCCGCGTAAAGGACGCCGACGGGGACCTGATCGCGCGGCTCAAGCGCGAGGGCAAGCTCCTGCGGCATGACACCCTGGAGCACGAGTACCCGTTCTGCTACCGCACGGACACGCCGCTCATCTACCGCGCGGTGAGCTCCTGGTTCGTGCGGGTGGAGGCCCTGAGGGAGCGCCTGGTGGCATGCAACCGCACCACCCGGTGGGTGCCGGAGGCCCTGCGCGACGGGCGCTTCGGCAACTGGCTGGAGGACGCCCGGGACTGGGCCATCTCGCGCAACCGCTTCTGGGGCTGCCCGCTGCCCGTGTGGAGGAACCCCGAGGGCGAGGTCGTGTGCGTGGGGTCCGTGGACGAGCTGGAGGCCCTCTCGGGGCAGCGGGTGACGGACCTCCACACGCACTTCGTGGACGAGGTCACGATCCCGTCGCCCACCGGGAGGAGCCCCCTCAAGCGCATCGAGCCGGTGCTGGACTGCTGGTTCGAGAGCGGCGCCATGCCGTACGCCCAGCAGGGGTACCCGAAGACCAACCGGGAGCGCTTCGAGCAGGGCTTCCCGGCGGACTTCATCGCCGAGGGGCTCGACCAGACCCGGGGCTGGTTCTACACGCTGATGGTCCTCGGGACGGCGCTCTTTGACCGCGCCCCGTTCAAGAACGTGGTGGTGAACGGCATCGTGCTCAACGACAAGGGCGAGAAGATGTCCAAGCGGCTGCGCAACTACCCGGAGCCCGAGGCCGTCCTGGAGCGCCACGGGGCCGACGCCCTGAGGCTGTACCTCAGCGCCTCGCCGGTGGTGCGCGCGGAGAACCTGCGCTTCGACGAGAAGGGCGTGCGGGAGACCGTGCGCAAGCTCCTGCTCCGGTGGTGGAACGCCTACGCGTTCTTCGTGACGTACGCCAACGTGGCGGGCTTCGAGCCCCGCGGGGCGGGCGCCCCGGAGAGCCCCAACGTGCTCGACCGCTGGGTGCTCTCGCGGCTGCACACGCTCCTGGCGACGGTGCAGCGAGAGATGGAGGCCTACCGGCTGTACAACGTGGTGCCCGCGCTGGTGACCTTCATCGAGGAGCTCACCAACACGCACATCAGGCTCGTGCGCCGGCACGTCTGGGAGGGCACCCCGGAGGAGCGCGCCGGGTCCCTGGAGACCCTGTACGCGGTGCTCACCACGCTCTGCCGGGCCATGGCGCCCTTCACCCCCTTCCTCACGGAGACCATGCACGAGGCGCTCCTCCTCGGGCGCCCGGGCGCCGCCGAGAGCGTGCACCTGGAGCCCTACCCGATGCCCGAGGAGGGCCGCAGGGACCTTCGCCTGGAGGCGTCCGTCGCGCGCATGGAGCGCGCTTTGGAGCTCGGGCGAAACCTCCGGGAGCAGGCGAAGGTGCGCACCAGGGTGCCCCTCCAGGCCCTCACCCTGGTGCACCGGGACCCGCGGGCCCTGGCCGAGCTCCGGGCGCTGGAGCCCTACCTCAAGGACGAGCTCAACGTCCGGGAGGTGCGCTACGAGGGCCGCGAGGAGACCCTGGTGGAGGTGCGGTGCCGGGCGGATTTCCGTCGCCTGGGGCAGCGCCTGGGCAAGCGCATGAAGGAGGTCGCCGCGGCGGTGGAGAGGCTCACCGCCGAGGACCTGGCCGCGCTGGAGGCCGGGGGAACGCTCACCGTGGCCGGGGAGCTCCTCACGGCGGAGGACGTGGAGGTGCGGCGCTCGCCCCGCAGCGAGGGGCAGCTCCTGGGCGTAGACCGCCTGGTGTGCGTGGCCCTGGACCCGACGGTGACGCCGGAGCAGCGCCTGGAGGGCGGCGCGCGCGAGGTCGCCCGGAGGGTCCAGGTGGCGCGGCGCAACGCGCGGCTGGATCGTCGCGATCGGGTGCGCCTGGAGCTGGCGCTGCCGCCGGAGCTGGTGCAGGCCCTGGAGGTCCACGGGGCGTCCGTGCTGGCCGACTGCGGGGCGCTCTCGTACAGCGTGGTGGAGGAGCCCGCCGGGGACCACGCCGAGTGGAGCGAGGCCGACGGCGAACGGATCGGCGTCGGGCTCCGGGTGGAGCGGTAAAGGGAATGCCCCGGCTGGCCGGGGCGTCCAACGTGTGATAGGCCCAGCGCCAGAATTTCCCAGCGGGAGCGCCATGAGCGACGAAAAGGAACCCACCCCGGAGGCCACGGCCGAGGCGACGGCGCCCGCGGCCCCAGAGGCCGCGCCACCCGCGGCCCCGGAGGCCACGCCTCCCGATGCTCCAAAGGCCGCGCCTCCCGCAAAGGCTGTGGCGAAGACGGGCCCCGCGGTCACGGCCACGCCGAGGGACTGGGTCTTCCTCGGGGTGGTGGCCGTGGTGACCGCGGCGCTGGACCTCTGGAGCAAGCACTGGGCCTTCCACAACCTGTCGCGGCCCGCCATGAGGGTGCCGCCCCTGTGCAGCCCTCCGCCCTGGGCGCCCACCATTGACTACCTCCCGCAGCGCAGCGGGACGCGGGTGGTGGAGCTCCTGCGGGACCACCTGGAGTTCAGCTACGCGGAGAACTGCGGGGGCGCCTGGGGCCTCCTGCACGGCGCCCCGGAGCTCCTTCGCAAGCCCTTCTTCATGCTGGTGACCGTGGGGGCCATGGTGTTCATCGTGCACCTGTACCGCACGCTGGAGAAGGGCCAGGGGCTCATGCGCTGGGCGCTGCCGCTGGTGCTGGGCGGCGCCATTGGAAACCTCGTGGACCGCGTGAGGCTCGGCTACGTCGTGGATTTCATCCACGGGTGGGCGCGCATCGCGGGCCGCGAGCGCCACTGGCCGACCTTCAACGTGGCGGACATCGCCATCACCGTGGGCATCGGGCTGATGCTCCTGGAGTACGTCGTGGGCCCGAAGCCCACGAGCGAGAAGGCCCCCCCCGCGGTGCCAAAGACGGCCTGACCCATGCACCCGACGCTGCTCCGGGTCTTCGGCATCGAGGTGCCGGCGTACTTCGGGATGCTGGCCATCGGGTTCTCCCTGGCCACCTGGGTCGGGGCCCGCTGGCTCGGGCGCCTCGGCCACGACAAGGAGGTGGTGATCGACCTCGGGCTCGCCATGGTCCTCGCGGGGGTCCTGGGGGCCAGGCTCCTGCACGTCCTGGCGGACGGGTTCTTCTGGGACTACGTGCACCTCTGCACGGACCCCTCCAAGGTGGACTGGCACATCTCCCATGCGCGCTGCGTGGCCCCGGCGGTGGACGGCGTGTGGGACGAGGCCCGCAGGCTCTGCCACCCGAAGGAGCGTAGCTGCTTCGCCTGGGCCGCGTTCTGGGCCGGGGGGCTCACGTACTACGGCGGGTTCCTGGGCGCCTCGGGCTACGCGGTGTACTTCCTCCGGCGCGAGCGCTTCCCCTTCTGGAAGGCCGCGGACATGGCGGGCTTCGCGATCCCGCTCGGGCTCGCCTGGGGGCGCCTGGGGTGCTTCCTGGCGGGGTGCTGCTTCGGCCGGGTGTGCACCTGGCGCTACGGGGCGCGCTTCCCGGCCTGGAGCCCCGCCAGCGAGGCCCATTTCCGCGCGGGGCTCCTGCCGTCCGAGGGGCACCCTGCGCTGCCGGTGTACCCCGCCCAGCTCTTCGAGAGCGCGGGGTGCCTCGTCATCGCCGCGGTGGCCTACGCCGTGGTGGCGCAGCGCAAGCGCTGGGACGGGCAGGTCTTCGTGTTCTTCCTGGTGGGGTACGCCGTCCTCCGGGGGCTCCTGGAGCTCCTCCGGGCGGACGACCGAGGGGGCCTCCTCGGGGTGAGCACCTCGCAGTGGATCTCCCTGGGCCTCCTGGCGGCCGCGTACCCGCTGGCCAGGGCGCTCCGGGCGCGCTCCGCCGCGAACGCTGCGCCTGCGCCCTCCGCGGGGTAGAGTCCAGGGATGCACCCTGGGCGAGCGGGACTGGTGGCCGTGCTGGGGCTCGGCGCCTGCGGGATCGAGCCGAGGCCACGGCCACCGGCGCTGGGCTGCCTGGACGGCGGCTGCGTCGGCGGCGGAGGTATCGGCTCGCCGGGCGGCGGGGGCGTGGTCACTCCCCCGAGGCCCATGGACGCCGGGGTGCTCCCGCCGCCCGATGCGTCGCCCATGAGCGCCGTCTCGGTCTCCGGGGACCTCCGCGTGGCGGCGCAGCTCCCCCCCACGCCGATCGGGTCGTGGCTCTCCCCGACGCCCGCCATGGGCTGGCAGGTGCGCAGCCCGGACACCACCCTCGACGGCACGCTCACCGACGCCACCGGGCGCTTCGAGCTCCGGGACGTGCCCACCCGCACCACCACCGGCGCAGGGGCCGTGTACCTCCTCGAAGCGCGCTCGCCTCGGAGGGACCTGAACTCCCTCCAGCTCTTCCGGGCCACGGACGCCACCCCGAGCCTCTACGGGATCTCCACGGAGGTGCTCCTGGCCGCCACGGCGCCCTCCGGGGTGATCCCCGATGACCGCAGGAGCCAGGTGGTGTTCTTTGTCGTCGGGGGGGGTGCGGCGCCGATGCCGCAGGCGGGGGTGACCGTGGCGCTCCCGGGCGAGAGCGTGGTTACCCTGTACGATGACGAGCGCGGGCAGCTCTCGATGTCGCTCACGGGGACGGGGCCTCAGGGGGTAGCGGTGGCGCTCAACGCGACGCCCGGCGCGGCGGGTGTGGTGCGCATGCTCACGGCGGTGGTGAGTCGGGGAGGCAGGATGAACGCGGTGGACGTCCCGCTCCTGCCGCAGACGGTGACCTGGGTGGGGGTGGCGGCGCCGTAACCCGAGGGATCGCGAGGCTGCTGCGATGCGCTGGCTGATCGTCCACGGTCCGTGGCTCTTCGGGGCGCTCCTGGTGGGCGCCTTCGGGGCGGGGGCGTGCCTTGCGCGGGGGCGCAGCGCGCGACGTCCGCAGGGCGCGAGGTCGGTGGTCCTTGAGGTCGCGACCGTCGAGGCCGGTGCGTCGCGGAGGGGGTGGCTGCGGGCCGTGGTCGGGGGGCTCCGGGCGCTCCTGGCGGTGCTGGTGCTCTTGACGGCGGCGGCGGCGCTCTCTCTGGAGGCCGCCGAGCGGAGGGTCGGGGCGGTGCAGCCTGGGGTGCCCTTCGGGTATTGCCGAGCGCCCTCGGTGGGGCTCTACGCCCTCGCGTTGGCGGTGCCGTGGCTGCGCCCCAAGGCCCTCGGGTCGTTGCATCTGGCGCTTCGGTGCGCGGACCCGCGCCCGGTCGGCACGGCGGCGTTCGCGGACACGCTGCTCCGGCTCCAGGGACGCGACTGCCGCAGGCGCATGGACGAGGCGATGGCGTTCAATGACCATCGTCTCGCCTCTGCGATCGCCGGGTCCTGTGGGGACGCTCTCCTCGTCTCCGACGTGGAGGCCAGCTGCGGTCGCTTCCCGCGCGCACCGAGGCGGCCGTGGCGCCGTGAAGACGGGTGGTCGCTCACGGACGCCTACGACGCGGCGACGCCCCTGGTCCTGGCCGGAGAGCCACGCGCCGCCGCGGAGGTGCTCC
Organism: Deltaproteobacteria bacterium; assembly: GCA_016218725.1. GTDB lineage: Bacteria > Myxococcota_A > Polyangia > Polyangiales > JACRDB01. Next base: position 24,886 of record JACRDB010000168.1, read on the forward strand.
GACCTGAAGTGGCATGGCTCCGGGACGTGAGAGGCACGCGCCACGCTCGAGCCTGGGCCGACGCCGTTGAAGACACGGCGGACATCCTCCTGGCGGAGGGCGGCGACGCGGAGGCGAGGGAGCGGCTCATGGATGGGCTGCAGCTCGTGCGCAAGGGCCGAGGTGTCCGGGCCGAGGTCTGGGCGATCCTCACGCAGCCCGAGCGTGACGAGTTCCTCCGGGGCCTACCCCTGGAGACGCCGTCGTGGCTGCTGCAGCGGGAGCCGACGTCCGATTCCTTCCGTGGCGCGCCGGAGTGGGTTCAACGGCTGGTCTCGGCCGGGGATCTGAGGGCCTCACCAAACACGGCCATCGATCACCCGATGGACGAAGAGGGCTACGCGAGGGCAAGGGCCCTATCGGACCCGGCGCTCCTTCGGGCGCTCCGCAGGGCCGAAGGGTCCGCCGCGAGGCTGCTGGCCAGGGCCGGCGCCGACCGCAGGAGCCTGCGCCCCGCCATCGCCGCGTGGCTCCGGGATCGAGACCACTGGGTGCACCCCGGGCAACCGCTGGACGCAGGCAGCGCAGCGCTGGAACGTCTGGCCATCGCCCGCGCGCTCGGGGACCCGGCGCTCGTGGCCGAGACGAGGACCGTCGCCGAGGCGTGGCGCAGGGCGCTGCTCCGACCAGGCCTCGCGCTCGTGTGGTGGTCGCGCCTCGCGCAACCCTTTGATTGTGGTCTGGGAGACGATCCGGAACCTGTCAAGGTACCCAATGTCCCATGAAGGCGCTGAAATTTCCGACCCTTCGGAGAGCGTTACCGCGCGGTAACAGCGCGGGTACCGGTTCACCCGCGGTTCTTGGGTCGCAGGATCCCCCGGAGGTGCTGCGCGGTCTGGCGCACCAGGGGCATCACCGTGGGGTAGTCCATCCGCGTCGAGCCGATGACCCCCACGGCGCCGCTGCCGAAGTTGGCCGACACCATCGACAGGTCCCCGCCCATGCCCGCCTCCGGCGCGGCGCTGCCGATAAGTACCTGGAGCCCAGGCGACGCCACCGTACGGTCCAGGAGCTTCACGATGAGCGCGTGGTCCTCCAGGGTGCGCACCACCTGGCGGGTGCGGTCGGCGGAGGCGAACTCCGGCCGCTCCAGGAGCTGCACCGTGCCCTCGATCACCACCTCGGCCCCGGGGACCTCGTCCAGCGCCGCCTGCCCCATGGACAGCGCCTTGCGTGAGAGCGCGCTCTGCGCCGTGCCCTCCTCCAGCTCGCGCGCGAAGGACTCCCGCACCTCGGCCAGGGTCCGTCCCTGGATCCGCGCCTGGAGCACGTTGTTCACCCGCTCCACCTCCGCCGCCGTCAGCGCCTCCTCGACGCGCATCACCCGGTTCTGCACGGCCCCGGTGGTGGCCACGATCACCGCCAGGAGCTCCGTGGGCTTCAGCCACACGAAGCGCAGGTCCCGCAGCTCCCAGGACTCGCTCCGCGGGGGGAGCACCACCGCGGCCACGCCCGTCAGCTCCGAGAGCACCCGGCCCGTGAAGCGCATCAGCGCGTCCAGCCCCGGGGGCACCTCGGCGTAGCGTCGGTCGAGCTCCGTGCTGCGGGCCGTGCCCGGCGGCCCCGCGGTCTGCAACAGCGCCTCGGCGAAGTGCTGCCAGGCCTTCTCCGTGGGCACCCTCCCGGCGCTGGTGTGAGGCTTGGACAGGTACCCCTCGGCCTCCAGCTCCGCGAAGATCGCCCGAATGGACGCCGACGAGAGGTTCATCCCCCCGGGCCTGCGCGCCAGCGCCGCGGACGCCACCGGCTCCCCCGTGGCCACGAACTCCGACACCACCGCGACCAGCACCCTGCGCGCTCGGAGAGACAGGGTTGTGGCGGCTGCAGGAGGCACCCGACCACCACGGTAGCCACCCGGAGCGCCCCCTGTCAAACGGCGATACGTCACAGAAATACTCGTGATTTCAATAGGTTGTGCTGACCATGGAGAATCCCGGCGGCTTCCCCCTGGCGGCACGGGCCATGCTGAAGCGGAGGCCATGAACAAGCGCATCGCGATTCCGGTCCTGGTGGCGTTCGCCGCGGGCTGCGCAGAGACCGTGAGCTACGAACCCCCAGCGCCCACGGCCGACGCGGGGATCTCGGCGCCGGAGGCCTCGGTGCCCGAGCGCTGCCCGGCCAACGTGGGCGCGCTCCGGGTGGCCCGCGCGGAGGACCAGGGGCCCACGGCGCCCTTCCGTCCGGAGCTGCCGCTCACCGCCGAGGAGGAGGCCTTCAACACGGCCCGCGCGCCCGCCGAGCAGCTCGTGGCCTGGGAGTCGTCGGAGGTGAGGCTCCCCGGAGGCGCCTCCTGGGTGTTCTACGGGCGCTATCTGGTGCGTCCGGGGTACCTGAACTTCCAGGGCCTCGGGGCCAGCGTGGCGCGCAGGAACGCGCCCGGCGCGAGGCCCACCCGCGAGCCCGGCGCGCTGCTCTTCCCGACGGAGCCGCAGTTCACCTCGGCGGCGGTGCTCCACGAGGGCTTCGTGCATGCGTACGCTTGCCGTATTGACGGGTTCCTGGACGCAGCCTGCCGTCTGGGGCGGGTCCCCGAGGCGCGCGTCGCGGACCGCGGCGCGTGGACCTTCTGGGACGGGGGCGCCTGGTCCGAGGACATCCTCCGGGCGAGGGACGTCAACCGCGGGATGCACGGCTTCTCCCTCACCTGGAACAGGCACCTCGGGCGGTGGCTCGCGCTCTCGGGACAGATCCTCGGGGACACGGCCTCCTTCCGTACCGCGGAGCGCCTGGAGGGGCCCTGGAGCGCGCCGGTGAGGGCGTTTACGGGCCTCCCCGCCGGGGACGGCCACTCGGACTACAACTTCGCACTGGTGCCCGACGCCTCGGACCCGGAGGGCTGCACCGTGGCCGTGCGCTACGACCACCCGACGAGCCCGACCTCCGCGGAGACGCGGCTGGTGCGGGTCACGCTGGAGTGAACCCTTCGCGGGTGCAGCAATTTCGTCGGGGGGCCCTTCAGGGCGCCAGGCCCAGGACCTCGGCGGCCCAGGCGCGGCCGTAGGTCCTGCGGGCGAACTCGCGCAGGGCCTCGGCGTCCGGGCTCTCCCGGAGGTTTCGGTAGAAGGTGTCCTGCCGGGCCCAGCGGAACTGCTCCATCACCGAGCCCGCGCGGAACAGCTCCATGGACCGCCGGGCGTTCCAGGCCAGGAAGTTCCGGAACTGCGCGTAGTCACGGAAGTACGTCGGGTCCCGGGCCTCCACGGCCATGCCCAGGGCCAGGCTGTACACCACGAACTCCAGCGTGCCCGCCACGCCGTCCCTCCAGCCCGCGCGCCACATCCCCGCGCGTACCAGCCCCACCGCCACCTCGCTGCCGTTGGCGTAGGCCACCCACTCGTCGAAGATGTACGTGGGCGTGTCGTCCCAGTCCGGCGACCCTTGGATGTACAGCGCGTAGCGGTCGCCCCGGAGGCTCGCCGGGATGTACGCCGCCACCGCGCTCTTGCGCAGGTTGGGCTCCGCGAGGATCACCCCCCGGTTCTGCATCACGTAGAACCCGTTGGCCCGCCGCCCGGTGCGGTTGAAGTTGTTCCTGAGGTGGCTGTTGATCCCGTGGGTGGTCTCGTGCCCGTAGGTCACCAGGTCGCTGTCCGCGTAGGTGTCCCCGTAGGACAGCGGCAGGTGCTGGATGATCTCCGTCAGGTGCGTGCCCCAGGCCCCGTTGGTGCGCGTGTGCTGCGCGTTCCACGTCATGAACTCCGGCGTGTACGCGCCCCCCATCGGCGGCGGCGGCGGCGTCGGGGAGGGCGCGGGCGCGCCCGCGTCCGGGGCCGGCGCACCGGCGTCCGGGGCAGGGGCGGGCGCGCCGCCGTCCGGGCGAGGGCCCGCGTCCGGGGCCGGAGCGCCAGCGTCCGGGGAGGGCGTGGGAGGCGGCGTGGGCGTGGGTGGTGGCGTGGGCGCCGGGGGCGTCGCCTCGCCGCCCACGCACACGTGGTCCATGCCCGAGATGCGCGTCTCGCAGGTGCCCGAGCAGCGCCGGGAGAAGAGGCTCCCCCCGCGGCAGATCACCAGCTCGTTGCCCCGGCAGAGCCAGTTGGCCCAGGTGCTCGGCGAGCACCGCTCACCGGTGTCCGTCCCGCCGGAGCCCCCGCCGCCTCCGGGCGGAGGAGGCGTGGGCGAGGGGCAGCTCCCGCCGCCGCCCGGGCACCCGCCGCCGCCGCTGGTGCCGCAGTAGTCGTCCACGCCCGGCGGCTGCGAGACGCATCGCACGCTGCACGCCTCGCGCTCCAGGCGCCCGGAGATGCACCGCACCCGCGTGGTGGTGTCAATGCAGGTCCAGATGTCCCAGCCCTCGTAGCGCCCGCAGGACTCGCCGCCGGCGCGGGCGCAGTAGTCGTCTACGCCCGGCGGCTGCACCACGCAGGAGGTCGCGCAGGTGTCCCGCTCCAGGCGCCCGGCGATGCACCGCACCCGCGTCCTGGGGTCAATGCACGACCAGATGTCCCAGCCCGCGTACTCGCCGCAGGACTCCCCGCCCCCCGGAGGTGGCGTGGGTGAGGGCGGCGTGGGCGACGGCGGCGTCGGGGACGGCGGCGTGGGTGACGGCGGTGTCGGCGTGGGCGGCGTAGGCGTGGGCGGAGAGCCCCCCGGAGGCGGCGTGGGCGTGGGCGGGGGCATCCCCGGAGGCGCGGGCGGGGCGCTCCCCCAGGCCGCGATCTGGTCCATGATCCTGCGGTAGTTCCGGGGAATGTCCCCGAAGATGTCCCGCCCCGTGGAGTCCAGAATGTACGCGCTGTTGACGTGCACCACCGCGTTGATGGAGTCCTGGAGGATCGGCCCGCCGGAGTCCCCGGGGCACAGGTTGCTGGTCACCCGCCCGTAGGTGAACTGCAGCCTGCGCTTCTCGCCCGTGCCGATGGAGCTGTTCCTGCGCGTGCAGCCGTAGCCGTAGAGGGTCACCGCCTCGCCGCGGGCGGGGTACGCGTTGGCCAGCGTCGCGGGCGCCGCCACCGTGGAGGGCACCGGCGTCGCCAGGTGCAGGATCGCCACGTCGTCCGCGTCGTGCGAGCCAAAGCTCCGGTAGCGGTCCACGGTGTAGCGCACCGGCCCCTCGGAGGCCGACCGCTGCAGCTGGAAGCGCCCGTAGGACCCGGGCCGCGAGGCGCTCCCGTAGTCCACGCAGTGCGCCGCGGACACCACCACCTCCGGCGTCACCAGCGTCGCAGTGCACATCCCCCCGCCGATGTAGATCGTCCCCACCTCGGGGTGGTCAAACGTAATGGTCCCCCCCACCACCGGCGCCGAGCGGTCCACCGGGTCCGTCGGGATCTCGTCCGCCGCGCAGCTCCCAAGCAGCGCCCCGAGCACCACCACCCGCTCCACCGCCCAGCCCCGATCGTGCTTCGCCAGCTTCACCGTCACGCTCCGTTCGCCTGGTTCGTTCCCCAGAAAGGCCGTCGGCCCGGAGAACCGGTACCCTCCCCATTGCAGGGTCCAGGCCACCAGGGCTTGTTGAATTCTGTTCACCAGCCTCCCGGGGGCGCTCCCACCATTGCGCTGGTTCCCAGGGATTTCAGGGTTTTTCGCAACACCTACATTGGATCCAAGATGGAGAGAAGACTGGCCACCCCGAGGGGTCCGTGGGGTGGTCAGCGTCGTGTCCAGGCGCCGCCTACCCGGAGGGGTCCGGGAGGGAGTGTTGAAGGCGCCCAGGGTGTGGCGTAAGAGCCGACGGCGATGCGCCCGACGATGCTCTCGTGGCCTCCTCCCGACGCGGGCAACCCGTATGTGGGAAGGCTCTGCGAGGGGCTCCGGGCGCGGGGTGTGGGGGTGCGCACGCACCGGTACCTGGCGGCGCTGTGCGCCCGTCCCCGGGGCGCCCGGTGGCTGCACCTGCACTGGCCCGAGTGGATGATCCAGCACCGGGAGCGGTGGCGCTACCGGCTCCGCGGCCGGTGGGTGCTCGGCCTCCTGGACCTGTGCCGCGCCCAGGGGGTCTCCCTGGCCTGGACGGCCCATAACCTCGTGGGGCACGACGACCCCCACCAGGACCTGGGGCTCGCCGCGCGCAGGGCCCTCCTGGCGCGCACCCGCGTGGTCTTCGGGCACTTCCCGGGCTGCGAGAGGGACCTCCGGGCCCTGGGCTTCCGAGGGCGCTTCGCGCTCGCCCCGCACCCGCACTTCGGAGAAGACTACGGGCCCTCGCCACCTCGGGAGGCGTGCCGCGAGGCCCTGGGCGTGGCCCCGGACCAGACGCTGCTCCTGTCCTTCGGGGCCCTCCATGGGTACAAGAACCTCCCGGCCCTGGCCCGGGCCTTCCGGCGCCTCCCAGACCCCTCCCTGCGATGGCTCGTCCGGGGCCGAGCGCCCGACAAGAGAGAGTTTGTTGCACTGCAACATGCCATCGACGGCGACCCTCGGGTGACCCTGCGCGAGGGCTTCGTGCCGCGGGAGGAGCTGGTGTCCTGCGTGGTCGCGGCGGACGCGGCGGTGCTGCCCTACCAGGCGTTCTATACGTCCGGCGCGGCGGTGCTGGCGCTCTCTTATGGGTGCACCGTGGTCGGTCCCCCGAGGAACCACCTCGGGAGCCTCACGGGCCGCGGGTTCTTCGTCCCCCTGGAGGAGCCCTCGGCGGAGGGCCTGGCGGTCGCCGTGGAGACGGTCCGAGCGATGGGTGACCGCGCCCGCGAGGAGGCCCGCGGGTACGCCCGGAGCGTCACCTGGGCCGACGCCGCGGACACCGTCCGGCGCGCGCTCTTCGAGGAGGCCGCGTGATCGCGCTGGTGAGGGTGCGCCTGGGTCCCAGCGGGGTGTTCTCCGTGGCGGGCCTGCCGGTGCCGCTCCGTACGCTCCTGGCGCTCCAGGCCGCGGGGGCCTCGGAGGTTGGCTTCGCGGGCCCCGCCGCCAGCGCCTGGAGGAACGTCGCCCTGCGCGACGGGAGGGCCCCGCGGTGCAGCGCCTTCAGCCTCCCGCCCCCAGACGAGGCGAAGCTCGTGGTGGACCAGGACCTGGTGCTGGACACCACCGCCGCCCGGGGGCTCCTGGCGGTCCCTGGAGTCTTCCTCCTGGAGGGGGCACCCGCCGCGGAGCGAAGCCCCTTCACCGCCGAGGAGTGCCCGGCGATCCCTGGCGTGGCCGCCTGGGCGCGCACCCCTGGCGAGGCAGCCCTGGCCGAGGAGCGCCTGCTCGCGGCGCTGCGCAAGCCCCAGGACGGGGTGGTGTCCCGGCGCCTGAACCGCACGCTCTCGCTGGCCGTCACAAGATACCTCTGTCGCACGCGCCTGACGCCCAACGCGCTCTCCGTGGCGATCCTCGGCGTGGGGCTCCTCGGGGCCTCCCTGGCCGCGCGGGGCACGGCCCTGGGCCTCGGCCTCGGGGGCGTGCTCTTCCAGGCCCAGTCGGTCCTCGACGGCTGTGACGGAGAGCTGGCCCGGCTCACCTTCCGGGGCTCCCGCGCGGGAGAATGGATCGACACCGTCGGCGATGACCTCACCAACTACAGCTTCTTCGCGGCCCTGGGCCTGGGCCTCCAGCGCGCGGGCCTCGGGCGCCTGCCGCTCGTCTTGAGCTGCGTGGGCGTCTCCGCGGGGGTGCTCTCGTCCGTCATCGCGTACCGCTACCTCCTGCGCATCGGGAGCGGTGACCTCTTGAAATACCCCATGAGCCTGGGGCCCGAGCCGGGCGCACAGGACTCCCCGAGGGACCGCCTCGCGGAGCTCCTCAGGCCTTTGTTCAAGCGGGATTTCGTTGTCTTCGCGACGATGGTGGCCGCGCTCTGCGGCCCCCGCGCGGCGCTGGTGGCCCTCGGGGCCTTCGCCGTCGGGGCCCAGGTCACGCTCCTGGCGGTGCTGCGCTCGGAGTGGTCCCGCCGAGGGGAGAGGCTCCCGTGAGGCGCGTCTTGATGGCCAGTTGGCTCTTCCCTCCGCACCGCTCCATCGGCGCCAAGAGGGCGTGGCGCTTCGCGAAGCACCTGCCGTCCTTCGGGTGGAGCCCGACGGTGGTGTGCCGAAGGGTCCCGCCCCCCGGAGCCCTGGACACCTCGCCCTGGGCGCTGCCGCCCTCGGTCACCGTCTCGCCCACCTACGACGCCGCGTGGGTGAGCGCCCTCGCGGACCGCGCCGCCAGGCTCTTCCCACCGTCCACGGGCCGCGCCGAGCCCGCCCAGGGCCCCCTCCGGAGGACCTTCGCGCAGCGCCTCTCGGAGCGCTGGGACCTCCTGGTGGACGCCCTGGTGCCCACGGAGACCGCGGCCCTCCACGCCCCGCACCTCTCCCGCGTCCTCGACGGGATGGCCCCCTCCCACGACGTGCTCTGGTCCACATCGTACCCGTACTCGTCGCACCTGGCGTGCCTGCCCGTGGCCCGGCGCCACGGGCTCCCGCTGGTGGTGGACCTGCGAGACCCCTGGACCCCCAACTGGGTCCACGCGCGAAAATTCCCTCACGCCCGCTGGCTGGAGCGCCGCGCCGAGCGCGCCGTCTTCCGCGACGCCGCCGCCGTGGTGGTCACCACGGAGACCCTCGCGGAGCGCTACCGCGCGCTCTTCCCGGCCCTCGCCGGGAAGTTTGTTGCGCTGCACAATTGCTACGACGACGCGCCCGAGGCGCCCCCTCCGGCCCCGCTGGCGCGCAGGACCTTCGTACACTTTGGCAACGTGTACGGCCCCTGGAGCCTGGCGACGCCGCTCCGGGCGCTGGCGAGGCTCCGCGCGCGGCGCTCGCTGGGACCCGGGGACGTGCGCCTGGTGAACCTCGGCAAGCTCTCGGACCGGGACCGCGCCCTGGCGGCCTCCCTGGGCCTCGAGGACCTGGTGACCGTGCTCCCTCCGGAGCCCTACGCCCGGGGCCTGGCCAGGCTCCGGGCCGCGGACCTCCTGCTCCTGGCGGCCTGGGACCAGCCCGACGCGGGGCTCTACCTCCAGGGCAAGCTCTATGACTACCTCCTGGCCGCCAGGCCCATCCTGGCCGAGGGGCGCGAGCCCGAGCTCGGGAGCATACTCACCCGCACCGGGGCCGGCACGCTCGTCCCCCCAAACGCCGTGGACGCCGCCGTGGCCGCGCTGGAGGCCGCCCTCGACGGCGCCGAGGATGCACCTGGCAGGGTGCCCGAGGCCGTGGCGTACTTCTCCGCCCGGGAGGCCACCGGGCGCCTGGGGGCCGTCCTGGACGCCGTGCGAGAGGGGAGGGCGCCGTGCCCTTCGTGACAGTGATCATCCGGTCGTACAAGCGCCTGGAGGCCGTGAGGGCCCTGGTGGAGCTCGTCCTCCGGCAGCGCTACGAGCCCTTCGAGGTGCTCATCGTGGACTCGACCCCGGGGCTCGACGCCGAGGCGGTCCTTCGCGCATGCAGCAACGGCGACCCCAGGGTGCGCTGCGTGTGGAGCCCCCCGAGGGGCTGCGCCGCGGCGGCCAATGCAGGTGTCCGCGAGGCCCGCGGCGAGGTCGTGGCCTTCGTGGACGACGACGACCTCCCGGTGGGAGACGGGTGGCTCGCTGCACACGCGAAGGCATACAAAGACCCCCGGTGCCTCGGGGTCAACGGCCGCATGGACTACACCGGCGAGGGCCCCGAGCGGGTGCCCCGGGTGCGCTCCGGGTGGCTCCGGGACCGCTGGATGCTGTCCTATGGGCCCTTCAAGAAGCCCAGGGTGTTCCCGGGCTCGCCCACGCGGAAGGTGGGCATCGAGTGGCTCACCGGGGGCAACTCCTCGCTCCGCCGGGAGGTCTGGGAGCGGGCCGGGGGCTGGGACGAGTTCCTCCGGTACCACAACGAGCACTCGCTCTTTCTACGGCTGGCCAGGGTGCGGCGCCCCGGGGAGTACCTGCTCTACGACCCGGAGGCCCGGATGATCATCCGGAGGGACGTCCCCGGGGGCCTGGACCACCGCACCCGCGCGGACCTCCACGAGCGGGTGGACACCCTGGCGCGGTACTACTTCTGGCTGGTGGGGCGCTACCACCCGGTACGAATCTTCGGGCTCCTGCCGCTGTTCTTTCCTTACTTCGTGCTGGACGCCGGGGTCCACGCCGCGGAGCTCGCGGAGCACACCGGGGCGGACCTCCTCGGGGCCTTTCTGGAAGGGGCCGCCTACGCCCCGAGGAGCGCGGCGAAACACCTATTTGCACCTCGGGCGTAACCCGGGGGGTGGTCGACCGGCGTACCCCGAGCCGCTATGGTCCGGAGCATGTGTGCAGGGGTGCGTCTCGCGGGGCTGTTCTTCCTTCTGGCGCTGGTGACCCTCGGCGGGTGCACGGCGGAGCTCCCGGAGGGGCAGTGCGTCTTCAACGAGGACTGCGCCGAGGGCCTGGTGTGCGTGGGGCGCTTCTGCCGCGCCCAGTGCCGCACCGACGGGGACTGCTCCGGCGGGGGGCGCTGCGTCTCCGGCGGGCGCGCCGGGGCGATGGTCTGCGTGCCTCGGGACCAGCCCTCGCCGTGCCTCTTCCCCAGCGATTGCCCGGCGCCCATGACCTGCTCCCGGGAGGGCCAGTGCCAGGCCCAGTGCCAGACCACCTATGACTGCGAGGTCACCAACCCCTTCACGGTCTGCGTCCGGGGGTCCTGCGGGCTGGTGTGCCGCGAGGGCACCGCGGACTGCGACGGCGTGGCCCGCAACGGCTGCGAGACCCAGCTCCTGACCGATCCGCTCCACTGCGGGTCCTGCGGTACGGCGTGCCGTGACGGGGCCCACGCCACGGGCACCTGCGCCACCGGGAGGTGCGCCCTGCGCTGCGAGGCGGGCTACGACGACTGCGACCGGGACCCGGCCAACGGCTGCGAGGCGGACCTCTCGGACCCGGCCTCCTGCGGGCGCTGCGGCAACGCCTGCCCGCCGGAGGCCGCCCTTTGTGCGGTGCAACAAGGCCCCTCGGGTCCCGGGTACGCCTGCGCGGCCACCTGTCGGGGGACGCCCTCGGACCAGCGCTGCGGCGCAGCATGCGTGGACACCACCGCGGACCCGCGGCACTGCGGGCGGTGCGACAACGCCTGCCCCGCGGGCCCCAACGCCTCGGCCACCTGCGTGGAGGGCGTGTGCGGCGTGCGCTGCACGGACACCGAGCGCTTCGCGGACTGCGACGGGGAGGCCCGCACGGGCTGCGAGGCGGAGCTGCCGGTGAGCGCCTCGCACTGCGGGCGCTGCGGCCAGCGGTGCATGGAGGGCCCAAGGAGCACGTCGGTGTGCATGGACCGCAGCTGCGCCATCGTCTGCGAGGAGGGCTACGGCAACTGCGACGCGGCGGGCTCCAACGGGTGCGAGACGGACCTGCGGGACTCCGTGGACCACTGCGGGCTCTGCTCCTCGCGGTGCCCCGCGAGGGCCAACGCCACCGCCACCTGCGCGGCGGGGCGCTGCGGCGCGCGGTGCCAGGCGGGCTTCGGGGACTGCAACGCGGACGCCTCGGACGGGTGCGAGGCGGACACCCTCACCGCTACGGCGCACTGCGGGGGCTGCGGCAGGCCATGCGCCCCGCGGGCCAACGCGGCGGTGTCCTGCGCCGCCGGGGCGTGCGTGAGCGCCTGCAGCGAGGGCTTCGCGGACTGCGACGGCGAGGCCATGAACGGCTGCGAGGCGGACACCCGCGCGAGCGCGGCGCACTGCGGCGCCTGCGGGCGCGCGTGCGCGCCGGCCAACGCCCGCGGGGCCTGCGCGGCGGGGCGCTGCGCCGTGGCGGCCTGCAACGCGGGCTTCGCGGACTGCGACGGGGACCCGGCCAACGGCTGCGAGGTGGACACCCGGAGCAACGCCCTGCACTGCGGGAGGTGCGCCAACCGGTGCAGCTTCCCCGGCGCCGGGGCCCGCTGCGACGCGGGGGCGTGCGTCCGCACCATGTGCGCCGCGCCCACCCTCGGGGACTGCGACGGCGTGGCCTCGAACGGCTGCGAGACGGACCTGCAGGTGACCGCCGCTCACTGCGGGGCATGCGGGGCGGGGTGCATGCTCCCGAACGCCACGGCGGCGTGCCGGGCGGGCGGGTGCGTGGTGGCCGCGTGCAACGCGGGCTTCGCGGACTGCGACGGGGCGGCCACCAACGGCTGCGAGGCCAGCACCGCCACGGACGCGCGGCACTGCGGGGCCTGCGGGCGCGCGTGCAGCGCGGTGAGCGGCGCGCCCCGGTGCGCGGCGGGGGCGTGCGCCATCACCTGCGACGCGGGCTTCGGGGACTGCGACGGGATGGTGTCCACCGGGTGCGAGACCCGGACGAGCTCCACGGTGGCCCACTGCGGCGCCTGCGGGGTGGGTTGTGCGCCTGCGAACGCGGTGCCCTCGTGCTCGGCGGGGCGCTGCGGGGTGGCCGCGTGCCGCACGGGCTTCGCGGACTGCGACGGGGACCCGGCCAACGGCTGCGAGGTGAACCTCCTGACGGACCCGCGGCGCTGCGGCGCCTGCGGCACGGTCTGCAGCGCCGTCAACGGCGCGCCGCGCTGCGCCGCGGGGGCCTGCGGGATCACCTGCAACGCGGGCTACGGAGACTGCGACGGGATGGCGTCCACGGGCTGCGAGACGGACCTGCGCGCCTCCGCGGGGCACTGCGGGGCCTGCGGGCGCGCGTGCTCGCTGCCCAACGCCACCGCGGCGTGCGCGGCCGGCGGGTGCGTGGTGGCGAGCTGCAACGCGGGCTTCGGGGACTGCAACGGCGACCCGGCGGACGGCTGCGAGACGAGCCTCGTCTCCTCGCCTACGAGCTGCGGGGCCTGCGGGCGCGCATGCTCGCTGCCCAACGCCTCGGCGGCGTGCGTCGCCGGCGCCTGCGCCGTCGGCGGCTGCAGCGCGGGCTTCGATGACTGCGACCGCGCGGCCGCCAACGGCTGCGAGGTGAACCTCCAGACCAGCAACGCCAACTGCGGCGGGTGCGGGCGCGCGTGCGCCGCGGGCACCGTGTGCTCCGCCGGGGGCTGCTCCTCGGTGTGCGCGTCGCCCACGACCTACTGCGCGGGGGCCTGCGTGACCCTGGCCACGGACGTGAACCACTGCGGGGCCTGCGGGCGGGCGTGCGCGGCGCCGGCCAACGCCACGGCGAGCTGCGCGGGCAGCACCTGCGGCTTCACGTGCAGGGCGGGCTTCGCGGACTGCGACGGGGTGGCCTCCAACGGCTGCGAGGTGGACCTGGGCGCCACGGTGGCCCACTGCGGGGCCTGCGGGCGCGCGTGCGACGCCACCAACGGCACCGCCTCCTGCGCGGCGGGGGCCTGCGGGATCACCTGCGCCGCCGGCTTCGGCAACTGCGACGGGAGCGCCGCCAACGGGTGCGAGACGGACCTGCGGGTGACCGCCGCCCACTGCGGCGCGTGCGGGGCGGGGTGCTCGCTGGCCAACGCCACGCCCGTGTGCGCGGGCTCCGCGTGCGGCGTGGGGAGCTGCAACGCGGGCTACGGCAACTGCGACGGCGTGGCCTCCAACGGCTGCGAGACGGACACGCGCAGCGCCGCGGCGCACTGCGGGGCCTGCGGGCGCGCGTGCGACGCCACCAACGGGACCGCCAGCTGCGCGTCCAGCGCCTGCGGGATCACCTGCAACACGGGCTTCGGGAACTGCGACGGCCTGGTGTCCAACGGCTGCGAGACCAACCTCCGGGTGACCGTCGCCCACTGCGGCGCCTGCGGGGCCGCGTGCTCGCTGGCCAACGCCGCGCCCTCGTGCGCGTCGGGGGTGTGCGCGGTGGCGAGCTGCAACGCGGGCTTCGGCAACTGCGACGGGGTGTCGTCCAACGGCTGCGAGGTGAACCTCACGACCACGGCGGCGCACTGCGGGGCCTGCGGGCGCGCGTGCGCCCTGGCCAACGCCACCGCGGCCTGCGCGTCCAGTGCGTGCGTGGTGGCGAGCTGCAACGCGGGCTTCGGGGACTGCAACGGCGCCCCGGGCGACGGCTGCGAGGTGAACACCAACACCACCGCGGCGCACTGCGGCGGCTGCGGGCGCGCGTGCTCGCTGGCCAACGCCACGGCGACCTGCGCCGCGGGGGCGTGCGCCGTGGGGAGCTGCAACGCGGGCTTCGGCAACTGCGACGGCGTGGCCTCCAACGGCTGCGAGGTGAACACCCAGAGCAGCAACGCCCACTGCGGCGGGTGCGGGCGGGCGTGCGCCGCGGGCACGGTGTGCTCCTCGGGCTCCTGCGCGTCCATCTGCTCGCCGCCCACGACGTACTGCGCCGGGAGCTGCGTGAACCTCGCCACGGACGTGAGCAACTGCGGCGCCTGCGGCGCGGCGTGCTCGCCGCCCGCCAACGCGACCGCCACCTGCGCCGCGAGCGCCTGCGGCTTCGCCTGCCTCGCGGGCTTCGGCAACTGCGACGGCGTGGCCACCAACGGCTGCGAGACGGACCTCACCCGCACCCCGGCCCACTGCGGGGCCTGCGGGGCCGCGTGCGACGCCACCAACGGGACCGCCAGCTGCGCGTCCAGCGCCTGCGGGATCACCTGCAACACGGGCTTCGGGAACTGCGACGGGCTGGTGTCCAACGGCTGCGAGACCAACACCTCCTCCAGCGCGTCCAACTGCGGGGCCTGCGGGAACGTGTGCAGCTTCCCCAACGCCTCGGCGGGGTGCCGCGGCGGCGCCTGCGCCCTCGGGGCATGCAACACGGGCTTCGGCAACTGTGACGCCGTGTCCTCCAACGGCTGCGAGACCAACATCAACAGCAGCGCCACCCACTGCGGCGCCTGCGGGAACGCGTGCAGCTTCCCCAACGCGGGCGCCTCCTGCGCCTCCGGGGCCTGCGCCCTCGGGGCATGCAACACGGGCTACGGCAACTGCGACGGCGTGGCCTCCAACGGCTGCGAGGTGAACACCACCAACACGGTGGCCCACTGCGGCGCCTGCGGGAACGCCTGCGCGGCGCCCGCAAACGGGACCGCGGTGTGCTCCGCGAGCGCGTGCGACTTCGTCTGCAACGCGGGGTACTACCGCTCGGGGACCCAGTGCGTGGGCGTGCCCGCGCCGAGGCAGCTGCGGCCCCTCACCGGGACCGTGAATGCCTCGCGGCGGCCGCGCTTCGTCTGGGCCAACACCGCACCGGCCACCGGCGCGCGGCTCCAGGTGTGCCGGAACCGCCTGTGCACGCTCGTCGACCTGGACGTGGTGGTCGCGGGCACGAGCTACACGCCCACCGCGGACCTCTCCACGGGGATGCACTACTGGCGGGCCTACGGGGCCATCGGGAGCAACGTCGGGCTGACGGCCCCGAGGACCTTCGAGTTCTTCGTGGGCGCCCGGACCACCACGGGCCGCGACGGCTCGACGCTCAATTTCCTGGACGTCTCCGGCGACGGCGACGGCGACGCCGCCGTGGGCGAGTACTACGGCGCCCGCGTGCTGGTGTTCACCTCCGTCAGCGGGGTCTTCTCCACCACGGCCACGTACACCCTGACGGGCCCCGCGGGCTCGGAGTACGGCTCCGCCGTGGCCAACGTGGGGGACATCGACGGCAACGGCTTCACGGACCTGGTGGTCGGCGCCCCGGGCAACCGCAACATCTACGTGCACTACGGCTCCAGCACGGGGCTCCAGACCATCGGCTCGCCGAGGACCCAGACCGGCGCGCGCTTCGGGTCCCAGGTCGTCGGCCCCGGGGACCTCAACGCCGACGGCTACAGCGACGTCCTCGTCGGGGACTGCGACCCCAACGGCTGCGGCAACACCGTGTACGTGTACTACGGCAGCCTCGCGGGCCTCGGGAGCTCCCCCGCCCGCATCGTCGGGCCCACCGCCACCGCGCAGTTCGGGCGCTACCTCACGGCCCTGGGCGAGGTGAACAACGACGACTTCTCGGACTTCGCCGTCGGGGCCTTCGGCACGGGCCTGGTGTACGTCTACCACGGCGGGACGAGCACCCCGACGCTCGCCTCGTCCAGCATCTCCTTCGCCGGGGCCTCGAACGTGTCCGTGGCGGGCCTCGGGGACATCAACGGCGACGGCTACGGCGACCTCGGCGTCGGGGGCCGCAGCGTGGCCGCGGGGGCCTTCGTGAGGGTCTACCGCGGGACCGCCACGGGGATCTCCACCATGGTCCTCAACACCCTGAGCAACACGGGCCTTGTGTACCCCGACGCCCTGACCGGCACCGGCGACGTCAACGGCGACGGCTACGGCGACCTCGCCGTCCGGGGCAACACCGCCACCGTCGAGGTGTTCCTCGGCGGCTCCGGCGGCGTGGGCCCGGGCTTCACCCAGCTCCGCGGGGGCACCAACTTCGGCGCCTTCCTCGGCGCCCTCGGGGACTTCAACCTGGACAACCGCTGGGACCTCCTGGTCGGCGCCCCGGACGACGCGGACACCACCTGCCAGGGCCGAGCCCACGTCCACGCCGGCAACGCCACCAGCATCAACACCAGCGCCTCGGTCACCTTCGCCCCCGGCGGCACCGCCTGCTGGAACGGCTTTGGCCGCGCGGTCTCCCGTTGGTAGGGTGAGGTAGGGTCAGGTAGGCGAGCTCCGTTCGCAGGTTGGGGTCGCGCGCGGCGTGCGGGTTCTGGTACAACGCGCGCTCACCCAGTACGGGCGGAGGCATTGTTCATGAGCGAACAGATCGGGCTGGTAGGCCTTGCGGTGATGGGACAGAACCTGGCCCTGAACATCGCAGAGGAGGGCTTCCGGATCGCGGTGTACAACCGCTCGCCGGACAAGGTGGACGAGACCGTGGCCAGGGCGCAGCGCGAGGGCGCGCTGCCGCTGGTGGGCTACAAGGACGTGGGGGCCTTCGTGAAGGCGCTGGAGCGCCCTCGGAGGATCATCCTGCTGGTGAAGGCCGGGGCGCCGGTGGACGCCACGCTGGACTCGCTGGTGCCGCACCTGGAGCCCGGGGACATCGTGATCGACGGCGGCAACGAGTACTTCGTCAACACCGAGCGGCGGGCCAGGGCCCTGGCGGAGAAGGGCCTGCGCTTCTTCGGGATGGGGGTCTCCGGCGGCGAGGAGGGCGCTCGCCACGGGCCTTCGCTCATGCCTGGCGGGGACCCGGAGGGCTACGAGGTGCTCGCCCCGGTGCTCACCAAGGTGGCGGCCCAGGTGGACGACGGGCCCTGCGTGACCTACATCGGCCCGGGGGGCGCCGGGCACTACGTGAAGATGGTGCACAACGGCATCGAGTACGGCGACATGCAGCTCATCGCCGAGGCGTACGACGTGCTCAAGCACGTCGGGGGGCTCTCGAACCCGGAGCTGGCCCAGACCTTCTCGGCGTGGAACGAGGGGGACCTGCAGAGCTTCCTGATCGAGATCACGGCCAAGGTGCTGCGCCGCTCGGACCCCGAGGGGGCCTTTCCCCAGCTCGTGGACGCGATCATGGACGTGTCGGGGATGAAGGGCACGGGCAAATGGACCGTGCAGCAGGCGGCGGAGCTGGCGAGCGCGGCGCCGACCATCGCCAGCGCGGTGGAGGCGCGGATCATGTCCGCGGCCCGGGGCGAGCGCCTGGCGGCCTCCAAGGTGCTCCAGGGGCCCGCGGTCAGCGCGCTCCCGGCGGGCGAGCGCCAGGGCCTGGTGGACGACGTGCGCAGCGCCCTCTACGCGGCCAAGATCTGCTCCTACGCCCAGGGGATGAACCTCCTGCGCACGGCGTCCAACGCCAACAACTGGGGGCTGAAGCTCGGGGCCATCTCCCGGATCTGGAAGGGCGGGTGCATCATCCGCGCGCGCTTCCTGGACCGGATCCGCGCGGCCTACGACCGGGACCCTGGGCTGGCGAGCCTGCTGGTGGACCCGGACTTCGCCGCGGAGCTCAACGCCCGCCAGGCGGCCTGGCGCCGGGTGGTGGTGCGGGCGGTGGAGGCCGGCATCGCGGTGCCGGGGATGACCGCCTCCCTCGGGTACTACGACACGTACCGTCGGGCGCGCCTGCCCGCCAACCTCATCCAGGCGCAGCGGGACTTCTTCGGCGCGCACACCTACCAGCGCATCGATCGGGACGGGACCTTTCACACGGACTGGGAGTGACGGAAATGTTGGGACTGCGAACGCGTGGTGTGTACCTCATCGTGCTGGGGCTGGGCTGCCAGACCCTGGGGAACGTCACCGGGAACGTCTCCGGCGGGGGCCTCGGGGGCCTCGCCGGGGGGCTCACGGGCGACTGCGGCGGCGACCTCGGGGCCACGGCGGCGGCCAACCGTTTGGAGAACTTCATCGCGTCGGTGAACGCGTTCTCCACGTCGGCCACGGAGCTGGACACGAGCCTCCGGACGGCGTGCACGCGCATGGCGACGGACCTCGGGATCCCGGCCTCGGAGCTGGCGGCAACGGGGGGTGAGAACCCCACGCAGAAGGCCTGCGACCGGGTGGCGCGGCAGCTCCGGGAGGACTTCACGGCCCTCCGAGGGACTGCGGGGCTCCAGGTGTCCCTGGACGTGCAGCCCCCGCGCTGCGAGATCAGCGTGGAGGCCTACGGCGGCTGCGCGGCGCAGTGCGACGCGTCGTACACGCCGGGCAGCGCGGACGTGCAGTGCGAGGGCGGCGAGCTGCGCGGGACCTGCTCGGGGCAGTGCACCGGGCGCTGCTCGGCGGAGGTGAGCGGGAGCTGCTCGGGGGCCTGCGAGGGCACCTGCTCCGGGGGCTGCACGGGCACCTGCGCGGGCGTGTGCGAGGGCCAGTGCGCCACGCGCGGCGCCGACGGGAGCTGCAACGGGCGCTGCCAGGGCACCTGCCGGGGCACCTGCTCGGCGGGCTGCACCGGGAGCTGCTCGGGGCGCTGCGAGGTCTCCGGCGGCGCGAGCTGCTCGGGCGAGTGTCGGGGTGGGTGCTCCGTGGCCTACACGGCCCCGCGCTGCACCGGGCGGATCGTGCCGCCGCGGGTGAGCGCGGAGTGCCGGGCGTCGTGTGACGCGCGGCTCGACGCGCAGGCGACGTGCACGCCCGCGCGGGCGACCCTGCGCATCACGGGGAACGTGTCCACGGACCTCCAGGCCCGCGCCACGCGGCTCCGCACGGCCATCGAGAGCGGCTACGGCCAGATCCTGGACGTGCGCGCCACGGTGGAGCGCGTGGGCCGCTCCGGGGCGGCGCTGGTGAGCGCCGTGCGGGAGCTGCCGAGCGCCGTGAGCGACATCTCCGTGCTGGCCGCGCGCTGCGCCGCCACCAGCGTCACGAGCGCGGTCAGCGCCGCGGCGAGCGTGCAGGTGTCCGTGAGCGTGTCCGTGAGCGTGTCGGGCTCCTTCTCCGCGGGGTCGTGATCGTCACGGCACCTCGCGCATCCATTGCGGGTTGAAGATCCGGGACTGGTAGCGGTCCCAGGCGTCCGGGAGGAGCACCACCACGGGGCCGTCCAGGTCGCCGCGCCGCGCCGTGCGCAGCGCCGCGGCCACGGCGGTGCCGGCGCTCCCACCCACCAGGAGCCCCTCCTCGCGCACCAGGCGGTGGCAGGTCTCGAAGCTCTCCCGGTCGCTCACGGTCTCCGCGTCGGTGAGGACGCTCACGTCCAGGGTCTCGGGCACCACGCTGGAGCCTATGCCCTCCACGAGGTACCGCCCGTCGGGCCCGAGGACACCCTCACGGACGAGCCCCGCCAGGCGGCTCCCCTCGGGGTCCGCCAGCACGATCTTCACCGTGGGCTTCACCCTCCGGAGGAAGCGCCCCACGCCCGTGAGGGTCCCGCCGGTGCCCGCCCCGGCCACGAAGGCCCCGAGCGCCCCGCCGGTCTGGCGCCAGAGCTCCGGCCCCGTGGTGCGCTCGTGGCACAAGGGGTTCGCGGGGTTTCGGAACTGGTCCGTCAGGAACCAGCCGTGCTCCTCCGACAGGCGCCTGGCCACGGTCTGGAAATGGTCCGGGTGCCCGGGGGGCGCGTTGGGCGTGACTCTCACCTCGGCCCCCAGGGACCGTAGGGCCTGGCGCTTCTCCTCGGACATCTTCTCCGGGAGCACGCACACCAGCTTGTAGCCCCGCACCGCCGCCACCAGCGCGAGCCCCACGCCCGTGTTGCCCGCGGTGGCCTCCACCATGGTGCCTCCAGGCGTGAGCACTCCTCGCGCCTCGGCGTCGTCCACGATGGCCAGGGCGATGCGGTCCTTGACGCTGCCTCCAGGGTTCAGGTGCTCACACTTGGCCACGACGGGCACCCTCAGGCCCCTCGCCAGGCGCCCCAGGGGCACCAGGGGGGTGCCGCCAATCAAATCCAGAACAGACGGCTCAGACACCAAGAAACCTCAATCTTTTCAAGTAGTTGGAGTGCCGAAGCCGAGCCCGAGGCTGTTCAGGCTTCCGTCCTTGCGGAGGGTGTCCACGGCGTGCTTCGAGGTCGAGACCACCTCACAGCGGAAGGGCTCCTGGGTGAGCAGGTTGGAGGCCTCCTCGTGGAAGACCCTGCACAGGATGCGGCAGCTCGCGTTCAAGTCTCGCACGCGCTCGGCGACGACGAGGTTGCGCCCGAGGTCGTCGTCGGCCAGGAGGACCAGCTCGGCGGCGGGGACCCCTGCGGCCTCAAGGACTGCCGGGTCCGAGGGCTTTCCGTGCTGGGTCCGGGTCCCTGCGGGGAGGCCCTCCAGGGCGCTCCTGTCGGTGTCTACCACGGTGACCTCCAGGCTGCGCCCGCGGAGGGTGGAGACCACCTTGCGGCCGATGGAGTTTGCGCCGAGGACCACGCAGCGCCGCACGCCGTGGCGCTCGGCGTAGTCCGCCACGCGGCGGGCGGCCAGCTTGGAGGTGGACACCACCCGGGCCTTGTAGATCCGGGCGAGCACCTCGCCCACGTCTTCGTCCGGGCAGCGCGCCAGGAGCTTGCAGTCGCGGTTGAGCGCGCGCACATGGTGGCACCCGAGGGTGACGGCCTCCAGGTCGTCCCCGGCCAGGAGCACCAGGGCTGCGCGGGGGACGCCCGCGGCCTCCAGGTCCTTCGGGTCCTCGGTGCTCCCGACCACCAGGGGGTGCTCCTCGCGGATGAGCGCCTCCACGGCGGTCCGCGAGGGTTCGAGCACCACCACGGGGACGCCCTGGGCGACGCAGAGCGCGTGGAGGCGCTCGCCCAGGTGGGTCCAACCTACGATCACGGCGTGGTCTCGGAGCTCCGAGGCCAGGGCCCGGCAGGTCTCCTCGGGCCGATAGCGACGACCCTGGTCGCTCACGTACACCCCGATCAGGAGCCCGAAGACCACCACGTCGCTGAAGGTCTTGTAGAAGTTCCCCCAGGGCCCCGGGGCGTTGTCGAAGAAGAACACCGTGGCCAGCGCCCGGGCCAGCCCGAGCCTAAGCGGCACGGCGAACACCGCCACGTTGACCAGGAGCCACAGCACCAATAGCGCCAGGACCCCCCGGTGCTGAGCGAAGAGCAACCTCGCCCGGACCCTCCGACGATGCCCGTCTCCCATGCGCCGGATCGTGCGCCCTGGACGCTCCCCCGCCAAGGCCCACCCGTCGTGATGGCACCGCGATGTTGCAATCGCTCCCGCTGGCACAGTCCCTGCTAGCCCCCGAGGCGGAGCCGACCATGGGAATTTCTCAAGTGATTTCAACCACTTCTGTCTTCCACCGCTGGCACACGCTGGCACAGGTGCTGCTGTTCGCGTCGTTGGGGTGTTCATCGACGGTGGAGAGCAATCGCGACGACGCGGGGGACGTGCTCACCGTGGACACAGCGGTGGCGGACACGGCGGTGGTGGACACGACGGTGGTGGACACCCGCGTGGACGACGCTCCGATCGGCCAGGATACGCGGGTGGTGGACGTTCCGGTGTTGGACACCGGGAGGGACGTCCCGATGACCATGGACACGGCGCCGGTGGACGCTCCCTCGGACGTGAGGCTCCCGCCGGGGACGTGTCCCGGGATGCCCTCTGGGCCGATGCCCGAGGTGTGTGACCGCGCGCTCTGCGGCAACGGGATGATCGACACGTGCTCACGGTGCGCGCCCTGCGGCGGCGGGGGCGGCGAGGACCGGCCCTTCCTGCCGGACAGCGGGCGCTGCTGCATGACGGCGACGGAGAGCTGTGACGGCATGCAGCTCAACGGGGCCACGTGCGCGTCGCTGGGCTTCGCGGGGGGCTCGCTGCGGTGCGGGGCCTGGTGCGGCCTGGACGCCTCGGGCTGCGACGCCTGCGCCCGCGGGGAGAGGGAGCCTCGCTGCGTGGGCGGTGCGGTGCCCGCGGTGGCGCCGGGGGGCCTGGACCTCGCGGTGAGGGAAAACGTGGTGGGGCTGGCGTGGCTGACGGGGACGGGCCCCGAGGGGGTGATGGGGCTGCACTTCACGCGCTTCAACGCCGCTCTGGAGCGCCTTGGGGACTCCGGGTGCCTCCCGGTGGACCCGCCGCAGCGGGTGGCGGTGGCGCCGACGCCCTCGGGGTGGGTGCTGGCGGTGCAGGTGTCCTCGGGGCTGCAGGTCCTTCCGCTGACGCCCGACGGAGCCCCGTCGGGGGCTCCCCGGCGGATCCCGGGCGGGCAGCGCCCGCAGATGACGGCTCGGCCGGGCGGGGGGCCGCTCCTGGAGTGGCAGGACGCGCGCGGGGTGGTGGCGGAGCTCCTGCGCCCGGACGGGGCCGAGGAGACCCCTCCGGTGGTGGCCTTCACGGGCAGCCTGGAGTACGGCAACGGCGGCGCGACCTGGGTGGGCGATGGCTTCCTGCTGGCCGAGCGCCTGCTGTCCAACGGCGTGGCGATCGTGCCGATGGACCTCTTGGGGCGCCTGGGCGCGATGGTGTTCCCGGTGGGGACCAGCTCAGAGTTCCCGCAGGTGACGTGGTCGGGCCGCGAGGGGCGGCTGGTGTACGCGGCGTTCGGCGGCACGCCGCACATGCGCTGGACGCGCATCGGGCGCATGGGCAACGCGTTGGGCGCGAGCGTGCAGCTCGGCCGGGACCGGGAGTTCTTCAACCCCTGCCCGGTGCTCTCCGACGGCGACGACACGCTGGTGCTCCTGGCGGGCTACTCGGGCGGCCACTGGCTGGCGCGGAGCCTGAGCGCGATGAGGGTGGGCCCCGCGGGGGAGGCGCGCACGGCGCCGTTCCCGGTGAACCGCAGCCCCGGGACGCAAAGCCATTACCGCGTGGCGAGGCTGGGCGCGGAGCTGGTCACCGCGTGGGTCGAGCCGGGCTTCCCGGGCCAGGTGGTCCTGGCGACGCTGAGGCCCTAGCGCCGTCGCGTCACCGCAGGCGGTAGAGCGCCACGGCGCGGTGCTGCGTGACGTACACCCGCCCGTCAGTGACCACCGGCGGGGTCCACTGGCGCACGCTCTCCAGCGCGTCGACACCACGGCTGACATAGACCTCCGCGCCCGTGGAGACGTCGTAGGCTCGCAGCTCCGGGGGCGAGACCCCGGTGAGCCAGAGCACCGCGCCCCGGTCGCCGTCGGAGGACACCGCGGGGGCCGAGGGGTTGCTCACGGAGCCCGTGCACCAGGCCACCTGGAACTGGGACACCCCGTCGCGCAGGGTGAGCCGGAGCGCCGTCACGCCGCCCACCCCCGTGCAGCCTCGAGCGCGAGCCCCGCGACCCGGGGCGAAGACATACACCGCGGCGCCGTCGGACCAGGCCGCCGGGGCCCCGTAGAGCCCGGCCGCGTAGAGCCCGTCGGAGAACACCGCTTCGTCGATGCCCATACGCACGACGCCGACGCCGCCGAGGTCGTCGCGGTCCACCAGGTAGCCCTGCCCGTGCTTGCTGCCCTGGAAGAGCATGCGCGGCGTGCGAGAGCCCGGGTGCGTCGGCAGCACGATGGGGCTGATGGCCCCGAAGTCCGAGTCGCTCACGTCCATGTACGCGTGGTTGGACGGCGTGTAGTAGTCCCTGCTGCGACCGCGAAAGACCGGCCCCGTGGCCGTGGCCTCCAGGCGCAGGAGCGTCGAGCCGAAGGAGCCCGGGACGCGGGCGTTGCCTGTGGTGACGTAGAGCGAGCCCGTCCCGTCCGAGGCCACTCCCCCCACGGACCAGATGCCCGCGCCGATGCCCGGGGTGGCGTAGGCGCGCTGGTCGAGGGTCCGCTCGGCGTCCACGCCGACGACCCAGCCGTGGTATATTGAGCAGTCGTTGAACAGCCCCCCGAAGGGGATATAGACCCTGCCGTTGACCAGGGTGATGGCCCCTCGCTGGCCCAGGGAGCCGGGCTCCCAGGTGGAGCCGTTGGTGGTGGGCGGCAGGAGCACCGCGTCCCTCCCGGGGCGGTGGGCGCCCGTGCGAAGGTCCAGCACATGCAACGTGAAGCGCCGGGTGTATCCCCCGTCAATGGAGTTGTACGCCACGGCGTAGAGCGTGGAGGAGGCGAGGTCGATCACCGGCGTGCTCACGAGGCCCGTGGTCGGTCCGATGTTGCCGCAGGGCATACGCTCAAGCGGCACCGCCGGCGCCAGCGCGCGACGCCAGAGCGTCGCCCCGGTGCGCGCGTCGAGGGCGTAGAGCGAGTTGCGCTGCGTGCCGACCACCAGCACGTCGTGGCGGGCGCCGGCCACCTCCAGGTCCGGGACGTAGAGCGGCTGGCCGTAGAGGTCCCCGTCCAGGTCCGTCACGAAGGCCCGGTCCCGGAACAGCCTCCCCGCCCGCAGGGCCGCGGGGGTGAGCGCGCGCTCGCGGCGGTTGGCCCCGGTGCGCTGCACGTCGTGCTGGAAGGTCAGCACCGGCACCCGCGACGGCGGCGGGTCAAAGGGCGGCGCCGGGAGCGCGTCGGCGGCGGCGCCGTCGCCGCCCGCGTCCGGGCTGCCGTCCAGCGCGGCGTCGCGGGCGCCGTCCGGCGCGGCCGCGTCAAGGGAGGCGTCGCCGGGGGCGATGTCCACGGTATCGGCGCGCGCGTCTCGGGCGAGGTCCTCGGCGGCGCCGTCACCCGCGTCGCGGGCCTCGCCGTCGGGCACCCCTGCGTCCGGGGCCGCTGTGTCGGTGGGGGCCTCGTCCAGCGTGGCGTCTGCGCTCGCCCGGTCTGCGGGCGTGGCGTCTCCTGGCAGCTCGCCGGGCGTCGCGTCCGCCTGCGCGTCGCCGTCCGGGGACGGGTCCTTCGTGCAGGCGACGAAGATCACCGCGGCGACGAGCTTGCGCATGGAGCTGGCTATTGGGCCCCGGGGCCGTCACGCCGTCAAGGGTGGCCCCTCGGAGACGCCCTACCCTCAGGGCTCCGCCGCGGTGGCCGAGCCGACGGCGCCGAGGAGCGCCGCGACGGAGAGGGTGGCCGCCGGGTCCGCCCGGCGCTGGTACGTGACGCGCACCTTGACGAAGTATGCACGGTGGGTGGTGACGTAGGATTCGCTCCGGCGCTCCTGGCCGTCGCGGGTGATCGCGCACACGCTCCGGTAGCCGTCGGCGGTCCCGAGGCGCCAGGGCTCCGGCGGGGACACCTCACGGAAGCTGGTGTAGATGCCCCGCTGCACGGCCATCTGGAGGCCCCGGGAAACCTCCTGGAGCTGCTGGAGGAGCTGCGCGGGCTCGCGGCGCACCCCCGCCTGCCCGTTGTTGTAGACATACACATCGGCCGTGACTTCCGTCCGCGGCTGGCGGAACGACTGGATGAGCCCCTGGGCGGGTCCGTGGTCCACCGGCGGGTCGCTCTGCCACCCGGCGACCCGCGGGAAGAAATAGTCCGTCCAGGGCGCGCTCCCCGCCGCGCGAGGGGTCCCCGCCTGGCACGCCGGAGGCACCGACAGCCCTCGTTGGGTGAGGTGGCCCACTACCGAGGAGAGCGCCCCAGGGCAGTCCACCGTGGGCGTCGCGATGGCCAGCTGGCACAGGAGCCCCGTCTCCGAAGCGATGGCTTGAGCCTGCTGGCAGCATCGCACGAGCTGGTCGCACCCGGGTCCCTGCGGCGGCCACGAAGGCAAGCCATCCACGGTGACCTGGGAGCCTCCCGGGCCTCCGCCCGGAGCGATCACCACGACCCCCGCGTCGCGACCCTGCGGCGGCGGCCGGGCCTCCCTTGCGGGCGCCTCGGCGCGCTCCTCGCGACGGCAGGGTAGCAGACCCAGGGAGACAGCAAGCACGGACACCAAAGGCATCCACGGCGCGGCGGTCACGGTGCGAGCTTCCCTTCTGGGAGGAGCTAGCGCGGCCCTCCCGCGCCAACAATACCGCAGAGGAACCGCGGCGGTCGTGGTGAGGTGGCGCCGGGGAGGGAGGCCCGCGACGGAGCAGGAATGTTGCAGTGCAACATCACCTCGCGGTGCCGCGCCAGCGCGGAGGTCAAAACGGGTCGACCACCTGCGCCAGCTCCCACAGCGCGAGGTACTTCTCCCGCACCCAGGGGTCTAGCTCCTGGCTGAGCTCCCGTGCGAGACCGCCGCTGTGGATGAGCGCCTGCACATCCGCGAGGTCCTTCCCGCGGTGCGCCGCGACCATGCCCGAGGCGAGCTTGAGCTCAAGGAACTTCGTCAGCGGCAGGAGCGCGAAGTGACGGCCGCGCACCGCCGTGGTCGCAGGGTCGGGGAACGCGATGGGCTTTGGCTTGTCATCGCCGGGGAAGCGCCCGGTGCTCAACACGTCGACCGGGACGCCGTGCTCGGTGTCCAGGAGCTTCCCGGTGCCCGGGACCCGCTCCGCGTAGCCGCGTCCCAGGTGGCGGGCCTTGAAGGTCTGGAGGACCTCCTCGCGCATCACCAGGTCCACATCGACGGTCGCCCGACGATGGCCATACTCGTTGAGCGCCAGCGCGCCGATGATCGCATAGGGCAGCCCTTCGGCCTCCAGGATCCCCACCAGCCTCTCGAGCGCGAGCTGTACCTCCGCTACGCCCATGAAGAACCTCCCGCAGTACGCGACGCCTTCGAGGAACCTGGCCTCGCCGTCGTCCGTGCGACGCCGGGCGCCCCAGGCGAGGGCAGGGTCCTCAGGAGTCGTCATGAGCCAATCCTACCGAGGCGCCTGCTCGGCCGCCAGCGCTGCCCCATGTTGCGCCGCAACATCGCGCGGCGCTACCGCGCTTTGACGTCCCTGGTTGGGGCGCACACCGGGCCGATGGCATCGATGAGCTCGCCGCCGCGGCCCCCGACGCCCACCAGCACGCTCCCCGGGGCCGCAGCCCAGCCGCGCCTCCTGCGTCTGCACGGTCCCTCCCGCGTACTGCACCGCGTAGCCTCGAGCGTTCCGACTATGGCCCAACCGAAGCCGCCAGCCGGGCGCGAACTGCGCCACCGCGTACGACAGCGGCCTGGAAAGGTGCAGGTGTGGTGTCTGAGGTGCTGCCCCCTACAACCTCTTCGGGGCGGATACGCGCGCAGCCCTCTTCCAAGCGCACGGCTTCGATGTGCGCCTGAGACAGTTCCTTGGGGTACTTTTGACGGAACGTCTCCAGATTGGCCACAATGCGGCGGTGCCAAACAGCATCGTCGGCGCGCGGCTGCCAGGTCGCGATATCCAGAAGGGTCTTGCCAACGCTTTCGAAGACGTGAAGCACGAACGTCGCGCATGTCAAACCCCGAGCGCCGGCCCCAAGTTCCAGGCTGCCATCCTTGAGGAATCGACCACCGTCGTAGAGCACTCCGTAAGGGATGCCTTGTCCATTGCGGGCGATAATCCTGCGACAGACCGCTACCACTGAGGGCCAGAGAACGGGGTCCACCTCCGGAACCACGCCCACGTAAGGCCGGTCATTACGGAATGCTCTATGAAATGGCTCACAAGTGAGTCTGGCATGGAAGGCAAGGTGGAGGAACTGGAGCTCCTCGCGCGGCGCGGCGTAGAGCACACCTACATGAAGCTGCTCGGTCGCCGGATCGGCGAGGAAAACGCAGATTCCGACGCGGTACTGGTTGGCGACGGGTATGGGAAGCGGAGTGAAGAGGAAATTCATGCCTGTGGTGCGTCACTCGAGCCCGCCAAGGATTCGTTCGACCCTCTGCGCCTCGTAGTGGGTCAGGAGGCTGGCCCTGGTCCTCGCAAAAAACGCAGCCCGATTGTGGAGTTCGCTACGCCAAGGTCGCGTTGCAGTGAGGATTCCCACGCTGACTTCGGCGGGCAAGACGTGAGCATTGAGCCGTTCGAGCAGGCGCTCGCAACGATGAGGACGGTTGCTGAGCATCTCGGTTTCAACGAACTCGAACGCCCGGTCCAGTGCTCCGGCGATGTCCCCGCGGGAGGAGAGCTCGGTGAGGTGCTCGGCGACCGGTTCGACTCCCATCGCGTCGTACTGATCAAAGGCCATGCTGGCGAATGCCACACCCATCGGCATCAGGGCGCTGCTCGATGGTTCCCACGACTCGCTCCCAGCTCCTAGAGGGCGACCAGGAATGGGGAACTCCTCAAACCTCGAACCCGTCAAGGGCGGCGGGAGCGCTGCCGGTCTCACCCGAACTCCGATAAGTGGTCGTGTGGCATAGTCGCTGTGGCCCGATCCGGAGAGGCGAAGTTCGCTGGCTATCAGGACCTCCCAAAGCCCGTGCTGAGTTGTCGCCAGCATCCCCGATGAACTGGGTCCCGTAGGGGCCTGAGTCCGCGATGTGGGCGGATGCCCAGCGACGGTGCACAACCGCTTTATTGCGGTGGTGTCAGCGATGGAGTCAGTCTGAACATCGGCAGGAGCAATCATTGGAACTCCGAGATATCGGCGAGGATTTCCCGTGACCGGGCCTCGAAAATCGACCATGACCCGAAGCACTCCCGCATCGCCGCGATCGAGTCGCTACCTTGCACATCGCGATGGAAATTGAAGGCGAACAACATCCTATCCAAGGTGCCTCCGTCCTGAACATGGAGAACGATGGGCTTGATGTCCAGCTTCAGGCGCACTCCCCCTCCGACATCGCAACTCATGTAAGCACCGAACCGAGCATCCGTACCGGCGAAGTGCTTGAATACCGCGCGCTGGTCGGCAGCGAAGAGGCGTCGACTTGCAGCGGGCGCGCCTTCCTCGCCGGGGTCGACGTACCAATGGAAGTTCACTCCCGCGGCGAGGAACGGAGTGTGTGGTACCAAATCCACCAGTCGCCCGAGAGTATCCGCTACGAGCTCCGCGGTTCCCTCCGTCGTGGTGAGGATGAACTGCAGCTGCTGGGGAAGGACCAGTAAGGTAAATTTCGACGTTTGTACCTGAGAAAAGGCATCGGTGATGATGATCCCAGGGAGCACGTCGGCGGCGTTCACCAGCTTCTGTTGGACAAGCCATGTCTGGTTGAACACAGTGGGGTTGAAGACGTTCGCGGCGATCACGACGTTCTGTGACGCGAGCGTAGCCCTCATATCCCGCACCCCATTGAGCGTGTCGTGACAGCATTGAAGAGGGTGGAAGTTGGTGGCACTTGGGCTCCTTGCTGTGTGGAGGGTGGGAACTCCAACGCCGAATGATCCTAGCACCAATTCCTCGGAATGTCGCGGCAGGCTCCGACAAGGCGCGCCGCACCGATTACCTGCCGTGCCTGTGCCTGAGGTCAACACCTCGAAGTGTGGGACCCGCGGACGCAGCCCGGAGATCGAGAGCAGTACCCAACCCAGGGAATCTACCGCAGGCGCTCTGATGCCAAGGCCGAGCGCCCGGGATGATGCACTGCAACATCGGGCCACCAAGATAAGCCCGCGCACGGCGACCTCATCCCCCGGCCCCCTCTCCATTCATGGAGAGGTTGAGACGTAGGAGGATAACCCATTGGAATTACACAGGATTTTTCCTTCTGCCTCCCCTCTCCATTCATGGAGAGGGGGTTGGGGGGTGAGGTCGCCGTGCGCGGGCTTATCTTGGTGGCCCAACATCACCGCGCCTTGACGTCCCTGGCGGGGGCGCACACCGGGCCGATGGCATCGATGAGCTCTCCACCGCGGCCCCCGACGCCTACCAGCACGCTCCCCGGCGGACACGGCAGCTCCCAGGGGAAGCCCCCCGCACCGCCGTGGGCCCCTCCCGGGTGAGGGCTGCGCCAGCGGGGCTCGGCGCCGCCCTCCATGGTGGCCGGAGCGCACAGGATCCCCACCCGGTCCACCAGCGCCCCGGAGGCCCCCTGGAGCCCGACCAGCAGCTCCCCGGGGCCGCAGCCAAGCCGCGCCTCCTGCGTCTGCACGGTCCCTCCCGCGTACTGCACCGCGTACTCCGAGTGGTAGCTCGGAGAGGACACGTCGGGCACAAGGCCCCGGCACTCGATCCCGACCCTGGCCGCCGTGGGGGCGTCCCCCGCCGTGGGCGCCACCCACACCGCGGCGGCCACCTGCCCCGCAGGGCAGGCGACCTGGAAGGCCGTCCCGCCGGGGCCTCCGCGGATCCCCACCTGCCGCGTCGGCAGCGCGCAGAAGAGCTGCTCGGCATGCCACGGCGAGGTCGGGATCCGCAGGAGCGAGAAGGGCTGCGAGAGCCACACGTTGCGCCAGAAGCGCGACCACGTCAGGGGCTCCCGCACGGCCCGCACCAGCTCCCCGAGGGCCCCGCACCCGAGGGCGTGGCGCGCAGCGGTGACCGCGGCGTCCTCGCCCGAGACGGCGTCGGTGTACCGGGCCACCAGCCAGGGGTTCATCAAGAGCTTCTCGTGGCCGGGGCGCCCTCGCATGCGCAGCGCGAGCCGCGAGGCCACCGGGTCCGCCAGCCCGTAGCGGTCCACCAGGTGCACCCTCGGCCCCACCAGCACCCCCACCAGCCCGATGGCGATGCGAGAGCCCACCATCACCACCGAGGGGTCCACCGTGGAGGCGTCCAGCGCGAAGCGGTCGGTCTCCGGCCCCACGCGGCCGAACTCCGCCTGGTCCACCAGGAGCATGCGCTGGCACACGTCGATGGAGGCCCCGGCGCCCGGGAGCCTCCCGCCGGGGCAGAGCGTGTCCGCCGCGGCCTGCAGCGAGCGCGCCTCGCGGGTGAAATAATGCAGCGCGTAGTCCTGCGCCGTGAGGGGCCAGCGGTGCCGGGCGTGCTTGACGTACCAGTTGCGCTCGTCGCCGATGTGGCCCTGGTTCGCCGCGGTCATGCGCAGGGAGGTCGCGCACACCAGCGCCCAGAGCCCCAGCAGGGCCCCGACGGTCCCGTGGATGAAGCGGCGCTCGGTGCCCTCCTCGGGCGCCTCAAGGGGCGCCGCCCAGGAGGGCAGCAGCGCCAGGAAGGTCGCCGGCAGGAGCATGCGCCCGTGCATGAAATCTCCCCCGACGCGGGTCACATACGCCGCGTGGAGGAGCCCCGCGAAGGTGGTCCCCACGGCCAGGAGAGCCCCGTAGCGCCGCCCCTCGCGCAGGGCCCTTCGCAGGTGCAGCAAACCTGGGATGGCCAGGAGGCCCGCGGGGAAGGTGAGGTGGTAGGTCCCGAGGTAGTTCTGCAGGTACAGGTACCCCTGGTCCCAGTGGGCGAAGAAGGCCTCCTTGGCATGCGCCGTGTTGGGCGACATGTTGGCGTAGTACCCCATGCGAAAGAGCTGCCCTCCCAGGGGGAGCGCGCTCGCCAGGAGTAGCACCCCGAGCGCCGTGAGCGCCCCGCGGCGGCGCCCTCGCCCTCGCGCCGCGAGCGCCAGGAGCACCGCGGCGAAGACCAGCGCCACGAGCGTCAGGTCCGGGCGCACCAGGGGTCCGAGCCCCACCACCATTGCTGCAGGTGCGAAGGCGCGCCAGGGAGGGACCCCCTCGGGCGCGCGGTCCGCGGAGGCCGTGAGGCGCGCCAGGAGGGCGAAGCTCGCCCCCGCCCAGGCGTAGGTGAGGCCGTTCTCGAGCCCGGCGGAGAAGAAGTCCCACACGGCGGGCACCGCGGCGAAGACCAGGACCCCGAGGGGCAGCACCGTGCGTGCGCGGACCAGTTCCTTGAAGGACCGCGCCTCGCCGTGGAGCCAGAGGGCGCCCCGGAGGGCGAAGAGGCACCCCGCGAGCCCGAGGGCGATCCCCGCCCACGCGGACGCCGGTCCCAGCGAGAGCCCGCTGGCCCCGAGGAGCGCGAGCACCAGGGTCCACAGGGGGCTGGTGGTGGCCTCGACGCGCTCGCCCGGGTTGAACACGGGCCCGTGGCCCGCCAGGACGTTCTCCACGACCCTTACGTTGATGAAGCCGTCGTCCGATACCCAGCGCTGGTCCACGGCCTCGTACCCGAGGAGCGCGAAGGGCAGCGCGAGCGCCAGCGCCCGGAGGAGCACCACGCGCCGGGGGGCGTCAGGGCCCTTCGCAGGTGCGGTATCCTCGGCCATGGGAGGGGGCATCATCGTCCGAGGGCGCCCCTCGGCGCAACGACGCAGCGAGGCTCTAGCCTCGGGCCTTGAGCAGGCCCTTGAGCTGGGCCACGAAGTGCAGGGCGTCCAGGGGCGTCAGGCGGTCTACGTCCAGGGCGTTCACCGCGGCCAGGACGGGGTGATCGTCGGGCACCGGCGCGGCCCTCTGCTCGAAGAGCCCGGGCTGGTGGCCGACCCGGCGGGCGGGGCCCTCGCCGCGCTCCAGGTCCTTGAGCACGGCCCTCGCGCGGGCCAGCACCGGCTCCGGGAGCCCCGCCAGGCGCGCCACGGCCACGCCGTAGGAGCGGCTCGCCCCCCCGTCGGTCAGCTTGTGCAGAAATACAATGTCATCGCCGGTCTCCCGGGCGGAGACGTTCACGTTGGACGTGTGGGGCCTCGTGTCCGCCAGGGCGCAGAGCTCGTGGTAGTGCGTGGCGAAGAGGCACCGGGCCTTGACCACGTCGTGGAGGTACTCCGCCACGCTCCACGCGATGGCCAGGCCGTCAAACGTACTGGTCCCCCGGCCGATCTCGTCGATGAGGATCAGCGAGCGGGCCGAGGCGCCCCGGAGGATGGCCGCGGTCTCGCGCATCTCCACCATGAAGGTGCTCTGCCCACGGGACAGGTCGTCGCTGGCGCCCACGCGGGTGAAGACCTTGTCCACCCGCCCGATGCGCGCGCTCTTCGCCGGGACGAAGCTCCCGGCCTGCGCCAGGAGCGCGCAGAGCGCCACCTGCCGCAGGAGCGTGCTCTTGCCCGCCATGTTGGGGCCCGTCACCAGAAGCAGCCGCTTGCCCTTCAGGTCCAGCGTGACATCGTTGGGCACGAAGGCCCCGGGCCCCAGGAGCTGCTCGGCCACCGGGTGCCTCGCGTCCCGGAGCTCCAGGAGCGTCCCGTCGTCCACGATGGGGCGGGTGTAGTCCTGGCGGTGGGCCACCTCGGCCAGGGACCCCAGGGCGTCGGCGTCGGCCAGGAGGTTCGCCAGGCGCGAGAGCCTCGTGGTGGCCGCCCCACACCGGGCGCGCAGCTCCTCGAAGCGCTGGCGCTCCAGCTCCCCGGCCTTCTCCTCGGCGGCCAGGAGCTCGACCTCCAGCGCCGAGAGCTCCTCCGTGGTGAAGCGCTCGCCGCCGGCGATGGTCTGCTTACGGCGGTAGTCCTTTGGGACCGAGTGGAGGTTGGCCTTGGTGACCTCGATGTAGTACCCAAAGACACGGTTGAACCGTACCTTGAGCGATGAGATCTTCGTTCGGTCCCGCTCCCGTTGTTCAATGGACAGGACCATCGCCCTGGAGCTCTCCTCCAGAGCGCGCAGGCGATCGAGCTCCGGGTCGAAGCCCTCGCGGAAGAGCCCGCCCTCGTCCAAGGTGTTCGGGGGGCTGTCCGCCAGGGACCCGGCCAGGAGCTGACGGAGGTCATCGCACACGTCCTGGGCGCGCAGGGGGCGCAGGGCCTCGGCGGCGTCTGGCGGGTTCGAGAGGGCCTCCATGACCTCGGGCACCTTGCCGAGCCCGTCCCGAAGGAGCGTGAGGTCCCTCGGGTTGGCCACGCCCAGGGCGCACCGCACACCGATGCGCTCCAGGTCCGGCACCAGGGCCAGGGCCTGCCGGAGGGCCCCGCGCACCTCGGGGTAGGCCACCAGGGCGTCCACCGCGTCGTGCCTCCGGCGGATGCGCCGAAGGTCCTGGAGGGGGAAGCCCAGCCACGCCCGGAGCCTCCGGGCCCCCATGGCGGTGACGGTCTGGTCCAGGTGGTGCAGGAGCGAGCCCTTCTTCTCGCCTCGGAGCGTGCGGAAGAGCTCCAGGTGGCCCTGGGTGGTCTCGTCCAGGTGGACGTGGTCCCGGGGCTCGAAGCGCGTCAAGCGGTAGAGCGGCAGGTCCCGCTCGGGCTGCGACTCCCGGGCGTACTGGAGCGCCATGGCCGCGGCCCCGCGGGCCAGCACGCTGGAGCCCTCCAGGGCGCCCTTCAGGTCCCCGTCCCCGAGGGCCTGGGCCAGGCGCTCGGAGGCCTCCCGCGGCGAGGGCATGGGCGCCACGCGCACGAAGAGCCTGGGCAGGGGCTTGACCAGGTCCCGCACGAAGGCCTCAGCGTTCTTGGGGCAGACGATCTCCCGCACCTCCAGGCGGCTTAGCTCCCCGAGGAGCGCGACGCCGTCCGGGAGGTCCCCGGAGAAGAGCTCGCCGGTGGTGAGGTCATACGCCGCGAACGCCCACGGCGCAGGGAGCTCCGGGCCCCCGTCCGGCGGCACCGCGGCGGCCAGGTACGTGTTGCTCCGCGCGTCGAGGCTCTCCTCGTCGAGCACCAGCGCCGGGGTGAGCACGCGCACCACGCCGCGCTTGACCACGCCCTTGGCCTTGGCGGGGTCCTCGAGCTGCTCGCAGAGGGCGACCTTGTGGCCCAGCTCCAGGAGCCGCGCGACGTAGCCCTGCACCGCGTGGTGGGGCACCCCCGCCATGGGGATGGCCTCCTCGGCGTTCTTGTTCCGGGAGGTGAGGGCGAGGTCCAGGGCCGCCGCGGCGGTGTGGGCGTCCTCGAAGAAGAGCTCGTAGAAGTCCCCCATCCGGAAGAAGAGCAGGGCGTCCGGGTGCCGGGCCTTCTCCCGGAGGTACTGCTGCATCACGGGCGTCTGGGCGGCCTTGGAGCTGGGCGTCGCCGTGGCCATGATCAATTGAAGATGCGCGCCCGCGCGATCGGGTTCAACCGATACTCTACGAGCCCCGTGGCGCCCGTATCTACAATGTAGAAGCGGTCCGTCCAGGGCGCGAAGCGCGCGGCCTGGGGGAACATCCCGGTCTCCACCCGGAGGGCCTCGTAGGCGCCGGTGACGGTGAAGAAGAGCTGCACCCCGCGCAGGATGGTCTCCGCCCGGGGGCGGCCCAGCACCGGGTCGTTGCGCACCCCGGGGAACACCTGGAGGCACAGGTACGGGTTGGCGAAGATGGGCGTCCGGGCGGCGGTGGCGCGGCCGCTCGGGTCGAGCTCGCCGAGGCACACGCGCCCGGTGGCGCAGGTCCCTCCGGTGCGGCGGGCGAGGGGGACCCGGGCCAGGAGGCACCGGGTGGAGAGGGCGTCGGTGGCGTCCTGGCGGGCCCGGTCCACGACGCAGAGGCCCTGGGCGTCGGCCCGAACGGCGTGCTCGTAGCCGGTCCTGGAGCCCACGGCCAGCCACTGGTTGGAGGCCCTCACCTGGAAGCGCGTGGCCTGCGGGAAGCACCGAAGTATCGCGTCCCGGGCGCCCTGCTCGTCCCCCGCGGCCTCGGCGAGGCCCTCGGGCAGGTCCACCAGGAGGTGGTCGTCGTAGGCCTCGAAGACCCGCAGGTCCCGGCGCACGGTGGTGGTCCCGCTGCCGAAGAGCCGCTCACACACGGACGCGGACATCCCGGGCGTGGGCCTCGGGTCATCCACCAGGGTGACCAGGTCCCGGGTGGCGCCGTCCACGAGCACCCCGCGGGCGCAGAACGCCGCGCCGTCCACCCGGAGCTTGAGCCTCCCGGTGCGGGCCACGTCGGGGTCCGGCGAGCCCTCCGGGGTGCGGTCCAGGAGCTGTCCGCCGGAGAGGTCCAGCCCCGGGAGGATCCCCTCCCAGGTCAAGAGCCAGGACTCATTGCGGGCGCGGTACGGGTCCGGCGTGGGGGTGGAGGTCCCCTGGCCCGCCGCGAAGGCCGTGACCTCCACGCCGAAGTTCTCCGCGGTGCAGGCGGTGCCGTCGTCGTTGGGGCCGCGGCTGTCGGCGCAGGCGACCGCGGGGGTGCCGGGGCTGGCGCCCACGTTCATGCGCTCGCCGCCGGTGACCGGGACCGACACCGCGGGCCTCCCGGTGAGCCTCGGGGCTCGGTCCAGGGCGATCCCCGCGCGGGGCGCGTGGCGCAGGAACCGGTACACCGTGGCGTCCACGCCCGCGGCGCCGCAGCCCGCCCGGCGGCACGGGGTGTCATAGTCATCCACGTCCACGAGCTGGAGGCTCCCGGTGCGCAGGAGCGCGCCCACGAAGACCCCCCGCAGGTGCGCGGGCGTCGCGTTGATGCCCGTGGGGCACGTCTCCCGGGAGACCGTGGCGCGGCACGGCACCGTGGCCATGGCCGGGTCCGGCGCGAACTCGCGGGTGTTCATCGCCGTCAGGGCCACCACCGGCGTCGAGATCGCCACGCGGTACGGCGAGAGCGTCGGGTCCAGGAGCCTCCCGTCGGGGTTCGGGTCGGGCATGCGGTTGGCGCGTACGCGCTCCCGGCGCTCCAGGTCCAGCACGTACACCCCCCCCTCGGGGCCGAGGGCGTAGAGGTACGCGGTCCCCTGGCAGTGGTCCGGGTCCGCCCCGCAGGCGACGGTGCTCGGGTCCATCGGCAGCGGCGACGGGGCGGCGATCGCCCGCGCCCGGCCCGTGAGCGCCAGGGCCCGGGACGGCACCCCGAGCTCCAGGCGGTACAGCACCGCCCGGCTGGCGCCGTCCAGCACGTGCACCGCGCAGGAGCGCTCGTCGCTCACGTAGACCCGGTTCTGGGCCGTGTCCACCGCGAGCCCGAGGGGCCTCGGGGCGCCGGACACGGGGCACGACCCGGCCCCGCCGTCCACCAGGCCCACGGCGCCGTCCCGCGCGTCGGGGCCGTCCGTCGGAGCGTCTGGAGTGTCCGTTGAAGCGTCGGGAAGGTCCGTTGAAGCGTCTTCAACGTCCATGCCAGCGTCTAACATATCATCTTGAATATCTGTTGAAACGTCGGAGGACTCGTCGGGTACGTCTCCCACGCCGCCGTCACTCGCCGCGCTGGCGAGCGAGATTTCCCCGAGGAGCATCGGGGCGGTGGGCTCCTCGACATCGTACACGGCCACCGTGCCGCGGTCCGGGAGGGAGACATAGAGCCGGTGGCGACCCTGGACGTCCTCGTCCAGGGCGACGTCCCGCGGGGCGCCGGGCAGGGCGACGGAGGTCCGCAGGTCCGGGAAGCGGGCGTTCCCGCCGTCCGCGAGGCCGTCGACGTCCTGCCGCAGGAGGGCGGGGTCCATGCGGTAGAGCCTGCGGTCTCCCTCGCAGGCGACCCAGACCGAGCGGGTGTCCGCGGCGATGGCCGTGGGGTTGGGCCCCACGTGGAGGAACGAGAAGCCCGGGGTCCTCGGTGCGTTGTCTACCAGGGCCACGCCCGCGGTGGTGGCCAGGTCCACCACGGCGACCTCGCCCCGCTCGGACTGCGTGACCAGCGCGTGCAGGTGCAGGTTCGCGGCGATGCCCGGGCCGTTGTCCCCCGCGTTGAGGGTGCAGTCGGACAGGGGCCTCACGGCGGAGGCTCGGGACGGGTCCGTCGGGAGCTCCAGGCACACGAAGGCCACGTCCGAGGCGCGGGTGAAATTGTTGGTGCTGTTGAACACCGGGGTGCTGGTGCACCCGACCAGGGCCGCGAGGCCGAGCCGCCAGGGTCTCATCGGTTGACCACCGGCGGGGACGGGAGTCCGAGGGTGAGCACCCGGCACAGCGCCGCGTCCGGGCAGCGCGTGCGCTGCTCGGCGGACACGGCCATGTTGGGCCGCAGGCGCAGGACCTCCACGGTGGAGTCCAGGAAGTCCATGATGAAGAGGTACTCCCCGCGGGGGTCCCTCACGAGCTGGTGGGGCCCTCGCTGGGTCTGGAGCCGGGTGACCACCCGCCGCGCCTCGGGGTCGATCACCGTGAGCCGCCGGGAGTCATAGGACACCACGAAGACCAGGGTCCTCGGGGCGCCATCGACCTCGGCGGTGAGGGCCGTGAGCCTGGAGGGGCCGAGCGGCAGGGCCAGCACCTCGGTCACCGCGGGGCGGTTGAGGTCCGTGAGGTCCAGCGTCAGGAGCGCCTCCGGCGAGCGGCTGACCACGTACGCGCGGTTGCTCCCGGGGGCGGGGTCCAGCGCCACGGCGCGGCTATTGGCCCCGGTGTTGAGCCCCTGCACCGGCGCGAGCGCCGCGCGGTAGAGGAAGGGCCGGGCGTCCTGGAGCGGTCCGCTGCCGGGGTAGGCCTGGAGGAGCGTGAAAGTGGCCTCGGAGCGCGAGGTGGCGAGCCAGGTGCTACGGCTGCGGTCCCCGCGGCGCACCAGGGCCAGGGAGCTGAGCCCCGCGGGGAGCTGGCCCACGACGTTCATGAGCTGCGGGGCGGCGCTCTGGCCTGCGCCCGCCAGGGCGATAGGGTCCCGGAAGAGCGAGGCCCTGGGGAGGTTCGGGTCCGTGCTCTGGTGCACCACGGTGATCCAGCCCTGGGTCTCGTCCACGGAGAGCGCCGCGGGGTCCGGGGGCAGGACATCGTTGCGCAGGCCCTGGACGGGGTCTACGCCGGCGCGGTGGCTGGCGCCGCAGGCCCCTCCCGGGTCTCCGCCGTTGCCGCAGTCCAGGGCCCCGTCGTCCCGGGAGCCGTCCGGGGCGCGGTTCAGGTCAAACCAGGTGAGGGAGCCGTCCCCGCGGACGATGACATACAACCGATCCCGACCCGCGGCGGGGTAGCGCACCCACGCGGCGTCCACGCCGAAGGGGCTGATCCTGCGGGTCTGGTCGGGCCTCGGAATGAATGGCGATTCATCGCAGAAGAACGCCCCCGGGGCGTCCGTGTCCGGGGAGCACCCGCGGGCCTCGGGGGAGGCCGCCCGGGCGCGGACCCGGTCCAGGTCCACGGCGACGACGGTGCCGCCGTTGTAGGCCAGGTCAAAGTCCGAGTTCACCACGTAGAGCCAGCGCCCTTCGGCGTCTACGGCCCCGGCGATGGGGAAGAAGAACTGGTCCCGGGGGGGGTCCCGTCCGGGGTTGTCCGGGCACCCGGAGAGCGCCGCGAGGCAAAGGAAGACCGTACGTTTCCACCGCATGAAGCGCGCGGAGGCTAAGCCCCGCGGGCGCGCGGCGCAAGCGTCACTCCCAGCCCGGGATGCGCTGGAGCCCCTCCGGGGTCCGGGTGCTGGGGTTGTTGCGCGGCGGCGGAGGCGGGCTCTGTGGCCCAGCGGGCTGCTGCGGGCGCGGCGCGGGCGTGGGGTCCGGCGTGGCGCGGGGGTTGCTCCGGGCGGTGCGGCGGGGGCCTCGGCCGTCGCGGGCGTCCAGGTCCACCCGGAGGACCACCGGGGTGGACGGCCCGACGGTCACCTGGGACCGCTCGTACCCCGGGGCGACGACGTCGTAGGTGTCATCTCCGCTGGCGGGGCGCACGACCCTCACGGGGGTGGGGCCGATGCGTTGGCGCCCGCGGAAGACCACGGCCCCCGGCGTGACGGACTCGATGAGCACCGGCGGCAGGGGCTCGCCCACGGGGTTGACCAGCGGCATCGGCGGCACCGACGGGACCGCGGAGGGGCCCATGGGGGCGCCCTCCAGCACCGGCGCCGAGGGCTGCGGCGCGGTGGGGCGCAGCACGGTGAACGCCGGGGCGGCGCTCTTGACCCCCACGAGGGCGAAGAGGGCGAAGCCTATGGCCGTGCCGGAGCCCAGCACCCCTGCGATCAGGGGCGCCCGGGACCGGATTCGGGACATGGAGAGCGTGGTGGTGGTGGGCGTGGGCTGGTAGGCGCGGCTCGGGTCGAGCTCGAGGCCCGGCATGCTCGGGCCCTGCACCAGCGTAGGGGACTCCTGCACGAGGTCCTGCGCCCCGAAGGGCGGCATTGACGGCGCGGTCGCCGCGGCCCCGGGCATCGAGGGCCTCGGCGGCGAGGAGGTGCGCACGGTGGGACCCGGGCTCCCGGGGGGCCTCGGGGCCATGCTGGCGCGGGCCTCCGGGAGCATCACGCCGGGTCTGGTCTCGCCGTCCTCGGGCTCATAGCCACCGGGGAAGGAGGGCCTTGGCATCTGGATGGTGCGCTGGTCCTGCTGGTCCTCCAGGGCGCGGGCGTGGCGCCCCTCGCGGATCCTGCGCAGGTCGCCGTAGAGCTCCGCCATGGAGGCGTAGCGGGCGTCCCGGGCCTTGGCCAGGCACTTGAGAATCACCGCCTCGAAGGACGCGCTGACCTTCACCTCGGGGAA
Source organism: Deltaproteobacteria bacterium (assembly GCA_016218725.1). Taxonomy (GTDB): domain Bacteria; phylum Myxococcota_A; class Polyangia; order Polyangiales; genus JACRDB01. Next base: position 64,785 of record JACRDB010000168.1, read on the forward strand.
GGCCCTGGGCGGCAGCGGCGCGTGGTACAGGTGCGCCGTGAGGATGCCCATGAGGTTCTCGGCGTCGAAGGGCACCTTGCCGGCGACCATCTCGTACATCATCACGCCCAGGCCGTAGATGTCCGTGGTGTGGTCGATGTTGCGCTCCCCGGAGGCCTGCTCCGGGGACATGTAGTGCGGCGTCCCGAAGACGCTCCCGGTGCGGGTGCGCGCGGCCTTGGAGTTCTGCACCTTGGCGATGCCGAAATCCAGGATCTTCACGAAGTACGGGTCCTCCGGGCGCTTCACGATGTGGAAGTTGTCCGGCTTGATGTCCCGGTGCACGATGCCGATCTTGTGGGCGGCCGCGAGGCCCTCGGCGATCTGCATGGAGATGTGCAGGGCGAAGTCCTCCGGGAGGCCCTGGCGCCGCTCGCCGCTGGGGGTCTTGGGCATGCGGGCCATCACGTCCCCGAGGGATTTGCCCTGGAGGTACTCCATCACGAAGAAGCGCGAGCCGTCGGGCAGCGAGCCCCACTCGTGGATGTCCACGATGTGCGGGTTCCGGATGGCCGCCGAGGCCTTGGCCTCCTGCTCGAAGCGCGCGACGAGCTCCGCCTCGGCGCTGTACTCCGCGCGCAGGACCTTGACGGCGAAGCGCTTGTTGCTGCGGTCCTGGGCGCGGTAGACCACCCCCATGCCCCCGTCCCCGAGGACGCCGTCGATGGTGTACTTGTTCAGGATGGTGGTGCCCACCAGGCGGTCCCGCTCGCTGGCCACCACGATGAGGTCCAGCACGGCCCCGTCCACGTCGCAGATGCGCGCGTTGCTCTCCAGGAAGCGCTTCTTGCATTTAGGACACTGGCGCATCGCGGCCTTGGACCCTTTGCTGGGAGAACGCCTCCCCCAATGGTTAGCCTGTTCCGGGCGAAAGCACAAACGCCCCGTAGACCCTCAGGGCCTGCGGGCTCCTTGGGTGCCCAGGGAGGTGAGGCGCGCCCGGGCCCGCGCCGCCAGAGGGTCCTGGGGGCTCAGCCGGAGCACCGCGCGGAAGGCGTCCATGGCGCCGGGTACGTCCCCGGCGGCCGCTCGGATCAGCCCGGACAGGTAGTGCAGGTTGGCCTCCTGGGGAGCGAGGCCAAGGGCCTCGTCCACGCGGGCGCGGGCCGCGGGGAGCTGCCCGCTGGCCGCCAGGGCCTGGGCCAGCTCGCCCAGCACTGCCGCGGTGGGGGGGCGCTGGAGGCTCCGGGCCCGCTCCAGGGCGAGCACGGCCCCTCGGGGGTCCCCCAGGCGCCGAAGCGCAGGGCCTGCCAGGGCCAGCACCGAGGCGTCCCGGTCCCCACGACGGACGGCGCCCCGCAGGGCCTGGAGGGCTTCATTCCGGAGCGGGGACCCGGCGGGAGGGTCCCCGGAGGCCAGGAGGAGCCCGAGGTAGAGCCCTGGCAGCGGGTCGTCGGGAAGGGACCGCTGGGCGGCGCGGTACGCCGTGAGGGCCCTGGGGGTGTCATGGCCGTCTTCCGCGCACTGGCCGAGGGTGGTGTGGGCCTCGCCCAGCGAGGGGGTGGTGCGCAGGGCGGCTTCGAGCTCGGGGATGGCCTCGGCGCAGCGGTGCAGCTCCCGGAGCGTGGCCCCGAGCTCCGCGCGGGCCTCGGCCAGGGTAGGCTGGAGCCTCAGGGCCTCGCGGAAGAGGGCCTCGGCGTCGGCGTGGCGTCCCTGGCGGAAGGCGACCTCACCCAGGTAGAACACGGGCCTGGCGTCCCGGGGGTCGAGCCTGCGGGCGGCCTCGAAGCGGGGGAGGGCCCCGGCGAGGTCTCCGCGTTGCATCAGCGAGTCCCCGGCGGAGAACTCCACTTCGGCGGGGGTGGGGCGGGCCGCGGGGCCTCGGAGGGGGAAGGGGAGCCTTGGGGCCTGGGCGAGGGCCCCCGGCGCCCAGAGGGCGAGGCAGAGACAGAGGGCGGCGCGGCGCATGGGTTCTCCAGGTACCAGGAGACGCACGGGGCGGGCGAAAGATTCGCGCCATGATACGGTTCCGGGGCTGATGGTGTCGGGCGATCCGTTTCGGGGCGCGGGGCTGGTGGGGGGGCGCTACCGGGTGCTCCGGGCCCTCGGGGACCCCGGGGGCTTCGCGACCACCTATCTCGCGCTGGACACGCGCCTTGCGGACATGGAGGTGGCGCTCAAGGTGCTGCACCGCGAGCACCACCAGAGCCCCGAGAGCCTCGCGCGCTTCGAGCAGGAGGCGCGGATCCTCGCGGGGTTCAACCACCCACACCTCGTGAAGCTCCGGGACTACATGGCCTCGGACGGGAGGCTCCTGCACGTGCTGGAGCTGGTCCCCGGGCGCACCCTGGACGAGTGGCTCCGTGCCCACCACACCGCGGGGACCGAGCCCCCGCCGGGCTCCCTGGAGCGCTTCTTCGCGCAGGTGTGCAGCGGGATCGCCTACGCCCACGCGCGGCGGCCCGAGGCGGTGGTGCACCGGGACCTGAAGCCCGCGAACGTGATGGTGGTGGAGCTCGCGCACACGGAGCCCACGATCAAGGTGTTGGACTTTGGCATCGCGAGGGTGGGGGTGGGGCGCCACACCCAGGGCCTCGGGCCCGGGACGGACCCGTACTCCGCGCCGGAGCAGCATGCGCTCCGGGGCGCGATCGGTCCCTGGACGGACGTCTTCGCCCTCGGGGTGACCTTCCTGGAGATGCTCCTGGGCACGCCCGACGCGGACGACCACGGCGGGTCCTGGTGGCACCGGGTGCGCGAGGCTGGCGAGCCCTCGCGGAGCCTGGCGTCCATGGCCTCGCGGAGGGCCTGGCCGGGCCCCGCGGTGTGGGCCGTGCTGGAGCGGGCGCTGCAGCGGGAGCCCTCGGCGCGGCACCCTCACGCGGGCGCGCTGCGCGAGGACTTCCTGGAGGCGCTGCGCGAGGACGCCGAGGCCACGACGGTGGCGCCGAAGAGAGCGGCCCCACCCGGGCCCTCGGGCGCGGCCTCCGTGGGCCTGGTCCCGTCGTGGTCCGAGGTGACCCCGGCGCTCCTGCGGTCTCCGAGCGAGCACCTGGGCTGGCGGGGCGAGCGGCTCCCCACGGGGGTCCTGCGGGGGGATGAGCCCGATCGCTACCGTGTGCTGGACCCCACCGGGGCCTCGCTAGAAATGGTGTACATCCCTCCGGGGTGGTGCCAGCTCGGGGCCGACGACGACACGCTCCACAGGCTCTCCCGGCGGGCGTTCCTGATCACCGAGGGCTTCCTGGTGGGGCGCTTCCCGGTGACGGTGGGGGCCTTCCATCGCTTCGTGGAGCACACCGGGTACCGCACCACGGAGGAGGTGCTGGGCTACCGCCACGCGTGGAGAAACCCAGGCTACGAGCCTCTGGACCTGGTCTTCACGCAGGGTCCGTCGCACCCGGTGGTGTGCGTCACCTGGCACGACGCGATGGCATGGTGCCGCTGGGCGGGCCTGAGCCTCCTGACGGAGGCAGGCTGGGAGTACGCCGCCCGGGGCCCCGAGGGGAACCCCTGGCCCTGGGGCCAGGAGCCCCCGAGCCCCGAGCGCCTCTGGTGGTCCGGGGACGGCCTCCGACGAGAGAGCACCGCACCGGTAGGATCGCACCCTACGGGTAGGAGCGTGTGGGGTGTTGAAGACCTTTGTGGTGGCGTGTGGGAATGGACCGCGGATGTATGGAACCCTGAGCGTCGAGAGACCAGCGGTCCTGCGACGGCGGCGCCGGACCCCTGGAGCGAGGGCTACGCGACCCGTCCCCGGGCGCGCCGCGGGGGAGGCTGGTGGAGCGTGGGCGAGCGCATGGTGAGGGCGGCCGCGAGGGCGCCGTGTGGCAGCGCGCTGGCGGCGGTGGACCTGGGCTTCCGGTGCGCGCTGCCGTTGCCGTGACCGGTCAGGGGCGGGTGACGCCGATGGTGTAGGCGCCGGAGGCGCCCGAGAAGCCGTCGATGAGCAGGGCGTGGGCGCCGGCGCCGGCGGGGATGGTGGCCGAGAGGCTGGAGCGGTCGCCGCAGAGGGAGCCGAAGGGCGGCGGGCCCACGGGGGCGTCGTTGTTGCACGCGTCGCCCACGCCGGAGCCGTTGCGGACGTAGAGCACGGTGTCCCAGGAGGCCCGCAGGCACGTGGAGGCCGAGAGGGCGCCGGAGGCCGAGGCGGGGCAGGTGACCCACCAGTATGCGTCTTCGGGGCCGCTGCCGCCGCAGGCGCTGGTGGTGCCGCTGGTCCCGCTGGTGGTGCCCGACGGGGTGGAGCTCCCGGCGCGCAGGGCCGCGACGCGCCCGTTGCCGACGCTCAGGTGCTGGAAGGTCAGCGTGGCGGCGCCCGCCGCGCCGGACTGCACCGAGAGGACGAGGTACCAGGTCCCCGCGGGGAGGATCGTGAAGACCTGGCTCCCGCGGGAGACGGCGCAGTCAATGCCGCCGACGTTGTCGCAGACGAGGTCCCCGGCGGTGCGGGACGTGATGGGGGAGGCGCAGCCTGACGCGAAGAAGAGCTTGCTGTTGAACCCCGGCGAGGCCAGGGTGTCGGCGTAGACGAGCTCCCGGCGCGTGAGGGTGAAGCGGTAGAACACGTCCCCGAGGCCCGCGCCGAGGCACGGGGCGTCCAGGTCGTGGGCGGCGGCCACGGTGGTGGCGCTGACGGTGAGCGTCGGCCCGGCGGCGAGGTTGAGCTCCGTGGCGCCCGCGCAGCGGTCGTTGGCGGGCGGCGGCGTGGCGCAGACGCCCGCGGCGCAGGACTGGCCTCGGAGGCAGGCGCGTCCGCAGGCGCCGCAGTTGGACGGGTCCGTCTGGAGGTCCACGCAGGCCCCGGCGCAGGGGGTCCTCGGGCGAGGGCACAGGAGCGTGCAAGCGCCCCCGGAGCACACCTGCCCGGCGCTGCACCGCTGGCCGCAGCGGCCGCAGTTGGAGGGGTTGGCGCTGGTGGCGGTCTCGCACCCGTCGGCGGCCATGCCGTTGCAGTCCGCGAAGCCTGCGTTGCAGGCCCCGACGGCGCAGGCCCCCGCGCGGCAGGCGGGCGTGGCGTTGGCGAGGGCGCACACGGCGCCGCAGGCGGCGCAGTTGCGCGGGTCCATGGCGGTGGCCACCTCGCAGCCGTCGGCGTCGGCGCCGTTGCAGTCCGCGAAGCCCGCGGCGCAGGTGAGGTCGCAGGCCCCGAGGGCGCAGCGCGGGAAGGCGTTGGCCCGCGCGGCGCAGCGGTTCCCGCAGCGGCCGCAGTGGCTCACGTCCGCCAGCAGCGACACCTCGCAGCCGTTGCCTCCCGCGGCGTCGCAGTCGCCGAAGAAGCGGTTGCAGGCGAGCCCGCAGGCGCCTCCCGCGCAGGAGGCCATGGCGTTGGTCCCGACGGGGCATGCGTTGCCGCAGCGCCCGCAGTTGGACACGCTGCGGGTCACGTCAACGCAGGCGCCGCCGCAGAGGGTCTGCCCGGCGGGGCAGCTCGTGGCGCAGGCGCCGGCGGCGCACACCTGCCCGGCGGGGCAGCGCTGGCCACAGCGGCCGCAGTTGGCGTTGTCCGCGCGGGTGTCCTGCTCGCACCCGTCGGCGGCCATGCCGTTGCAGTCCGCGAAGCCTGCCTCGCAGGTCCCGACGGCGCAGGCCCCCGCGCGGCAGGCGGGCGTGGCGTGGGGCGTGGCGCAGGTGGTGCCGCACCCGCCGCAGTTCCTCGGGTCCGCGTCGAGGCGGGCCTCGCAGCCATTGGGGGCCGCCCCGTCGCAGTCCCCGAAGCCCGCGTTGCACTGCGCCGCGCAGGCGCCCGCGACGCAGCGCGCCGACGCGTTGGCCCCGGCGGGGCACGCGGCCCCGCAGGCGCCGCAGTGGGCCGCGGCGGCGCGCAGGTCCACCTCGCAGCCGTTGCCGGCCCCGCGGTCGCAGTCCCCGAAGCCGGTGTTGCACACCACGGCGCAGGCGCCCGCGGTGCACGTCGCCGTGGCGTTCGGGCCGACGGCGCAGCGGCCGCTGCAGCGGCCGCAGTTGGCCGGGTCCGCGGTGACGGGCGTCTCGCAGCCGGTGGCCGGGTCCAGGTCGCAGTCCCCGAAGCCCGCGCCGCAGCGCGCCACCGCGCACCGGGAGGCCACGCAGGCCGCCTCGCCGTTGGCCACGCCGCACGCGTTGCCGCAGGCGCCGCAGTTGCGCGCGTCCACGGCGAGGGCCGCGCACGCCCCGTTGCAGCACGGCTGCCCCGCGGGGCACGCGCGGCCGCAGGCGCCGCAGTTGCGCGCGTCCCCCTGGGTGTCCAGGCACTGCCCCGCGCAGCAGGCCTGGGCCCCGCCGCACTCGCCGTCGGCGCGGCAGCCCATGCACCGCCGGGTGGACAGGTCGCAGCGGGTCATCCCGGGGCAGTCCCCGTCGGCGCGGCACCCGGGGACGCAGAGCCCTGCCTCGCAGCGGGTGCCGCTCGGGCAGGTGTCCTCGGCGGTCGAGCACTGCACGCACACCCCCCGGGCGGCGTCGCACACCAGGCCCCGAGGGTTGCCCTCACAGTCCCGGTGCTGGGCGCACTCGCGCGCCCCGTCCGAGGGCGGCCCGTCCGTGGAGGCATCCCCGGCGGACGCGGTGTCCATCCCCGGGGGGACGTCCTGCGCGGGGGCAGTGTCCGGCGCGGCGGAGTCCGCGGGGGTCGAGTCCAGGGCGGCGTCCGGGGTCGCGGAGTCCAGCGGGCCGGAGTCCGGTGCCTGGACCGCGGGCCCGCCGCCGCCGGGGCAGGCCGAGAGGCCCAGGAGCGCGAGGGCGAGCCAGGGAAGGTGCGCGCGAGCTTCAAGAAAGGCAGCCATCGGGAGGCCTCCGGCGGACCCTACGCGCCTCGGGGGAGCGCTCGCGGGGCCCACCAACACAGGGCCTGGAGTGTACCATGGCGTCGTGGACGGTACGCGTGTGTCACGGTCCCTGACCCCTGCGCACCGCGCGCGGCGCGCCCTGCCCTGGGCCCTGGCGGGGCTGCTGGCATGCGCCCGTCCCTCGGAGTCCGAGCCCGTCCGTAGGGCCGCCGTGGCCCCCGTGGCGCACGCGATGCCCGCCGTCCCGGCGACCGGTCAGGAGGGCGAGGCCTCGCCAGCGATGGTGCCCGCCCAGAGCACCACGGGCTCGTGCATGCGCGACAGCGACTGCGTCCCGGACGACGTGTGCATCCCGCGGCGCTGCGTCCCGAGGCGCCGGGTCCGGCGCCCGCGCGGGAGCTGCCCCGACGTGGTGATCCCCTGGACCCTGGAGTGTCGCTGCGAGGGGCTGCGCTGCCGCACCCGCCGCCACGACGGCCGCGGCGGACTCTAACCGGGTGAAGGCCCCCCGAGGGTCTGGCGCAGGGAACGGATGTCCCCCGGCGTGGTGCGGCAGCAACCGCCCACGGCCCGGGCGCCCGCGGCGACGTAGCGGGCGGCGTACCAGGCCAGCGCGTGGGGCGCCTCCGAGTCGTCCCAGCGGCGCTCCTCGGGGAGCCACCGCCCGCCGCGGTTGGGGTACGCCAGGAGGGGCTTGCGCGTCGCGCTCCGAGCGCGCTCCAGGAGCTCCTCCACCCACCGGGGGTGCGAGCAGTTGACCCCCACGGCCACCACCGCGCGGACGCCCTCGACGGCGGCGACGCAGTCCTCGATGCGCTCGCCCTGGGCCACGTGGGCGCCGTCCCGGCAGGAGAAGCTCACCCATGCCCCGGGGCCGTCCAGGTCCTCCAGCGCGCGGGCGATGGCCTCGGCCTCCTCGATGCAGGGCACGGTCTCAAAGGCCAGGAGCTCCGCGCCGCTCCGGGCGAGGAGATCCACCCTCGGGCGGTGAAAATCCCTCAGGGCCTCGACGTGGAGGCCATAGCCCCCGCGGAACTCGCTCCCGTCCGCCAGGAGCGCCCCGTAGGGGCCCAGGGACGCCGCCACCCAGGGTCGCTCGGGCCCCGACGCGAAGGCGTCCCGAGCCTCCCTCGCGAGCTCCACGGCGCGCAGGAGCACCCCTTCGCTCCGGGCGCGGTCCAGGCCCCGCCGGGCGAGGCCCTCGAAGGTGGCCTGGTACCCCGCGGTGGTGATCACGTCGGCGCCGGCCAGGAGGTAGTCCCGGTGCACGGCCCGCACCGCCTCGGGGGCCTCCAGGAGCACCCTTGCGCTCCACAACGGGTCGTCCAGGGTGAAGCCCCGCGCCTCCAGCTCCGTGGCCAGGGCCCCGTCCAGGATCACCGGGCGGCCGCCACGCTCCGGGAAGGCCGCCGCTCCCACCGTCGCGTCGCGCATCCGGTCCACGCTACCAGGGCGCGTAGGTCTCGCGCAGGGGCCGCGTCTCCGGGGTCGTCGGCGCCCGGTCCGCGGTGGTGAACGCGAGGAGGAAGCCCGGCCGGGTACGGTCCTGGTGGTGGGGGTCGTTCAGGTCGTAGCGACGCACCGCCAGCGGTCCGAGACCCACCTCCCGGGCGAGCCCTACGAGCTGTGAGGGCTCCATGCCCTCGCAGTTGTGCTCCCGCCAGCGCTCGTGCCACGCGCAGGTGGCCACGTCGGTCTGGAAGAGCACCAGCCGCCCGCCGGGCTTGAGGGAGGCCGCCAGCGCCCGGAGCGTGCGCCGCGCCGCGGGCTCCTCGCCCTGCCAGAAGTTGTACACCTCGCTCAGGAGCACCGCGTCGTAGCGCCCCGCGTCGAGCCCCGGCGAGCCCTCCGGCACCACCCTGGCCTCTACGTTGTTGAGGCCGTGGGAGCGCGCGAACCGCGCGACAAACGCCACCATCTCCGGGTCGATGTCCACGGCGGTCACCCGCCCCGCCGGGCCCACCACCGCCGCGAGCTTGAAGGTGAAGTACCCCGCGCCCGCGCCCACGTCCGCCACGCTGGCTCCAGGCCGCGCGTCCAGGAGCGCGAGGACCTCCCGCGTGGCCTCCAGGCGGTCGCGGGCGGGGTTCCGCACCCTCGCCCACGGCCGCTCCCACTTCGCAGGACGGTGCCGCGCGGGGGGAGCCCTCCGGAGCGCGCCGACCGCCAGCGCCCCGAGGAGCCCCGCCAGGACGAGCAGGGCCAGCCGGAGGATCGCCCTCCGGGGCTTGGTGGTGATGGCGAGCAGCGCGGACCCTGGACGCCCGGTGGCCATGCGTGGAAGGTCCTTCTGGGGCTGCGGCGCTGGTGCCGCAATCCCATGCGGTCTACTTACCGCACCGCGAAGGAATTGTCACCGGTTTGTGGGGTGTGATGCCCCACCGCCAGGTTCACGGAATCAAGCGGCCTGCTTGAGGGTGAGCACCAGCGGGATGCGGTTGAAGCACCAGAGCCCGAGGGGGATCCCGACGATGGTGAGCGAGCACACGATGCCCGCGGACACCAGGAGCCCGGAGAGGTACCAGCCCGCGAAGAGGAACCATACGGCGCGGATCCAGAAGGGGTACTCCTTGGGTGCAGAGCCGGTGTAGGGCTCCACGGGCACCGGCTTGAGGGTGATGACCTGCGGCAGGCGGTTGAGCATCAGGAGGCCGATGGGCAGGAGCACCAGGCTCACGCAGCACAGGTACCCGACCAGGCCCCAGAGGATGCCCAGCCACCACCCGATGAGCAGGAAATAGAGGGTCCGGAGGAGGAGCTTCATGGCTCCATGGTACTCCCGAGGGGCCGAGGGAAGTTACGCGGGGTTCCGGACGTGGGCCCCGCGGGAGAGCACCAGCCCCCCTGGGAGGCGCACGCTCACCGAGGGGCAGAGCACCCGCCCTACGACGCCGGAGGTGGGGCTCCCGGGCGCGGGCGGAGGGACCAGCTCGGCCACCCGGGCGCCCAGGGCGGGGACCTCCAGGGTGACCGTGGCCCCGAGGGGCACGAGCAGCGCCTCCAGGTGGACCTTGAGGAGGCCCAGGTAGGCCGCCTGGAGGCCCGTTCCCTGGGTCCTTGGCGGCGCTGGTTCGGGCGCCGCCGGGGCGCTGCGCGCTCCCGTGGCGGGCAGGGCCCGGACGAGGCCCTTCAGGTTCTTTTCAAAGTCCTTCCGGAGCCCCTTGAGCTCCCGCAGGAGGTCCGGGGCCGCCCCGCCGTCGTCCGGGAGGCCCAGGCCCGAGCCCCAGCAGGCCAGCGGCAGGAGCCGGTCGGCCAGGCATAGGAACCACTCGGGCTCGGGGTCGCCGGTGGGCTCCCCGGGGGGCGCCCGACCGAGGGCCTGACGGACCTCTTCTCCCGCGGAGCCAAGGCGCTCCAGGAAGTCCTCGGCGCTCGGGGGAGCCTCGGCGGCCCCGAAGCGCGGCTGGGGGAAGGGCAGCTCGGCGCGGAGCACCCGGAGCCACCCGTCGAGCTGCGAGGCGCTCATGGCGTAGAGCCCCTGGAGGAAGGACCTTGACCCGGGCACCGCGGCCCCCGCGGGGAGCGATGGTTCGATATCGAACCATCGTCCCCACCAGCGGGTGAGGGCGCCCAGGAGCCTGCCGAACAGCGCGCGCATGGCGGGGCGATCCTACTCATGGTCGATGTCCTCGGGGTCGATGGCGCCGTTGCGCCGGAAATCGAACTCCAGGCGCCGGGTCTCGAAGTGGGCGGTGAGGCCGCCGGCGGTGAGCTGCGGTGCGCCGTCCGGGGCGAGGACCTCCTCGGTGCCGCTGGCCTTCTCGACCCGCAAGCCCGCGAGGACCACCTCGCTGGCGGTGCGCTGGGCAAAGCCCACCTGGACCTTGCGGAGCTGGAGCCGCTCGCGCTCCGGGAGCGCGGCGGGGGTGAAGCGCACCTGGGCGAAGGGGATGGGCGGGTCCACGCTCCCGGCGGTGCCGGGCTTCGGGGGACCCCGGAAGTTCTGGCCGAGCACCGCCCGGGTGGCGAAGGGCTGCTCATCGATCCAGACGACCTGCGAGGGGTCCACGGGGCGGCCGTCGGCGCGCACCACCAGGCGGTCCTCGGGCATGACGAACTGCACTCCGCGTCCCTCCTGCCGGAGGACGCCGAGGAAGCGCGTGCGCTTGTGTTCGTCGATGGGGTGCACCACGAGGCGCTGACCCTCGCCGGTCTTGGTGGTGAGCACGTACCCGTGGGCGAGGCCGATGACCACGCCGAACTTGGACAGGTCCGCCCGGCGCCCGCCCCGCTGGGCGGCGTGCAGGTCCAGGAAGCCGAAGCCCTGCTCGGTGCCCGCGAGCTCCCTGGGGGACAACACATGCTGCGCCAGGACGGGCTTCGGGGAGGCCTCGCACGCGCGGCGGAGGCGCTCGGTCACGCCCGGGAGCTGGCTGCTCCTGCCGCTGGCCAGGAGGAGCTGCACGGGCGTGTGCGCCTGGGCGAGCCAGCGCTCGGCGGTCTCCAGCGCCGGGGCCAGCACCGAGGCGACGCACTGCTCCAGCCAGGCCCGGGTGGGCACGGCGTTGAGCACCTGGGTGACGTCGAACTCGCCGAGGTACTCCTGGGCCCGGGCGGCGAGTTGGAGCCGCAGCGAGGCCTCGTCCCCGGCCCCGGTGGTGAGCTGCACCTTCACGCTCTCGCCGAAGTTGAAGAACCCGAGGGTGCGCGCCATGCGATCGAGGTCCTGGGCCGTGGGTGTCTCCGTGGACCCTTCATCCCGCGCGAAGCGCGTGCGCAGGCGCTCCACCTGGTCCGGCGGCAGGAGCGTGCGGAGCCGTCGCTTGACCTCGCGACAGATCCTCCGGGTGATCTCCACCCCGGCGAAGGGCAGGCCGTAGAAGTCCTCGATCTCGGACACCACCCGGTCGCCGTCTTCTCGCAGGCGCAGGAGCACCAGGTCCGTGGTGCCTCCGCCGCAGTCGAAGGTGAGCAGGCGCACGCTCCGTGGGGAAGGGTCGTCCTCGAAGCGCATGGGCTGGAAGGCGTCCAGGAGGTGGTCCAGGGAGAGGGACCCGAAGCGGTGGTAGAGCACCCCCAGGGCCGCCGCGGTGGCCTCGTCGAGGAAGGTGAGGGGAGGCTCCGGGCGGTCGCCGCAGAGGCCCCGGAGGGCGCTCTGTTCGAGGGCCACCCGGGCCACGCGCTCCAGGGTCTCGCGGTCCTGGGCGAGGAAGGCCACGGGGTAGGACAGGAGCACCGGCCCCACGGCCCCGAGGGACCCGTCCGACGATCCCCCCGCGGCGACGATCTCCCGCGCGGCCAGCTCGCCGAAGACCCCGTCGAGGAACTCCATGGCCAGGCCCGGGTCGCGCCCGATGCGCAGCTTGGGCGAGGGCTCCAGGTCATCCACGTCGAGGAGCGTGAGCGGGTCCACCTTGCGCGGGGCCTCCGCGGCGCCGTCGGGGCCCTGGACGGCGGGCTCCTCGGGCTCGGCGTCTCGGCGCCGGTGGCTCCTGCGGGCGTCGATGAGCTGCGTCACGATGCGCTGCACCCGCGTCCCGATCAGCGGGTCCCGGGCGCCGTCGAAGGGGTGCCCCGCCAGCCCCGGCGGGGTCTTGTCGTGGGGGATCAGCACGCTCGGGATGCCGGGCTCGTCCCTGCGACCCTCGGCGCGGCGCGCCAGGACGCTCCAGCGGTCGGCCAGGGGGATGGGCATCACCGGGTTGCCCAGCGTGGTGCGCTCCTCGAAGGACCTGGGCGGCAGGATGAACTCCGCATGCCAGGCCCCGTCCTGGAGGGAGACCTCCACGCAGTGGAACGACCACGGCGCCAGCGGGCCCTGGACGGTCATGTCGCGCTGCCCCTCGCGCTGCGTGACCACGCTGGTCTCGTGGGTGCCGAAGTCCACGGCGACGGTGGTGCCCGTCTCCCCCGGGCGCCGCGGGGCGCGCTCGGGCACCAGGGTCAGGGGCGCGTCGGGCGTGGGCACCAGGGCGAGCCTGGCCGAGGCGCTGCCGACGTACTTCCCGAGGCCCGCGTAGCGCTCGTGGGGCGGGGTGTCGTCGTCGTAGTCGTGGGCGGCCAGGGCCCAGCGGAACGGATCGAGCACCAGGGCGTCGTCCAGGCCGTAGCGCTGCGCCAGGTGCTTGACCCTGCGCTCCGCGGCGCGGGTGGGCCCCACCACCAGGGCCGTGCGCGCGCTCTCCGGGTGCCACGCCAGCGACAGGGCCACCTCGAAGTTCGAGGGGTTCTTGTATACGCGCACCGAGAAGAAGAGGTTACGCAGCGCCGGGTGGTCGTGCGCGGGGACGCAAGCGGCGCCCTTGTTGTCCGTGCGCCCGAGGGCCCGGGCCACATCACTGGCCGGCAGCCACGCCTCCTCCCTGACGCGCGCCCGGGCGTAGCCCTCGGGCTCGCCGAAGCGCTGGGCGAAGAGCGTGAACTCCCGGAGCTCGCCGTTGCGGGCGAAGAGCCCCCGGCGCGTGCTGGCCCCCACCGGGAGCGTGAGCACCACGGGCGTGAGCCCGGCCCGAATCCGAAGGACCCCGGCCTCGATCAACATGGCGCGGCCTCCCCGGCGGGCGCCTGGGTGGGCGCGGCGTCGAGCTCGGCCACCAGGGCTTCGCAGCGCGCGCGCAGGAGCGCGAGGCCCTCGCCCAGGCCCTCGGGCAGGGACAGCTCGCCCACCACCCTCCGGAGGCGGCGGTAGGCCTCGCTGCGCCGGGGGTCGATGCCCAGGGTGCGGGCCGCGTAGTCCTCGCGCTCGGCGTCGGCGGCGTGGAGGAGCCAGTCCACGCCCGCGGCCAGGCGCGCCAGGAGGAAGTGCGCGCAGTGCACGGCGTTGGAGGGCTCGTCCCCGAGGAAGCGCTCCTCGCGGGCGCGGAGCTTCTGCGTGGGCCGGTCGGCGTCGAGCATGCGCTCCAGCACGGGCCGGAGCTGCCCGGCGAGGTCCGGGTCCCGCGCGGCGGCGCCCACCGACGCGCACGCCGAGCGCGCGCACTCGGCCACGAGCCCGTCCCAGGTGACCGCGGGGTGCTGGAAGGGCTTGAGGGAGGCCTGCCTCACGGTGGCCGGGAAGGGGAGCACGACGCCGTGCCGGGGGAGCTTCTCCCGGAGCCTCTTCACCAGCGCCTCCATGGCGTCCAGGGCCTGGCGATCCGCGCGGGGCTCGCGGGTGAGCCGCTCGTGCAGGTCCGTGACGGCGGCGCGGGCGCTCTCGGCGAGGCCCACGAGCTCCGTGGAGCGCACCTTGCGGAGCTCGCCCCGGTGGGCCAGGTGGAGCATGAGGCGGGTGAGGAGCTCGTGGCCCCGGTCCTCGGGGTTGGCGACGGCGAGGGCCACGTCCACCATCCAGGCCAGGAACCGACGGCGGGCGACGGGGTCCGCGGCGCGCACCCGGGCGACGTCCTCCACCCAGCTCCGGGCGAAGAAGTGCGCCACCTTCCACGCGAAGGGTGCGTCCTCGGGCAGGGAGGGCTCTTCAAGCGCGGCGGTGATGGCCTCGCGGGCGCGGGGGACCTCCTCCGCGGGGATCTCCAGGTGGGGGTCCACGTGGCGGTTCTCCAGGAGCACGAAGGGCGGCCAGGCCGCGAGGTCATTGGGGTCCAGGGCGTCCGCGAAGGGCTCCTCCAGGGCGCCCCGCAAGGGCTGCACCACGGAGCTGAAGACCGACTGCGGGAGGGACTGATGGGTATTGAGCTGCCGCTCGGTCTCCGGGCGCTGGAGGTCCCGGAAGCGCTCGGCGGTCTGCCTCAGGGCCTCGCCGGCGTAGGTCAGGGCGAGGACTGCACGGCCGCGCATGTGGCCCTCGCAGCGGGCGACCCACTGGCGCCAGGGGCCGTGCAGGAGCTGGTGCCCCGGGCGGATGGCGCTGGGCTGTGAGCTGCACACCAGGATCAGGAGATCGAGCTCTTGCACGGCCTGACGGAAGACGAGGTGGTTCTTCACGGCCTTGAGGTGTCGGGTGGCGTCGGCCTCGATCTGCGGGTCGGCGCCGGGGCAGTCCACCAGGTCCAGCACCTCGAAGATGCGCGCGGCGCGGGTGCCGGGCGAGGGGCGCACGCGGAGCGTGACCTCGCTGGCCCGGAGCTGGAGCGAGCGCAGGCGGAGCTCGCCGGAGCGCAGGCGCACCACGCGGTACTCGCCCCGGCGGACCTCTTCGAGCTCGTAGCCGGCGTCGTCGGGGATGGGGAAGCGGCACACCCGGAGGGCCTTGGCGAAGTCGTCCCGGTTGCCGGGCTCGAAGGCGACGAAGAGCGAGTGCGGGAACTCGTCGAGGGTGGCGGCGTCCTCGGCGGCCTGGGGCTGGTCCTCGAAGGTGGCGTTGTCGAGGGTGCGGACGCGGACGGCGGAGTCGAGCTTTGCGACACCGCGCCGGGTGAGGCGGGTGAGGCACCCGGTGGTGTCCGCGTCGCCCACGGGGAGCTCCCGGAGCTCCTCCACGTCGAGGTACCAGCGGGACAGGAGGGAGGTCTTGCCGGCGTTCACCTTGCCCATGGTGGCCGCGGTAGGCTGGCGCTCGACGGCATCGACGAAGCGCCGGAGGCTCTCCCGGGTGCGGCGCTCGGGCTCGTTCCACTCGCGCTCGACGAGCTGGGCGTCCTCGGGACCCGAGGCCCTGGCGTCGGCGATGCGGGCCGAGGCGTCGGAGAACCAGTCCGTCAGGAGCCTCGCGAAGGCCGCCAGGGACACCTCGAAGGGCGCCTGGGCGGCGGCCGGGGCTGGCAGCTCCTGGCCGTAGCGATCCAGCTCGAACACATCGATCATGCGCGCCGAACCATAGCACCCTCCGGGACGTCCGGTCGGTATGATACCCGCGTGAGGGAGCCTCCGACGGGATCGCAGGGCGCGCGGGTGCGCGAGACGTATGACAGGGCCGCGGGGGACTACGCCCGGCACTTCCTGGACGAGCTCCGGGACAAGCCCCTGGACCGCGCGCTGCTGGAGCACTTCGCCGCGGGCGTGGGCGGTGAGGGCGTGGTGGTGGACGTGGGCACGGGGCCGGGGCACGTGGCCCGGTTCCTCCGTGACCGGGGCGTCCGCGCCGAGGGCCTGGACCTCTCCGAGGGGATGGTGTCCGAGGCCCGGGCGAGGCACCCCGGGGTGCTCTTCCGGGTGGGCTCGATGCTCGCGCTGGACGACCAGGACGACTCCTGGAGCGGCGCGACGTATTTCTACGCCATCGTGCACCTGGCGCCCGAGGAGCTCTGCCAGGCGCTGCGGGAGCTCCGCCGGGTGCTGCGCCCCGGGGCGCCCGCGCTCCTGGCCTTCCACGTCGGCGAGGAGGTGGTGACGGTGACGGAGTTCCTGGGCCACGCGGTGAGCCTGGACTGGCGCTTCTTCCCGCGAGAGACGGTGGTGGCCCTGGCCCGGGAGGCGGGCCTCGCGGTGGAGCTTGAGCTCCGCCGCAAGGCCTACCCCACGGAGCACCCGAGCGTGCGCGGGTATGTGCTGGTGAGGAAGGCGACGGGGTAGCGGAGGGCCCTCAGGGGGCGTTCGGTGGCCAGGCAATGGAGCCCCGGTGTGATGGCCGGGGAGACTTTCGGGCCTGTGTCGCGGGTCAGGGGTGACTCCCCTGGGCTTCAATAGGAGCCCCGGTGTGATGGCCGGGGAGACTGTGGGATGGGTCATTGACGACCCGCCCCCCCCGGTGGTGGCTTCAATGGAGCCCCGGTGTGATGGCCGGGGAGACCCTTCAAGGTCGGGTCCATGGTGCGATTCAAGGTCGGGGCTTCAATGGAGCCCCGGTGTGATGGCCGG